>JAZKGU010000027.1:0-12235 GCA_040385745.1 Pseudomonadota bacterium
AGGGCGAAGGCGAGGGCGGTGATATCCGGGATGCCTTGCTTGGAAATCTGGTCGGCGTTGAACGCGGTGACGGAGACCGGCACGTCTTGCAGCGTTTCTTCGCGGCGGCGGGCGGTCACCACCACTTTGCTCATGTTCTCGCTGGTGGCGGCCGGTGCTTCGGCGCCAGTGGTCTGGGCATGGGCGGCGCCCATGGAGCTGCCCATCAGGGCCAGCGCAGCAGCGATGGAACGGTTCAGGATCTTAACTTTAGTGGTGGTCAGGCGCATGGCAGTGTCTCCATCATATTATTAGAAATATGCGTTCAAAATTCGCATGGCCTGAAGTGTGCCCGGATTCGTTTTTGTGCGAAAGATAAGTCGGCGCCCAACGACTGTGCAAAAATGCACATTACGGGCTCAAGCGTGTTTTTGCTGGGGAATTGTCTCTATTTCGCACGGAAATATGCATAGCAAGCGTGCGTATTTGAAAAGTTTTCCACCGGATTGTGCACTCGTGCACAATATGCGAAACCCATACTAATTGCCCCGAGACACTCATGAACACATTGCCGGAATGGACCGACCTGCGTTTTTTTCTGGAGCTGGCGCGCGCCGGTACCTTGTCGGGCGCCTCGCGCCGGCTGGAAGTGGAGCACACCACCGTGGCGCGCCGGATCGATCGCCTTGAAGCGCAGCTCGAGACCACCCTATTCGACCGCAGCCGCGAAGGCTACGAGCTCACCGACATGGGCCAGGCCCTGCTGCCACACGCCGAGGCAATGGAGAGCGCGGCGCTGGCCGCCACCGAGCAGATCAGCGGGACCGAGGTAGCGGTGCACGGCGTGGTGCGCCTTGGCGTGCCCGAGTTGTTCGCGGTGCGGGTGGTGGCCCCGCTGCTGGTCAATATGCTGCAGTCCAATCCGGAACTGAGCGTGGACCTGCTGGTGCTGCCGCGCTTTGCCAACCTGGCCAACCGCGAAGCCGATCTGGGCGTGATGCTCGATCCGCCCACCACGGGCCGCTACATGATCACCAAGCTGGCCACCTTCAGGCTTTACGTGTACGCCTCGCCCGAGTACCTGAAACGCCATCCTCCCATCCGCGAGCACGCCGATCTGGTCAACCACGATTTCGTCGACTACGTGCAGGACCGCCTGGCCAGCCGCGAATTGACCTACCTGGACGAATTGGGCTTCACCCCGCGCCGGCGCTTGTGCTGCACCGGCATGCCGGCCCAGATCGAGGCAGCGTCGCTCGGTATGGGGCTGATCATGGCGCCGCCCTATGCAGTCCCCGATGATGGGCGCCTGGTGCCCGTGCTCGACCAGTTTTTCGCCGAGCGCTCGTTCTGGCTGGCCGCGCCCACCGATCTGTATCGCTTGCAGCGGGTACGGGCGGTATGGAACATGCTGCGCGAATACGCCGACGGCAAGCCTGCATTGTTCGTGCATGACGACCAGCCGGTGGGGCCGAAGCGCAGGGCGGCCACTTGAGCTGTCAATACCGCGAGTAACAAGTAATCGTCAGATTTGAGTGACTTGCTGATACATATTGTGAAACGCATATCTCTATATTGAAGAAATACAGCTTTGTGCGATTTTCAGCAACGTGCGCGGGTCGTGCGCGCCAGTGCCGATGATAAACTTTCGTAAAGTAGCAATGACAATTTACGGAAGAAAACACGGTGGACAATCTGGTCAAAACTGGAATAGCAGGTCTCGATGAAGTCTTGCACGGCGGTGTTCCGCGCAATAACAATTTAATCGTCGAGGGACCGCCCGGTTCAGGCAAAACGACGCTCGGACTGGGCTTTATTTACGCCGGCGCGGCGCTGTACGACGAGCCAGGGGCCATCGTCTCGTTCGAGCTCGAGCCGGCCAAGCTGCTGCGCGACGCTGCCGGCTTCAGCTGGGACCTTCAGGGCCTGATCGATGCGGGCAAGATCAAGATCATACAAACCAGCCCGGCAGTTCTGCTCAGCGAGTTTCGTAATGCCGATGGTGCCTTTGCCGCCGCGCTCAGTTCCATCGGCGCCAAGCGCCTGCTGATCGATGGCCTGACCCCGATGCGCCTGTACGCCGAAGTCCACGACATGCCGTTTCGCGAGGACGTGCATTTGCTGATCGAAGGACTGACCCGACTTGGCGTGACCACCATGGTCACAGCGGAAAAGGATGACTCGCTGAGCGGCGTGCACTCGCACGAGCGCTTTGTGTTCGATACCATCATTTCGCTCACGCGCGAGGAGCAGCGCCGGCGCGTGCATCGCCGCTTGAACGTGCTCAAGTCGCGCGGCCAGGATTTCATTGGCGGCAGCCACACCATGCGGATCGAACCGGACGTCGGCATCCACGTCTACCGCCGCGCCCAGTCGCGGCCCGTGACGTCGCAGGACCAGCCCACATCCGACCAGCGCCTGTCGACCGGCTCGAGCGCGCTCGATACGATGATGGACGGCGGTATCTACCAGGGTTCGGTCACCATGGTGACCGGCATTTCCGGCACCGGCAAGACGGTACTGAGCGTGCAGTTCCTGACCAATGCCGCGCGCGAGGGGCACAAGACCTTGCTGGTCAGCCTGGACGAACACCCGCGCCAGCTGATGCGCAATGCGCGCACTTTGGGGCTGCCGCTTGACGAGATGGTCGAGCAAGGCAAAATGTTCATTCACTACGAGTCGCCGCTTGAACTTGAACTCGACGTGCACTTCGACCGCATTATCAAGCTGGTCGAGCGCGAGCAGATCGACTGCGTGGTATTCGATTCCGTGGCGGTCTATGAAATGACCAGCCGCGACGAGGTGGCCGACTACCTTTACGCGCTGGCCACCTTCTTCAAGGATCGCCTGGCGACCATTTTCTTTAACTATGAAAGCCCGGAGCTGTTGGGCATTTCGCAGATTAGCGAGGAATTGAAGGGCTCGCACCTGGTCGATAACATCATCCTGCTCAATTACGTCGAGATTTCAACGGTGCTGCGGCGCGCTATTGCGGTGCCCAAGGTGCGCGGCAGCCGCAATCGCCAGGTCACGCGCGAATACATCATTGCCGAAGGCGGCTTGTCGTTGATCGAGGAGCAGGGCGGGGGCGATGGCAATACCGTTCCGCAGTTGCCGTTCTCTTCCTATTACGGCTTGTTGTCGCGCTCTCCGTCGCGCCAGAGTCCCCTGATTGAAGAAGCCGTGGCAAACGGCGGCGAGCTTCCGCCATCGATCCCGCAACCGCTCGAATCGAATTTGTGAACACTGTCGATTTTCTCGACCCCGCCTTGCGCCAATGGCATGAGTGGTCCCTCCCGCTGAGCCAGTTTTCCAAGGCGTCGGGCTTTGTCGTGTCGCTGTATGACGTGCAGGGAGGGCGCCAACTCGGGCCCTTCATGTCGTCCCGCACTGCAGGGCTGCTGGAAACGTCCACGCTCTGGTCGGAACAGGGCCGCGGTACCTTGTTCGAGCGGCGCATGGTGGCCACCGCGGTGGCGGCGGGAAGTGGGGAGGAAGCGTCGTTCTGCGATGGACTGCGGGTCTGTAGCCTGCCACTGTCGCGCTTCGGGAAAATTTATGGGGTACTGATCTTTGGATGGGTATTTCGCGACTTCAGTTCGCCCTTTGCGTGCGAACAGCTGGCTCGGCAAATCGGGCTGGGTGGGCACCTGCTGTGGGCCGAAGTGCGCATGGAGCCACCGGTGTCCGATGCGCGTATGGCGACCTACACCGCGCTGCTGACAACCCTGGTCAATTCAATTGACGGGCGCCAGGAGACTATCGAACAGCTCAATCAGGTCAGCCGCACGCGCGACCTGTTCCTGGCCACTGTGTCGCATGAAATGCGCACTCCCTTGTCGGCGCTGTCGATGCGGCTCGAGCTGATGCTGCGTAGCGTGCCCGATTTGCCGCCGGCAGTCACGCTTGGACTCACCGCGATGCGCAAGCATGTGCAACAGGAGGCCGTCATGATCGACGACCTGATCGACGCGGCACGCACGCTGACCGGGCAAATGTCCGTGATTCGCACGCGGGTTGATCTGGCCCAGATCCTGCAGGACGCGATAATGACGATCGAAGTCAACGCGGCCGAGAAAGCCATCGCGGTCCACGTCGCCCCGCTTGAAGGCGGCGCGACCGTCATGATCGAGGCCGACGCCAAGCGCATGCAACAGGTGCTGTGGAACCTGCTGTACAACGCGATCAAATTTACGCCCAAAGGCGGCAGCATCGAGATCAGCGTCAAGCGCGAGCCGGGCTGGATTGTGATCGAGGTGGCCGATTCAGGACAGGGGATCGATGCTGCCGATATTCCCCTGGTGTTTGGCGCATTCACCTTGCAAAAACAGGCCAATCCCAATGGACTGGGTTTGGGCCTGTTCATTGCGCGCCGCATTGTCGAGCTGCACGGCGGCGCACTCACGGTGACAAGCGCTGGAGCAGATCTGGGCACCACGTTTTCCATCCGCCTGCCTGATTAGTCGGCCTCAGCTTTCACTGCGAAATCATTGCGCACTCTTAAAGGGATTGCGGTCGTTGAGCTCGTCGATATAGCCCGCAATGCCGTCGCGCTCGCGTTCGAGGAAGCGTTCGATGGCGTCGGCAAACGCTGGATGGGCCAGCCAGTGGGCGGACCAAGTCTGGGTCGGAAGAAAGCCGCGCGCCATTTTGTGTTCGCCTTGCGCGCCGCCTTCGAACACCGCAATTTTCTGCTCGATGCAAAATTCAAGAGGCTGGTAATACGCAGTTTCAAAATGCAGGCAGGGTACATGTTCCAGTTCGCCCCAGTAGCGCCCAAACAGGGTGGCGCTGGTATGGATGACCAGCGATGCTGCCAGCGGCCGCTCGTCGCGCTCGGCGATGACGAGCAGAATATTGTCGGGCATGTCGCGTCCGATGCGCTGGAAAAAATCCAGGTTCAGATACGGGGTGGAGTGATGTGCGGCATAGGTGCGCTGGTAGCACTTGTTGAACAGGCGCCAGTCGGCGGACGTGGCGTCCGCGCCGCGCACGCGCCGCATGGTCACGCCAGCTTCGGCCACCTTGCGCCGCTCGGCGCGGATGTTCTTGCGCTTTTTCTTCTCCAGCGTGTCGAGGAATTCGTCGAAGCTCGCGTAGCCAGCATTGAGCCAGTGGAACTGCACGCCATTGCGCAGCATGAAGCCGGCTTCGGCCAACTGCTGCGCCTGCTCTTCAGGCGGGTACAGGATGTGAGTGGAGGACACCTGCGATGCCTTCTGGGTAGCGCGCAGCACCGCTATCAGCGCCGCGCGCGCGCGCGCATCGACCGCCATCAGGCGCGCGCCGCTGACGGGCGTGAACGGGATGGCCGAGAGCAGCTTGGGGTAGTACTCAAGCCCATTGCGGTGATAGGCCTCGGCCCAGGCCCAGTCGAATACATACTCGCCGTAGGAATGCGACTTGACGTACAGCGGCATGGCAGCGGCCAGCGATTCGCCGTCGTACAGGGCCAGAAATTGCGGCTGCCAGCCGCTGTCGGCGCTGGCGCTGCCCGATTCGTGCATGGCATGCAGGAAAGCGAAGGACAGGAAGGGATTGGCGTCGGCCTGCGCGGCGACAAGCGCGTCCCAGGCCTCCTGCCCGATCTCGGACAGGGATTGAGCGATATGCGTGCGATAATTCATGGATCCATTCTACGCAAAAAGGCGAAAGCCGTATGACATCGAAGAACGCATTCCAGAACCTGTATTCACACGGTTTCGCGCGGGTGGCTGTCGCCACGCCGCGCGGCAAGGTGGCCGACCCCGCATTCAACGCCGCCGAGACCATCACGCTGGCCCGCCAGGCCGAAGCGCAGGGCGCCGCCCTGGTGGTTTTCCCCGAGCTCAATATCAGCGCATATACCTGTGACGACCTGTTTCACCAGGCGGCGCTGCTAGATGCATGCGTGGCGGGCCTGGCCGCTGTCGTCGAAGCGTCGGCCGGTATGAAGCTCTGCATGGTGGTGGGCCTGCCGCTGCGGGTCGATCACCAGCTGTACAACTGCGCTGCCGTGGTAGCGGGAGGGCGCCTGCTCGGGCTGGTGCCCAAGATGTTCCTGCCAAACTATAACGAATACTATGAAGCGCGCCAGTTCAGCGCCGCCGACTGCGCCGTCGCGCGCCAGATTACGCTGCTGGGGCAGGACGTCCCCTTCGATACGGCTTTGCTGTTCGAAGTGGCGGGCATGCCGTTGCTGCGATTTCATGTCGAGATCTGTGAAGACATGTGGGTGCCGATCCCGCCGTCGTCCTTCGGCGCGCTGGCCGGCGCCACGGTGCTGGTGAATCTGTCGGCCTCCAATACGGTGGCCGGCAAGGACACCTATCAGCATCAGCTGGTGGGCCAGCAGTCGGCGCGCTGCCTGGCCGCCTATGTGTACAGCTCAGCGGGCATGGGCGAATCCTCGACCGACCTGGCGTGGGACGGACAGGCCCTTATTTATGAAAAAGGCGAAATGCTGGCCCAGAGCGAGCGTTTTCTCGAAGCCTCGCATGTGACCTACGCCGACGTCGACCTCGAACGTCTGTCGCGCGACCGGATGCACACTGGTACCTTCGGGCAGTCGGTGCGGCGCCACGCCGCCGAAGTGGCGCGCTTCAAGGTCGTTACCTTTACGCTGGACCTGGATTTGTCGCAGCCGCTGGCGCTGGCGCGCCGCATCGAGCGCTTTCCGTATGTGCCGCATGATCCGGCGCTGCGCGACATGCGCTGCACCGAGGCTTACAGCATCCAGGTGCAGGCGCTGGTGCAGCGGCTCCACACGAGTGGCGTCTCCAAGGTCGTGATCGGCGTCTCGGGCGGGCTCGATTCGACCCAGGCGCTGCTGGTGTGCGCCAAGGCCATGGACCGCCTCAATCTGCCGCGCACCAACATCCTCGCTTACACCATGCCCGGTTTTGCCACCAGCGAGCGCACGCTCAAGCAGGCGCGCGACCTGATGGCGGCAATCGGCTGCAGCGCCCAGGAAATCGACATTCGACCCAGCTGCATCCAGATGCTCAAGGACCTTGGCCATCCCTATGCCAGCGGCCAGGAGCAGTACGACATAACGTTCGAAAATGTGCAAGCGGGCGAGCGTACCAGCCATCTGTTCAGGCTCGCCAATTTCAACCAGGCGATCGTGGTCGGCACGGGCGATCTGAGCGAGCTGGCGCTGGGCTGGTGTACCTATGGGGTGGGCGACCACATGTCGCACTACAACGTGAACGCGAGCGTGCCCAAGACGCTCATCAGCCACCTGGTACGCTGGGTGGCCGAAACGGGAGCCATCGGCGGGGCCAATCGCGAGGTGCTGCTGCAGGTGCTCGATACCGAAATCAGCCCGGAGCTGGTGCCGGGCAAAGTTGGCGACGCCAATCCGTCGCAGAGCACGGAAAGCGTGATCGGGCCCTACGAACTGCAGGATTTCAATCTGTATTACATCTTGCGTTATGGCTTTTCGCCGACCAAGGTGGCGTTCCTGTCGCAGGCTGCGTGGGGCGACAAATATGTGCTGGGCGACATCAAGAAGCACCTTGGCACCTTCGTCTGGCGTTTTTTCAAGACCAGCCAGTTCAAGCGTTCGTGCGTGCCCAACGGTCCAAAAGTGGGCAACGGCGGCTCGCTGTCGCCGCGCGGCGACTGGCGCGCGCCGAGCGATTCGGAGGCAACCGTCTGGCTCGAGGACCTGAAACGCATCCCGGATTAAGCGCCGCTGTCGTTTAGAATAGCGAAATAGATATTTTTTCCAGCGATTGAGGAGTTGTCATGAAACAGATTACTTGTGTGATCAAGCCATTCAAGCTCGACGAAGTGCGCGAGGCGCTGGCGGAAGTCAATGTCACCGGCCTGACCGTGACGGAAGTGAAGGGTTTTGGACGCCAGAAGGGCCATACCGAACTGTATCGGGGCGCCGAGTATGTGGTGGATTTTCTGCCGAAGGTGAAGATTGAGGTAGTGGTGGATGACAGCATGTGCGACCAGGTGGTCGATGCGATCATCAAGGCTGCACGTACCGGCAAGATCGGGGACGGGAAGATTTTTGTGCAGGATGTGGAACAGGTGATTCGGATTCGGACTGGTGAGACTGGGCCGGAGGCGGTTTAGTATCGCGTCGATTCAAAATAGCGGAAGTTCCTACCGTCTCTCCCGCGAAGGCGGGAGCCTATAGCGCGCCAACTATGTGTTAGCGCGCTATAGGCCCCTCCTTGCGAAGGCGAGGACAAGCGGGAGAGACGGTTGTGTATGGTGGCTAGCTCCTACCGCCCCATCCGCATATCGAACTTCCAGGTCAGCAGCCGCAGTCCAGTAATCACCGTAGCGCTCGACCACAGCGCAAAATCGGGGTCCACGCCGAATTTTTTCATCAGCAAAAACATCCAGCTGCCGATAAACGCGCAGATGGCATATGGTTTCCCGTCGCGGAATACCATCGGCACCTCATTGCAGACGATATCGCGCAGCACGCCGCCGAAGATCCCGGTAATCACACCCATCATCGAGGCGATGAAAATCGGCATATTGGCCTCGAGCGCCGAAGCGGCGCCGGCGACCGAAAACAATCCCAGCCCGACCGCGTCAGCCACCACGATCAAGCGGTCCGACACGATCTGGCGCAGCGTGCGAATCGCCGGCGCGGCGATCAGCGCCAGGATAAAGATCAGAATCGCGTATTCCTGGTGCGTGACCCAGAACAGGGGACGCTTGTCGAGCAGGATGTCGCGCAGGGTGCCGCCGCCGAACGCGGTAATGAAGGCCACGGTGAACACGCCGACCAGGTCCATCCGCTTGCGCCGCGCCTCGATAAATCCGGAGAACGCGCCGACCAGAATCGCCATGATCTCGATGAATTTAATGAGGGTCATGCAGGATCAGTTTTTCGCGCTCAAGGCCGCGCGCAGCAGCACGATCAGGGCGCCGTGGTTGCGCCCGTCCACATTGGCGCCGCAAAAGGCGATGACTTCTTCCTTTTGCTCGAGCCAGCTGTGCACCATCGAACGCAGCACTGGTTCGCCACCCTTCGAGCCCAGGCCCTTGCCATGAATGACGCACACGCAGCGCAGCTTGCGCTTGCCGGCGCGCGCCAGAAAGTCGCCGAGCTGGTCGCGGGCGTCGTCGCGCCGCAGGCCGTGCAGGTCCAGTTCCTCCTGGACCGGCCAGTTACCCTTGCGTAGCTTGCGCAGTACGTCCGTGCCCACGCCGGCGCGCAGAAAGCTCACGCCCGGGTCTTCTTCCAGCAGGTGTTCGACGTCGAAGTCGTCCGACAACGATTCGCGCAGCACTGCAGCATCGTCCTCGGCCTGGGAGCGCGGCACGGCCGGCTTGACCGTGACGTTGATGCCGGGCGGGGCGTTGTGCACATAGCGATTCGACTCCGGCAGCTTTTTGATATCGCTGCCGAGCGCGCCGCGAAACAGATTGGCTTCCTCGCGCGCGGCCTGTTCGCGCTTGGCGCGTTCGGCCTTTTCGAGCGCGCGCGCCTGCTCCTGGTCCTTGAGCGATTCGCGCAAGGCTTTCAGGTCGGCGAAGTCCTTCATTGGCATTACTTGCTGTCTTCCTGCGCTTCCAGGTAGCGCTGTGCGTCCAGGGCGGCCATGCAGCCGGTGCCCGAACTGGTGATGGCCTGGCGGTAGATATGGTCCTGCACGTCGCCGGCGGCAAACACGCCCTCGATGCTGGTGGCCGTAGCCATGCCTTCGAGGCCGGTGCGGGTCACGATATAGCCGTTTTTCATCTCCAGCTGGCCTTCGAAAATGCCGGTGTTGGGCTTGTGGCCAATGGCGATGAACAGGCCATGCACGGTCAGCGGCGTGATGCTGCCATCTACCGTCGACTTGATATTAATGCCGGTCACGCCACTGTCGTCGCCCACCACTTCCTCGAGCGTGTGGTTGTACTTGATGACGATCTTGCCTTCGGCGGCCTTGGCGTTCAGGCGGTCGATCAGGATGGCTTCGGCGCGGAACTTGTCGCGGCGGTGGATGATCGTGACCTTGGTGGCGATGTTCGACAGGTACAGCGCTTCCTCGACAGCGGTGTTGCCGCCGCCGACGACGGCGACTTCCTGGCCGCGGTAGAAAAAGCCGTCGCAGGTGGCGCAGGCGGACACGCCCTTGCCCATGAACGCCTGTTCCGACGGCAGGCCAAGGTACTGGGCCGAGGCGCCGGTCGAGATGATCAGGGCGTCGCAGGTGAATTCCTGGCTGTCGCCGATCAGGCGGAAAGGGCGCTCGTTGAGCTTGGCAGTGTGGATGTGGTCGAACACGATGTCGGTCTTGAAGCGCTCGGCGTGCTGCAGCATGCGCTGCATGAGTTCCGGACCCTGGACGCCCATGGGGTCGCCCGGCCAGTTTTCCACGTCAGTGGTGGTCATGAGCTGGCCGCCTTGCTCGACTCCGGTCACCATCATTGGCTGCAGGTTGGCGCGCGCGGCGTAGACGGCGGCGCTGTAGCCTGCGGGGCCGGAACCGAGAATCAGGACTTTGGCGTGTTTGGTAGAGGTCATGGGGTCGTCTGCTCGAAGATGTAGGGAAAGAAACTGGGGCCGTGGAAGCCACTAATCAAGTCCCAGATTATAGTCCATGATGCGCGTGAGCATGAATGATAGGCCCGCCCGTGCTTATATGGCTTAGAATGATCGGATTCGATTTTCCAGCGGTAACCCTGCAACAAAGAATGACTAAGACTAGCCAACCTCAAACATCGAGTTACACCCGCAAAGAGACCGTCCGGCAACCACTGCCGAATCGGCTAGTGCGATTGCTGTCGGAAGCGCGCTGGATTGCACTGGCCGTCATCTTTCTGTATTTCGTGATGATCCTGCTTACCTACAGTAAAGGTGATCCGGGTTGGTCGCACGAAGTCCAGGTGGCCAAGATAGTCAACCTGGGCGGACGGGCAGGCGCCTATCTGGCCGACCTGCTGTTGTTCATCTTCGGCTTTTCGGCCTGGTGGATCTGCGTGTGCTTCCTGCGGCTGGTCTACAAGGGCTACCGCTCGCTCAACGATAAATTTCTGCAGCAGACCGAAGCCGACGCCGAGCACGCGCAGGAGCCGGTAATCCGCTGGATCGGCTTCGCGCTGCTGTTTATCGGCAGCCTGGGCCTGGAGTATTTGCGCATGTGGTCGCTGGCGGTGCAGTTGCCGCGTGCGCCGGGCGGGGTGCTGGGCAAATTGATCGGCACTGCGACCAATTCGGCGTTCGGTTTTACCGGCGCCACTTTGCTGCTGCTGCTGCTGTTCGGGCTGGGTTTCAGCCTGTTCTTCCACGTATCCTGGCTGGCGGTTGCTGAAAAAATAGGCGGTGCCATCGAGGACAGTGTGGAATGGTTCCGTCTGCGCTACCAGGATCATGAAGACCGCAAGCAGGGCGAAGTGGCGGCCGTCAAGCGCGACGAAGTGCTGGTGCACGAGCGCGCCAAGCACGTGGAAAAGCACTTCGCTGCCCCGCCCGTGAAGATTGAACCGCAGGTGGTCGAAGTGGTCAAATCCGAGCGCGTGCAAAAGGAAAAACAGGCAACGCTGTTCCGCGACTTGCCGGGCGACTCTGCGCTGCCGCCGCTTTCGCTGCTCGACGATCCGCCTGAAGTGCAGGAAACCGTGTCGGTCGAAACGCTGGAATTCACCAGCCGCCTGATCGAGAAAAAACTGTCGGACTTCGGCGTCGACGCCAAGGTCGTGGCCGCGTACCCGGGCCCGGTGGTGACCCGTTACGAAATCGAACCCGCCACGGGCGTGAAGGGCAGCCAGATTGTTGGCCTGGCGCGCGACCTGGCGCGTTCGCTATCACTGACCTCGATCCGTGTGGTGGAGACCATTCCGGGCAAAAATTACATGGCGCTGGAGTTGCCAAATCCGAAGCGCCAGATCGTGCGCCTCACCGAAATCGTTGGCTCCAAGATCTACAACGACAGTACGTCGCAGCTGACCGTGGCACTGGGCAAGGACATCGCCGGCAAGGCCGTCATTGCCGACCTGGCCAAAATGCCGCACTTGCTGGTAGCGGGTACTACCGGTTCGGGTAAATCGGTCGGTATCAACGCGACCATTTTGTCGCTGCTGTACAAGTCCGACCCGGCCGATGTGCGCATGATCCTGATCGACCCGAAGATGCTGGAAATGTCGGTCTACGAGGGCATTCCGCACCTGCTCGCGCCGGTGGTGACGGATATGCGCCAGGCCGGGCATGCACTGAACTGGGCCGTCAACGAGATGGAGCGGCGCTACAAGCTCATGAGCAAGCTGGGCGTGCGTAACCTGGCCGGCTACAACGCCAAGATTGCCGAGGCTGCCA
>JAZKGU010000028.1:0-11386 GCA_040385745.1 Pseudomonadota bacterium
TAGCGCAGCGGCAGGTCGCGGTAGCTCTTCATGCCCGAGTTATAGATCTGCACGTGACCCGGGCAGTTCATCGGCTTGAGCGCATACGAACGGTTTTCCGACTCGGTCGAGAACATATTCTCACGGTAGTTTTCCCAGTGACCGGTCTTTTCCCACAGCGTGCGGTCGAGAATCTGCGGCGCCTTGACTTCCTGGTAGCCATTGACCTGGTACTTGTTGCGCATGTACTGCTCGACCTGCTGCCAGATGGTCCAACCCTTCGGGTGCCAGAAAATCAGGCCCGGCGCCTCGTCCTGGAAGTGGAAGAAATCGAGCTGCTTGCCCAGCTTGCGGTGGTCGCGCTTTTCAGCTTCTTCCAGGTTGTGCAGGTAGAGTTCCTGGTCTTCCTTCTTGACCCAGGCGGTACCGTACACGCGCTGCAGCATTTCATTCTTGGAGTCGCCGCGCCAGTAAGCGCCGGCCAGTTTCATCAGCTTGAACACTTTCAGCTTGCCGGTCGACGGCACGTGCGGTCCGCGGCACAGATCGATAAAGCCGCCCTGGCCGTACAACGATACGTCTTCGCCGGCGGGAATGGAGCCGATGATCTCAGCCTTGTAGGCTTCGCCGATGGACTTGAAATAGGCCACCGCCTCGTCGCGCGGCATGACCGAACGGCTCACCTTCTCATCCTTCTTGGCGATCTCCGTCATCTTCTTTTCGATGGCGACCAGGTCGTCAGGGGTGAACGGGCGCTTGTACGAGAAGTCATAGTAGAAGCCGTTCTCGATCACCGGGCCAATGGTCACCTGCGCATCGGGGAACAATTCCTTGACGGCGTGGGCCAGCAGGTGGGCGGTCGAGTGGCGGATCACGTCCAGGCCGTCGGCATCCTTGTCGGTGATGATGGCCAGCTCGGCGTTCTGCTCGATCAGGTGCGAGGTGTCGACGATCTTGCCGTCCACCTTGCCTGCCAGCGCAGCTTTGGCCAGGCCAGTACCAATGCTGGCTGCGACTTGGGCTACGGTGACTGGGCCGTCAAACTGGCGCTCGGAACCATCGGGAAGTCGGACTGAAACCATGCTGTTCTCCTGAACAAAGACTGATTAAAACAATAAACAAAAATGCGGACGAAAAAAAACGCGGACTAGCCGCGTTTATCTTTTCGTAGAGCAAAAGAAGTCACCTCGACTAGCGTCGCTGGAACAACTCCGTCGTAGTTCGCGGTGTCATAACCATGGTGCCTTTCTCGCTCTTACTCTTTTACTGCATGTTCTGGTGGGCGGTGAGGAATTCGAATCCCCGACCCCTTGGATGTCGACCAAGTATTCTAACCAGCTGAACTAACCGCCCGAAGACCAGCATTATAGAGAGCCGCCCCGAGAAAAACAAGGGCTATTTGATTCAAATCGTGCATGCCGAAAAATTGGCAATATGCGAAGTGTGAAATGCGCATCCGCACTTTTGATTTACACTTTAGCCATGCATCCAGACCAAAGCAACTCACCCTCGGCTCACCTGCACGCTCATCACAGCGGCGACGCCAAGCACGTCCACGTGGCCGAAGGGCGCAAACCGACCGCGCTGGCCCTGGCCCTGGTGCTCACGCTCGGCTTTGCCGCCATCGAAGTCGTGTTCGGCTTCATGTCCAATTCGCTGGCCCTGATTTCCGATGCCGGCCACATGGTCACCGACGCCGCCTCGCTGGGCCTGGCGCTGCTGGCGCAGGCCATGGCCAAGCGCCCTCCCTCGGCCCGCAACTCCTTCGGTTTCGGGCGCGCCGAGGCCCTGGCCGCCTTTATCAACGGCCTGGCCATGCTGGCGGTAGTGGCCTGGATCGTGATCGAAGCGGTGCAGCGCTTTGCCGCGCCGCGCCCGGTGGAAGGATCGACCGTGCTGATCGTTGCCGGCATCGGCCTGGCGGTGAATCTGGGCGTCGCCTGGCTGCTGTCGCGCGACCAGGCCAGCATCAACACCCGCGCCGCCTTGGTGCATGTGATGGGCGACGTGCTTGGATCGATTGCCGCGCTGGCGGCCGGCGCCGTCATCGCCCTCACCGGCTGGATGCAGGCCGACCCGATACTGTCGGTGCTGGTGTCGTTGTTGATACTGCGCTCCACCGTGGCCATTCTGCGCGAGTCCTATCATTCGCTGATGGAAGGCGTGCCGCAGGCGATCGACTACCTGAAAGTGGGCGACGACCTGGCCGCCGTTCCGGGCGTGCTGTCGGTGCACGACCTGCACGTGTGGGACATGTCGCCTGGTCAGCCGGCCCTGATCGGGCACCTGCACATCCGCAGCATGCGCGAATGGCCTGAGGTGCTGGTGCTGGTCAAGGCCATGCTGCTCGAAAAGCACGGGATCGACCACATCACCTTGCAGCCCGAGGCCCACGAATAGTCGCGACGGTCCCTGTAAGCCCTGTCCTATTTGCTCGCGCGGCGGGTACCGATTGCCGTGCCGGGTATTGACGCGCACAATGGGCCATGACTATTCTCGACACTCTCATCATTGGCGGTGGGCCAGGTGGCCTCACGGCAGCGGTCTACCTGCGGCGTTTTCGGCGCGATGTGCTGGTTGTAGATAAAGGGAACAGCCGTTTGGGCCTGATTCCCGTCACGCACAACTTTCCCGGCTTCCCCGACGGTATCCAGGGTCACCAGCTGTTGGCCAACCTGCGCGACCAGCTGCACAACTACGATGGCCGCATCGCCGAAGGCGAGGTAACGGCGCTGCGACGCGAGGACGATTATTTCGTAGCTACGTCGGACCAGGGCGAGCTGCGCGCCCGCACTGTGCTGCTGGCTACCGGCATTGCCGATGCCGGCCTGCCGATCGAAAACTGGCGCGATGCAGTGGCCGCCGGCGCAGTGCGCCTGTGCCCTGTGTGCGACGGCTACGATGTGCTCGACAAGCGCATCGCCGTGGTCTCGTCGTCCACCAATCCGGTGGGCCATGCGCTGTTCATGCGCACCTTTTCCGAAACCGTGACCTTGTTCGAGCGTGAAGAATCCACCCTCAGCGCCGAGGACAGGCGTGCACTGGATGAGGCAGATGTCAGGTGCGTGCTGTCGCCGCTGAAGGGCATCACCATGAGCGGCGCCATGCACCCGGTGCTGCACACGGACGACGGCGAAAGCCATAATTTCGATGTGGTCTACCCCATGCTGGGGGAAGCCGCCCGCTCCGAACTGGCGGCTTCACTCGGGGCGCGCACCTCGGACTGCATGGAGCTCGTGGTCGACCATTACCAGTGCACGTCGGTGCCGGGTCTATATGCGGTGGGGGACGTGGTACGCGGACTCAATCAGATCAGCGTAGCAGCAGGCCAGGCCGCGGTGGCAGCCACCCGCATTCACAACACTCTCCCGCGCCGCTTGCGCCAGACTTAAGCCCGGGCTAGCGCGCTATGCAGGTATTGCCGGCCCAGAGATGGACGATTTTGGCCGCCGGGTCTGCGCTGGCGAGCAGGCCTGACAGGTAACCAGCCGTGAATTCAGTGCCCAAGGTGGAATCGGGCACCAGTTCGATCTTGTACGCGCTGTCGAGCTCACGCCGGGTCGAACCGAGCCCGATTCCGCTCGCAGTGAGCACAGGCTTGTCCGAAGGCTGCACCGACCAGCCAGCAAATCTATCATCCATGAACCACACTGTCAGGCCATTGGTCCAGCTGACCGTGTGTGCGCCGCAGTCCTGCACATCTTCTTCGCGCTGCGGGCGAATCTTTAATATGCCCGACAAGGCGGTGACCAGTTCCGCCCGGGCCAGACCAAACGCCATCAGGCGCGAGGAACCGGACACGGTATTAAACAAGCGCAGCCCCGCCCCGTCCAAGGCCAGCTTGACCGCCGCCATCTCGGCCGGTGTGGCGATCAGCGCCGGACTGACAGCCGCCGACCCGGCGCTTGCTTGTGGCTGTGCTGGCGGTTCTGCTACCGGTACCGGCGCATCGCGGCATCCGGTCAGCATGACCAGCACGGCCAGTGGCAGCACCTGTATCGTTCGCATCCCGCTACTTCTTCGGCATCAGGTCAAGCAGCGCGATCACAGTGGCCTCGACGCCGAGCTTGATTGCCGGCGCCTGCGCGACCTTGAACAGCGGACTATGGTGGCCCGGTACTACATAGGTTCCGGCCTCGGCACGTGCCATGTCCTCGGCCGGCGTGCCGCCAATAGCAAAATACACGCTCGGTATCGCCGGATCGGTGGTGAATTGCGGGAAGTCCTCAGAGCCCATGCCATCGCGGAATGTCTCTTCGCCAAACACCTGCGGCCCCATTTTCGTGGTCCACGCTGTTTTGAGTCGGCGCAGCAGCGGAAGCGAATTGAGCACCGCCGGCGATGGTGCATCGACCATTCGGACTTCAGGCAGTTGATGCTCCGCCATGCCCGCAGCGCGCGCAGTGTTTTCGGCCATGCGCTTGATCGCCTTGAGCAAAAGGTCGCGCGTGGCCGGGCTCTCGCTGCGCACGGACAGCTCGAGCTTGGCATTGTCGCCGATGATGTTGGCCTTGGTCCCGGCGTGGAACGAGCCCACCGTGATCAGCCCCGGCTCGCGCGGGCCGAGTTCGCGGCTCACGATGGTCTGCAAACCGACCACGATCAGCGCGCCAAGCACGATCGGATCGCGGGTTTTGTGGGGCGAAGCGCCATGGCCACCCACGCCCTTGATCAGAATTTCCATCGTATCGGAGCCCGAATAGGGCGAGGTCTCGGTCGCGAGGATTTTGCCGGCCTCCAAATCGGCATCTACGTGGAAGGCCAGTGCGTAGTCGGGCCGCCCAAAGCGCTTCCACAGATCGTCTTTCATCATCAGCAAGGCGCCACCGAGGCGCTCCTCTGCCGGCTGGCCGATCAGCATCAAGGTTCCCGACCACTGGTCGCGCTGGGCTGCCATGCGGCGCGCCGTGCCCACCAGACTGGTAATGTGCACGTCGTGGCCGCATGCGTGCATCACCGGCGTCAGTCTGCCTTCCATGTCTTTTTGCATCACCGTCGAGGCATTCGGCAAGCCCGATTTTTCGATCAGCGGCAGGCCGTCCATATCGGCGCGCATCATCACCAGCGGCCCCGGGCCATTCTTCATGATCGCTACCACACCGGTTTTGCCAACGCCTTCAGTGACCTGGAATCCGGCGGCGCGCAATTCACTGGCCAGGCGTGCCGCAGTCTTTGTTTCAAGGAAGGAGAGTTCGGGATTGCGATGGAAGTGGTCGTACAGGGACGCAAGGTGGCTGTCGTAGTCCTTGGCGATCGCTTGCGTCAAATCGGCTGCGAGCGCGGGCAGAGAACAAGTCGCGCCCATCAGGACGGCCGCGCGTAGTAGTTTATTCATCAGTTGAACTCATTTCATGTCGACAGTGGTGCTGTGTACTGTACAACATCGCCCGTGGCCGGGCGCGACTTTTTTCAGGCCGGGGATGCGAGTGCTATACGACGCTGCAGCCGCGCCGCCTCGGCGTCATCCCCGGCCGCCTGCGCGCGCTTGAGTGACACCCCCAGCCACATCAACAAGGACCGGCGCCAGCCCTGGGCCGAGGCGGTGTCGGTGGCGACCGTGATATCGGCCGGTGTGATCCGCCCTGCCCGCATCAGCACCCCGGCCGCTACCAGGCGCGACAAAGGGTCGGCGATGGCAGCCAGATTGGGTTTGCCCTGGGCGACCGCGCGATGCTGCTCGGGCAGGAGCCTGGCGTTCGCTGCATCGAGCCGCCCGGCGATGTAGGCAGCATAGGCGTGTTCCGCCGCCGTGGCGTCCTGCGCGAGCGCATCGAAGCCTGGGCAGCCATCGAACTCCATGCTGGCCGTGCGCGTGGCGCAACGATACAGTTCCGCGTGCGCGACCAAATCCGGACGGCCGGTACTGCTCATCGCCAAGCGCGCGCGTGCATACTCGCTGGCCGCCGCGGCGCTGTCGCCTTTGAGATAGGCCTCGCTGTAGCTATTGAGGGCGTTGCCGGCGTCGGCCTGCCAGTCGGGCTGCACCGGCTTGCTGCCACAGGCAGACAGCAAGGCCGCTGCCATTAGAATCAAGGTACGATGGGTCATGGCAGTTTCAACTCCGTCTGGCGCGCAAATGGCCACTTGCGGTTGATTTCATCGATCATGCGCGTCACCTTGCGCAAGCTCTCGTCCACTTCGGCGCGCAGTGTGGCCAGATCTTTGGTCGCCACGCGCGCATTGGCGCCCACCGCCTGCGCTTCGGCCAGCACCAGATCGACTTTCTTGAGACTGGCGCTGGCGTCCTGCAGCACCACGTTCAGCTGGCGCATGGCGGCCTGAGTGTCGTCCATCACGCCCTGTTTGCCGAACACGCGCTGGTCGGCCTTGACGAGCAATGTGTCGACCCGCTCCAGCGTCTGGAACAACTTCGCAGCCTGGTCGTCGGACCCGAGTGCGCCACCCAGCACGCCATATTTGCCGGTCAGACGCCCGGTTGCCACCTGCAGATTGGCGAAGCTGTTGTTCAGGTCCGAGCCGCTTCGCGTCATGTCGTTGAGGTTGTCGAGCAGACCGCGCGCGGTCGCCACCAGGCGTGGAATTTCGGCCGCGGTATCCCCTCGCAGCACTGTGCGCATGGCGTTTTCCTCGATCGGTGGATCGGTGAGGATGCCGCTGAAGGCCTTGATGCGGGTATCGCCCACCATACCGCGCTCGAGCGTGAATACGCTTGACACCCGCAGCCAGCGCGCGTCCTTGCGCGGTACGTCGACCAGGATACGGGCCTTGCCATCGGGCGCCAACTCAACGCGCTGTACGCGCCCGATGGGAAAGCCCGAGAACGTCATGTCCATGCCGGGAATAACGCCTTCCGAATCGTCCGACACCAGCACCAGGCGCTGGGTGCTCTCGAACACCCCGCGCGCGTACATCACATACAGAATGAAGGTGATGATGAGCGCCGTCATCAGCACCAGCAGGATCACCGCCTTGGTTTCGACATGCGCCACCGCTTCGGCCGGCGCATCGTCATCGGGTTCGCTCATGGTCTTCCCTTGTCAAATATATTTGACGGCCAGTGAGGCCGCTTCGATCACAATCAGCACAAACAGCAGGCGGATCGCGCCCGGCTGCACAGTGGAACTCGACTTGCGGCCGTGGCGATGGTTCTCCAAAATCGCGGCGGTCGGTATCACCGCCACCGACAAGCCAAAAAACACGGTCTTTAGCAGGAATCCAATCGTCACGGCAGGATTGAAAATGCGCCCGACTGTGCGGGTATAGTCCGGCACGCCCCAGGGCGACGTGCCATAGACGCTGATGTAGGCGAGCACCAGCACGATCACGCTGCTCACCATCGCCAGGCTCAGTACCGCGAAGGCGTTGGCCACCACCTGGGGCACCAGGTCGCGGCGCAGGCGGTTCTGGGCGATCTTGCCTGCTGCAGGCGAGGACGCGGCGGCCACTGCAAGCGCGTCGCCAGCGTTGAACGCGAGGCCGGCGCGCAAAGCCACGAACATGGCCGCGGTGAGAGGAATCAGTTCAAGCACCAGCACCCGCACAACCATTTCGAGCGCATAGGCCGACAGCCCGTAACTGAGCGCGGTGACCACCACGATGCGGATCAGGACCAGGCTAATTAATGCAGCGAGCAGCGTAAACCACGGCAGCACCTGCCAGGTACTCTGATAGATATGGCGTGAGGTCGCTATGCGGTTGTCGCGGTTGTAGGTCGACGGCGAGAACGCCATGACGAGCGCGATCGCGCCCAGGTGCAGCACATACCACCAGCTGGCCACGAAGCGCCACAGGTAGCCGCCCCACTCACCCGGCTTTGCATAAATAAATGAAGTCGGGCGCATGGTCGGTCAGTGACGGCGTGCTTCCTGCACGCCCTGCACTTCGTGGATCGCCGACAGGGCCTTTTGCAGCTGCCCGGTGGAGCCGATTTCGGCGGTGAAGGTCATGCGCGCCTGGCCTTTCGAACTTTGGGTATTGACCCCGATGACGTTGATCTTCTCGCGCGAGAACACCTCGGAAATATCGCGCAGCAGGCCCTGGCGGTCGCTGGCGAGAATGAACAGGTCGACCGGGTACACGGTATCCTGGCCCGCCCGCCCCCACTCCGATTCGATCACGCGTTCAGGCGCCTTGGAGCGCATTTCGGCGAAATTCTTGCAGGTGGCGCGGTGAATCGAGACGCCGTTGCCGCGCGTGACAAAGCCGATGATGCCGTCCGGCGGCGCCGGCTTGCAGCACTTGGCCAACGCCGTCATCAAGCCCTCGGTGCCCACCACCAGCACGCCCGACTTGGCGCCCTTTTCAACGCTCGACGCGCGGCTCTTGTTCAGCACCACTGCGTCTTCCGGCACCACGACTTCGCCGGTATCGTGCAAGGCCTGTTCGACGTGGCGCAGGCTGAATTCGTCCTTGCCCACAGAGATGAACAGGTCGTCGACCTTGGCGAAACCGAGTTTATGCGCCAGCGATTCGAGATTGACTGCCGTCTTGCCCTCGCGCTGCAGCGATTTTTCCACCAGAGCGCGCCCGTGGCTGAGCGTCTCCTGCAGATCGATAGCATGGAACCAGGCGCGCACCTTCGAGCGCGTGCGCGTGCTGACAGTGTATTCGGCGCTGAGCCAGTCGCGCGACGGGCCGGCGGTGCCAGGCGCGCCCTTGGCCGTAATGATTTCGCAGGTCTGGCCGCTGCGCAGCGGAGTCGAGAGCGGCACCATCACGCCGTCGACGCGCGCGCCGCGGCAACGGTGTCCCACTTCGCTGTGCAAATGGTAGGCAAAGTCGATCGGCGTGGCGCCAACCGGCAGCTCCAGCACCCTGGCCTGGGGCGTGAGCACGAAAATGCGGTCGTCGAGCGTCGTGGACTTGAGCTTTTCGACCCATTCGCGCTGGATTTCCTCCTGCCCGACGACGGCGTCGGCCACGTCGGCCTTCCAGGCCAGCAGCTGGCGCAGCCAGGCGATTTTCTCGTCGTAGGCCTGACCCTTGAAGTTCGACCCGCCCTCTTCCTTGTAGCGCCAGTGCGCAGCGATGCCGTACTCGGCGAAGTTGTGCATGGCATGGGTACGGATCTGTACCTCGAGCGGACGCCCGTCTTCAGCCGTGACGACAGTGTGCAGCGACTGGTAGCCATTGGGCTTGGGCCGCGAGATATAGTCGTCAAACTCCTTGGGGATCGGCGTCCAGATGTTGTGGACCACGCCCAGCACTGTGTAGCAGGTCTTGTCGTCGGCCACGATCACGCGGAAGGCGCGCACGTCATAGAGCTCCGAGAAATCGAGCTCCTTGCCGCGCATTTTGCTCCAGATGCTGTAGATATGCTTGGGCCGTCCGAACACCTCGGCCTTGATGCCGGCCGCCGCCAGTTCATCCTGCAGGCGCTGAATCGAGTTCTGCACGAAGCCTTCGCGCATCATGCGCTTTTCCTCGAGCATCTTGGCAATGCGCTTGTAGGTATCGGGCTCGATGAACCGGAACGACAGGTCTTCCAGCTCCCACTTGAGCTGCCAGATGCCGAGACGATTGGCCAGCGGCGCATACAGGTCCAGCGTTTCGCGACCGTAGGCGGCAGTCATGTCGTTGAACAGTTTGAGGTCGGCGAAATAGCGCAATGTCGTCACGCACGAGGCCAGGCGCACCAGCACCACGCGCATGTCGCTGGCCATGGCCAGCAGCATCTTGCGCAGTGTTTCAACCTGGGCCACTGCCTGCTGGGCCGCGTTCTTGCCCCGTCCGACCTGTTCCTTACCGACGGTCATGTCACGCAGCCGGATCAGCTGGCGCACCCCAGTCACCAGGTCGGTCGCCTCCTTGCCCACGCGCGCTTCCAGTCCGCTGACGGCCTTGGGATCGAGCACGGTAAGCTCGAACATCAGGCCGGCGATGCGGGTCTCGGCGTCGCTGCGCAAAAAAGCCAGGGTGCCGGCCACGCCCAGCGCAAATTCGAGGGCGCTCTGGCCCGAGCTGCATACCTGGTCCTGGTAAGCTTCGCTCGCGTAGGCGAGCGCCGCCTCGACCCGCGCCGCGTCAACGGCGGACAGGCCCATGACCAGCTGGGCGTTCGCGCTGCCCAGTGCTGCAATTGATACCATCGGGCTTAGCGCAAGGCTGCTGTGACGACGATTTCAACCAGGCACTTGGGATTGGCGAGCTTCGACTCAACCGTCGCACGCGGCGGTGTGTGACCCGAGGCTACCCAGTCATCCCACACTTCGTTCATGCCGGGGAAGTGGACCATGTCGGCAATATAGATCTGGCACATCAGTATGCAGCTCTTGTCGCTGCCGGCTTCGGCGAGCAGGCGGTCGACGTGGCCCAGCACTTCCTGGGTCTGACCCACGATATCAGCGCTGGTGTCCTCGGCGATCTGGCCGGCCAGGTATACAGTCTCGTTGTGGATGGCTACTTCGGACAGGCGTTTGCCGACGTGGAGGCGTTTGATTTCCATAATATCTCTCAAAAAACTGCTTAGCCGATCAGGAATTGGCGCGCGATGGCGATCTGATCGTCATGAATAAAAGTGGGTGCGTGACCGACCCCGGGAATTTCAACCAGCGTGGCCTTGGGACCGCGCGTGGCCATCATGCGCGCCGTCTCGCGCGACAACAGGTCGGATTCGGCGCCGCGTATGAGCAAAGTCGGGCAGCGGATAGCATCGTAGGCGGCCCACAGCGCCGCTTCGTCGGCCTTGGCCGAGTCGGGGGTGGCCGAGCGAAACGGCTCGGCCAGGCCCATATCGTAGTGGCGCACCCACTGGCCGTCCGCGTCCTCGCGGAGCACGTCCGCGGCCAGCTTGCGCCACTGCGCTTCACTGTGCTCGCCAAACGACACCGACACTTCGCGTACAAAACCCGCGGCGGCCTCAAAACTGGGAAAACGCAGGTCCTGGCCGATGTAGTCGCCAATGCGCAGCAGGGCTGCCGGGTCGAGCGTGGGTCCGATATCGTTCAACACCAGCTTGCGCACAGGGTTATCTGGCAAGGAAGCGAGCGCCATGCCAATCAGCCCGCCCATCGAGGTGCCGAACCAATCGATGGCGACGTCGCTGCGGTGCGCGCTTACGCGTGCAATCAGGGTCACCATATCGCTCACGTATTGCGGAATGCGGTACAACTGGGGGTTGGCCAGCTTGCCGGAGCGCCCGCGCCCGACCACGTCGGGGCAGATCACGCGGTAATGGCCGGCCATGGCGCGCGCCAGGGCATCGAAATCGTCGCCCACGCGGGTGACGCCATGGGCGCAGATGAGCACGCTGGGATTGTCTTCCTCACCCCATTCCTTGTAGGACATGTGGTGCAGGCCCGCCGGCGAGCAGCACTGGACGGACCTAATTTTTGCTTCGGGCATTGCCGACTCCTGGTTGAGCGCGATCCGTCTTCATATTCAAATATATGATTCAATCGTCATTGCGTTTAGAATTCTACATCATCGACCACTAACCTTTCTTACC
>JAZKGU010000029.1:0-11282 GCA_040385745.1 Pseudomonadota bacterium
ACCGTAGCGGACGCTACGGTCGGGCTCGTGTGCGAATGGAGGACCTGACCCCGCCGGTTTTGCGGCCGGGCTTACTTGCGGCGCGCTTCCAGCGCGGCGATTTCGCGCGCCAGGTTGTCCGTGGCCTGCTCGGTGTACAAGCTGGAGAAGTAGCGGTCCGCGTACAGCGCATCGGCCGCCGCCATCGAGTGGAAGTGCGACAGCACGTGCAGGCGCCCGAGGATGAAGGTCTGATCGTCCACGCTGCTGTACTCGAGCCGCACCGCGCGCGCGTAGGCGTCGTAGACCTCGGGCGACTGGCCCAGGATCGCCAGATCCACCCCCAGCATCACTTCCGACAAACGGTGCGTGGCAAACGCACGCATGGTGTGCTCGGTGCAGCGTATCAGCTCGGCCGGGCCGGCCACCTCGTCTTCGAAGTCGAGCTGCGAATCTTCCCATAACAAGGCGCTGAGCTCCTCGTTCGACGCCCCCGACTTGGGACCGTACACGGCGTCGTGGAACCAGAACGCCTTTTTCAGTTCGTGCACGTCCGCTTCGGGCGCATTGGTGTTGGCGGCCCACACCTTGATTTCGGTCAGGCCGTGCACCAGATGATCCAGGTTGTGATAGTGGCGCTGCGGCGCGCCATAGCCGCCGCTGCCGGTCAGGTGTTCGAACCAGTGGGCCGAGGTGGCCACCCCATCGGGGAACAGGCTGTCCCAGTCATTGCGCAGCCATTCGAGGATCCAGGCCTGGTATGCCGGCGCCGGCATGAAGCTGGCCGTGGTCCAGTGCCAGCCCACCGGTCCCTGCAGCCCGCGCACGAAGCTCGAACTGACCGAACCCAGGTCGCGCGGCGGCATCACGAACAGTGTCTTGGCGCCTTGCAGCACGTCGACATTGGCTTGCTGGATCAGGTTCTCGTAATCGAAGTCGGAGGTGTTGCGGATGCCGCGAATGAGAAAGTCGATCCCCATGCGCTTGGCGGCGCGCGCCGTGTAGTCGCCGCGAATCAGGCGCACGCTGACATTGGTCCAGCCCTGGGCGGCCACGCTCTTTTCGACGATTTCCTTGCGCAGCGCGGCGCCGAACTGCGGCGCCTTGACCGGATTTTCAGAAATCAAGACCACCACTTCATCGGCCAGTTCGCGCGCCTCGCCGATGACCCACATATGGCCGTGGGTGATGGGATCCAGGGTTCCCGAGAACGCGATTTTTTTCATTGCTTGCTCCGAAGCTAAATTATCCTCCCATGATCTCCGGAGCGCGCCCGGATTGCAAGGCCGCTGTTGATGCCTTGCTATTGCAAAGGCAATAGTGTCGTGTCAGGACAGCGGCAGGGTCAGACGGAATGTTGCGCCGTGGCCGGGCGTGCTCTCGACTTCCAGCGTTCCCTGGTGCGATTCGGCCAGCTGGCGCGCTATGTACAGGCCCAGTCCCAGCCCTTCGCGCACGTCCTTGGTGCCGGCCCGTTCGAAGGGGGCGAAGATGCGCAGCTGGTCCTGCGGCGCAATCCCCGCGCCCTGGTCGCGCACTTCGATCTGGGCCCGTCCGTTCTGCGCCGACAGTGAAATCGTAATCGGCTTGCTGCCGCCGTAGCGCAGCGCGTTGGTGAGCAGGTTGATGATGATCTGCTCGACCCGGAATTCATCCCACACGCCCACCACCGGCTGCGCCGCATCGAGTTCGATGGTGACGCCGGCCGCATCGGCGCGCTGGGCCAGGTCGCTCACGATGCGCTCGAGCAGCCCTCCCAGCTCGGTCTGGGCCGGCCGGATCGACAGCTTGCCGCTGCGGATGCGCGAGACATCGACCATGTCGTTGATCAGGCGGATCATGCTCTGGATCTGGCGCCCGTCGCGCGCCACCATTTTGCGCAGCTGTGCGTCGTTGAAGGCGTCGAGATTGCCGCGCTCGAGCTGCATGCCGCGCATCTGGGTCTCCAGGAACAGGGTGTTGAGCGGAGTGCGCAGTTCGTGCGCGACCATCGACATGAAGTCGTCGCGCATCTTGAGCGAGTGCTCCAGTTCGGCCTGGGTGGCGCGCAGCGCGCGCCGGCTCTCTTCCAGCGCTTCGACCTGGCGCTTGACTTCGTGGCGCTGCTGGCACAGGGCCACGAACACATTGACCTTGCTCTTGACGGCGGCGATATCGAGCGGCTTGTAGAGGAAGTCGACCGCCCCCGTTTCATAGCCCTTGAAGGCATGATTGAGCTCGCGCCCGGCGGCGCTGACGAATACTATCGGCACGTTGCGGGTGCGCTCGGTCCCGCGCATCAGTTCGGCCAGCTCGAAGCCATCCATCCCCGGCATCATCACGTCCACGATGGCCAGCGCAAAGTCGTGTTCGAGCAGCAGCGAGAGCGCTGTTTCGCCGTTGCTGGCCTGGTAGATCACGCGGTCTTCCTGTTCGATGATCTTGGACAGGGCCAGCAGATTTTCGGGCAGATCGTCCACGATCAGGATATTGCTGGTGTGCGGGCTTGACCTCATCACAGGTTCTCCAGGGTGGCCAGCAGCGTGCTCAGTTCACGCAGCGGCAAAATCATGTCGGGCTGGCGCAGGCGGATCGCGGCAGCGGGCATGGTGGGTATTTCAGCGTCCAGCGGGTCCTGCACCAGCGTGAGACCGCCGGCCGCGCCGATCGCCGCCAAGCCTGCCGCGCCGTCGGCGCTGGCGCCAGTGAGCAGCATACCGCACAGACTGGGGCCATAAGCGTCGGCGGCCGACTGCATCAGGACGTCGATCGACGGCCGCGAGAAATTGACTGGATCTTCCTGGCTGAGCGAGAAGCTGCGGTCGCGCTCGATCGACAGGTGGTAGCCGGGCGGCGCAAAATAGATCGACGAGTCGAGTGCCATGGCCTTGTCCTCGGCCTGCAGCACGCGCCGTCCCAGGTGCTCGCCAAAGACCTCGGCCAGGCGGCTTTCGCGCTCCTCGGGCAAGTGAACCACGATGATCACCGGGTAGGGCGCGGCGCGCGGCAAGCCCTTGAGCAGGGCGAGCAGGGCGTCGATGCCGCCGGCCGAGGCGCCGATCACCAGCGCTTCGATGGTGCGCTTGGCGGGGCGCTTCATGGGCGACCCTTGCGGTAGATGCGCTCGGCCTTGACGAGCGGTTCGAACGCGCGCGCATAGGCCGAAAAATCGATGCTCTCCTTGCTTCCAAGGCCCAGGAATCCACGGTGGCACAGCGACTCGTGGAACAGGCCCAGTGCGCGCTCCTGCAGCTTGCGGTTGAAGTAGATCAGCACATTGCGGCAGCATACCAGCTGGGTTTCGGAGAACACGCTATCGGTGGCCAGGCTATGGTCGGCGAAGCTGACGTTGTCGATCAGGCTGCGGTCGAACAGGGCGCCGTCGTAGGCTGCCGTGTAATAGTCGGAAAACGCGCGCTTGCCGCCCGCCTGCTGGTAGCTGGCGGTGAATTCGCGCATGCGCGAGAGCGCGAACACGCCCTTGCGCGCCCGCTCGAGCGATACCGGGTTGATGTCGGTGGCGTAGATGATGGAACGCTCGAGCAGGCCTTCCTCGCGCAGCAGGATGGCCATCGAATAGACTTCCTCGCCGGTGCTGCAGCCGGCGATCCAGATCTTGAGCGACGGGTAGGTGTGCAGGTGCGGCGCCACCTGTTCGCGCAGCGCGCGGAAGTAGGCCGGGTCGCGGAACATCTCGCTGGTCGGTATTGTCAGGTACTGCAGCAGCGTGCTGAAGTCGTCCGGATTGTGCAGCACGCGCGCCTGCAGTTCCGAGATGCCGTGGCATTCCATCTGCTGCAGTGCATGCAGCACGCGGCGCTTTTGCGACGCCCCGGAGTAATCGCGAAAATCGTGGCTGTACTTCTGGAAGATAGCTTCCATCAGCATGTCCAGCTCGATCGTCACGCTGTCCTTCTCGCTCATCTACAGGCGCTCCATGCTCGGCAGCCAGACCCGCAGCAGCGAATACAGGCGGTCCAGGTCGATCGGCTTGGCCAGATAGTCGGAGGCGCCCGCCTTCATGCACTGCTCTTGGTCGTCCTTCATGGCCTTGGCCGTGATGGCAATCACTGGCAGCTTGGCGAAGCGCGCGTCGGCGCGCAGGCGGCGCGTAGCTTCCAGCCCGTCCATCCCCGGCATCATCACGTCCATCAGCACCAGGTCCATGTCGGGGTTCTGGTCCAGGCGTTCGAGCGCCTCGAAGCCGTTGCGGCCTACTTCGACGATGATGCCTTTCTGTTCCAGCGCGCTGGTGAGCGAAAAGATGTTGCGCACGTCGTCGTCCACCAGCAGGATGCGGCGGCCATCGAATATGCGGTCGCGCGAACGCACTGTCTTGAGCATGCTCTGGCGCTCGGGCGACATTTGCGCCTCGACCTTGTGCAGGAACAGGGTGACCTCGTCGAGCAGGCGCTCGGGCGAGCGCGCTCCCTTGATGATGATCGAACGCGAATACTTGAGCAGCTCATTTTCCTCGGCGCGCGTGAGGTTGCGCCCGGTATAGACGATCACCGGCGGGAACGCGCAGATGTCGTCTGCGGCCATGGTGCGCAGCAGCTCGTGGCCGTGCATGTCGGGCAGCTTGAGGTCGATGATCATGCAATCGTAGATATCGCGCCGCAGCAAGGCCAGCGCCTCGCTGCCGCTGGCCACGGCCACGATCTCGACGTCGTCGTCGTCGATCAGGGCCACCACGCTCTGGCGCTGGCGCTCGTCATCCTCGACCAGCAGCACGCGCTTGAGTTTCTGGGTCGACTTGCCTTCGAGCGCGGCGAACACCTGCTTGAGGCGCTCACGGGTGGCCGGTTTGACCACGTAGCCGATGGCGCCCAGCTGCAGGGCCGCTTCGGTGCGATCGGTTGCCGACACTATATGCACCGGGATGTGACGCGCCTGTGGATTGGCCTTGAGCTTTTGCAGCACGTCCAGCCCTGAGCCGTCGGGCAGTCCCATGTCGAGCAGGATCGCGGCCGGCAGCAAGGTGATTGCCAGCTGCAGGCCATCGGCCGCGTTGTGGGCCACGAAGCAGCGGTACTGCATCTCGTGGGCCAGGTCGAACAGGATGCGCGCAAACGCCAGGTCATCCTCGATCACCAGCACGCTGCGGGTGTTGCCGGCGTCGCTATCGCGGTCGTCGGGAAAGGCCGCTGCAGCGACAGGTGCGCTCGCACTGCTGGCCGCGTTGGCCGGTCGCGCTGCGGGCGCGGGCAGCAGCGGCGCTGGCGCAGGCGCCGGCTGGTCCGCGTCGAGCGTCAGCTGCGCCGGCAGCAGCAGGGTAAAGGTGCTGCCCTTGCCCGGGGTGCTGGCGATCTCGATCGAGCCGCCCAGCAGCTTGGCCAGATCGCGCGAGATCGACAGGCCAAGGCCGGTGCCGCCATAGCGCCGGCTGGTGCTGCCGTCGGCCTGGCGGAAGGCTTCGAAAATGATGGCCTGCTGGTCGGCGGCGATGCCGATGCCCGAATCGCGCACCGCGAACGCCACCACACCTTGCGCGCGCCCCTCGATGGTCAGGGTCACCTGGCCGGCATCGGTAAACTTGATGGCGTTGGAGAGCAGGTTTTTTAGAATCTGCTGCAGGCGCTGGCTGTCCGTGGTCACGCTGGCGGGCGCGCTGGCATCCAGCGCGGCGGTAAAGGTGAGCTGCTTTTGCCCTGCAAGTGGCGCGAAGGTCAAGCGCATGGTTTCGGCCAGCGCCCCGAGCGCCAGCTGCTCGGGCACCAGCTCGAGCTTGCCCGCTTCGACCTTGGA
This sequence comes from Pseudomonadota bacterium, assembly GCA_040385745.1. Classification (GTDB taxonomy): domain Bacteria; phylum Pseudomonadota; class Gammaproteobacteria; order Burkholderiales; family Burkholderiaceae_D; genus Telluria_A. The sequence goes on from JAZKGU010000029.1 coordinate 5,707, forward strand.
AATGTCGAGGATGTCGTTGATCAGCTTGAGCAGGTCGTTACCGGCCGCGTAGATGGTGTTGGCAAACTGGATCTGCTCCGGTTCCAGATTGCCCTTGGCGTTCTCCGACAGCAGCTTGGCAAGGATCAGCGAGCTGTTAAGCGGGGTGCGCAGTTCGTGCGACATATTGGCCAGGAATTCGGACTTGTATTTGCTGGCGCGCTGCAGGTCCTGGGCCCTTTCCTCCAGCGCCAGCTGGGCCGCGCCCAGCGCCGTGTTCTTCTGGTCCAGCGCACTGGCCTGGTCGGCCAGCTGCTCGTTGGTCTGCTCCAGTTCGGCCTTCTGATTTTCCAGAATGGTCTGCGATTCTTCCAGCACGCGCGACTGGGCCTCGAGTTCCTCGTTGGCGGTGCGCAGTTCTTCCTGCTGCACTTGCAGTTCCTCGTTGAGCTGCTGGGTTTCAGCCAGCACGTCCTGCAAGCGCCGGCGCGCCAGCGCACCTTCGATGGCGCGCCCGATCGATGGCGCCACCAGTTCGTAGAATTCGAGCGCGCGCGGCGCCGGCAGGTGCATGAAGCCCAGTTCGAGCACGCCGTTGCCGATGCCGTCGCTGGCGGTCGGCACCAGCACCAGGTGGCGCGGGCTGGCGCTGCCAAGGCCGGTCGCCACTTTCAGATAATGCTCGGGCAGCTCGCCCACCACCATCACCTTGGCGCCGCGCAGCGCCTGGCCCACCAGCGAGTCGGCCAGGTCAGCGTGCGCGGGCGGCGCGCCGCTGACGCCGAAGCCTGCCACGCGCTGCAGGCTGCCGTCTTCTTCGCGCGCGTACAGCGCGCCGATGCTCGCGCCGGTGTAGTCGGCCACGAATTCAAGCACGGCCTGGCCCAAGCGCCCCAGCGCATGCTGGCCAATGCTGCGTTCGGCCAGCAGGGTCTGGCCGCTGCGCTGCCAGGCCTGGCGCTCGAGTTTTTCGGCGTGCGTGCGCTGCTGCTCCAGGCTGTCGCCAAAGATGGCCGACAGGCGCAGCAGGTCGCGCCGGCCGGTCCAGGCCAGCAGGCCCGAGAGCGAAAGACTGATCAACAGGTAAAGGCCGACGCCGACCTGGATGATGCGCTGGGCGCTGGCGCTGCGGGTGATCAGCTGGCGCTGCTCAAGCTGCTGGAACTGGCCGAACTGCTCGCGCATCTCGTCGAAAATGATCTTGCCGCGGCGGCTGCGCACGAAGCTGACCACGTCGCCGCGCGCGCGGGTCAGGGCAATGCCGTCGCGCGCGAACAGCTGCCACTGCGCCTGCAGGCCCATGATCTGGCGCAGGCGCTGGACCTGGGCCGGGTCGTCGGCCGACATGTCGATCAGGGCCTGCATGGCGGCCCCGGTCTTGGCGTGGGAGACGGTGTACGGGGCCAGGAAGCTCTCGTCGTTGGTGAGCATGAAGCCACGCAGGCCGGACTCCTGGTCCACCGCCAGCTTGTTCACCAGGTTGGCCTGGCCAATCACCTTTTCCGAGTGCTCCACCATGGCCAGCACCGACAGCAGATAGCTGATGATGGCCACGAAAATCAGCGCGCTGGCCACACCCAGTGCCAGGGGCAGGGAGACGTTACGGGTCAACAGGCGGCGAAAGCCGTTCTGGTCGATTGAAGTGGAGCTGCTCATTGCGCGGATCCAGAGGTGAAAACGTCGGATTCTATACGAAAAGCAATGTTGAAAGCGCAAGATTGGCGCTTGTGCGCTACTGCTCCACTTCGATCATATTGTCGTCCGGCTTGCGGTCGATCAGCTTGTTATCGGGGTCGATGCCGGCCTTGCCGGGCCGGGTCGGGCTGACCAGGGTCAGCGTGACGTTCTTGCCGGTGACCAGGCGGCGCTCGCGCACCAGCGGGTTGCCATCGCGGTCGTCGATGCCAAATTCGATGTAGTCCTGGAGCGCCGCATCCTGCTCCTGGCCCTGCTCGCCGGCGCGCACCTTGGCCGCCGTGGCCTCGATGGTGACCTGGTACTTGCCGTCGGGGCGGCGCTGCGCGCGCGCGCGGGTAGCGCGATTTTCGTACAGCACGATCGACTCGAACAGATCCTCGATCAGGTAGGCCTGGTCGGCGCTGGCGGCGGCGCGCAGACGCGTGAGCAGCGCCGTGACGCTGGGATAAGGCGCCCCGCCAAAGCGATGCCGCGCCAGCAGATCGCGCAGAACGGCGTTGACCTTGTCCTCGCCCAGCACGTCCTGCAGCAGGTACATGGCCAGGCTGCCCTTGCGGTAGTGGATGTAGCCCTGGTTTTCGTTATCGGCCAGCGCCAGCTCGCGCTTGTTCTCGATCGCCCGTCCGAGCAGGTAGCGTTCCAGGTTGTAGCGCAGGAAGCGGCGCATCTTGGCCGGGCCTACCTGCTTGCGCATCACCATCAGGGCCGAATATTCGGACAGCGTCTCCGACAGCACCGTCCCGCCGCGGGTGTCGGCCGGGGTGAGCTGATGTCCCCACCACTGGTGCGCCACTTCGTGCGCGGTGATATAGAAGGGATAGTCGATGTCTTTCGGATTGCGTTCGTCCACCTTGGCGATGAAACCCACCGCTTCGGAATAAGGAATGGTGCTGGCAAAGGACTGGGCGAAATTGGCGTAGCGCGGGAACTCGGCGATGCGCACCACCTTGTGCTGGTAAGGCCCGAAATGCTTGGCGTTGTAGTCGAGCGAAGCCTTGACCCCGTTGATGATGCGCTCGAGGTTGAATTCGTGGCCCGGATGGTAGTAGACGTCGATCGTCACGTCCTGCCAGCGGTCGTGGCGCACTTCGTAGCGCGCCGACTGCAGGGCGTAGAAATTGAGCATCGGCTGGTCCATCTTGTAGTGGAAATAGCGGCGCTTGTTGGCCAGCCATTCCTTCTCCAGCGTTCCCGGGGCGATCGCGATTTGGTCCGGCACGGTGCTGATCACGGCCTGGAAGTTGACCCAGTCGGCGTCGGCGATGAGGTTGCGGCGCACTCCGGCCGGGTCGTCGCGCGCCGGCAGGCCCACGCGCGCGGCCAGCCCGTGGCGCTTGCGGTCGCGGTCGTCGCTCAGTTCAGCCTCGGCAAAGTAACCCAGGCGCGGCAGCTGGTCGTTGCGGAAGAAGGTGCCGTTGCCCAGCACCGGCGTCTGCATACCAAGGCCGAGGGCGCCCTTGGGCCCGAAGCTGACCACAAAATTGAGGGTCGTGCGCGCGCCCGGAGCGAGCGGGGTGGCCAGCTGATAGCCATAGAAGCCGCGTTCGCGGTCGGCGAACAGTACCCGCGACTTTTCCTCGAAGCCCACCTGCAGCGTGCCGGCGCGGTCCTGGTGCACGTAGATGGTGCTGATGGGCAGGGCGCTGCGGTTTTCAATGCGGTAGGTGCCGCGCACCGTCATGCGGCGCTCTTCGGGCACCATGTCGGCCCGGATCGAGACATCGGTCACGCGCGGCAGCGGTGCATTGGCCAGCACCTTGTAGCGCTTCTCGTACTCGGCGCGCACGGCGTCGCGCTGCCAGCCGGTCAGATCGTCGCCGATCACGCGCAGGTTGTAATACAAGAAGGCGCCGGTGCCCACTGAAATGAGCAGGCCCAGTCCCAGCAGCGCCAGCACCGGGGTCGAGAGCTGGCGCCGCGCCAGCTGCAGGCGCGCGCCCAGATCGCCATTGGCGCCGCGCGGCCAGAATATCAGGGCCAGCATCAGTAGCACCAGGGCTGCGCCGCTCCAGTACAGCAGGAACCAGCGCTGGTGCGCCAGATAGTGGCCGTAGCCGTTCATGGCCGAATAGACGATGTCGGGGGTGCCGCCGTAGAGCAGCATGCCCTCGTCGATGCCGAAGCCGCGCGCGGTGAGCATGACAGCGTAGTACAGCACCATGGCGAAATAGGCCAGGTACTTTTGGTTGATCAGGGCCTGGGCCGCCAGCGCCAGCACCGCAATCAGGATGAATTCGGGCAGCATGACCAGGAACAGGAAGTGCAGGTACAGGCCCGGTTCGAGCGCAAAATAGCCCTTGAACAGCTGTAGCATCATGCCGCACAGCATGGCCACGAACAGCAGGATGGCTTGCAGGCCGATCAGCGCGAGCAGCTTGGACAGCATCGGAATCCAGCTTGGCAGCGGCATGGCGTCGAGCATCAGGCCAACCCGCGCCTCGCGTTCACGCCACACCATTTCACCGGCGTAGAAGGTGGTCACGATCAGCATGAACAGGGCCATGATGGAGCCCACCATTTCCAGCACCTTGTAGGTGACCGGATAGGTGACGGTGCCGTACATCGAGCCCATGCCGAGCGAACTGGCGAAAATCGCGCCCACGGCCGCCAGCACGATCACCACGAAATAGACGTTCTTGACCGATTCGCGCAGATTGATCCAGGTCGCCTTGAGCAGCACCAGGCCCAGGCTGCGCCCGGCGAAGTCGGGTTTTTCGCGGGTGTCGATCGCGGTGTGGGTCAGGTGCAGCGGGACGTCGCCTTCGCTGCGGCTGGCCGAGCGGCTGTCGATGGTCCCGGTGAAGTGGAAGCGCCAGTAGCCCAGCAGCAGAACCGCCAGGCCGAAGCCGCACCAGATCAGGCGGTTGTACAGGTACACGCCTTCGAACGGGATCATGCGCGTATTGCGCTCGGCCACGGTCCAGTATTCGGTGATGCGAATCAGGGCGGTGGTGCCGAACGGGTCGATCAGCGCCGCCAGGGTCTTGTAATCGAGGTCGCGCGCCAGATTGGGCGCCACGATATAGCCGATCATCATGACCACGCTGGCCACATACACCGGCAACATGCGCCGGGTCAGGGCGGCCAGCACGAAAAATATCGAGCCGAAGATGAACAGATTGGGCAGCAGATTAAACAGGTAGGGTGTCAGGTAGGCCGTGACCGGCACCGGTCCCAGTCGGGCCGGGTCCATCCCGGGCAGCCAGGTGGCCAGGAAGGCGCCCAGGCCGATGCTGGAAAAAATCACTGCAAGGCTGGCCATCGCGCCCAGAAAGCGTCCGCCCACGTACTGGTGCTTCTTGATCGGCGCACTGAAGAAGAAGTGGTGCATATCGTATTCGAAGTCCTGCTGCACCGAGCGGCCCGTCAGCGCGGCCACCACCACCACCCCCAGGCAGCCCAGGATCGACATGGTGATAGCGATCGGACCGGGGGCGTTGATAAAGACCTTGCCGCCAAAGCTGACGGTAGCTTCCTTGAACACGCCCCCGGCGGCGGCCATCCACAGCATGGCCAGCGCGAAGAACATGCCGAAGTAGACCCAGGTCGACAGCATCTTGAGGCGCTGGCGCGCTTCGAACAGGGCAATGGCCAACATGGGCGCCCCTAGCAGTTGCTGGCCGCGACGTGGCGCCCGGCGATGGTGGCGAAATACACGTCTTCCAGGTCGCCCGGGATCTCCTCGAAGCCGTCGCCCGGATCGAGGTCGGCGTACACGTGGATCAGGGTTTTCCCGCTCAGCAGGCGGGTCGAGATGACCGCGTGCTCCTGCTGGAAGTGGGCCAGTTCGGGCTTGGTCACGAAGCGCGACCAGATCTTGCCGTCGATCGACTCCATCAGCTGGTGCGGTTCGCCGCACAGCAGCACGTGGCCCTTGTTGATGATGGCCATGTTGGCGC
>JAZKGU010000030.1:0-11925 GCA_040385745.1 Pseudomonadota bacterium
GTTTGCAGGCGGTCGGCTTCCTTGATGATGACCTGGGTGTACTCGCGCAGTTCGGTCAGGTGCAGCGGGGGCAGTTCCTTCTCCAGCAGCTGTGCCGCGCCGCGGATGCCGCCCAGGGGATTTTTGATCTCGTGCGCCAGGTTGCGCACCAGTTCCTTGTTGACCAGGGTCTGGTCGAGCATGCGTTCTTCGCGGTCGAGCTTGAGCTGCTGGACGTTCTCGCGCAGTTCCAGCACCACCCCGTTGTCGCCGGCGTCGCTCACGATCAGGTGCACATGCAAGGGCTCGCGGCCGCTGCGCAGCAGGGCCAGGTCCTGGCGCAGGTCGGCGTACTTGTGGGTGATGGCCTGGTTGAACAGATGCCCGAGTTCATCGGCATTGAGAAACAGGGTATCGAGATGCTGGCGCTGCAGCGCGCGCGCCGAGCATTCGAGCATATTCTCGGCGGCGGCATTGGCAAAGGTGATGTGGCCGTCGACGTCGAGCAGCAGTACGGCCGAGGCCAGCAGGTCGAGGGCCGACAGTTCCGCCGGCGAGTGCGGCGCCGGCGTCATTTGATGCCGTCGATTTCGCGCTTGAGCGCCTTGATGTTGGCTTCGGAGCGCTTGATGCTGGCCGAAAGATCGTTCACGCGCGCCTGGTACTTGCTGACGTTGCGCTCATCGGGGCGGCGCTCCGGCTCGCCATTATTGAAATCGCGACGCAGGGTGGCCAGGTGCTTTTCTTCGTTAACCAGTTCTTCATCGAGGATGGCGCGGCGGTCGCTGTCGCGCGCTTTTTGCTGGGCGTTGTCAACGCGCGGAAAATTGGCAGGCGCCGGTGCCGCTACATTCGGGCTGGCGTTGCCGCGCGAGCGCGCCGCGCCCGAACGTGATGGCGGCGCGGGAATGGCGCCAGTGACGATGAGCGGCTTGCAACCGGGCTTTTTAACGTCGGTCATCTCGCGCCGGCCCTGCGCGTCCACGCACAGGTAGATATCGGCCCAGGCAGGCGCCTGTACCAGCACGCCGCACAGCAATGCGAACGCCGACTGGGCAAGGCGCAGCAAGGGGCGGTTGATTGTCATCTCCATCAGTGTCGAGTCCACGGTGTTGCCGTGCAGTAGTAAGGTTCAACCCGAATATACAACATCCAAATGAAAAACGCGGCGAAAGCATGTGCCCTCCCCGCGTTTTTTACACCCTGCTTACACTTTCGACAGCGGCACGGCGGACCGTGCTGCCAGCTTGCCAATTACAGCGAGTAGTACATGTCGAATTCGGCCGGGTGCGTGGTCATGCGCATGCGTTGCACGTCCTGCATCTTCAGTTCGATGTAGGCATCGATCATGGAATCGCTGAACACGCCGCCACGGGTCAAGAACTCGCGGTCCTTGTTGAGCGCGTCGAGTGCTTCTTCGAGCGAAGCGCACACGGTCGGGATCAGCGCGTCTTCTTCAGGCGGCAGGTGGTACAGGTCTTTGGATGCAGCTTCGCCCGGGTGGATCTTGTTGGCGATACCGTCCAGACCGGCCATCAGCAGCGCAGCGAAGCACAGGTACACGTTGGCCAGTGGATCCGGGAAGCGGGTCTCGATGCGGCGGCCCTTCGGGTTGGCCACGTGTGGAATGCGGATCGAGGCCGAACGGTTCTTGGCCGAGTAAGCCAGCTTGACCGGCGCTTCGTAACCAGGCACAAGGCGCTTGTACGAGTTGGTGCCCGGGTTGGTGATGGCGTTGAGTGCCTTGGCGTGCTTGATGATACCGCCGATGTAGTACAGCGCATCGTCCGACAGGCCGGCATAGCCGTCGCCGGCGAACAGGTTCTTGCCGTCTTTCCAGACCGACTGGTGCACGTGCATGCCCGAACCGTTGTCGCCAACGATAGGTTTCGGCATGAAGGTGGCGGTCTTGCCGTAGCTGTGGGCCACGTTCCAGACCACGTATTTCAGGTTCTGGGTCCAGTCGGCGCGCTCGACCAGGGTCGAGAACTTGGTGCCGATTTCATTCTGGCCGGCGCCGGCCACTTCATGGTGGTGCACTTCGACCGGGATGCCCATGGCTTCGAGAATCAGGCACATTTCCGAACGCATGTCCTGGAACGAATCGACCGGTGGCACTGGGAAGTAGCCGCCCTTGACGGTAGGACGGTGGCCGCTGTTGCCGCCTTCGATTTTCTCGCCGGTAGCCCAGGAGGACTCATCCGAATCGATCTTGACGAAGCAGCCCGACATGTCAATCTTCCAGCGTACCGAATCGAAGATGAAGAATTCTGGCTCAGGGCCGAAGTAGGCGGTGTCGCCGATACCGGTCGACTTCAGGTAGGCTTCGGCGCGCTTGGCGATCGAGCGCGGATCGCGGTCGTAGCCCTTGCCGTCGGCCGGCTCGATCACGTCACACTGCATGAACAGCGTGGTCTCTTCCATGAATGGATCGATGTTGGCAGTGCTTGGATCTGGCATCAGGAGCATGTCCGACGCTTCGATACCCTTCCAGCCGGCGATCGACGAACCGTCGAAGGCATGGCCCGACTCGAACTTGTCGAGGTCGAAGTGGGAGACTGGCACGGTGACGTGCTGCTCTTTACCACGGGTGTCGGCGAAGCGGAAATCAACGAATTTGACTTCGTTGTCTTTTACCATTTTCAAGACTTCTGCGGCTGTCTTTGCCATGCGTATTTCTCCTAGATTGAATTTGGAAGCTTGCCGTCTCGCGACAATTCTTAGGTGCTACTAAGCAGGTTCTGTGCCAGCGCAATCATGAGTGGCATTTGCGAAATGCTGCTTTCAATGTGCTGGCAATTCACCCTAAAATTACTTTGTTCCAGTTTCGACATCCATCTTGCGGGATATCAAGGATGCACTTTTATGGTGCAAACAATTTAAAATGCACTTTTATAGTGCAGTTCGCACCGAAATGGATGCAATGCTGCCCTCTGGTGCAAGGCGACTATCATAAACCCTAATTACACATTGGACATGCCATGACTAATCTTGAGCAGCTGCTGCAAACCGCACGCGGGCGGGCGCCTGACGACGCCTATGCTGGCGCGGTGACTCCGCAAGAGGCGTTCGAACTGGTGCATGCGGATAAAAAGGTCAAGCTGATCGACGTGCGCACCGACGCGGAGCGTGCATGGGTTGGCCAGGTGGCGCTGCCGCCAGACCAGCATGGCGCAGTGCAGTGGAGCACCTGGCCGGGCGGCGCACCCAATCCTCACTTCGTGCAGCAGTTGAGTGCTGTGGCCGCCAGCGATGATGTATTGCTGTTTCTATGTCGCTCCGGCGTGCGCTCGCGCCACGCCGCCAAGGCGGCCACCGAGGCTGGCTTCGCAAACAGCTACGATATTCTGGAAGGCTTCGAGGGCGACAAGGATACCGAGGGCCATCGCAAGAACGTGGGCGGCTGGTGCAAGGCAGGCTTGCCTTGGGTGGGTGCCTGAAAACCCTGTTACCAAGGCACGGGCCGAGCTATCGCAAATGGCGCAGGCCAAGTGGCAACTTGCCCGCTCAATACAGACTGGATGTAGCCCCTGCGGCTCCCTCGTGCATTCTGCCTCGTTTCGACGTCTCGTTCTGTCTCGATTTGTCTCGTTCTGCCGCGCTCTGTGAACCCGATGTCGAATTTCGCGAAATGAGACGAAACGCGACAAAACGCGCGCGAAAATGAGACAGGATGCACGACGGATTAAAAAAGCACTCCCACCTCGCGCTTGTAGGAGCGCGCGGCTCAGGGAGCGAGCGACGGCGCGGGCTCGGGCGCCATTGAATTTTTAACCCGGGTGCGCACGAAGTTGATATGGCTGCGCAAGCCGTACAAGCCATCGGCAAACGCCAAAGGGATCGAAATCTGGTTCACCAGTTCCTCTATTTCGTCGAGCCGCTTGAGCAGCGCTGGCCCGACGTCGTGGCGTCCGTCCCGCTGGGCAGCATCGAGCTCCTGCTCCACGGTGCGCAGTTGCCCGTACCAGCGGTACACGCGCGAACGAATCCGCCATACGTAAAGCGGCGGCACCACCTTGGACAGCGGAATGAGCAGGGCCGCCAGCGCCACCACGACCACCCACATGCGATCGAAGAAATTGGCCATCCAGAAGTTCATATAACGCTGCAGAAACGGCGGACCATTCTTGTAGAACTTGGTTGCCTGGCGCGCGACCGGGATTTCGGTATAACGCTCGGACGGAAACTGACCCTGCTGCTGGAACCAGCCGGTGCCGCCGTGGATGTCGGAGGCGGCTTGCACAAACAGCTCAACCAGCGCCGGGTGCAGGTCTTCGCGCGCCACCAGCGTGGCAGTGGGCGCGATCAGGTGATAGTCCTGCGGCGGCAGGTCGCGGCCCACGTCGACGATCCCGCGCGGCAGGACCACGTGCGACATGAACGGCAGGCGGCGGGTGTAGGCTTCAGCCTGAGCAAAGTTGAACAGCTTGATGCCGGGCGCCTGCAGCAGCATGCGCACCAGGCCGGATTCGGGACCGGAGCTAAACACCAGGGCGTCGATGCGCCCTTCCACCAGTTCCACCGTCGCAGGGGTGTTTGCCAGGGAGCCGATGCTTAATTGCGCAGGGTCGACGCCGTTCAGGTCCAGCACCTGGCGGAACATCTTCGGGACCCCGGTCCCCTCCGGCCCCAGGTTGATTTTCAGGCCTTTGAGGTCGGCCAGTTTATCCACCTTCACGCCTTCGCGCATAAACAGCCAGACCGGCTCGGTGAACAGGCTCCCCAGCGACACCAGTCCCTGGCGCTGGGTCTCGGCTTCCTCGGTGGAGCCGCTCTGTACAAAGGCGATGTCGACTTTGCCTTGCTGGAGGCGCTGCAGGTTTTCCTGGGAGCCCTCGGAGCCGGACAGGGCGACCTTGATGTCGTGCTTGGCGAGCGCCTCGGCGTAGCGTTTGCCGAAGTCTTCGTAGGCGCTGTTTTCCTGGCCGGTGGCCAATGTGACATTACGCGGCGGGGCCGGGTCAACCAGAAGATAGCCGGCCACGCATACTGCCCCGATCATGAGAATGGAGGGTCCGGCCGCAACCACCAGGTCCCGAAACGAGAACTGGGAGAACTTGCGGATACGGGTCATGGCGCGCTGGAGTGTTTTCATGAGGCGAACCATGCCAAGAAATCGACGTTAGCGCAAGCGGCGGGAGAGGAATCTTCCCACATGATGCAACCATCTATACCCAAAGGGGACCGGACGATATCGCGAACCAGTACCCCTAAACCAAAAACCGTCTCCCTCTTCGCAAGGGAGACGGCTTTAAAGTTTTTGGTGTTCTCGGTGCCAACTCGAACGGGGAAGCGCAATGCCTCCCCTCGCATTCAACACCTATTTAACGCACGCACTGCTTTACATTGGCCCCGGTCGCAGGCGGCTCGATCAGCGGCATCAGCGATGGCGCCAGCACCGTCAGCAACTGCACCGGCAAGGCGCTGGTGAAGTCGTAATCCGCCGAGCGCGGACCCTGCACATACGCGGTCATGCTGCCGAAGAAACGCTCACCGATATTGAACACAAACGTCGCCGAACGGTTCACATAGCGCGATTCGATCACGCCGCCACCGCGCGCATACACCTCGAAGCGCTGGTCGCCGGTACCGGTCTTGCCGCCCACCGCGATCACCGTCCCGTCCTTCATGGCGAAGGCAGTCTTGACGCGCTTGGCGGTACCGTCCGATACCACACCGCGAATCGCATCGGCCACGGCGCGTGCTACTTCCGGCGACAGGATCTGCTCGGCCGACGGCGTCTTGGCATGCTTGACCAGGGTCTCGTACGGCGTCGACTGGGCAAAATGCATCGAATCGATACGCTCAACCGGCTTGCGCACGCCTCCGTTGATAATAATGCCCATCATCTCGGCCAGCGCCGCAGGCCGGTCGGCAGACGCGCCCAGCGTCGTGGCATATGACGGCACCAGCGAGTCGAACGGGTAACCCATTTTCTTCCACTGCGAGTGGATCTTGAGGAAGGCTTCCACCTCCAGCAGGCCGGCGATGCGGCGATCCTGGGCGTGCTTGCGGTGCGTATTGAACAGCCACGAATACACTTCCTGGCGTTCCTTGGTGCTGGCCTTGGCCACTTCGCTAAACGATGCCCCTGGATGGGTGCGCAGATAACCGACCAGCCACAATTCGAGCGGGTGGATCGAAGCCAGGTAACCACGGTCGGCCAGCGACATATTGGCCGGCGAATACTGCTCGTACATCTTGGCGATGCGCTCTTCCGGAACCTCGTTGGCCGAAGGCAGGTTGTCGCGCAAGAAGGCCGAGAACTGCGCCAGCGTGGCGTTGGGCGAGATGGTCCGGTGCACATTGGCAAGGCGCGTCGGGGTCGGGCGCAGGCTGGCGAGCAGGACCTTTTCGAGTTCGGCCGGATTCTTGTTCTTGTACTTGTTCCAGAACTTACCCAGGAATTCCTTGCCTTCACGGTCGGCAAAGCGCGACAGGTACTCGGCGCGGCGCGGGTCATCCGAGTCGGCCAGCAAGGCGGCTGACGATCCCGGCAACTGGAACATGTAATAGCGCACCACATCGCGCATCAGGCGCACGAACACCAGATTATTCGAGGTGCGCAGACCATCGCGCACCGTCATGATCTTCATGTTGTCGAGCTTGTTGAAGTTGCCAAAGGTGTGCAAGCCGCCGCCGGTAAAGAAGGCTTCGCCGGGATTAGCCGAATACTTGCGCTCGATTGCCGCTTCCAGCATGGCCGGCAGGGTGCGCTCGGCATTCTTGGGCAGCGTCAGGAAGTATTCGATGCCCCACTGGGTCAGGCGGTCCTTGGGATCGACCACGGTGGCGCGCAGTTCACCTTCGTTCATGGGCGAGAGGCGCTTGAACAGCTGGTCGACGATGTCCATATACGTCACCAGGGTGCGCAGCTTGGCGGTCGAACCCAAATCGAGCTTGGCGCCTTCGTTGATGTCGAGCGGCTGGTCGTAGTTATCCGTCTGGACGCGCAGGTAGTTGACGTTCTCGCCGCGCTCCATCAGCGTGAAGCTGTAGATCACCTGGGCCGGGTCGCCGTTGCCGAGCAGGCCCTTGCCGGTCAGGCCGGCAGCAGCTGCCGCTTCCGGGTTGTGCAGTTCACGCAGAACGCCGGTGACGGCCTTTTGCGCGTCGGAGTCGAGCGTGCTCACTACCGACAGATCGAGGCGGTCCAGGTTGTACAGGCGGCCATCGCCCAGCAGTCCACCCAGGTGGGTACGCACTGCATTGGCTGCCTTGCGCGATACGAAGGTGTTGGCGGCCGGCGCGCTCACGCCCGAGGATTCGGACGGGTCTAGCTTGATCTTGAGGGCGATGTCGCGCATCAGCGGGGTGATGATCTTGGCCTGGGCCAGCACCCGCAGGTGGGTGTTGGTGAGTTCTTCCAGGTCGTCATCGCCGGCGCCCAGGTAGTGTGCGGGACGGCGCTGGGCGATCATCAGCGACAGGGCCTGCTTGTAGACCATGGCAGCTTCGGCCGAGGTAGGGTTGTTCTTGAGCGCGCGGTTCATGGAGGCGAAATCGCGCCCATACCAGACCCACATGCCGTCACCGATACCGTTGACTTCGCCGTAACCCGGCTTGGCCGAGAGCGGCACGGTATTGAGGTAATCGATCACGATCTGGCGCCGGGCCTGGGTGGTGTCGGGACCATACTGGTAAGCGCGCAGGGTCGCCGAGGCCATCTGCACCAGTTTTTCGGTCAGCGAGCTGGTGCGCCCGTCCGGCGAGTGGCGGTACTTCTCGATTTGCGTAGCCAGGGTACTGCCGCCAGCCGAACGCTTGTCTTCGAGCGTGAACACGCTGAGCGACTTGTCGAGCACGGCCTTGCTGAAGCGGTCCCATTCCACCGCCGGATTGCGCTTGGGATAGGTGGGATCGAGCAGCTCGCGGTTTTCGATGAACAGCAGGCTCTTGACCAGCATGAGCGGCGCTTCTTCGAACTTGGCATAAAAACGCTCGGGGTAGCGCACCGTGAACATGGGCTGGGCGCGGCAGTCGAGAATCTCGAGGCCGACCTTGGTCTTTTCGCGGTAGGTGGCAAACAGCCCCATGTCGGCCAGTTCGACCATCTTGGGCGAAATGCGGGCCTGCGCGGCGATTTCGTAATCGCGCGTCTTGAGCTTGTTGAGATAGTCGGGCAGGTTGGCGTACCCGAGCCGCTCGTCGTACGGGCTGTCGGACGGGAAGCGGATAGCGTTGCTCGGCCCCGGCTCGACCTTGTAGGTTAGGCGCTTGGCCAGCTTGGAAAAATAGCGCGCCTGCATGGCCGAGCTCTTCGATTCCTGGTAACCCCAGATCATCACCACCGACAACAGCATGAGCAACAGCAGCAGCAGCGCAGGCTTGATGCGGCTGCGCTTGCGCACTTTGACGGGCACGGGCTGCTCGGCCGACGGATCGTCAGACCCGCCCTCGCCTTCCTGAATGGGGCTGTCGGGCACCAGCGAGAGGCGCGGATGCGGATAGCCGAGCGAGGGTTCGCCGCGCTCCTGTGCTCCGGGTTTCAATGACGCTGCGCGGGCGCGCAGCTTGCGCACTGCGCGAACTACGATGCGGGGCCGTCGAAAACGACGATTACTTTCCATGATGGCTCAACCGGTTTATTTCAATCGTAACTGCAATCACCGCATCAACCTTCGCCATCTGTGCAACTGGTCTCGCCGAGTGATCGGGGTCAGTCGTATCGCTCTGTTCATTAAATAGGCAAGGGAGACTCACTCAAAATCTCCTTGCGCGCGTACCTACCATTGCACCACACGCGGAGGGGTGGCACGACGCGCTGTTCAAGAAAAGTTGATCCGGGTCTTTATTTTTCGCAAAAAAACAACGGCTGAGCACGCCTCATGTTTTGATGGCTACCAAATCTGTCATGCCAATGTCACAAAGCGCCGCTGCGCGCAGATTGGTCGACCACGGCCACGGCCGCGCCGCGCAGGTCTTGCAGCGCCTGCAGACAGTAATACTGAAACCACAATCCGGTAAAAATGAAGATCAGCACGTAGATCCACACCGACAGCGCCGCCAGGATCGGAAACAGCACCACCGACAGCACCGTGCCGCCAATCCAGACAATGCCCGGCAAGGCTCCGGCGGCGCCGGAAATCGCGCCGATCAGGTGCAGCTGGCGCCGGTGCGTGCGCATCAGGGTGGCGCGCTCTTGCTCGCTGGCGTGGTCGGCCAGCGCGTCGTAGCTCATCACGCGCGCGGTCAGCCAGCCCCACAGCGCCACCTGGGCCAGCACGGCCAGCGGGGCGATCAGCCACAGCGGCAAGGTCAGCAGCCACAGCGGAATAAAGATCAGAAAGCCGGTCAGGTTGGTGACCAGACTGCCGATAAAGCTGCCGCCCTTCTTCTTTTCCAGATCCGGGAACTGCTGGCGGCTAACATGTCCAACGATGGCCGGCATGGCCGCCACGCCCATGAACACCAGGGCCGTCAAAATCATCAAGGGCAGCAGCAACAGCATGGCCAGCAGCGGCACCATGATGGTCTTGAGTACGCCCATCCCCATGGTGCCGAGCACGCCTTCGCTGATCTTGTAGCCGCCGTAGTCGGCAAACAGGGTGCCGATATAATCGATCATCGGCTGCAGACCCATGTACAGCAGCACGCTCCACAGCAGCAGCGAGAGCACGAAGGGGATAGCCGACAGCAGCAGCATCTTGCCGGTGAACTGGGCCCGCAGCGCACGCCCGTAAGCGGTCAGGACGGGGCGCGTAGAGATCGGAATCATGTTGGACTGTCAGTAAAAGAACCGGGAAGCGCACAGCATAATCGAAAAGCACGATTCGGGATGCATGGCACTTTGTTACGCCTTGCACTAAAATGGCCGATCACACCCATCAAACAAGGACAACCATGACCACCATTACCACCGATTCCGGCCTGCAATACGAAGACACGACCGTCGGCGCCGGCGCGGAAGCCAAAGCTGGCCAGAATGTCAGCGTGCACTACACCGGCTGGCTGCGCAATGACGACGGCAGCACGGGCGCCAAATTTGACTCGAGCAAGGACCGTGGTCAGCCGTTCGGCTTCAGCCTGGGCGCCGGCCAGGTCATCCGCGGCTGGGACGAAGGCGTGCAGGGCATGAAAGTAGGCGGCGCACGTCGTCTGACCATTCCGGCCAGCCTGGGTTACGGCGCCCGCGGCGCCGGTGGTGTCATTCCACCCAACGCGACCCTGATTTTCGACGTCGAACTGCTGGGCGTGTAAGCATGGGCGGCGGCGTCAGGCTCATGCTGTTGGCGCTGCTGCCGCTGGCCCTGGGCGGCTGCACCGTGCTGGCCGTGGGCGGCGCGGTGGTCACCGTGGCTGCCGCGACCGTGGGCGCTGGCGTAGCTGTTGGCAAGGGTGCGGTGGCCGTGGCCACCTACCCTTTCCGCGACAGCGATGAAGAAAAGAAGCGCAAGGCCGAAGAAGAAGAAAAGAAAAAATCCGAATAGGCCACTTCCAGCCTTATTGCCCCGTAATGCCAATCAAGTGAAACCCGGTAGTGATGTCGCTGCACATCATCAGCGGCGTGCCCGGAAACTTATACACACCCCAGCATCCATTGAGCGCCGGTCCGGTCGCCGGGTTGGTGTCGACCTGCGCCACCACCCTTGGCATGGCCGGGTTGCTCAGGTCCACTACCGCCGCCCCTTCCGAATAGTGGCTCAGGTAGGCCCAGTTGCCTTCCATGATGACATTGTGCGGGGTGCCGGTCCCGATCTTGAAACTGGACACTTGTTCCGGCGCGGCGCTGCCATTCAGGCGCCACACGCGCGCCGGCAGGCCGGTCGGAATTTCCTCAGTGGTCACCACGTGGGTGCCAGCGCCAGTCGGCCAGATATTATGGGCGTAGCCCGTTGCGGGCCAGCGCGTGACCAGCTTGGGCGTTGCCACGTTCTTGACGTCCCACACTGAAAACGTGTTGGCGTCGCCCTCGGCAACGTAGACGAAGTCGCCCACCGCCGTCATGTCATGCACATTCCTGGCCACATTGAAGGTGGTGAGATAGCGCGGAGTTTCCGGATCGGTCTTGATGTCGTAGATTTCGATCGAGCCCTTGTCGGCCACATGGGTAGCGTGCTCGCCCGGATCGCTGTGGCGGCCCATGCCGTCGGGCACGTCGAACTGCGCCACGGGCGCCGGACTGGTCGGCGGCGGGCTGCTCAGGTCGCGCTGCAGGTACATCAAGCCGCGCACCGTGTCGATATCGATGGTGTGCGCAGTGGGGTCGCCGTCGCGCGGTAGCACCGACTTGACGAAGCGCACCGATGCGGGCAAGCCGGACAGGTCGAGAATCATCACCCCGGGACGCACATTGGTCAGTTCGGAGACGATGTAGGCGTAGTGACCATAGACGCGCATTTCACGCCAGTAGATGCCGGGACTGGTGGTGTTGGTGGGACCATCGATTTCATCGACTACGCGCGGGTTGACGCTGTCGCGCAGGTCGAGCACCAGCACGCCCTTGGCCGTGCCCATGATGGCATAGCGCACGCCGTCGGGCGCAGTATAGCCCCAGGTGCCTGACACGCCGCTGCGGGCCACCTTGCCCAACACGGCGCCGCCAAAATCGCTGGTGACGGGGGCCGGTGTCGGCACCGGAACCGGGACCGGAACCGGGACCGGCGCTGGAGCGGGCGCCGCAGCGCCACCGCCACCGCCTCCACCGCAGGCAGCCAGGGCCGCCATGCAGCAGGCTGCCAGCAAGCTTGAAATCTGTTTATCGCTCCGCACCATCACAATTCTCCTGCTGCTCGTTTATGCCCACTCGTCCATCAGCGCCAGCATCACCAGTTTTTCGAACTCGGGCGCGAAACGTTTGATGATGTTATCAGGATCCTGAACCATTGCATCGTCCGTGACGATACCGAACTGCACCCCGCCGTTGTAGCTAAGAATCGACACACCAATGCCGATGTCGCCCGACTGCGGCACCCAGAACATGCACTGGTCGAGCTGGCTGCCGGC
>JAZKGU010000031.1:0-165120 GCA_040385745.1 Pseudomonadota bacterium
ATGCCGACGGCGCTGAAGCAAACAACTCGGCGGCAATCGTCATCCCTGATGTCAAGGCGCCGACCATTGCCATCACCAGCAACGTTGCTACCTTGGTCGCAGGACAGAACGCGATCATTACGTTCACCCTGTCCGAGGCAAGCACCACGTTCGCTCTCAGCGACGTCGCGGTAACCGGCGGTACCCTGTCCAACTTCAGCGGCAGCGGCACGACTTACACGGCGACCTTTACGCCGGTGGCTGATGGCGCAGTCAATGCAGCAATCAGCGTTGCGAGCGGCAGCTTCACGGATGCTGCAGGCAATTCGAATGCTGACGGCGCGGAAGCAAACAACTCTGCTGCGATCGTCATCCCTGATGTCAAGGCACCGACCATTGCCATCACCAGCAACGTCGCTACCCTGGTCGCAGGCCAGAACGCGATCATCACGTTCACCCTGTCCGAGGCAAGCACCACGTTCGATCTGAGCGACATTGCTGTCACTGGCGGCTCCCTGTCGAACTTCACCGGCAGTGGCACGACTTACACAGCAAGCTTCACGCCAGACGCCAACGGGGCAGCAAGTGCATCGATCAGCGTAGCCAGCGGTAGCCTCAGCGATGCGGCGGGTAACGTGAACGTCGACGGCGCCGATACAAACAACACCCTCGCGCTCACTGTCCCTGCGCCGGTTGTACCTGCTCTGGGCGCCCCGCAAGTCCTTATGATTGAAGATAGCGACAACGATGGCCATCTGAGCAAGGCTGAGTTGCAAGGAAATGTGAACGTCCGCATCACGCTGCCGAGCGGCGTCAAGCCAGGCGATATCTTGAGCGTCGCCGATGGCAATGTCGTAAAAACTATCGCTCTGACGGCCCAGCTGATCCAGTCGGGCGTGATCGACACCGAGTTCGCAGCGCCTGCAGTGAACACCTCCCTCACCGTCACGGCCAGCGTTACGCCGCCAGGCGGACAGCAGGGCGCCTCCGGTTCCGACCAGAGCGTTCGTGGTAGCGGCACCGACCTCACCTTCGCCTCCATCAGCGACGACACCGGGATCATCGGTGACTTCGTCACGACCGACAACACCCTGGTGCTGCGCGGCACGGCTGAATCTGGCGAGACCGTCAACATCATCATCGACGGCGTACTGGTGGGCACCACGATCGCGGTCAACGACGAGTGGTCGTTCGACAATACGGCCACTCCTCTGCCGCGCGGCGCCCATGCAATTACTGTGAGCATCGGCAACCTGACTGGCGAAACCGTCACGAAAATTGTGCAAATTTTTGCCGCCGATCTGGATCCAGCGTCGGACAATGGCCCGAGCGCAAGCGACCATATCACCAGCGACATCACGCCGAACTTCATTCTGACCGCCGGCGGCATCATGCAGGTGGGCGACACCGCACGCCTGCTCGATCCGGACGGCTCGGTGGTCGGCTCGACCATCGTGTCGGCTGCCGATATGGACGCCGGCACCGTCAACGTGCCGACCCGTCAGCTCAACGATGGCGCCTATGTGTTCACTGCGCAAATCGTCGCGCCAGATGGACAGGTCAGAGTTTCCCAACCAGTCAACGTGACGGTGGTTACCGACCTCGACGGCGTATTGCCGCTGACCGAAGTAGCTGCCAATGGCGGTGACTTCAACCGCGACGGTGTGCTCGACTGGCAGCAGAACAATGTGGTGCATCTGCCGCTGACTTCTCTTGCGGCTTTCGAAATGGGCGCGCAGGCACCTGCCAGCTCCTTCGGCGCCATTATTGCCGGCAACCTCACCGACAGCGCGCCAGCCGCGGCGGTTGTGCTCGACGCTAGCGCCCAGCTGCTCAAAGTGGGCCTGATTACCCAGCCAGCGCCATTGCCTTCCAATACGACGGCCGCAACGCCGACGATGAAGTTTTCGGTTACCGGCATCGAAGGCCAGGTGTTGAACGATCTGGATCCATCGCGCGCGGGCCTGCAAACCCGGGTAGTGATCGATCTGCCTGCCGGGGTGACTGCGAACCAGTTCTTGAAATTCGATGCCATTGCCAAGGCATGGTTCAGCTTCATGGACGATCAAAGGCTCGACACAATCGACGACGGCGCCACCTTGCTCGACCTGGATGCCGACGGCAAGATCGACCGCGTGGTGATCACCCTCACCGACGGCGCACGGGGCGACGAGGATGGGGTTGCCAACGGCATCGTTGTCGATCCCGGCATGCTGGCTTATGTCAGCAAAAATCCGGTGCACAGCATCCTGCTGGCCAACGGCGACCGCTACTACACGACCAGTGCCGCCGAGGCTGCCCAGTATGCCAAGGGCACCGGCAATGTTTATGAAGGTGTGCGTTTCGATTCGCTCGACAGCAACACTCCAGGCCACCAGATGCAGGCGCGTTGGCAGCCATTCACCGAGGATTGGTTCTTCGGCTCCACGCCAGGCGCAGACCCTTACCTGTGCTACGAGGCAGCTCCTGGCGCTGGCTTCCGTGCAGCCAACCCGGGTGCCGGCGGCGGCACGGACTTCCATCTGTTTATGGATATTGCAGGCCACACCCAACTAGTATCGATGCAGGAAGCCAATGCGCTGGGCCTGGCTACACAGGGTTACACTGACAGGGGCGTGCAGTTCAATACGACGACCAGCTCGGCATTCGTTTTCGATGCCGAGGGCTATCTGATCGCCAATCGGGACAATGCAAGCATCCAGGCATTTGTGCGCACCTTGGCCACCCAATTCCTGCATAGTTCGGATGCCGGCTTCATTGAAGCGGTGGAACAGTTTTATTTGACGCAAATTACCGTAGTGGGCAACGTGCACGGTGGAGTCGCCTCCGCTGCCGATCTGAACCTGGTCTTCGGCACATCGTTCCTGATTTGACCCAATTTTTAAAGAGGATTTATGAAGAAGATGCAATTTAACGCGCGACTGAGCGCCTTCCTGATGGGCGCGGCGGTTGCGGTGCCAGCCTTGGCGCAGAGCCAGATTCCTGACGAGGAGCGCAGAAACAATTACTGGGCGGTGCAAGGCGGCGTCAACCATCTGTCATCCTGGCCCGGCGTGGTCGACTTCGGCGGCCCGCGCGCGGACGCCACGCTCACGCTGAAGCGCGGCAGCACCTTCGGTCTGGTGCTGGGTCGCCAGTACGGCAAAGCCCGCTACGACATCGAGTATCAGCACGGCAGTCTGAAAGTATCGGACGTGAAGCTTGCGGCGCTGTCCCAGGCGGTCAGTGCATCGATCAAATACGACGTCCTGACCGTCAATGCCTATCGGCAGGGGCGCTTTAGCGACTCGATGCTGGGCTTTGTCGGCATCGGCGTCGGCTACGGCCGGGTCAATCTGCCCACGATCGGCCTGTCGAATGGCTGCAAATGCTTTAGCGAAGCATCGCGCGGTAGCGGCGTAGTGCAAGTGCGGACCGGGCTGGACTATGAGCTTAGCGAAGATGGGCTCGCCTATCTGCAATTGGGCTGGACTCGCCTGCCTGGCGCAAAGTCTGGCGCCCTGCCCTCAGTCACTTATGGACGCCGCAGTGTCGCCATGCTCAGCGTAGGCTACCGCGGGCGCTTCAACTAAGCTAGCCAGTACTGGATCACGCGCCATCAGGGCTTCGATCCATTGCACCAGCGTTGCGCCCTCGCGCCGCACCTCGGCCACCAAGCCGAAGCGGCTGTTCATGCGCGCGTTGAGGTACATGCTGCGGATGGTGCCGCGCGCCAGCGTGACCTGCCCTGCGTAGCGCCCCAGGCCGCGGTAGAGCGCCGCCACTGACTGCCTGTCATGATTGCCTATCGGGATCAGCGCGGGATCCCAGGCGCTGCCCCACTCGATCAGGATCGAGCGGATGTGTGCGGGAATGCGAATGCGGATGTGGTCTTCCATGATTCCTCCCTGTGGCTGCAAGTCAGACAGCCGCATTACTGCCGCGTTCGCTTCTGGCGGCAAAATGTTGAGGATGATCAATCAGCGCCCACCAGTGAACCTTACTGGTGGCCACAGGTCCAACCTGTGATCATGGCCGCGCTCGATTTAATCCCAAGCGATAGCACCAGCTTGCAGCCTCTGCTAGCGGCCGCGCTGGAGCGCCTGGCCTCGCCTGTGTTCATTACCGACGAGGCGGGCAGGATCGTGTGGGTCAATGCAGCGTTTTGCCAGCTCAGCGGCTACTCGCCCGACGAAGTACTCGGCCAGACCCCTGCCATGCTGCACTCGGGACCGCACGGGGCCCACTTCTACGAGCAGCTATGGCAAACCGTCCGCGCCGGCAATGTATGGCATGGCGAAGTCGTCGACCAGCGCAAGGATGGTACGCTGTACACGGCCGAAGAAGTCATCTCCCCCTTGCAGCGCGCCGACGGCCACATCAGCAACTTCATCGCCCTGCAGCACGACATTACCCAGCGCGAGCGCATGCACCAGCACGAGCATTACATGGCCTATCACGATGCGCTGACGGGCTTGCCCAACCGCGCACTGCTGCAGGTCATCCAGCAAAAAGCCATCTCCCAGGCCCATCGCACCCAACAACTGCTGGCGGTCATGTTTATCGACCTGGACGGCTTTAAACCCGTCAACGACAGCCTCGGACATAGTGCCGGCGACCAGTTGCTTGCCGCCGTGGGCGAGCGGCTGCGCTCGAGCATACGCCAGTCCGATACCATTGCACGAGTGGGTGGCGACGAGTTCGCCATGCTGGTTACCGGTCTGGACAACACCGAAACGGCCGAGGCGCTGGCGCAAAAACTGCTCGACAACCTGGCCAGACCGTTTGCCGTCGGCGGCCATCGCATCCAGATCCATGCCAGCATCGGCATTGCCATTTATCCAGCCCACGGGACCGATGGCGACGTGCTGCTGGTCAACGCCGACCGGGCCATGTACCAGGCCAAGCTGAAAGGTGGGAACCGTGCCCAGTTTTTTGTACAAGGGGCAGCCATGGGTTGGGAACAGCGCATCAACGCAAGCGACCGGCGCCATTGACGATTAAGCGTCAGAGCAGCAGGCCCACGCTGTGCAGCAGCAGGCCGACCAGGCCGCCTACAATGGTGCCGTTGATGCGGATATATTGCAAGTCGCGCCCCACATACAGCTCCAGCTTGCGAGAAAGCAGGTCGGCGTCCCAGCTGCGGATCACGCGCCGCACCAGTGCCACGATGAGTTCGCGCCGCGCCACAATCACTTCGGCCGCAAACACGCGCAGCCAGGCGTTGAGCTTGTTTTGCACCGGCACATTGCGCGCCATCGCGCTAGCAAACGCGCGCAGCGCCTGCTCAAGATAAGCGGCCACGCGCGAGTCGGGCGCCGTGGTGTCGGCCAGAAGGCGCACCCGCACGTCATCCCACACTTCATTGGCATAACTGCGGAACAGCGGGTGCCCCAGGCTATTGGCCAGCAAGACCTGCAATTTCGCCTCGTACTCTTCCGATGTGGCAAGCTTGGCGATCAGTTCCTCGCTGGCTTCCTGGAAACGCTGGCGCCATTCGCTGTCTTCCGCCTGGATTTCGGCCAAGGTATTCTGGACCCCGCTCATCAGGCGTTCATAAAACTTGTCATCAATGGCGCGTGGCACCCATTTGGGGCTGTTTTCGTGCACCTTCTGGCGGATGAAGGGCCGTTGCCGCTCAAGCGCATTCGACACGATCAGCAGCAAGCGTTCGAGGATCACGTGATGCTGCTGGCCTGCCACCAGTACCGAGAGCAGTTGCGAGAGGATGGGCGCCAGCTTGACGTCCTTCAGCGCGCCCGTGAGCGCCTCGCGCAGGAAGGTCGCCGCGTCCTTGTCTTCGACCATGCGCAGCAGCGCCGGCACTGCACTGGTGAGCTGGGCCGATACTGCGCGGGCATTATCAGGCTGGCCCAGCCAGTCGGCTGCAGCGCCGGCGAAATCGAAGCGTTCAAGTTCCCCGTGCACGACTTCGTAGCTCATGAAGTTGTGTTCGAGGAAGTTGGCAAGATTGTCGCCGATGCGCTCCTGATTGCTGGGAATGATGGCGGTGTGGGGAATTTTGAGGCCGAAGGGATGGCGGAACAAGGCGGTCACGGCAAACCAGTCGGCAATGGCGCCGACCATGGCCGCCTCGGCGAAGGCGCCGACGAAGGCGAACGCCGCATGGCGCGGCTCGAGCAGGCGCGCGACCACGAATACCAGCGCCATGAAAAACAACAGGCCGGTGGCAATCCGGCGCATGCGGGACAGCCGGCGCAGTTGGCCGGCTTCCTGCTCTGACGCCCCGGTAGGTGCCACCCTCCGCTTACAGCTTCATGCGGCCGTGATCGCCCTCTTCCGGGGTGGTGCCGGTCAGCACGGCTTTGGCCATATTGAACATTTGCACCATGCGGCTGGCGCTCGAATCCCAGTACTCGGCAGTGTCAGACACCACCTTGACCAGCACCACGTGCGGATCGTTGGGGCCGTTCGGATACCACGCCTGCACCGCGGTATTCCAGCGCGCCTTGATTTCCTCGCGGTCCACTACGCGCTCGGCGCGCCCGGCAATGGAAACATAGACATGATCTTCCGGCTCGGCAAAACTCAGATTGACCTGGGGATTCTTGGTGATATTGGTCCACAAATCGGTGTCGGTGGAGGTATAGAACCACAGGTTGCCGTCAGCATCCATTTCCTGGTTGGTCATGGGGCGGCTGATCAGTTTGCCATGGTCATCGATCGTGGTGAACATCGCAAACCGGATGGCTTTGATCTTATCCTTGAGTTCAGCGGTCTGGCTGGCTTGGGTGTAGGCGGACATGGTGGCTCTTTCTGTTGGGGTTGCGATAGCGATGATCCTAGGCTTGTTCCGCATTCGGTTCTGTGCGCCAGCAAACTTAGGTGTCGGCATTGCATTGCAAAAAAACCCAGCTTGAATCATAATGCGAGTCATTCTCATTATCATTGGCTATTACGAACATGTCGAATCGCACCGTTTCCGCTTCCGCCACCCGCCTCACTGTTGGCGCCGCCGCCGTCCATCTGGCCATGACCACCCTGCTCGCGGCCGCCTCCGGGGCAGCGCTGGCCCAGACAGCGTCCAAGGAAACCACGCTTCAGGAAATTCAGGTGCTGGGCACGGCCGACAAGCGTTACCTGGCTAAAAGCAGCACCAGCGCCACCAAGACCGACACGCTTTTGCGTGACACGCCTCAGTCCGTTACCGTGATTACCAAGGAGATGATCAGCGACCTGGGCATGCAAAGCATGACCGACGTGGTGCGCTATGTGCCGGGCCTGATTGCATCGCAGGGCGAAGGCAATCGCGACGCCGTGGTATTTCGCGGGAACAATTCGACCGGTGATTTCTACATCGACGGCATTCGCGACGACGTGCAGTATTTCCGCGATTTGTACAATATTGACGCCGTTGAAGCGCTCAAGGGATCGAACGCCATGATCTTCGGTCGCGGCGGCTCGGGCGGCGTCATCAACCGCGTTTCCAAGCAGCCCCAGTGGAACACCATACGCGAAGGCTCGCTCACCCTCGGTTCGCACAGCAATCGCCGCGCCACCCTCGATATGGGCCAGGCCGTCGACAGCAATGTGGCCTTCCGCATCAACGCGATGGTGGAAGACTCCGACAGCTACCGCAAGGGCGTCAATGTACAGCGCGCGGGCGTCAACCCGACCCTGGCCTTCCGCCTGGGCGCCAATACCAGCGCGGTGATCGGCTACGAACATTTCCGCGACGACCGTGTGGCCGATCGCGGCATCACGGTCGGCTTGAACGGACTGCCCTACGACACCGATGAAAGTACATTTTTCGGCAATGCCGCGCTGAGCCCGACCTGGGCCCGCGTCGATGCCTTGAGCGCTGTGGTTGAGCATGAGTTCGGTAACGGCCTGTCGCTGCGCAACCGCACCCGTTTCGCCGATTACAACAAGTTCTACCAGAACTTCTATCCATCGAGCGCGGTCAAATTGAACGGCAAAGTCGACATTGCCGCTTACCAGGACTCGACCGACCGTCAGACCTTCTTCAACCAGACCGACCTCAGCTACAGCCTGTCAATCGGCGGCATGAAGCACAAGCTGCTTGGCGGCTTCGAGATCGGTCGTCAGGCCACAACCAACGGTCGTAATCTGGGCACGCTCGAGGGTAAGAGCACCCAGGAAGTGCTGGCCTCGGCGCCGCTGTATACCGGCGCCTATGCCTTCAACCCGTCGACCCGCAATTACAGCGTGGCGAAGGCCGCCGCTTTCTACCTGCAGGACCAGGTCGAATTGACGCGCCAGCTGCAGGCCGTAGTCGGTTTGCGCTGGGACCGCTTCGACGTCGATTACACCAATCGCGTCAGCGGCCAGAAGATCTCGGTGACCGACACGCCGGTATCGCCACGCCTGGGCCTGGTGTTCAAACCGTTTGATGCCATTTCGATCTACGCCAATTACAGCAAGGCCTACGTGCCACGCGCCGGCGACCAGCTGGTGTCCCTGACTGGCACCAGCCGCACCTTCGAGCCGGAAGAATTTACCAACAAGGAAGTGGGCGTGAAGTGGGACATTACGCCGGACCTGTACGCGACCGCCGCCATTTACAAGCTGGACCGCACCAACGTGGTCCTGCCGACCAGCGTGCCGGGCCAGAACAACACCCTGGCCGACGGCCAGACCAGTGAAGGCGTGGAACTGAGCCTGAGCGGACGCATTACGCCCCAGTGGAGCATGATGGGTGGCTACGCCTATACCGACGCGCGTCTGAGCCCTGCCCTGGGCAGCAAGCTGCTGGCCCAGGTCCCGGAACACGCTTTCTCGCTGTGGAACCGCTACGACTTCAATGCGCAATGGGGCGCTGGTCTGGGCATGATCTACCGCGACGAAATGTACGCCACCACGACCAACAGCTCGGTGCTGCCGACCTACACCCGTTTCGATGCTGCCGTGTTCTACAATCTGGGCGCCAAGTACAAGCTGCAGGCCAACCTCGAAAACGTGTTCAACAAACGCTACTATGCTTCGGCGCACAATGAATTCAACATCTCGCCGGGTGCCATGCGCTCGCTGCGCGTGACCCTCAACGCCAAGTTCTAAACCGCTTTAGCTTTGCTCCTACGGCGCCTCTCGAGGCGCCGTTTTTTTCGTCCTTTTTCTGTGAGCCGTCCCAACTGGATTGGTTCAACTGCACACATTGATGGAGGTCATCCGCCCTCCTCTGTACACCCCGATACTTGAAGTTCGGGCTGGCCGACCCTGTGGTGGCCGACGCTTCGGGGCGACAATGCGTTCCACCGTGCCCGTTTCACCCACGGAGGACATGTCCAGATGAATGGCGATGCAATCGAACCGCGCTTACCCGAGCAACAGGAAAATTTCATCAAAAGCCTGACCTTGTTCACCCAGCAGCATCGCGCCGGGCACTGGTCCGGTACGTTTGGCCAGTTCATGGAGCAGGTACTGCCTGCCGCGCCGCACCAGGTAGCGCGGACTTCGCACCAGTACATCTGGGACATGATCCGCGCAACCTGCATCAGCGACAGCGACGGCCATTTCCGCTGCAGCCTGTTCGACCAGGACCTGTTCGGCATCGACGAAGCCATCGACCGCGTGATCGATTATTTCAAGGCTGCCGCCGCCGGCTCCGAAGTTGGTCGCCGGTTGCTGTTGCTGCTGGGCCCGCCCTCGGGCGGCAAGTCCACGCTCGTCATCCTGCTCAAGCGCGGTCTGGAGGAATACAGCCATACCGAAGACGGCGCACTCTACGCCATTGGCGGCTGCCCGGTGCACGAGTCGCCGCTGCACCTGGTCCCGCACAGCATGCGCGCCACTTGCCGCAATACCTACGGCATCGATATTGCTGGCGAAATGTGCCCTCACTGCCGGGCGCGCCTCGAAGACCAGTTTGGTGGTGATTTCCTGCAAATGCCGGTGGAGCGCTTCTTCGTGTCCGAATCCGGCCGCAGCGCCATCGGCACCTATGCTCCGCACGACCCCACCACGGCCGATCTGGCCGATCTGGTCGGCTCGGTGGACCTGTCCAAGGTGGCCCAGTACGGCGACGAAGGCGATCCACGCGCATGGTCATGGTCGGGCGCGGTCTACGCGGCCAGCCGCGGCGTACTGGAAATGATCGAGATCCTCAAGGTCAAGCGCGAATTCCTGTATTTGCTGCTCACGCTCACGCAGGAAAAAAACGTCAAGGTATCGCGCTTTCCGCTCATCTACCTGGATGAAACCATTCTGGCGCACACCAATCTGGCCGAGTTTCGCAAGTTCCTGCAAGAGAGCGAGAATGAAGCCCTGCTCGACCGCATGGTCATCATCCAGGTCCCGTACACACTCAACTTCCGCGAGGAGGCGCGTATTTACCGCAAGCTCATCTCGTCTGCCGCGCCGGCTTTTCGCGACGTCCATCTCGATCCGCATGTGCTGCATGCGGCCGCCGTCTTTGCCATCCTCAGCCGCATCCAGGAAGGCGATGACAAGGACGTCGAGCTGGTGCGCAAGGTGCGCATCCACGCCAACGAAGAGGTCGAAGGCGTGAACCGGGCTGACGTACGCCGGGTCAAAGAAAAAGACAAGGCGCCCGACGAAGGGCTGGCCGGGGTGTCGCCGCGCTTCGTGATCAACGCGCTGTCGAACGCCATCATCCAGTCCAACCGCAAAAGCCTGTCGACCATGGATGTGCTGCTGGCCCTGAAAGACGGTATCGAAAACGACGCGCGTATCGATCCTAAAAAAAAGCGCAGATGGGTGGACTACCTTGTCCTGACACGCAAGGATTTTTACAACCGCTGGGTAAAGGAAGACGTCCACAAGGCCCTGTTCGTCTCGTTCGAGCAGGAGGCGCAAGACTTGCTCAACAAGTACCTCGACGAGGTGGAAGCCATGCTCGACAACCGCCAGATCAAGGACCCCATTACCAACGAGGAACGCCGGCCAGACGAGCGTTTTCTGCGCGCGGTCGAGGAAAAAATCCATATTTCCGAATCGGGCAAGCAATCGTTCCGACAGGAAGTGGTGCGCAAGGCGATGGGCGCCTACAAGCGCGGCATCAAGTTCAGCCTCGAGAGCCATCTCCAGCTCAACGACGCAGTACAGCAGTACCTGTTCGAGCAGCGCCGCGACGTATTGCGCCTCGTGAGTTCGGCCAAGCGGCCCGACGATGAGATCCGCACCAAAATTTCAGCGGTCGAAAAGCGCCTGGTCGACGAGTATGGCTACGACAGTCATAGCGCGCGCGAAGCGCTCAACTATGTCACCACCTTGCTGGCGCAAGAGTAGCCGGCCGTGGTGCGCCCATGACTGCGACAATTAACACTGCCTGGTACGAGCTGTTCTCGCGCGGCGCGAGTGACTGGTTGCGCCATAACGACAAGGTGCGTGAAGCAGTGCAGGGCCACCTGCCTGATCTCATCGCTGGTCCCGACCTCATCAGCGGCCCCCAGGACCGTACCGTCCAGGTTCCGGTGCGCTTGCTCGAGCACGCGCGCTTCAAGCTCGCCGAGGGGCGTAGCCAGACCGGCGCCGGACAGGGCGAAGGCGCGGCGGGCGACGTGCTCCAGCCCAGCCAACCGGCGCCGGGCGAAGCGGAAGCGGCCGACGGGGGCAGCGACAACGGCGAAGTGCGCTTGCTGCTCGAGTTCTCCATCGACGAAGTCATGGACTGGATCTGGGACGAGCTCAAGTTGCCCGAGCTCCAGCCCAAGCCGGGCGCGACAATCGACGAAGTCGAGTTGGTGCGCGAGGGCTGGGACAAGCGCGGCGCCCGGTCGCGCCTTGACCGGCGGCGCACCGTCAAGGAAGCCATCAAGCGGCGCGCGGTGCAGGCCGACCCGGTTCCATTTACCAACGAGGATTTGCGCTTTCGCCAGCTCGTCACCCGCGTGCGCCCCAGCACCAGCGCCACCATCCTGTTCGTGATCGACGTCTCGGCCAGCATGACCCAGCTGGAACGCAAGCTGGCAAAGTCGTTCTTCTTTTTTGCCCTGCAAGGCATCCGGCGCCA
This sequence comes from Pseudomonadota bacterium, assembly GCA_040385745.1. Taxonomy (GTDB): domain Bacteria; phylum Pseudomonadota; class Gammaproteobacteria; order Burkholderiales; family Burkholderiaceae_D; genus Telluria_A. The sequence goes on from JAZKGU010000031.1 coordinate 11,912, forward strand.
GTATGCACGGGTAGAGACCCGCTTCATCGCCCATACCACCCACGCCTGGGAGTTCTCCGAGCAAGAATTTTTTCAGGTGAGCGGCATTGGCGGCACCATCGCCTCGAGTGCCTTTCGCCTGGTCAACGAGCTGGTGCGCAAGGAACTGGACCCCGCGCACAACAATTTGTACATGTTCTACGCCTCCGATGGCGAAAATTTCACCGAGGATCGTGCAGCGGCAAATCAGTCACTACTCGAACTGGGGGGCGTGCTCAACTACATCGGTTACGTGGAAACGCTGCCAGGCATGCCGCGCACGCTGGAAACCGAAATGCGGCGCCTGTGCAACGAACTGGAACGCCGTGGCCTACCGATCGGCAGCAGCGTGCTGTCGACGCCCGACGATGTATGGCGCGCCTTGCGCAAATTTTTCTCGCGCGAAGCTGACAGCGTAGCGCCACAGGCCAGGCCATGAACAGCAGCGGCGATATCCTGGCCGAGTATACGGCGCGCTTCGAGGCCCTGGGCGTCGAGCTGGGCATGGACTTCTATCCGGTCAATTTCGACCTGGTGCCGGCCAACTTCATGGTCGAAATCGCCGTCTACGGCTTGCCGGTACGCATGCGCCACTGGTCGTTCGGGGTACGCTACATCCACCAGCTGGTGCGCCAGCACATGGGCCATTCGCGCATCTTCGAGGTCATGTTCCCGGGCGACCCCTGTCATGCTTTCATGCAGGAGCAAAATTCGCTCGCCGAAAATACCTTGGTGACAGCCCATGTCCTGGGCCACGCCGATTTCGCCAAGAACAACTTGCTGTTTGCACGCTTCATGGAGATGGCAGGTGGCCACATTCTGGAGCAAAGCGCGGCGCGCGCGCACCGGCTGGAGCGCGCGCTCGAAGCGCATGGCCAGGCCCGTGTCGAGGCCGTGCTCGACGCTGCACTGGCCTTGGAAATGCACATCGATGTCAATCAGCCTCTGCATCGCCCGCACTATCCCCAGTTCGTGGCGGCGCCCCCCGAACCGCAACAAGACCCATTCCGCGACCGCTTTGCCAGCCTGCCGGGCGAGCTCGCCCCGGCAACCGGCAACAAGCCACTGCAGAGATCGCCCTTGCCGCCGCAGCCGGAATACGATCTGCTTTGGTTCGTCGCCCATCATGCACCCGACATGGAAGACTGGGAACGCGACATCTTCCTGGCCGTGCGCGAGGAAGCGTATTACTTCCACCCCATTTTTGCCTGCCAGATCATGAATGAAGGCTGGGCTTCCTACTGGCATGCGCGCCTGCTGCGCGAGGCGACTTTTCTACCCCACGACCTTTATGTCGCGGCCGTCAAATCCCATTCCGACGTAGTGCGGCCCTTTGCCAGCGGGCAGCAGTTATCGCTATCGGTCAATCCCTATCACCTGGGTTTCTCCATGTGGGAGCACATTATCGATCGGCACGGCATGGAACGCGCCCGCGCGGTGATGCGCGAGGAAGATGACTTCGGATTTATCCGCAACTATCTCGACCAGGAGCTGGCCGACCGGCTCGACCTGTTCGTCTACGAAATGCGCAAGGATGGCGAAACGCGCATCATCAATCGGGACATCGTGGCGATCCGTGAAGCCATCCTGGCGCCCAAATACAACTTCGGCTCACCCTGCATCGCCGTGTCCCGCGTCAACGGCGACGGCAGCGTCGACCTGACCCATGACTACCTGCGTGACGGACGTGGGCTGGACCTTGGCCAGGCTGAAAAAGTGCTCGAATATGTGACGCGGGTGTGGCGCCGTCCGGTGACACTGCACACGGTGGATTTTCGCGGTGTTGTCAGGGTATTGCCCACCCGCAAACCCGGGCTGGCGTGAATGTTAGCTGTGTTGCAAGTGGCTCACGTACCAATCGAGTGACTCGCGCAAGCCGTCCTCGAGTCGGTGGGTAGGACGGTAGCCGAGCAGCCGGCCCGCCTTGGAGATGTCTGCCTGCGAGTGGCGCACATCGCCAGCCCGAAAGTCGGTATAGACTGGTTCGAAATGCTCGAGGTGAGCAAAGCGGTCGCCAAGCATGCCGCGCATAATGGCGTAGAGTTCGTTGAGCGTCGTGCGAGCGTTGACGGCCACGTTGTAGACCTGGTTGACCGCGGCCGGGTTGCTGCTGAGGCAGGCCAGCAGGTTGGCCTGCACTGCATTGTCGATAAAGCAGAAATCGCGGCTGTTCGCGCCGTCACCATTGATATTGAGCGGTGCGTTATTAATCAAGGCGCTGAACCATTGCGGAATCACCGCAGCGTAAGGGCCCTTGGGATCCTGGCGCGGTCCGAACACGTTGAAGTAGCGCAGGCCGATCGATGCGGTCTGGTAGCAGCGTGCGAACATGTCGGCGTAGACCTCGTTGACATGCTTGCTCAGCGCGTAGGGCGAAAGCGGCTTGCCGATGCATTCTTCGACCTTGGGCAGGTCCGGGTGGTCGCCGTAGGTGGCGCTCGAGGCCGCGTACACCAGGCGGCGCACCCCAGCGTCGCGCCCCGCCACCAGCACATTCAAAAAGCCGATCATATTGATATCGCTGGTGAGGATGGGGTCTTCGATGGAGCGCCCGACCGAGCCGAGCGCTGCCTGGTGCAGCACGAAATCGACTCCTTCGCAGGCCCGCTTGCAACTGGCAAGGCAGCGGATATCGGCGTCGATGAAGCTGAAGTTGGCCCAGGCTTGCTCGGACACCAGATCCTGCACCTGGTCGAGATTGGCCTGATAGCCGGTCATGAAATTGTCCAGGCCAGTGACCTGCTGATTATTGCGCAGTAGCGTTTCGAGCAGGTTGGAGCCGACGAAGCCGGCCACCCCGGTGACCAGCCAGTGATAACGATGTTCGCGCAGATGGGCGATAGCCCGTTGGTATGCGCTCGTGGCAGGCGTAGTGGCGACTGCCATCAAGACCTCCGCTGCAGGCCAGCTTGGATAACCATTGCCCTACCTCCTGGTGGCTGCACAAGCAATGCAAACCTAGCCACACGGCTTGTTCGTCAAGCCAGATTCTACGGGGCGGGGCGAGGAGGCGTTTGACTCAGCACAATGCTGTGCAGCTTGCACGGTTCCTGTTCCGCCAGCAATTGTTGACATCGATCAAAGCCGGCCACAATGGACTGCTTAGGCTGTCAGAAATGCTCTTCCAACCTGAGGGGAAATCATGAGCCCGCTGAGATCGACAGTCGTCTCGCCTGCACTGTTGGCATCTTTTGCCTTTTCGCTCGGCTTGCTACTGGTAGCGTGCCGCCAGCAGCCACCCGATGCAGCCCTGCGCGAGGCGCAGGCATTGCGCGGCAATGGCCAGGCCGCGGCCGCGGAAGGACGCCTACGCCAGCTGCTGCAGAGCGACATCGACAACCGCGCGGCCCACCGCATGCTGGGCGAACTCTACCTCGAACAGGGCAAGCTGGTGGAGGCCGAGCGCGAACTACGCCGCGCCCTGCTGCTCGGGGCCGACGCCGGCCCTGTCACCCTGTTGCTGGGAACCACTTTGCTCAAGCAGGGACAATACACCCGCGTGCTCAATGAAATCAGTCCGGTCGCGCCCATGGCGCAGCGCCCCGCAACGCTGGCGCTGCGCGGCAATGCCGCCTTGGAACTGGGCGACCTGGACGGCGCGCGCGCCATGTTTGTGCGTGCCCTGTCCTATCATCCAGATGCGCCCGATGCGCTGCTCGGGCTTGCGCGTATTGCCCACTACCAGCGCCAGACTGGCCAGGCACAGCAGTTCCTCGCGCGCGCGCTCGCCATCCACCCCGACGACCCCGCCATTGTGCAGTTCCGCGCCGAACTGGCACGTGAGCAGGACAGCGTTGCGCCCGCGCCCTCCCTTGCCGTCAAGCAGTGATCATGTCGGAATTGTTGACAGCGCGAGCCCCGCGCGCGCCGGCTCGTAGCGCCCTGGCGCGATCAACCCATCCGGATCGAGCGCCTGCTTGATCCGCGCCACTGTGCGCCAATACACATCCTGGTGGGGATCGAGCTCGGCCATCGACTGGCTGCCGACCCGGTAAGGAATGTAGCCGGCCTTCATGACCCTGGCAAACACGGCCCGGTAACATTGGCCCGCGCGCGCAGTTTCGTCCATGTCCTGTTTGTCGTACGCCACGGTAATCACTGCGCCCAGCGCGCGCTCGTTGATCATACTGTAGGTGAGAAACAGATCAAATCCATGCTCCCTGAATATCGGCTCGACCATTCCGTGCAGCCGCATGGCATCGGCCCCGCGCAAGGGCAGAATGGGCGAGACCCATTGCATGCCGCAATGGTCGCGCGCTGGATCGGCATGGGCCGGGAAGCCGGCAGGCAGGCCGCCGCGCCGGCGCCAGTAGGCGCCAGCCAGAAAGCGCCCATTGGGCACGCCACGGTTCATGGCGAACAGCGCCCGGCCCAGCGCCAGCTGCGCCGTCAAACGTTGTCCCGGCCCGCTGTTGCCTAGCAGCCCGGCCACAACGTCGCCCAGCCCAAGTTTGCTTTCGCTTAGAAACGTGGCGCGCGCAGGCACACCCTTGAGCGCGTGGCGCAACGCAGCGCGCGCCGCCGCCACCTGGGCATGGCTGCCATACAGCGCGCCCGATACTGTCCAGGCGGCGATACCGCCCGCCCGCACCAGTTCCGAGCGCAGCGCATCGGGCAGGCGCGTTTGCCCGGGTGCGCGGCCGCGCGGGAACACGGCGCCGCCCGACAGCACGCGCAAGTCGTTGCCCACATGAAGCACGCTGCGCAGCGTGCCGTCGAGTTTGAGCGGGCGCAAGGCATCAATGACGGAGCCCAGGTCCGCGTGGCGCGGTACGCTGCACAAGAAGTGGTTCACGCAGGCCACCATTGGCATCAGCCACAGGCCGATGCGCGTGACGACGCCAAAATTGGATTGGGTGAACATGCCGTCGAGGAAAGGTCCCACGCCGTAGGGAAACAGGTGGCTGGCCTGAGCTCCTGGATAGTGGCCGAAGCCGGTGTGCAGCACCTCGCCACCGGCCAGCACCACCTGCATCCCGGATACATGCTGCAAGCGATTGCCATAGGGCGAATGCCCAAAGCCGCGTTCGAGAATATTGCCCATCAGGCTGGTATCGGGGCCGGCACCGGTGCAATCCATCCACAATCGGTAGCCGTGCTCGCGCAGGTAATCGGACAATTGTTGCTGCGTCACGCCCGGTTCGATCACCGCATAGGCCAGCTCCTGGTCGACGCTGACGATGCGGTTCATGCGCCCCAGATCGACAATCAGCTGGCCGTGGGTGACCGCGCACGCGTCGCCATACCCCCAGTTGCGTCCGCCGCTGATCGGGTACACCGCCACCTTGAAGCGTGGCGCCAGTCGCATCAGCTCGACCACCTCGGCGTGCGAGCCGGGGCGCACCACGGCCAGCGCCTGCGTGCTGCGATCGGCCGTGCTGCGCCCGTAGCGTTCCAGCGTGGCGGCATCGGCCAGCACATGTTCCGCGCCCACCAGAGCGGCCAGCGCCGCCAGCAAGGCGCCAGAAACGGAGGCGCACGCTTGCCGTGCGCTGCGGGCATGACCCGCTGCGATGACGCTCATGGCTCAGCTGCGGCCAGTCATGAGGCGATCGGTAATGCCCGCTTCATCCTTGAGCGGGAAGAAATAGGGGTAGAAGGAGCGTTCGTCGCCATGCTGCTCCATCTGGCCGCCCCATTGACGGATCTGGGCCCCCATGTCAGACAGTTTGAGGCGCAGCAGCACGGCCGGCGCGCCTACCCTGCTACAAGGCCGCTCGCCGCCGAAATCGCTAAAGCCGAGCATGCGCTTGTAAAACATGACGTGGCGCGGGTTGACTTCGATGATGTAGTCGGTAAAGCCATGAATGATATGCGAGTAAATGTAGGAAATATGGATCAGGGATGCGAACACGCGCTTGGTCACGCCCTTGTCGATCGCCAGGCGCGACGGTTCGCACAGGTGCCGTCCTTGCGCGCGCAGTGCCTCGAGCTTGTCGCTAAAATTGTCATCGGCCGGCAGGCCCTGCGGGCTGTCCAGACATAAGCTCATGGTGCCCACCACCACCCCGCCGGTCTCGGCGTACAGCGTGATCTTGTTCGCCTCCAGCTCGCCATTGACATCAACCGCATAGCCGCGCCAGCCGTACATCTTGCGAATCAGCAGGCTCGCCGCCTCGCGCATGCCGGCCGAATTGGCCAGACGAATATGAAAAATCTGCACGTCGAGCGGTGTGCTCGGCATGGGCGAGACGTCCTCTCCCAGGCACAATTCGCGTAATCCTAGCGGCGTCTTGAAAGAGGCGATGGTGAGATCTTCTTGCAGCATGGTGTCGTCCTTTTATCAGGTTGAACGTTGTCTGCCGGTTCCAGGCATGAACATGTTGTCAAGGTCAGACAGGGCCATCCGTAGTGAAGTTCTGTCAACTCGGCCGCGTGCTTTGCGGCGCGACAAATAAAAAGAGTGTCGGAAAAATTTCCAGCGCGCCCGCCCACGCCAGGCTGCTTCGCAGCAGTTTCGCCAAGTGCTTGATTCAATGGCGCAATCGGAGCTGGCACGCTAAGTGCAAAGCACATCAGCAAGAGAAACAAGACAACACCGTGGCCGGGAATGACGTGGCCATGCCAGGGCTGGACAACTTGCGAGCGGCGCCGGACCTGCCGGGGATGCGGGTGCCAGGCGATAGCAGGAGCCCTGATGCGGGGAAGTCCCGCATTTCCCCGGCCAGGAGCGCACCTGGCCGGTTTTCTTTTTCGTACCTTGCATTTTTGACAGGAATCAACAGCATTGTGAGTAGCACACGCGCATTGTTTCCCGGGCCATATAATCAAATGAACAACAAATGCGCTGCGACGCTACGTTGAGCTGCACGACCGCAAGGGCAGCGGCGATTATCCTGGAGCGCAAACATGACTGTTTCTGATCAACGGCGGCTGGTGGTACACCTTGTGCAACAGCTCGATGTGGGCGGCTTGGAAACCGGGCTGATCAACCTGATCAGTCACATGCCTGCCGACCGCTACCGCCACGCGATCGTCTGCCTGAAGGACTACAGCGCCTACCATGCCCACATCCAGTCGCGCGGCGTTGAAATCATCAGCCTGAACAAGCGCGAGGGCAAGGATTTCGGCCACTACCTGCGCATGTTCCGCACCTTGCGCGCACTCCAGCCCGACCTCATCCACACCCGCAATCTGACTGGCATCGAGGCCCAGTTCGTGGCCGCACTGGCCGGCGTGAAACTGCGGGTACACGGCGAACACGGGCGCGACATGTCCGACTTGTACGGCAAGCGCCTCAAGTATCAATTGCTGCGCCGAATGCTGCGCCCCTTCATCGGCCACTTTATTGCAGTCAGTAGCGATCTGGAGCAGTGGCTGATCGACAGCGTTGGCGCCGAACCGGACCGGGTGTCGCAGATTTCGAACGGGGTCGACAGCGTTCAGTTCCACCCTCGCCTGGGGCCGCCGGCAGCGGTGGGCCCGGCAGGATTCATGCAAGACAACGCCTTTGTCATCGGCAGTGTCGGGCGCATGGACGAAGTGAAGGATTATCCGACCCTGGTGGAAGCCTTTCTTCGGCTAGTCGCCTCGCCCCATCCAGCCCACCAGCGTATGCGCTTGCTGATCGTGGGCGACGGCCCGCAGCGCGCCGTCTGCCTCGATATGCTCGAGCGCGGCGGCGCCGCCCAGCGCGCCTGGCTGCCGGGCGAACGCACCGACATCGCGCAAATGCTCAGGGCCATGGATCTGTTCGTCCTGCCCTCGCTTGCTGAAGGCAGCTCCAACACCATCCTGGAAGCCATGGCCACCGGACTGCCGGTGGTGGCCACCGCCGTTGGAGGCAATACGGCGATGGTGCATCCCGGCTTTACCGGCATCCTGGTGCCGCCGCGCTCACCGGACCTGATGGCGGCGGCAATCGCCGACTACTGTCGCATTCCGGAAATGGGGATTCGGCACGGCATGCGCGCGCGCACACAAGTCATCGCCCGCTACAGCCTGCCGGAGATGGCGCGCGGCTATACTGCCGTCTACGATGCGCTGACGCTGCGCCAGTCTCCCTGCCAGGGAGGTCAGGTACGTCCGGCCGACTAGGCTGCTGCGCTGCTGCGGCAGTTGACCAGGTCGATGTAGCAGCCGGCGATCTGGGCTGCGGCACGCTCCCAGGTGAAGGGACGCACCAGGGCGCGGACAGATTCGCGCTCCGGCCGTTGCGCTATCAGGCGCAGCACTGCCTTCTGCTGGGCAAGGGCGTCGTCCCGGGTCACCTGGTGCAATGCAAAGCCGCTCTCTGGCAAGTCCAGCGGGCAGGCTTCGCTCATGACCACCGGGGTACCGGCCGCCAGCGCATCGAACACCGTATGCGCGCAGCAGTCCCCCTGACCTGGTAGCACCAGCACCGAGGCCGCCGCGTAGGCGCTGGCGAGCATGCGCGGGTCGTGGCGCATGCCGCCCAGGCAGGTCACCCCGCGCATGGCGCGCACCTCGCGCAGATATTCCTGATCGCGCTCGGGGGCTTCGCCTAGCAGCACGAAGGGCAAGGCGATGTCGGCCAGTGCCTCGGCCATGCCGAGCTGATTGCGGTACGGAGAGATCGGGCCGTCCATGAGCACGAAGGGTCCGCGCATGCCGGTGCGCGACCGAAACAGCTCGCCGTCGGCCTCGAACAGATGCGCGCTGACGCCGTTGGGAAACACACGCAACTTGGAAGGATCTATCAGGAAGCCTTCCTCGATCGCCTTGCGTTCGGTCTCTCCCAGCGCGATGACCACGCTGGCCAGCTGCAGCGCGCGCCGGGTCTGGGCATAATTGCTCTGCAGTGGCGGCCCACCCGGAGTGCCATGGCGATGATCGGCCAGGCGTGCATGGGCGCCGCACGCCCGGTTCCAGCCGGTCGACACCAGTGGTGTGAGCACAACGGGAACGCCCAGGTCGTAGGCCGCCTCGACAATCCGGTGGTTGCCGGCGGCCGCCGAGAATACATGAATGAGGTCGTAGTCCTCAAGCCTGGCGGGATGCGGCCCCAGCAATTCCACCTGCAGCCCGAAGCCGAGGTGCTCGCCGATGCGGTTCAGGGCGCGCGTGGTTTCGCGTATCTGCAACTGCACGCCTGCTTCGCGCTGGAACAAGAGGGGGTAGGAAAGGATACCGATACGCATGTGACGCTCCGAATTCTGTGCGGGGACCGAATTCAGTGTAGCCAGCGAGCAATGTATTAGCGTTGACTGTAGTCAATTTGCTGCGTGCTTGAACGCCAGAGGACTGTCGCGACCGCTCGCCAGGCCGAGGCGCGCCATCGCCCCGCTGCCGTCATCCCAGCTGCCAGTGTGAAGCATGAGGGCGCCGCCCGGACGCAGCACGCGCGCCAGTTCGGCCAGGCAGGCGGGCCAGTCGCGCGCGCTCAACAAGCTGCCATGCACCAGGCACAAGTCCATGCTGCGGCTGGGCCACGGCAGCGCCTGCGCGCGCGCCAGGTCGAACACGATGGCCGGGTCGAGCCCGGCCGCCAATCTGCGCGCCTGGGCAATCCTGTCCGGGTCGGTATCGACACCGTAGACCCGGTGGCCACGTACCGCCCACAGGCGGCAGCGCTGGCCGGCGCCGCACCCTACCGCCCCCACCGCCAGCGCGCGCGCCGTGCCGTGCAAGGGCAAGGCACGCAGCAAGGCGGCATTGCTGTCCATCGCTTTACACCAGAGCCTGGGCGAACAGTTGGCCCAGTTCACGCGCCAGTCGGCGCCGGTCGATCCTGCCGCCGGCGTCGCGCGGCAGCGGCTCGGCGCGCATGTCAACCAGGCAAGGCAGCATATAGCGCGGCAGCTGCGCCCTGCACGGGGCCAGCAGCGCGGTCGAGTCCAGCACGCAGCCGGGCGCTGGCGTGGCCACCAGGGCAATTGCCTGCCCATGCACCGGATGGGCGATGCCGACCGCCGCCACTTCAGCCACCAGTCCGCTCGTGTAGACCACCTCTTCGATTTCGCCGGGACTGACGCGGTAGCCGGACGTTTTGATCAGTTCGTCGGCGCGCCCGAGCGGATACAGATAGCCGTCGGCGTCGGCACGCACGGTCTCGCCCGACCACATGCCCGTCTCACTGAGCGGCATGCCCGGGGTGCCGGGTAAGGCGCGAAAGGTCTCGCTGCTGGCGCTCGGGTCGTTCCAGAAACCGGGCGCGACCAGCGCGCCGCGTTGCACCAGCTCGCCAGGTTCGCCTGGCCCGCACGGGCGCCCGTCGCCATCGAGCACCAGCAGTTCAGCATTGGGCATAGCCTTGCCAATCGAGCCAGGCCGGGTCAGCAGCTCGTCGGGCCCCAGCACGCAAGAGCGGAACGCGTCGCTCAAGCCCGTCATCACGAAGATCTTGGTATGCGGCAGGCGGCGCTGCAGGGATAGCAGAGTGTCTCGCGGCAATGGCGCCCCGGCGCTCGCAAGGTAGCGCAGCGCATGGCGCTGCTGCCATTCCAGCGCTGAAAGCTGGATCCACAGCGGCGCCACGGCGGTCAGCCCGGTGATGCGTTCAAGCGCTACCATGTCCGGAATATCGCGCGTGAGTAGCGGATTCATCAGCACCAGCGCGGCGCCGCTGGCAAATGCCGAGCTGAGCTGGCTAAAGCCATCTTCGCGCGACAGCGGCAGCGCCGCCAGAATGCGGTCCTGCCCCTGCATGCCCAGGCAGCGCACCAGGCTGTCAGCGCCGGCCAGCAAATTACGGTGGGTCAGCACCACGCCTCTGGGCCGCCCGCTGCTGCCCGAGGAATAAATCAGGGCCGCCAGGTCGCTGTCGATGATGCGGTGAGCGTCGCGCGGGGCGGCATCGCGCAGGCAGGCATCCCAGCCCAGCACCGGCAGAGCGCCCCGCTGAGGCAGCGCCTCGCCGGTTTGCAGCACGCAGCGCAAGTCGGGGCAGCGTGCCAGCACCGGATCGAGCACGGCGCGCCGCGCTGGCGACGTCACTAGGATCCTGGCCCCGCTGTCGCGCAAAATGTGGGCGACCTGCTCGGGCTTGAGCAGCGGGTTGATGGGGACAAAGGCGCAGCCGGCCGCGGCCGCGCCGAACATGGCCAGCACCGCTTCCTCGCGCTTTTCCAAAAAGACCGCGACCCGGTCGCCGCGCTGCAGGTCGAGCGCCAGCAGGGCCTGGGCGCTGGCTTCGACGCACTGCGCCAGCTGCGAATAGTTCAGGCTGTTATCCCCATAGCGCAGGGCCAGCCCGGCGGGCGTGCGCCAGGCGGCGTCGGTGATGAGTTCGTGTAATAAATGCGCCATCCCTGCCTCCTGCGCGCCGTTGCGCGAAAGAATCCATGATTGAGAAAAAGCGCGCCATGCTCATTGACGATGCTCAATTGATTGGGCGAGATTCCGGCGCTTGTGCGTCCTCAACATCAGCGAATGGCTGGGGTGTCTAATTGTTAGTGAGATAAATCCGAGAGCGCGGGAGCCTGGTATGGCCGGGACGATCCGCGCCGCCATTTTGCACTTGCCGGGCCAGGCCGGCAAGCGCACAGGAGATAGCCAGATATGAACGCACCGCTGCTGTCCGCGCCGCGCGTGGAACCGTTTTTCTTCGACAGCGAACCGGGCACACGGTTCAGCCTGTATCACGCACCGGCCAGCACCATGCCGCCGCGTGGCGCCATCTTGTATGTGCATCCATTTGCCGAAGAACTTAACCGAACGCGACGCATGGCCTCGCTGCAGGCGCGCCGCTTCGCCGCCCTCGGTTTTGCCGTCCTGCAAATCGACCTGTTCGGCTGCGGCGACAGTTGCGGCGATTTCAACGCGGCGCGCTGGGAGATCTGGAAGCGCGACCTGGCCACCGCCCACAACTGGCTGGCCGAACGCACCCGCAGCACCGGGCCCATGTACCTGTGGGGCCTGCGCCTCGGCGGCCTGCTGGCGCTCGACTTTTCGACCCAGTGTGCGGTAGACGGCATCATCTTGTGGCAGCCTTACTTGAATGGGCGCACCTGCATTAACCACTTCCTGCGCCAGCGCCTTGTGCTGGAGGCGCGCAGCGACAGCCCCATGCCGCCTACCGGAACCAACGCCCTGCGCCACACCATGCTGGCACACGGCATGCTCGAAGTGGGCGGCTACGAGCTGGCCACGCCGCTGGCCCAGGCCATTGACGCCGTCGACGCTACTGTGCTCGCGGTTCCACCCTGTCCGATCTACTGGTTTGCCAGCGGCGCGCCGGCCCCCACGCGCCTGGCCGCCAGCGCCAACCGCTTGGCACGCAGCTGGGCCGAACGCGGCGCCAGCCTGCAGTTCCAGGCCATCGACGGCGTGCCTTTCTGGAGCGCGGGCGCCGCCGCCGAGTGCCCCGCCCTGCTCGACGCCACCAGCGCCGCCTTTGCGGACCCCGCGCGATGAACTACGAACAACGCGCTCTCCAGTTCCAGTGCAACGGCAATGCGCTGGTCGGCATCGTTGACGTGCCCGAACGTCCGCTGCAGCGGGGAGTGCTGGTCATTGCCGGCGGCCCCCAGTACCGGGTCGGCAGCCACCGCCACTACGCCTTGCTCACGCGCCTGCTGGCCCCACGTGGCATTCCGGCCATGCGCTTCGATTACCGCGGCATGGGCGACAGCGAGGGCGAGGCGCGCAGCTTCGACAGCATTGACGACGACATCCGCGCAGCGATCAAGGAATTCTTCATGCAGCTGCCCGACATGCGCGAAGTCGTCATCTGGGGCCTGGGCGACGGCGCCACTGCCGCCACGCTCTATGCCCACTCCGACCCGCGTGTGCGCGGCCTGGTGCTGCTCAATCCCTGGACCGGCAATCCCGACGCCAGCGTTGCGCCCCTGATTCCCCAGCTGCTGGCGCGCTTTGGCGAAATCGGCTTCTGGAAAAAAGTCGGCAGCCGCCAGGCCGGGGCAATTGACGCAGGCATGCCACTGCCGCAGCGCATCGTCGCCAGCCTGGCCTGTTTCGAAGGCCCTACCCTGGTAGTACTGGGCGGCGCCGACGCCATCGGGCGCGAATTCGCCGCCCTGCTCGAAAAGAACCAGAGCGAGCATCGGCGGGTAACCGTGGCCGGCGCCAACCATACCTTCGCCAGCCGCGAGTGGCGTGACGAAGTGGCCGAGCTCAGCGCCAACTGGATACTCTCCTGGTAGGCGCCTGGCCAGGCCGGCCCTGATCAGTTGCGGATTCCATGGTGGTGCATCAAATCGTACAAAGTTGGCCGGCTCACTCCCAGCAACTCGGCCGCCTTGACGATGCAGCCGTCGGTGCGCGCCAGCGCCGTCACCATGACTTTGTATTCGGCCGCCTCGCGCACCTGGCGCAGGTTGACTGGCGCTTCGCTGCGGGTGCTGGCCGGCAGGCCCAGATCGCGCGCCGAAATCTGTGGTCCCTCGCACATGATCACCGCGCGCCGGATGCAGTTTTCCAGTTCGCGCACATTGCCCGGCCACGGCCAGTCCTCGATGGCGGCCAGCGCTTCGTCCGAAAACGCCAGGCCGCTGCGGCGCTCCTGGGCGCAGGCGCGCTGCTTGAAGTGGCGCGCCAGCAGCACCTTGTCGCCAATGCGCTCGCGCAGGGGCGGAATGGTGAGCGCCACTTCGCCCAGGCGGTAGTACAGGTCCTCGCGAAAGCGCCCCTGGGCCACCAGCGCCTTGAGATCCTGGTGGGTGGCGCACACGATCCTGGCATCGATGGCAATTTCAGTGCGCCCGCCGATGCGCTCGATCACGCGCTCCTGGACAAAACGCAGCAGCTTGGCCTGCAGCGCCAAGGCCATGTCGCCTACCTCGTCGAGAAAAAAGGTGCCGCCCTGGGCCAGTTCGATCTTGCCCAGGGTTTGCTGGCCCGCGCCGGTGAAGGCGCCCTTTTCATGCCCGAACAATTCGCTCTCGAGCAGGTCGGTGGGAATGGCGGCGCAGTTAATCGCCACGAAGCGATGCGCACGGCGCGCGCTAAGCTGGTGTAGTGCGCGTGCGAACAGCTCCTTGCCGCTGCCCGATTCACCCAGCAGCATCACGCGCGCCGAGGATGGCGCCAGCTTCTCGATGCTGCGGCACAGCCTGAGCGTGTCGGGATCACGGCTGACGATGCCTGCCAGTGGCGAATCGCCGTCAATCTGAAGCTTGCGCGCATGCTCATCCTGCAGTGCGTGCAGATGAAAGGCGCGCTGTACTAGCAGCTTGAGCATCTCCGGATCGCACGGCTTTTGGTGGAAGTCGCACGCGCCCATGCCGATGGCACGCAGCGCGTTGGCGCGTTCCTGGTTGCCCGTCAGGACAATCACCTTGACCAGTGGCGCCTCCGCCAAGAGCTGCTGCAGGGCGGCCAGGCCTTCGCCGGCACCGTCAGGATCGGGCGGCAAGCCCAGGTCGAGCGTGACCACCGCCGGCCGGTGGCGCCGCATCTGTGCCAGCGCGCCGTCGCGGTCCGCGGCGAACACCACCTCGTACTCGTCGAACGTCCAGCGCAGCTGCTTTTGCAGACCCTTGTCGTCTTCGACGATCAACAGCTTTTTCTTGCCCATCGCGGCTCCCTCGGTCCAATATCAGCGGCTGCCTTTTCCCATCAAAACCACCTGCATGGTGTCGATCAAAATCAGCAGGTCCAGGAACAGGCTGTTGTTCTTCACGTAGTACAGGTCGTACTGCAGCTTTTCAATGGCGTCCCGGGTCGAGGCGCCATACTGATAGCGCACCTGGGCCAGCCCGGTGATGCCGGGCTTGATGCTGTGGCGCGCGCTGTAGTAAGGCACCTCGCCTTGCAGCTGCTCGACAAAATAGCTGCGCTCGGGACGCGGGCCCACAAAGCTCATCTCGCCGCGGAACACGTTGACAATTTGCGGTAGCTCGTCAATGCGCGCTGTGCGCAAGATGCGCCCGATGCGGGTGACGCGCGGATCATTGGCGGTAGCCCAGGTAGGCAGTCCGCCCTCCTCGGCGTCCTTATGCATGCTGCGAAACTTGAGCACCCTGAAGATGCGCCCGTTGCGCCCCACCCGCTCCTGCTGGTAAAAAATCGGACCGCCGCCCTCAATGGCGATGGCGGCAGCGGCCAGCAGCATGAAAGGCATGGCCAGCACGCTCACCAGCACCGCGGCCACCAGATCAAAAGCGCGCTTGGACGTTTCACGGTAAAAGCTTTGGTCGAAGCCGCCTCCAAAAATCAGGTAGCTCGGTTGCAGCGAATCGAGCCGGATCTGGCACGCTTCGCGCTCAAAAAAAGTGGCCGAGTCGATCACGCGCACGCCGTGCAGCGCGCACTGGAGCAGCTCGTCGATTGGAAAGCGGCTGTCGCGCCGGTTGGCCAGGGTGACCACGATCTCGCTGGCCTCGTAGGTGCGCGCCATGGTCAGCAGCGACTCGCCCATCGGCAGCAGCAGCGCGTCGGGAATCTGAACGGTTTCGCCCGGCACGGCTACGCATCCGATCACCTTGAACTGATGAAAACCGAATTTGCTGTTGGCCAGATCGATGCACTCGCGCGCCATGGGGCCGGTGCCGATGAAGATCAGGCGCGCCTCAAGCAGCGCTGACTCGGCCGACTTGAATACTACCAACCGGGTCAGCACCACTCCGGTTGCGCCGAGCGCAAAAATCATGCTCGACACCCCGCGCCCGAAATACATATCAGGCCGCACCGCGATCAAGGCACTCAGCAAGGCGAAACCCAGTGCGAACGAGGGCATGATACGAAACAGCGTGGTACGCAGCCCCTCACGCGCACTGTGCTGGTACATCCCGAGCGCGCTCATACTGAAGATGATGACGAGGGCAAAGCTCAGCGAAGTAACATACAGATTCGTGGACCGGAATTGTCCGTCGGAAAACCAGAGTGCGGACGCCACGCTCACGACGCCTAACAGCAATAGCAACTCCAGCAAGAGCAGGATGAATGCCATTTTGGAAACGTAGTGATTAAAAATCCGTATCACAAAGCTCCTCCGGCAGGGAAAACGGCCCTGCAAGTATGCCAACACTTGCAAAATAAGCATTGACTATGGACAAGCGGACTCGGCCATTTCCTACCCGCGAACGCGGCCATGGCAAATGGTCTATAGTGATGCTCTTGCACAAAACATCCGAGCCATCATGAAATTTGACGTCGCCATCGTCGGCAGCGGCCTTGCCGGCCTGTCGGTTGCTCTCCACCTCGCCCAGACCCGCACGGTGGCGATCATCTCCAAGCGCGCCCTGCTCGACGGCGCCAGCAACTGGGCCCAGGGCGGCATAGCCGCGGTGCTCGACTCAGGCGACACCCACCAGCAGCACGTCGATGACACCCTGGTGGCCGGCGGCGGCCTGTGCGACGAGGCGGCCACACGCTACATCGTCGAGCACGGGCGCGAAGCGATTGAATGGCTGATCGCGCAGGGCGTGCCGTTCACCCGCGACGAGACTGCCGAGATGGGATTTCACCTCACGCGCGAAGGTGGCCACAGCCAGCGCCGCATCATTCACGCCGCCGACGCCACTGGCCACGCGGTCCAGGTCACGCTGGAACAGAAGGTGCGCGCCCATCCGAATATTTCGCTGTTCGAGCAGCATTGCGCGATCGACGTCATCACCTCCGACAAACTGTCGGGCAAAGCTGCCGACGGCATCAAGATCAATGCCGCCCAGCCGCACTGCCACGGCCTGTATGTGCAGGACGAGAAAACCGGTACTGTGCTCACCTTCGAAGCCGAGCACACGGTGCTGGCCACAGGCGGGGCCGGCAAGGTCTATCTGTACACCACCAATCCCGACACCGCCACCGGCGACGGCATTGCAATGGCCTGGCGCGCTGGTTGCCGCGTTTCGAACATGGAGTTCATCCAGTTTCACCCGACCTGCCTGTACCACCCGTACGCCAAGTCCTTCCTGATCACCGAAGCTATCCGCGGCGAAGGCGGTCTGCTCAAGCTGCCGTTCGAAGCCGGCGCCGCTGCGGGCACCCGCTTCATGCCGATGTACGACGAGCGCGGCGAACTGGCCCCGCGTGACGTGGTGGCACGCGCCATCGACTTCGAAATGAAAAAACGCGGCCTGGATTACGTCAACCTCGATATCAGCCACCAGCCGCCCGAGTTCCTCAAGGAGCACTTCCCCACCATATACGCGCGCTGCCTGGAGCTGGGCATCGACATCACCAAAGAGCCGATTCCGGTGGTGCCCGCGGTGCATTTCACCTGCGGCGGCATCGTCACCGACCTGTCGGGCCGCACCGACGTGCCGGGCCTGTACGCAGTCGGCGAAACCGCCTGCACCGGCCTGCACGGCGCCAATCGACTGGCCAGCAATTCGCTGCTCGAATGCCTGGTGGTGGGCCGCGCCTGTGCCCAGGAAATCGCCGCCCTTCCGAGAAACCCGACCCCGGCCCTGCCGGCCTGGGACGAAAGCCGCGTCACCAACGCCGACGAGGAAGTCGTCATCGCCCACAACTGGGACGAGTTGCGCCGCTTCATGTGGAATTACGTGGGCATCGTACGCACCACCAAACGCCTTGAACGCGCCCAGCACCGCATCGCCCTGCTCAAGGAAGAAATCGACGAGTACTACCGCAATTTCCGCATCACGCACGACCTGTTGGAGCTGCGCAACCTGGTCGACGTGGCTTCGCTGATCGTCAACAGCGCCTTGAGCCGGCGCGAAAGCCGCGGCCTGCACTTCAGCCGCGACTATCCGAACACGCTGGCCAAGGCGCTGCCGAGCGTTCTGACGCCACCCCGCCGCTGATACTGCCTTGACCAGAAAGCTTAGTGCATCGACGGTCACCCTGCTGACCATCCCGCCGCTGCTATGGGCAGGTAATGCCATCGTCGGGCGCATGGTGCGCGAGGCCGTGCCGCCGATGACGCTCAACCTGCTGCGCTGGTCGATTGCGCTGCTGATCCTTCTGCCGCTCGGCCGCGCGCTGTTCAAGCACCGTCCGCTGGACAACTGGCGCCGCTACAGCGTGCTTGGCCTGCTCGGTATTGGCCTGTACAACTCTTTCCAGTACCTTGCGCTGCAAACTTCCACACCCATCAACGTGACCCTGGTGGCTTCGGGCATGCCAGTCTGGATGCTGCTGGTTGGCGCGCTCTTCTTCGGAGTCAAGACCAACGCGAAGCAGCTGGGCGGTGCGGCCCTGTCGATAGCTGGTGTGCTCGTGGTGCTCTGCCGTGGCGAATGGGAGCTTCTTCTGGCGATGCACATGGTGCCGGGAGATGTCTATATGATCCTCGCCACCATCGCGTGGTCGTTCTACAGCTGGTTGCTCATGCAGCCCAAGGATCCTCCCGCAGTCCGTGCCGACTGGGCCGCTTTCCTGCTGGCCCAGGTCATGTTCGGGGTGCTCTGGTCAGGCGCCTTTGCAATTGGCGAACAGGCGATGGGCGCACCGGCCATCGCATGGAGCTGGGTCGTAGCCGCCGCCTTGCTCTACGTGGCGATTGGGCCCGCCATCATTGCCTTTCGCTGCTGGGGCGCGGGCGTCCAGCGCGCCGGTCCGACGCTGGGTTCGTTCTTCGTCAACCTGACGCCGCTGTTCACCGCCCTGATGTCGACACTATTCCTTGGAGAAATGCCACATCTCTACCATGGAGTTGCATTCGCACTCATCGTCGGCGGTATCGTGTTCTTCGCGCGGACTTAGCTTAAAATTGTTCGCATGCCTCACGACACGCTTGCCCATCTCGCCGCCTTCATCGAACGCCATCCGCGCCTGCTGGTCCTGACGGGCGCCGGAATGAGCACCGCTTCCGGCATCCCGGATTATCGCGACAAGGACGGCGTGCGGCGCGGCACCCCGCCCGTGCAAGGGCCTGAATTTCGCAAGCACGACGCCGTACGCCGGCGCTACTGGGCGCGCAGCATGGTCGGTTATCCCAATCTGGCGCGCGCGGCCCCCAATGACGGCCATATCGCGCTGGCCGAGCTGCAGCAGCGCGGACTGGTGGACCGCCTGATGACCCAAAACGTCGATGGTTTGCACCAGCAGGCCGGCAGCAAACAGGTGCTCGAACTGCACGGGAACATCCACGGCGTGGTGTGCCTGGATTGCCATGCCACGTTCTCGCGCGCCCACATCCAGAGCCAGTTGATCGAGACCAATCCGCAGATGCGCGGCATCCAGGCGCGCAGCCTGCCCGACGGTGACGCCCAGCTCGAACCCGAGGCGCTGTCCACCTTCAATGTGCCGTGGTGCGTGCATTGCGGTGGCATGCTGCAGCCCGATGTAGTGTTCTTTGGCGATGGCGTGCCGCCCGAACGCACGCGCGAGGCGTTGAGCAGCATGGAGCAGGCCGATGCCCTGCTGGTCATCGGCTCATCGCTGATCGTGTTCTCGGGCTTTCGTTTCTGCCGCATGGCCGCGGCGGCCGGCAAGCCGATAGCCGCAATCAACCTGGGCAAAACCCGCGCCGACGACATGCTCGCGCTGAAGGTCCCCGACTCGGCCGAGCACGTGCTGCCGTCCCTGCTGGCCCGCCTGGCATGAATGATGTAGCGGTTCAGTGCGAAGAGATATTGAACATTCCAGTACAATAAAAACAACATACAACACAAAGGAATGAATATGAAGGCATTACTGCTTGGACTGGCCATGCTGCTGGCCGGATGCGTCGACAAGCCCGATAACATCGAGCCGGTCAAACCGTTCGACAGCGCGCGCTATCTCGGCAAATGGTACGAGATTGCGCGCCTCGACCACTCTTTCGAGCGCGGCCTGAGTCAAGTGACCGCCGAGTATTCCATGCGCGACGATGGCGGCATCAAGGTCGTCAACCGCGGCTACAACGACGAGAAAAAAGAATGGAAGCAGTCCGAGGGCAAAGCATTTTTTGTGGGCGCCAAGGATGAAGCCTATCTCAAGGTCTCCTTCTTCGGGCCTTTTTACGGCGCGTACATCGTGTTCGACCTGCCAGCCGACTACAGCACCTCGCTGGTCAGCGGCCCTGACAAGTCTTATTTGTGGCTGCTCTCACGCACCCCGCAAGTGGACGCCGCAACGCAAAAGCGCCTGGTCGACAAGGCCCAGGCGCTCGGTTACGACACATCCAAACTGATTTACGTGAAGCAGGCGGTCAGTCAATAATCCGCAGTGAAAAATCGGTGGCCTTGATGTCCTTGGTCAGGCTGCCGATCGAGATGCGATCCACGCCCGTCTCGGCGATCGCGCGCACGCTGTCCATGTTTACGCCACCAGAAGCTTCGAGCAGCGCGCGCCCGCCATTCAGGGCGACCGCGTCCAACATGGCCGGCAGCTCGAAATTATCGAGCAAGACGGAAGTCGCCCCCGCCTCCAGTGCTTCGCGCAGCTGGGCCAGGGTTTCCACCTCCACCTGAATCGACACGCCAGCATTCAAGGCCCGGGCCGCGTCGAGGGCCGCGGTGACGCCACCGGCAGCGGCGATATGGTTTTCCTTGATGAGGATGCCGTCGAACAGCGCCATGCGCTGATTTTGCCCGCCACCGACGCGCACCGCGTATTTTTGCGCCTGGCGCAAGCCGGGCAGCGTCTTGCGCGTATCCAGAATGGCCGCCTTGGTGCCGGCCACCACCTCGACATACTTGCGCGTCGCCGTCGCCACGCCCGACATCAGCTGCATGAAGTTAAGCGCGCTGCGCTCGGCCGTCAGCAGCGCGCGCGGCGGCCCTTCCATGGTGCACACCACGCTGCCGGCCTTCATCATGTCGCCTTCGGCGTACTGCCAGTCGAGATCGATGCTCTGGTCGAGCGCCTGCATCACGCCCTGGAACCAGGGCGCGCCGCACAGCACCGCGTCTTCGCGCACGATCACGCGTGCACGTGCGCGCACATCATCAGGTACCAGCTTGCCGGTCAGGTCGCCCGGGCCAACGTCTTCCAGCAGCGCGGCCAGCAGATTGGACTCGAACGACGCCTGTAGCGCCGCGTCGAACTGGTCGAACGGATTGTGCAAATTACTCATCATGCCGGTCCCACTCCCGAAAACAGGTTTCCTTCTTTGGCCAGCTCGCCCGTTGGCAGGGCCTTGGCTTTTTTGGCGGCGGCAAAGTCGAGCATGCGGTCGATGGCGCGCACTGCCTGCTTGCCGATCTCGGGGTCGACCTGGATCTCGTTGTTGCCGTTTTCGAGGACCTCGGCCAGGTTACGCAGGCCGTTCATCGCCATCCACGGGCAATGCGCGCAGCTCTTGCAGGTGGCGCTGTTGCCCGCGGTCGGCGCTTCGATGAAGTGCTTGCCCGGGGCTGCAGCGCGCATCTTGTGCAAAATGCCGTTGTCGGTGGCGACGATGAAGGTAGTGGCGTCCATGGTCTGGGCCGCGTTGATCAGCTGCGTGGTCGAGCCGACTACATGGGCCAGCGCCACCACATTGGCGGGCGATTCGGGATGCACCAGCACTTTGGCATCGGGATGCTCGGCCATCAGCAGGTCCAGCTCCACGCCCTTGAATTCGTCATGGACCAGGCAGGAACCCTGCCACAGCAGCATGTCGGCGCCGGTCTTTTTCTGGATGTAGCCACCCAGGTGCCGATCGGGCGCCCACAGGATTTTCTTACCTTGCGCGTGCAGGTGCGCCACGATATCCAGGCCGATCGAGGACGTCACCATCCAGTCGGCGCGTGCTTTGACCGCGGCGCTGGTGTTGGCATACACGACCACGGTGCGGTCAGGGTGCTGGTCACAAAAGGCGGCGAATTCGCCGGCCGGGCAGCCCAGGTCGAGCGAACAGGTGGCGTCCAGGTCGGGCATCAGAATGCGCTTCTCGGGACTGAGGATCTTGGCAGTCTCGCCCATGAAGCGCACGCCGGCCACCACCAGGGTCTTGGCCGGATGGTCGCGCCCGAAGCGCGCCATTTCGAGCGAATCGGAGACGCAGCCGCCGGTTTCCTCGGCCAGGTCCTGCAGCTCGCCATCCACGTAGTAGTGGGCGACCAGGACCGCCTCGCGCTCCTTGAGCAGGCGCTTGATGCGCGCCTTGAGTTCGACTTTTTCTTCGGCAGACGGCGCTGCCGGCGTACGCGCCCAGGCTTCGGCGGTACAGCTGGCCCCACCGACCGGGTGGTCGTATTCGACTTTTTTAATAGGCAAAATATTCATTTCGATACTATCTCACAGGAAGGAATTGTTTGCCCACGCAGCTTTAGTCGATACCCTGGCTCTTCAGGTAGTCCTCGTAATTGCCGCGGAAGTCGACAATCTCGTTTTCCTTGATTTCCAGGATGCGGTTCGCCAGCGAGGACACGAACTCACGGTCGTGCGACACAAAAATCAGGGTGCCGGCATATTTTTCGAGCGCGATATTGAGCGACTCGATCGATTCCATGTCCATGTGGTTGGTCGGCTCGTCCATCAGCAGCACATTGTGACGGCCCAGCATCAGCTTGCCGTACATCATGCGACCCTTTTCGCCACCGGAGAGCACACGGACCGACTTCTTGACTTCGTCGCCGCCGAACAGCAGACGGCCGAGGATGGAACGCACCGCCTGGTCGTCGTCGCCTTCCTTGGTCCAGTCGCCCATCCAGTCGGTCAGCGTGGTGTCCTTGGCAAACTCCTCGGTCGGATCCTGCGGCATGTAGCCTACGTTGGCGTTCTCGGCCCATTTGACCTTGCCGTGATCGGCATTGAGACCGGTGATATCGGCCCCGCCAATGCAGCGCAGCATGGTGGTTTTACCGGCGCCGTTGGCGCCAATGATCGCGATGCGCTCGCCAGCTTCGACCATGATGCTGAAGTTCTTGAACAGCGTGCGGTCGTACTTTTTCTCGATGCTGTCCACTTCCACAGCCAGACGGTGCAGCTTCTTCTCACCATCGAAACGCACGAAAGGATAGGCGCGCGAGGACGGCTTGATGTCGTCGACCTTGATTTTTTCAATCTGCTTGGCGCGCGAGGTAGCCTGGCGTGCCTTGGACTTGTTGGCGGCGAAACGGCGCACAAAGTCTTGCAGCTCGGCGACCTTTTCCTTGGCCTTGGCATTGTTCGACAGCTGCTGATTACGCGCCTGGGTGGAAGCGAACATGTAGTCGTCGTAATTGCCAGGGTAGATCTTCAGCGTGCCGTAATCCATGTCTGCCACGTGGGTGCAGACCTGATTGAGAAAGTGACGATCGTGGGAAATGATGATCATGGTCGAGTTGCGCTCGTTGAGCACATCTTCCAGCCAGCGAATCGTGTTGATGTCGAGGTTATTGGTCGGCTCGTCAAGCAGCAGGATGTCCGGGTTCGAGAACAGCGCCTGGGCCAGCAGCACGCGCAGCTTCCAGCCGGGCGACACATTGCTCATTGGCCCCTGGTGCAGCTCGATTGCCACGCCCGCGCCCAGCAGCAGTTCGCCGGCGCGTGCCTCGGCCGTGTAGCCATCGTATTCCGACACTTTGCCTTCGAGCTCGGCCGCATGCATATAGTCGTCGTCGGTGGCTTCCGGATTGGCATAGATGGCGTCGCGCTGCTGCATTGCCGCCCACATCTCGGTGTGGCCCATCATGACCACGTCGAGCACGCGCATGTCTTCGAAGGCAAACTGGTCCTGGCGCAGCTTGCCCAGGCGCTCGTTGGTGTCGAGCATGACGTTGCCGCCCGATGGCTCCAGGTCGCCACCGAGAATTTTCATGAAAGTCGACTTGCCGCAGCCGTTGGCGCCGATCAAGCCGTAGCGGTTGCCATCGCCGAACTTGACGGAGATGTTTTCAAACAGCGGCTTGGCGCCGAATTGCATGGTGATATTAGCGGTAGAGAGCACGGTGTTGCCTTTGGAAGCAGGATTTAAATTAACCGGGCATTTTACCATCGCGCAGTGCAGCCATGGGATTCGGCTCTGCAAAAACGGCTGCACTTGCAAAAATACTCACACAGCGGATTCGACTGCCTGTAGGATTGCCGGGTAGAAAAAATCTAAAGAGATGCATGAACAATTTGGCAAGCACGGAGCGCTTCCACGCGCTCGATAACCTGCGCGCTATCATGATGTGGCTCGGCATCGTTTTGCACGTGGCCATCAATCACATCACCACCACTTCGCCCACGCCGTGGCGCGACGCTGCCACCTCGCCGCTGGCCGACCTGCTGTTCGTCACCATCCACGCGTTTCGGATGCCCGTGTTTTTCATTCTGGCAGCCTTCCTCGCCGCCATGCTGGTCGAAAAACACGGCTACCCCGGCATGCTGCGCAACCGTGTCCGCAAGCTTGCCCTGCCGTTTGCCATGTTCTGGCCCACCCTGTTTTTTTCGATGGGCCTGCTGGTCCTCAACTATCGCCACCTCATGCTGTTTGGCACTTTCGGCTTGGGAATGGCGGCCGCACCGGTCCCGCACGCTAACCAGCCCAGCATCAGCACCGCGCATATGTGGTTCATCTACTACCTGTTCTGGTTCTGCATGGCGGCTGGCGCAATTGGCACGCTGCGCGAACACATTCCGGCGCGCCTACGCGCGTTGGCTGCAAGCGCGATGCTGCTGCTCAGCACGCGCTGGTGGGGCATCTTCGTGCTGTCGCTGCCTCTGGCGCTGGCCGGCCGCGCCTATCCCTACGGCATGGTTGTACCCTACGGCTCATTTATCCCGACCATTGCCGAACTGACCCATAACGGCGTGTTCTTCCTGGTCGGCTGGTATGCCTACCGCCAGCGCGCTGCGCTGCTTCCGCGCTTTGCCAGGCTGGGCTGGCGCTTCATGCTCGTCGGACTGCTGCCCTTCATCGTGTGCCTGAAGCTGTTCCAGGTCGCCAAGCTGCAGCCCGACGCGATTCCCCAGATCAATGCCCTGATCGCCTTTCTCTACGGACTGACCAGCTGGCTCTGGAGCTTCGGCCTGATCGGACTGTTCCTGCGCTACCTGCCGCGCCAGAATCGCGTACTGCGTTACGTTGCCGACAGTTCCTACTGGGTGTTCCTGGTCCATATGCTGGGCACCATCGGCTTCGGCTCCCTGCTCTACCATGCGCCCTTGAGTGCGGCGGCCAAGATGGGCATCAACATTCTGGCCACAAGCTGCTTCACCCTGGTCACTTATCACTTATTCGTGCGAAATACCTGGATCGGCGTTGTCCTCAATGGCAAAAAAGCCGACCGGAACATCAAGCAACTGAGCCTGCCCGCCAAATCATGACCATACCGACCAAACTCCGTTCCATAGGCGCGGCGCTCAAGCAGCGTAGTCAGGTGCGCAAACAGCTGCGCGGGCCGGCAGATCTGCAATACGCCCTGGCCGATTCGATCTCCATGCTCGACACCGAAGCCTGGAACAGTTTGACCGCTCAGTCAGGCTTTTTCATGTCGCGCGATTACCTGCACGCTTTGGAAAGCGTGCTGCCCCTGAACCTATCGCCGCGCTACGCCATGATTTTCAGCGGGGCCGGCGCCGAGCGCCAGCCCGTCGCGGCCATGTACATGCAGGTGGCCGACGTGACCCTGGCGCAGGCCAGGCCCGAAAAGGCGGCAGCCGACCAGGGCACGCTTGACCAGCTGGCCGGCAAGACTGCGCAGCGCATCCTCACTTGCGGCAATCTGCTCACCTTCGGCCAGCATGGCATCGCTTTCGCCGAAGGAGTCGATCCGAAATTGGCCTGGCACGGCGTCGCCGAAGTGCTGTACCGCATCCGCGAATCGCAAAAACTGGAGGGGAAAACGCATTTCGTCATGATCAAAGACCTGCATTCGCCGTTTTCGGAACATGCTGCCCACCTCGAGAACCTGAGCTACCGCTACGTCGAGACCGAGCCGAACATGGTGCTCGACCTGCTGCCCGAGTGGAAAACCTATGACGACTACGTCGCCAGCCTGGCGTCAAAATACCGTACCAAGGTCAAGAACACGATTTTCAAGGTCATCGACGAAGCCGGCTGCACGGTCGAATCGCTGAGCGGGCTGGCCGCTGCCGAAGCGCAGATCCACGCGCTCTACAAAGCCGTACAGGTCAACGCCTCGTTCCGCCCGTTCGAGCTGGTGCCGGCCTACTTTGCCGCGCTGGAAGCCGTTGCAGGCGAGCGCTTCCGCTGCACCGTGGTGCGGAAGGGCGATACCTTGCTCGGATTCCTGATTTCGGTAGCCGATGGCGATACCTCGATCGCCTATCACATAGGTTTCGACCGCGCGGCGGCTGCCGATCTGCCAATCTACCTGCGCTTGCTCCACGCCGGCATTGCCGACGCGATTGCGCTGGGCTGTAAGCAGATTTCCTACGGCCGTACCGCGCTCGAACCCAAGGCCTCGCTGGGCGCCAGACCCCAGCCTTTCGGCATGCTGGTTCGCCACCGCCAGCCGGTGCTGAACAAACTCATCAAACGGGTGCTGCTCGGCGTGGAACACGAGGAAGCGCCCGAACGCAGTCCGTTCAAGAAGGCCAAACAAGCGGCCTGAACAGGCGAAGCACCAGGATCCGGCGCCCCCGCGAAAAGAATCGCCAGCTGCAGGGAGCGCTGTGGTACCCTGAACAATGCCGAGCGCCATGTGCCCGGCATACTTCACACATTCGCTTCCCCGGGGTGTGACGGCTTCGCCGTTCACTTGATTGAGCCAAGTCCCTTGCTCAGTTTCACCCTTTGGTGCCTCACCCATGTCCAAACTCTCCCCGTCGCTGCACGGCCGCCTGCTGCTAGCCGGTTTTTCAACGGCCGTAGCCTTGCTCCTGGCGGCGTCGATCCTGGCGCTGGCGCGCGACGGCGTTTCGCTCGCGGCTGTGGCCCTGGCGATTGCCTCTGTGCTCATGCTGGGAATGCTGATTGTACTGGCCGGGTCGAGCCGCAGCCAGCCGACCGCTTCGGCGCTGGACCCGGACATGCTGATCAAGGCAGGCGCGCTCCAGAGCGCGATTTTCAATAGCGCCAATTTTTCGAGCATCGCTACCGACGCCAGCGGCGTAATCCAGATTTTCAACGTGGGCGCGGAACGCATGCTCGGCTACACCGCCGACGATGTAGTCAACCGCATCACGCCGGCCGACATTTCCGATCCACAGGAAGTCATCGAACGCGCCGAGTCGCTCAGCTTCGAGCTCGATTCCAAGATTGCCCCTGGCTTTGAAGCCTTGGTCTTCAAGGCCTCGCGCGGCATCGAAGACATTTACGAGCTGACCTACATCCGCAAGGATGGCAGCCGCTTCCCAGCGATCGTCTCCGTGACCGCCCTGCGCGACGCCAACGGCGCCATCATCGGCTACCTGCTGATCGGCACCGACAATACTGCGCGCAAGCAGGTCGAGGCCGAACAGGCCCTGCTCGACCAGACCCTGCGCGATCAGCAGTTCTACACCCGCTCGCTGATCGAATCGAATATCGACGCCCTGATGACGACAGACCCGCGCGGCATCATCAGCGACGTCAACGAGCAGATGGTGGCGCTCACCGGTTGCACGCGCGACGAAATGATCGGCGCGCCATTCAAGAATTACTTCACCGACGAGACGCGCG
This sequence comes from Pseudomonadota bacterium, assembly GCA_040385745.1. Classification (GTDB taxonomy): domain Bacteria; phylum Pseudomonadota; class Gammaproteobacteria; order Burkholderiales; family Burkholderiaceae_D; genus Telluria_A. Next base: position 39,195 of record JAZKGU010000031.1, read on the forward strand.
CCGAGGCAGGCATCAAGCGCGTGCTGCGCGAAGGTAAAGTGACCAATTACGAGCTCACTGCGCGCAGCCGCGACGGCACCGAGACCGTGGTGTCCTACAATGCCACCCTGTTCTATGACCGCGCGCGCAATCTCAAGGGCGTGTTCGCCGCGGCCCGCGACGTCACCGAGCGCAAGCACTTCGAACGCGCGCTGCAGGAAAATAATATCGAACTCGAAAGCGCCAAGGCGGCTGCGGAGAAGGCCAACCTGGCCAAGTCCGAGTTCTTGTCGAGCATGAGCCACGAGTTGCGCACGCCCTTGAACGGCGTGCTTGGTTTTGCCCAGCTCATGGAATCGGCCACGCCGCCCCCCTCGCCCGCCCAGCAACGCTCGATCGAACAGATTCTCAAGGGCGGCTGGTACCTGCTGCGCCTGATTAATGAAATTCTGGACCTGGCCCTGATTGAATCGGGCAAAGTCAGCATCTCGAGCGAGCCGATGTCGCTGGCCGACCTGCTGCAGGATTGCGAAGCGCTGATGGAGCCGGAAGCGCAAAAGCGCGGTATCGTGCTGGCCTTCCCGGTTCACACCTGCCGGCTCTACATCCATGCCGACCTGACCCGTGTCAAGCAGGTGATTATCAACCTGCTGTCGAACGCCATCAAGTACAACCGTCCCGGCGGCGTTGTCACTGTCACCTGCGCGCGTGACGATAACAAGGTGAGTGTGCGGGTGGCAGACACCGGCGGCGGCTTGTTCCCCGAGCAGCTCGAACAGTTATTCCAGCCGTTTAATCGTCTGGGCCAGGAACACCAGGCCGAGGAAGGCACCGGCATTGGGCTGGTCGTGACCAAGCAACTCGTGGAGCTTATGAACGGCACCATCAGCGTGAGCAGCGATCCCGGCGTGGGTACCGAATTTTGCGTCACCTTCCCTGCCGCCGAAGCGCTGCAGATCGACGAAGCCGACTGGCCGCATCTGGCCCAGGTACTGGCGAGCATGCCGGAAGTGCCAGTCCAGGGCGTGCGTACCCTGCTCTATGTCGAAGATAACCAGGCCAATATGGAACTGGTCGAGCGCCTGGTCGAGCGGCGCGGCGACCTCAAGCTGCTAACCGCCATTAACGGCCACCTGGGCATCGTCCTGGCGCGCGCCTGCAAGCCCGACGTGATCCTGATGGACATCAACTTGCCAGGCCTGAGCGGCTTCGGCGCCTTGAAAATCTTGTTGGCCGATCCCCTCACTGCGCACATCCCCGTGTTGGCCCTGTCGGCCAACGCCATGCCGCGTGATATAGAAAAAGGCATGGAAGCGGGCTTTTTCCGCTATTTGACCAAGCCCCTGATGGTGCGCGAATTCATGGACGCGCTGGATGTGGCGCTTAATTTCGCCAGCACGCATGGCCTGGCGGGTCGAACAACTGCAGAGCCAGTGGCCAAAGCGCGGGCCGACTAGCCCCCCGGCGTCGCAGCGCCGCGTGCCGTGTAGCGACGCCATAAAGCTTCCATCGGCCCCTGCGCGTGGCGCTTCAGCCACCACACGCTCCACGTCAATTGCACCAGCATGATGACTGCGCACAGGAGCATGAGCTGGGCGCGCGACAGTACGGCGCCCAGACCGAAGCCGAAGCCCTGCAACAGGAACGTCAGCAGCACCGACTGCATCAGGTAGTTCGACAGCGCCATGCGTCCGACCGGCGCCAGCCAGCCGAGGATCGCCTTCGGCGCCAGCATGGCGAACGCGATGTAGGCCGCGGCCAGGCACGGTCCGGCCACCTCGGCCATTGAACGCGCCAGCGCCGCCCCTGCCGGGGGAAACAGCGGGTCGGCGGTCTCCTGCAGCGCGACCATCCCCCACCAGAGATTGAGCGGTAGCCCGACGATCAGGCCAACGATCATCACCTTGCGCCATGCCCCCTGGTGGCGATGGGGTTGCATGAGCCAGCCAAAGCGCACCGCCATTGCCCCCAACAGGAACAAGAGCATCAGGCGCGGCAGAAAAATGATCAACCCGGCGACGTTTGCAAAATAGTCGCCAAGGCGCAGCGCGGTAATCTCGCTCCAGCTACCCTGGGTATAGATGGCATGGGCGCGCATTTCGTCTGCAATGTAATCGAGCCTGCCTTGCAGATCCAGTTGCTGGGCCGCTGCTTCCAGCATGGCCAGGAAGAGCATGACGATCAGGTTGACGACGAGCAGAATTTTCAGCGTGCGCAGCATATCCGACAGTCGACGCCCGGCCTGGCTCAAGAGCCAGAATCCGACCAGCGCATACGCGGTCAGGATGTCACCAAACCAGATCAGGCAGCCGTGCAGCACACCACAGGCAAGCAGCCACTGCATGCGCCGCCGGTACTTGTAGCGCGCAGCGTCGAGCAGCATGCCTGGCTGCTGGCGCCTGCCGGTCTGCAGCGCAAAGCCGGCCCCGAACAGGAAGGAAAAAATCGGATAAAACTTCTGTTCGGCGAAGCTGGCCACCAGGAACACGGTCCACTGATCAGCCACCGCGATACCCGGATCGAGGGTGCCGAAGCGGTAGCTCCCGAAGCCGTACACCACCGAAAACACATTGACCAGCATGATCCCGAACACGGCCAGTCCGCGCAGCGCATCGATGCGATCGGAACGGGCGCGCATTACTGGCGCATCCAGTCGCGCAGCTCGTAGTACCAGTAGGCCAGCTGCGCCGCCATGATGCCGGCCGGCCCGCCGGTTGTGGGCAAGCCCCATGGCGCGAAGCGCGCCAGCGCCGCGCCGTCGCCCAGAATCGCTGCCGCCAGGACCTCGCCAGCCAGCGTGGTGGGCGCAACACCGTGTCCACCGAAGCCCATGCCATACCAGAGACCCTCAGGCAGGCGCCCGAGCTGGGGCATCTTGTGGCGCCCGTAGCTCATCATTCCGCTCCACGCGTACTCGACCTGGACACCTTCCAGCTGCGGATAGACCTTGAGCATGTCGGCGTACAGCAGCCGCGCGACCTGTTCGCCAGTGCGGCCCCGCGTCGAGATGCGCCCGCCCCACAACAGCCTGGTGTCCGCCAGCGGGCGGTAGTAATCAAAAGCATAGCGGGTGTCATACACGGCGGCGCGCGTGCGCATGGCATCCTGCAGGCGGGATCCCAGAGGCTTGGTCACCATGACGTAAGTGGCGATCGGCAGCACGGCCCCGCCCAGCCGTGGATAGAGCTTTTCAATATAGCCGCCGCAGCACACCACGACCTCGCGCGCATGCACCACTCCGGCCGCGGTCGTCACTCGCCACTGCCCGCCGACGGCTTCGATCCGGGTGACCTTGCTGTGCTCATGCACGCGCACGCGCGATGCGGCTAAGGCGCGCACCAGTCCCTGGGCGTACTTGAGCGGGTGAAAATGGAAGGCGCCAGGCTCGAACAAGGCGCCCGAGTAACGCTTGCTGGCCAGTTTTTCAGCCAGCGCCTCGCGCCCCACGCGCTCCCACTCCACGCCAAGGGTGTCGCGCAGGAAGCGCTGGTGCTGGTCGAGCAGGGACTCGTCGTCGAACCAGTTGGCCAGATAGATCCCTTCCTCCACCAGCTCGCACTCGATACTGTACTTGTGAATGCGTGCGCGGATCTGTTCCACCGCCGCCAGGGTCATGTGATACAGCTTGCGGCCTGCCTCGACGCCGACTTCGTCGATCACGCTGCGCTCGCCCAGCGAAAAGCCGCCGAACACGAAGCCGCCGTTGCGACCCGATGCGCCGTGCCCGATCGACTGCGCTTCCAGCAGGACTACATCGGTCTGGCCGCGTTCCATCAGCGCGACTGCCGTGGCCAAGCCAGCAAAGCCGCCCCCAATGATGCACACGGCGGCCTCGGTCGGGCCGGCCAGCGCCGGGTAATCCTGGGCGGGCGCGGTCGCGCGGTAGTACTGGTCGCCGCCGGGCGCCTCAGGCATGAGCAAGGTTGGGATAGCCGCTCATCGACAGTTCGAAGTGCGCAGCATCCGAGCGCAGCGTAGTCCTGGCGCCGAAGGGAATCGTAACGCGCTTTGGCCCGTGCCCGAACTCCAGACCGGTGAGCACCGGAATCGGGAGCGTCGCGCGCAGATAGGCCAGCATCGTGTCGAAATTATAGCCATTGTCGGCAGGGCCGAGCGCGTAGGCAGAAAAGTCACCAAGCACCAGTGCTTTCTGGCGGGCCAGCACGCCGGCCTGCATCAGCTGCAGCAGCATGCGTTCGACCCGGTAGGGATGCTCGTTGACGTCCTCGATAAACAGGATGCCGTCGTCTACTTGCGGAAAGTAGTCGGTCCCGAGCAGCGAGGCGATCATGGCCAGGTTGCCGCCCCAGATAGTGCCGTGCACCTCGAGCGCGGGGTTGCCGCTGGCTGCCTGGCTGATGAAATGGGTCCTGGAGGCGAGGCAGCGGAAAAAATCGCCAATCGTAAAATCGACCACGCCGGGCTGACCGAAGTCGCTAAACAGCATGGGACCGGCGTAGCTCATCGCGCCGGTTTTGGCGAACAAGCCCATCTGGAACGCGGTAAAGTCGCTGAAACCGACGAAGATCTTGCCGCTGGAGGCCATTTGCGCAAAGTCGATCTGCGGCAGAATGCGCGTGAGCCCGTACTGGCCGCGCAGGGCCATGACGACCTGCACCTCGGGGTTGGCGGCGGCGTGGGCCAGTTGCGCCAGGCGTTCTTCGTCGCTGGCGCCGAAGCGCTGGAACACGCGCGATGGTTCGAAATAGTTGAAGACGGTGTGGCCGAGCGCTTCAAGACGTGCAATGCCGCGTTGAACTGCATCGGTGTCAAGAGTGTAGCCGCTGGGCGCGACGATGGCGATGCCGATTTTTTGAGGATTCACTGTTTTTCGATGAGGCGCGCTGTGGGGTCGGCCACCATCTTACCGTGCGCATGCTCGTCGATCAAGGCAAGCAGGCGTTCGATGAGCTGCGCTGGCAAGTCGTGGCCCATGCCTTCGATCACTGTGAGCCGCGCCCCGGGAATCTGCCGCGCGGTATCCTCGCCGCAGGCCAGCGGCACCAGCCTGTCGGCCGCACCGTGAATGACCAGGGTGGGCGCCGTGATGGTTTTCAAGAGCGCCGAACGATCGCCCGAAGCGGCAATAGCGACCATCTGGCGCGCCACGCCGCCGGTGCAGACGTTGCGTTTGATGGCGCGCCCTACCCGCGCCCGCAGCTGCTTGTCAGAAGTGGGATAGGCCGGGCTGCCGATCACCCTGAAGGTATTGGCCATGTGGGTGACCACGCTGTCGAAGTCGCGCGGGTTGGCCGGCCGCTTGAGCAGTACCGCGCGTGCCTCGCGGGTTGGTCCAGGCAAGCCGCGCCGCCCGCTGGTCGACATGATCGAGGTCAGGCTGAGCACTCGTTCGGGAAATTTTGCCGCCATGACCTGGCCTATCATGCCCCCCATCGATGCGCCAACCACATGCGCGCTCTTGACGCCCAGCGCACTAAGCACCCCAACCGCGTCGGCGGCCATATCGTCGAGCGTGTAGGCACTCTTGAGGGGCCAGCGCACCAGCGTTTTGAGGAACGCGAGCGGCAGGTTGGGCGTGCCGGCGTGGTCGAATTTATCGGACAGCCCACTGTCGCGGTTGTCAAAACGGATCACGTAAAAGCCCTGCTCCACCAGTCCTTCGACCAGGTCGTCCGGCCAGGCGATGAGCTGCATGCCCAGCCCCATGATCAGCAGCAGCGGTACGCCTTTGGGGTCGCCCGCGGTCTCGTAGGCGATTTTGATTCCGTTCGATTTGAGCAGTGCCATGGTCGGTCAGGCGCTGGCGGCAGCGCGTGATTTTCGCTTGGGCGCCGGCTTGGCGGGCGCGGCCGCCTCGGCAGCGACCGGTTTGGCGCGCTTGCGCACAGCGGCACGTTTTTTGACAGGAATTTCCGTGATCGGTTCCGCCTGCGCCTGTTCCTTTGCCTGGGCCAGAGCCTGCTGAGCGATGGCGGCGGCGAGCAACTCCTGGTGCGAAGCCAGCATGCACGAGGCGAACTGCTGCACGTCAGGCATCGCGCGGCGACAGGCGATCATGCCGAAGTCGAGCGCGCCATTGTAGCTTTGCACAGTCACATTCAGCGCCAGGCCATGGGTGATGATCGACACCGGAAAATTGGTAGTCATGCGCGCACCGGCCAGATAGAGCGGCATGCGCGGACCGGGCACGTTCGAAATCACCACATTGGCAATCGGCGGCAGCGCGTCGGCCAGGCGCGAGCGCCCGTACAAGGCCACCAGCCCGCTCATGAGCCAGGGCACTCCCAGGCTGGGAAACTCGGTAGGCAGCACCGACTTGACGTTCGAGACCGTCTTTTTCATCCTGGCCGAGGCCTTGACGATGGCGCGCATGCGCGCGGCCGGATCAGCCACATCGCTGGCCAGCGTCATGAGCATCATGCTGACCTGGTTGTTCATGTCGGTATTGCCTTCGGCGCGCAGGCTCACCGGCACTGCAGCCACCAGCGCTGCGTCCGGCAAAGCGCCGTGCGTATCGAGATAGCGGCGCAGGGCGCCGGTCACGATTCCCAGCACTGCATCGTTGAGGGTGCCGCCGAAGGTTTTGCCCACCGCCAGGGCTTCCTTGACGCTGACGGTGGCGGTGGCGAACACGCGCTGGTTGGTGATGCTGACGTTGAGCGGCGTGCGCGGCGCCAGCGAAAGGCGCGGCAGGCCGAGGCGGCGTTTGCCATCCTCGTTCGGGCTCGGCGCCAGCAGGCCGGCCGCCACCTTCAGGCCGGTCGGCACCCCGCGCACCAGCCTGGCGCACTGGCTGACTGTATCGCGCAGGGCGGCCTTGAGCATCGCGGCCATCGGCGGCTGGTAGGGCGAGCGGCCATGCGGCGCGGCTGCCTCGACCACGCGAGGCACCGGCGTCACATCGAGCAGGGCGTTGGCGAGCACGATAGCGCCCTGCCCGTCCAGGGCAGCGTGGTGAATCTTGGTGTAAAAGCCGATCTGCCCCGACTGCAGGCCGCTGAACACATAAAACTCCCACAACGGGCGGCTGCGGTCGAGCAGGCTCGAATGCAGCCGGCCTACGTAGGCTTCGAGCTGGGCCTGGCTGCCGGGCCTGGGCAGGCTGACCTGGCGGATATGGTAGTCGAGGTCGACATCGTCATCGTCCACCCAGACCGGGTTGGCGATATCGAAGGGCATGAGAGCAAGCTTTTTGGTGAACACCGTGGCCAGGTGCATGCGGTCGGCGATGTGGCGCTTGACAGTGTCGATGTAGTCGCCCTCGAAGTCGTCGGGCAGGTCCAGCATGTGCAGCGCGCCCACGTGCATGGGCATTTCCGGCGTCTCAAGGTGAAGAAATGTAGCATCCAGACCGCTAAGGTGTTTCATGCTTGCCCTTCCAGACAATGCCAGTGAAAAATCCCGCTGCTAGTAGAACCCGAAAAACGGATTGGGCCAGGCACTGCGCGTCGGGTCGAGAAACAGGAGCTTTTTCAGGCCGGTATGGGCCTTGTGATCGAATCGCTTCCATTCGCCTTCGGGTTGGGACAGGCGATCGGCAATGGCGTACAAGGCAGTGGGATTGAGGCCCATGCCGACATGGCTGGCGTGCACTTCGATGTTTTCGGAGCGCTCGGTCTCCTGTTCCAGACTGCACTGCCATGCCACCACGCCGTCGGTGCGGCTGAAGATGGAGGTAGTGGGCACGCCCGGAGTTTCGCGCAGCGATGCAAAGCGCGCCTCATCGATTTCCTTTTCGCCCGACACCAGCTGATAGACGCGCCAGGCGTTGGTGGCCTTGGGGCTGCCCGTGAAAGGCGTGCCCATGGAAATGACCAGGCGCACATCGTCGGGCATCATCTTGGCCAGTTCGCGCGCGTACACGCCGCCCAGGCTCCAGCCGACCAGGCTGACCCGGCGTCCGGTTTGTTCACGCAGCTGGCGCACCTTGTCGACGCAGGCTTCGAGCACGCCCGGCCGCGGGCCAAAGTTGAGGCCTTGTTCCCACGCATGCGCGGAGTAGCCGAGGTCGGCCAGGAAGCGGCGGATGACCACCGTGGTTACATCGCCGGCGGCGAGGCCGGGAAATACCAGCACCGGATGGCCGTCGCCGGCCGGGGCCTTGCGCATGAAGGGGTAAGCCGCCAGGGCAATGCCGAGCTCCCAGGGAGCGCGCATTTCAAGTGCCAGTCGAACGAGGCCCGGTGCGCTGTCCGGCTCATCCTGTTTCGAAATCATCTTACGAGGCAATTCAATCTCCTGACGCCGCTGTTTCTGCGGCCAGCATACCATTTTTTCAGTCCGTGCCGCCAAGGGGTATCGGCGCCTTGCGCCCAGCATTGCGGCGTTCGGCGAAAAAGGCCTTGAGCATGACGCCGGCCTCGGCGGCCATGACGCCGCCCTCCACTTCCGCATGGTGATTGAGCTTTTCCTGCTCGAACAAGTTCAGCACCGAGCCGCAGGCGCCGGTCTTGGGGTCGGGCGCGCCATAGACCACGCGCGCGATGCGGGCGTGCATCATGGCGCCCGAACACATAACGCACGGTTCCAGCGTCACGTACAGGGTGCAGCCGGGCAAGCGGTAATTGCCAAGTTTGGCGGCGGCCGCGCGCAGAGCGACGATTTCCGCGTGGGCCGTCGGATCGTGCAGGCCGATAGGCTGGTTGCAGCCGGTGGCAATCACCTGACCGTCCTTGACCACGACAGCGCCCACGGGCACCTCGCCCAGATCCCATGCACGCTGCGCCTGTTCCAGCGCCAGTTGCATGAAGGCCTGGTCAGGCATCGGTAATCTCGGCCCAGCAGTTCGGGGTTTCGTGCAGCACCAGCTTGTGCAGATGCAGGCCAGTGCCAAAGCGGTCGGTATAGGCCGCCTTGAGGATGTCGAAAGCAATCTGCGCCAGATTTTCCACAGTGGGGATACGGTCGATTACGACCGTTTTGTGGCCCGGCAGCGTGGCCAGAAAGTCGCGTACCTTGTCGTCCTTTTCATAGACAAGGAAGGCGTGGTCCCAGACATCGACCAGATGCTCCTTGGCCAGCGCCTTGATGTCCGAAAAGTCCATGATCATGCCATTGTCGGAATTACCTTCGGCGTGGATCACCGCGCCGGTCAGAGTAATTTCGAGGGTGTAGCGATGCCCGTGCAGGTTACGGCATTGGCTTTTGTGGTCGGGGATGCGGTGGCCTGCATCGAATTCGAGCTTGCGGGTAATGGTGAGCATGGAAACTTAGGGAATGTTTAATAGTTTATGGGTTTGCAGGCTCAGCTTCCAGCGGGGGTGGCGCTTGCAAGTTTCGATAGCCAGGCGCGTATTGTGCTCGGCCAGCGGGCCATCCATGGGCTGCACGAAAAAATGCTCAAAGTCGAGCCCTTCGTAGGCGCCCAGATCCTGGCCGGTTTGCGGAATGACGACCTTGAGCTCGTTGCCCCTGGCCACTGCCAGTTTCGAACCCATCTTCGGGCTCACGCAGATCCAGTCGACCCCGGGCGGAACCGGCAAGGTACCGTTGGTTTCGATGGCAATTTCAAAGCCGGCCTGATGCATGGCATCGATCAGTGCCGCGTCGAGCTGCAGCAGCGGCTCGCCGCCGGTAAAGACCACGTATTTGCTGTGCGGGTAAGACGCCGGCCACAGGCTGTCGATCACGGCCGCGAGCGCTTCGGCGGAAGCGAACTTGCCGCCGCGCTCGCCATCGGTGCCGACAAAATCGGTATCGCAGAACTGGCACACGGCCGTGGCGCGGTCGCTCTCGCGTCCGCTCCACAGGTTGCAGCCCGAAAAGCGGCAGAACACAGCCGGCCGGCCCGCGTGCGCGCCTTCGCCCTGCAAGGTATAGAAAATTTCTTTGATGCTGTAAGTCACGGGGATTGCCTTCGTCGTCAACCCTCCATTATAGCAAGGCCCATTCCCAGCCCGCCAAAACGGCTTTCCAGCACTTGTTTGCGCTGGCGTAGAAGGACGGCGGCGCCGGATTGATCTCCCACAAGCACCAACAGTTCCCTGAATGTAACTTTGTCGGAGTCGGCCTGAGGCTTGTAAGAAAAGAGGAAGCACGATGAAAATCACACCCGCCGTAATGATTGCAGTAGTCTGGATGATCCTGCTGGGCTGGGGATTTCATGCCCTGTTGCGGCGTCACCTGCGCCTCGACGACAAGCTGGCCGATATCGAAGCCCAGCTCGCCATCGAACAGCACGCGCGCGTGATCGCCGAACGCGCCCTGGCCAGCACCCATTCCTCGCTGTGCACGCTGGCGCGCCAGCAGGAAAGTGTGCGCGAGGGAGAACGCCAGCGCATCGGGCGTGACATTCACGACGACCTCGGACAAAACTTGTTGGCGCTGAAGGTTGATCTATCCCTGCTGCATGTGAGCACCACCGGCGCCCATCCCCTGATCACCGAAAAAGTGGGCGGCATGATGGGCAACCTGGATGCAACCATCGGATCGCTGCGCGCCATCATCGAGGATCTGCGCCCGCTGGCGCTCGAATCGGGGCTGCGCCATGCCATGGAATGGCAGCTCAAGGAATTCACCCGCCTGCACGGCATCGCCCACAGTCTGCAGGCCGAGGCGCCGGTGTTCGACACGCTGCCAGACCGCGACCGTGATGCCATGTTGTACCGCATCTTGCAGGAGTCGCTATCCAACATAGCACGCCATGCGCAGGCCAGCGAAGTACAGGTGGCGCTGCAGCGGTGTGGCGCATTGTTGACACTGACCGTCCAGGACAACGGCATCGGCATGGGAACAGAGCTACCACGCAATGGCTCGGGCCTGGCTGGCATCCGCGAGCGCGTGACAGCCATTGGTGGCAAATTTGTCATCGACAGTGTACCAGGCCGAGGCACTTCACTGGCACTTTCCATCCCCCTGACCGAACCGTTTGCGATGAGCTGAAACCCAATTCGCCCCAACTTGTTCTAAATCAAATGAATTCCGCCTCGCTGATAGAAAATCGAACTTGTCGGCAGTCAATTATTGCCGAACGGACAGATTAATACAGGGAAGGCATATGACCAGTACAAGAAGCGCCCAGGCCCATGGCGACCAGGAACGCGCCTTTGCCAACAAACTGATGGAGATGCTGGCCATTCCGGCTTTTGTGCTCGATCACGACTGCAAAGTGATGATCTGGAACCGCGCCTGCGAGCGCCTGACGGGGGTTAAAGCGCAGGAAGTGCTGGGCCGCAGCGACCACTGGCGCTGTTTCTACCAGGAGCCGCGCCCTACCCTGGCTGACCTGGTCATCCAGAACCGCACCCATGAAATCGACAGCGTCTATCCGCGCGCGCTCGGCGACCATCACACCGCCGACCAGCTATGCGCCGAAAGCTGGTGCGATATGCCACGCGGAGGGCGCCGCCGCTATCTGGCCACCGACGCCAGCCCGATTCTCAATGACGAGGGCAAGCTGGTGGCGGTGGTGCAAACGCTGCGCGACATGACGGACGAAAAAGCGGCGCAAGTGGCGCTGGAACAGCTGGCCACCCGCGACGGCTTGACCGGCCTGGCCAACCGCCGCTGTTTTGATGACACCCTGCGCGCGGAATGGGCGCGCGCCATGCGCCAGCAGCAGCCTTTGTCGCTCCTGATGGTCGACGTCGACAATTTCAAGGCCTATAACGATACCCACGGTCACCTGGGCGGCGACGAATGCCTCAAGCGCATCGCCAATGCCGTGGCCAGCGAAATGCGCGCCAACGACCTGGTGGCGCGCTATGGAGGCGAGGAGTTCGCCGTGATCCTGCCGAACCAGTCGCTCAAGGGCGCCGCTATCGTGGCTGAGAAAATCCGCTGCCGCGTTGAGCAACTGCAGGTGCCGCACGGGCGTACATCGCACCGGACCGTAACCGTGTCCATCGGCGCGGCAACCGCCTTCGCCTCCACCGACAGCGATGCCTGCGAGCTGGTGGCGACAGCTGATGCAGCCCTGTACCGGGCCAAGCACATGGGCCGCAACCAGATCAGCCTGCCTGTCACGGAAACTGTGTAGGGAGATTCCCTTCGGAAACCTGCAAAACGTGCGCCCGCAATGATGACTTTTAGTTACTATTTGTAACAGATGGCGCAGCTTTTGCGCCGGCATCTGGGGACGATGGTGGGTGGACTGGAAGACAATGAGCTGCGCATCCTGGCGCTGCTGAAAAATGCACCGAACGTGCTGCAGGACAAGCTCAAATGTGGCCTGCAACTGCCGCGCAGGCTGCTCGAATTTTCATTGATGCGGCGCGACGAACGCGGCGAACTGGCCCTGCTCCCGGCGGGCGAGCGCATCTTGTTTCAGCTGCGCTGCGTCGATACCCTGCACGCCTGTGCTGCGGGCGCCACCGGCCACAACGACGACGCCGACGCCATCGCCTGGCTGCTGGCGAGCCGTTTTCTGACTGCCCATGAGGCCGGCTACCGCATCACAAGTCGGGGCCAGGAATGGCTGGCCGCCATCGCGGTGCCGCCCCTGGAACGAGACCGCACCCGCGACTGCTGACCCCACGCCCGTCATAGACTGTCAAGGCCGTCTTTTCGGTTTGTCACCGAAGCAACACATATGCATATTTTATTTCTGTTCATTCGATACAGGATATTTTATGCTGCCCGCTGCTGCTTAATCCAGGAGACGACATGTCCAAAATTATTCCAATGACCCTGCTTGCCCTGCCCGCGCTTGTCATGAACGCCTGGGCTGCCGAGCCGGCGACCAAGGGCGCAGCGGCGAAAGCCGCAGCGGCCAAGGCCGATCTGCTGCCGTTCAAGGCGACCGAAAAGACCCTGCCCAACGGCTTGAAGATCATCGTGGTGCCGACCGGCTTCCCCAACCTGGTGTCGCTCCAGATTCCGGTGCAGACCGGCTCGCGCAACGAGATTGAGCCCGGCAAATCAGGCTTTGCCCACTTCTTTGAACACATGATGTTCCGCGGCACCAAGGCCTATCCGCCCGCCCAGTACCAGGACGTGATCACCAAGTCCGGCGCGCGCCAGAACGCCTACACCAGCGACGACCTGACCAACTACTACACCACCTTCGCTAAGGAAGACCTGGAGACCATTCTCAAGGTCGAAGCTGACCGCTTCCAGAACCTGTCCTACGAAGAAGGCGAGTTCAAGACCGAATCGCGCGCCGTGCTCGGCGAATACAACAAGAACAGCGCCAATCCATTTTCCAAGCTGATCGAAGTGCAGCGCGATGCAGCCTATACCACCCACACCTACAAACACACCACGATGGGCTTCATCAAGGACATCGAGGACATGCCTAACCAGTTTGCCTACTCGAAGGTGTTCTTCGACCGCTGGTATCGCCCGGAGCGCACCACCATCATCGTGGCTGGCGACGTCGAGCCGCAAAAGGCTATCGCCCTGGTCGAAAAATACTGGAGCAGCTGGAAGAAAGGCACGTACAAGAGCGTGGTGCCAGTCGAACCGGCTCCCGCCGGCGCCATTTACAAGCACGTGACCTGGGCTACCCCGACCCCACCGCTGGTCACCGTCGCCTTCCGCGGTCCGGCGTTTTCTGAGAAAGCCAAGGACCAGGCGGCGCTGCAGATGCTCCTGTCGCTCTCGTTCGGCGGCACCTCGACGCTGTACAAGCGCCTGGTGCAGGACGAGCAAAAAGTCGACACCCTGTTCGCGCAGGCGCCAGGCCGCGTCGATCCCGCCCTGGCCACCATCGGCGCACGCGTCAAGAAGGAAGCCGACGCCATGTATGTGCGCGACCAGATCATGGCCACTGCGGCAAAACTGCGCGACACGCCGGTGACGGACAAGGAACTGGCCGACGCCAAATCGGCGCTCAAGTACAGCGTGATCCGTTCGCTCGACAACACCGAGCAAATCGCCGGCACCCTGGCCTCCTTCGTGCATTACAACCGCTCGTACGGCACCCTGAACAACTACTACCGCGTGCTCGACTCGCTTACTCCGGCCGACCTGCAGGCGGCGGCGCGCAAATACCTGGTGGACGAAGGCATGGTCGTGACTACGCTGTCGGCCAAGGCACTGCCAGAAGGCATCGCTACTCTGCCCAAGCTGGCCAGCTTCCAGCCCAAAGCGCTGGCCGCGCCGTTTGACGTGCTGGTGCAGAAATCGGCGTTGCCGCAGATACGCTTCAAGCTGCTGTTCAATGCCGGCTCGACCCACGATCCAAAGGGCAAGGAGGGTCTTGCCACCTTGACCGCGATGATGGTCGGTTCGGCCGGCTCTGTGGATCGCAAGATCGACGAAGTGACCAAAGCCCTGTTCCCGATGGCGGGCAGCTTCAGCGAGCAGGTCGACAAGGAAATGACGACGTTCACAGGCTCGATCCACAAGGACAACTTCAAGCAGTACATGGACGTGGCAATGCCGCTGCTGCTCACGCCAGGCTTCCGCGACGAAGACTTCCGCCGTCTTAAAGACTCGCTCAAGAATGCGCTCAACGTGGACTTGAAGGACAATAACGAGGAAGAACTGGGCAAGGAACGCCTGCAGACCAATGTGTTTGCCGGTACCGGCTACGGCCATCCTGTGCTGGGCACCGCCAAGGGCATCGATGCCATCACCCTGGCTGATGTGAAGGACTTCCACCGCAAGGCCTACACCCAGGGCGCGGTGAAAATTGGCATTTCGGGCGACGTCTCCGACGCCATGGTGGCCGACCTTAAAAATGCGCTGGCCAAGCTGCCTGCCGGCGCCGGACTGCCCGCGAGCCAGGTTCCGCAAGCGAGAATGCCAAGCGGTCTGGAAGTTGAAATCATCGAAAAGAACACGCGCGCCACGGCCATCTCCTTCGGCCTGCCAATCAGCGTCACGCGTTCGCACCCCGATTTCCCGGCCCTGTGGATGGCCAAGACTTTCCTCGGCGAACACCGCGCGTCCAACGCCTACCTGTACCAGCGCATCCGCGAACTGCGCGGCATGAACTACGGCGACTACTCCTATATCGAAGCTTTCCCGCGCGGTATGTTCCAGTTTTTCCCCAACCCGAACCTGGGCCGCAAGGCGCAGCTGTTTGAAGTGTGGATTCGCCCGGTGGCACCGGAAAACGCGCATTTCGCCATGCGCATCGCGCTGAGCGAACTGGAAAAGGTCATCAACAACGGCCTGACCAAGGAGCAGTTCGAGATCACCCGCGGCTATCTGATGAAAAATGTGTTCGTCATGACGGCCACCCAGGACCAGCAACTGGGCTACGCGCTCGACTCGCAGTGGTACGGCACCGCCGAATTCACCAAGATGATGCGCGACGGCCTGAGCAAGCTGACCGTAGCGGACGTGAACGCGGCGATGAAGAAGCACCTGTCGGCGCAGAACCTGTCGGTGGTAATGATTACCAAGGACGCCGCAGGCTTGAAGCAGAAACTGGTCAGCGACGAATTCTCGCCGATCAAATACGAAGCGCCAAAGCCGCAACTGGCGGAGGAGGACAAACTGATTGGCGGCCGCAAGCTCAATATCAAGCCTGAGGCAATCCGTATTACGCCGGCAGCGCAAGTATTCGCTGAGTAAGCCGCTCGACTGTCAACCCAAAAGCGGATGCGGGCATGTTGCCGGCATCCGCTTTTTGCTGGGCGCGTACAATTACGAGGTCATGCGCTCCCAACCATGGCGCACTGCCGATTTCATGTTTTCCCAGGTCGAACCTGAACCGGCATTACGCGATTCCCAGTCGGTGCGCAGATTGGTCTCCACATCTTCCCAGGGACGGCCGCGATACAGGTCGCTGCGCGCCATGGAATTGCCATAGCGGTAGGCTGGCGCATAGTCGTCGTAGGTGCCGCCAGCATTGGCGAAATTGCTGGTCCAGTGGCCGCGGAAATACGCGTCGTCGTCAGCCGTGAGTTCCTGCACATCGACTTCGGTATGGCGCACGGTGTCGCTGATCTGCTGCTGGCGCTGCGTCACTTCTTTGCCAACCACAACTTCTTCCACCACGCGCGCGGTTTTTTCAACCACGGCTTCCTCGGCAGTTTCGCGCAGCTCGATGGTGTTTTCCTGGAAGGCATTCAGGTCGGCCGGGTTGACCGGACGGTTCACTGCATGCCGTTCGACATTGACATGCTCTTCGCGCAGGCCGACGCTCTCGTTGACGGGGGTTTCGACCACGCGCTGGAAGATGCGCACGCCGCCGCGCTCCACCTGGCGCTTGCCGACCTTGAGTTCCTCCTGGATGACGGGAATGGCCGTGGTATCGGCGCGCTGCTGCGAACCCTGCATGGTGCCCTGCGTGCTCTGGGCGCCACTCTGCAGGCTTTGCTGCGACATGGCGGCCGACTGCTGCATGGTGCTGCTGCCTGACAGGCTTTGCCCTGCCATGGCACCACCGCTCCATTGCTGCGATGTCTCGTCAATATCGATGGGGCCATAGCGCTCGACAATATCGGCCGCGCGTTCAACTTCGGGCTCGCTCGCCGCCGTGAGCGTGAGCACGTGATGACCGCGATTGACGGCTTCCGAGTACATATGCGCGTCCTGGCTGCGGTCGTTGCCGAACAGGTCGCTGAAGAAGTTCTTGATGCTCGAACCGATGGAGCCGTCGTCGGCATTGGTGCTCGTGCTGCTTTGCAGGGAACGGCTGGCGTCGCCCGACGGATCGCCTTCGCTCAGGCGTACTTCCTGGCGACCGAAACCCGACGCCACCAGGTCTTCCAGCGCCTGTTGGGCGTCGCTACGGTTATCAAATACGGCTACGAGTGTGTGTTGCATGATGTCCTCCGTTGGTGGAATTGGTAGTGGGTTCGCTGCCTTCGTCGAAACGCTCGACGGCGACGTGCTCGGAGCGTACGACCACGCTGTCCGAGAACTGTTCCTGATGCGCAGTTTTGGTGATGTGAATTTCTTCCTTGATGCGCAGGCGCTTTTCAACGACCAGCACTTCCTCGAGAATGGGAACGATCCAGGTATCGCCTTCCTGACGCGCCACAGGGGCGTCGTTCAAGGCCACAATCTGGTCGATCGCCACCCTGCGCACGTCGACCGCGTGGTGCGTCAGAGTTTCATTGATGTGCTGGACTTGCTCGGTCACCGTTTTGTGGACGCGCACGCCGCGGCCGGTATCGACAGGTTTGACGCCAACATGCAGTTCTTCCTTCAAAACAGGCAGAACAATCCTGCCATCGTCCACTGCATTTGTCGGGTTCATTGCCATCGAAAAACTCCTTGGAAATCGCTGCCACAAGAGCAATTTAGAGTACAGCAAACGGGCGCCACCCTGCGCACCCTTGACGCTTATCAAGTTTTGATTTGAACGCGATTTCATGCTGGGGTTTTACGACCGAGGTACACCATGACTGGCTCCAGTAAAGGCGGCGAACGGCGGCACGACTTTCAAAAGCGTCAGGACTTCAATCTGCTCAAGCACCCCGACATTGAAGCGCCCGATCCGCTTGACCGCGTGCTCCATGCGCTCATGGGCCAGGCCACCCAGGGCATCTCTCCCAACAGCCTGGCGCTTGCATGGTGCGACTGGATGCTGCACCTGTCGCAGTCTCCCGGCAAGTGGCAGCAGCTGCTCGAAAAAGCCTGGAAAAAAGACCTGCGCTGGCTTGCCTACGCCTACCGCGCCGGGCTTGGCCTGCCCACCGAGCCTTGTATCGAACCGCTGCCCCAGGACCGCCGTTTTCGTAGCCCTGAATGGCAGCAATGGCCCTACAATCTGATGCAGCAGGCCTTCCTGCTCAACCAGCAGTGGTGGCACAACGCCACCACCGGCATCGATGGCGTCAGCCGCCACCACGAAGAAGTCCTGTCCTTCGTCGCGCGCCAGTTGCTGGACCTGGCGTCCCCGGTCAACTTCATCGCCACCAATCCTGAAGTGGCCAGGGCCGCGCTGAGTGAAGCGGGCGCCAACTTTGTGCGCGGCGCACTCAACTTTGCCGACGACGCTGCGCGCGAGCGCGAGGGGCGAGCGCCGGCCGGTGCCGAAGCCTTTCGCCCTGGTATCGAGGTGGCGGTCACACCGGGCCAGGTGGTCTACCGTAACCATCTGATTGAACTGATACAGTTCGCGCCCACTACCTCAACCGTGCATGCCGAGCCAGTTCTGATCGTGCCTGCATGGATCATGAAGTACTACATCCTCGACCTGTCTGCGCGCAATTCGCTGGTGCGCTACCTGGTGGCGCAGGGCCATACGGTGTTCATCATCTCCTGGCACAACCCGGACCAGGAGGACAGCGAGCTGGGCATGGACGACTACCTGGAACAGGGCGTCATGCAAGCCATTGCCGAAGTGCGGCGCCAGATTCCCGACCAAAAAATCAATGCCGTCGGCTACTGCCTGGGTGGCACCCTGCTGTCCATTGCCGTGGCCAGCCTGGCCTGCATGAAGAACAGTCCCATCAATTCGATGACACTGCTGGCGGCCCAGATCGACTTCACCGAAGCTGGCGAACTCATGCTCTACATCGACGAGAGCCAGATCGCCTGGCTCGAAGACCTGATGTGGCAGCAGGGCTACCTCGACAACCGCCAGATGGCGGGCGCCTTCAAGCTGCTGCGCACCAACGACCTGGTATGGTCACTGGCCGTGAACCAGTATTTACTGGGCAAGCGCGCGCCCATGACCGACCTGATGGCCTGGAACGCCGATTCGACCCGCATGCCGCGCAAGATGCACAGCGACTATCTGCGCAAGCTATTCCTCGACAACGACCTGTTCTCGGGCCGCTATCGCGTGAAGGGGCGCCCGATAGCACTGTCCGACATTCGCGTGCCGGTGTTTGCCGTGGCGACCATGACCGACCACGTTTCGCCCTGGCGCTCGGTGCACAAGATTCACTTGCTCGCCGGGTGCGATGTCGACTTCGTGCTCACCAGCGGTGGCCACAACGCCGGCATCGTCAGCGAGCCGGGGCATCGCGGACGCCACTATTACCAGTCACGCCGCGCAAGAGGCGACTGTTACGTCGACCCCGACAGCTGGGTTGAATCGGCCACCCAGCACGACGGCTCCTGGTGGCCGGCCTTCGATGCCTGGCTGGTGAGCACATCGTCTGGCGCCGAGGTGGCGGCGCGCGCGCCGGGCGCGGGCCTGTATGCCGCGCCGGGCCGCTTCGTGCTGGAACGCTAGGGCGCGCACGATTGCGTTGTCATTGCTCAAAGGAATCGAATAAAATACAGACCCCGAGTGCACGATAAGGTCTTGCCAGCTTATGGCGGCTTCCCCGATTCCCGAAGAGATACGCCGCTTCATCCTGACCAGCATTCCGTCGGTGCCGCATCTCGAAGCCTTGCTCCTGCTGCGCTCCCAGGAAACTGAGTGCTGGCAAGTCGCGCTGGTCGCGACCCGTCTGTACATCAGCGACAAAACGGCCGCCAGCCTGCTCGATGATTTGTGCCACGCCGGCATGGCGATCGAGCTCGATGCGGGCAATGGTGCCTTTGCCTACCGCTACCAGCCGGGCACCTCACGCCTGCGCGCGGCGGTCGACGCCCTGGCCGATCTGTACGCCCGCTACCTGGTCGATATCACCCACCTTATTCATTCCAAACTGGACCGCAAGGCGCAGCAGTTTGCCGACGCGTTCAAATGGCGCAAGGATTCATGATGGCCGAAACAATCTATTCCCTGTGCACTTTGACCTCACTCGCTTGCGCCTGGCTGCTGCTGGGCAGCTATCTGCGCACCGGACACCGTCTGCTGTTCTGGAGCGGCCTGTGCTTCGTGGGCATGACTCTTAACAACCTGCTGCTCATGCTCGACAAGCTGGTGTTCCCCACGGTTGACCTGCTGCCCTACCGCCTGGTGACCGCGCTGGTTGCCGTGGCCCTCCTGGTGTACGGCCTCATCTACGAAAAGGACTAGCCATGAACCTATTGCTGGCAGGCGCCATCGCCATGGGATCTATCGTGATTGCGCTGGTGTTTTTGCGTTTCTGGCGCAGCAGCGGCGACCGCTTCTTCCTGTTTTTTTCGCTCTCCTTCGCCATCGAAGGACTGCACCGCGTGTACGCCAGCCTGGACTTGCAAGGTAATGAAAGCAGTCCCCTGCACTACCTGGTGCGCCTGCTGGCCTATGGGCTGATTCTGTTTGCTATCTGGGACAAGAACCGGCCGCGGCCGAAGGACGCTCAATAGCGCGCCTGCGCCCGCCGCCCTGCGGCACAATGGCCTGACCGTTTCCCGTTAAGGAGCATGGTCATGAACCAGTCAACCCAGCAACCGCCGCAGCCCCATGCTGTGCGCTCCGAAGGCCTGCTGCCTGCCGACGAAGCCGATCCTGCGCTTGAAATAGCCGAGGAAGTCGCCTTCGACCTGCAGTCGGATCAAGCGCGCCAGGTTGGCGCCATGCCGCCCGATGCGCCTGGCGTCAAGCCTGCCGAGGCCATGGCACAGGCGCTGGGCGCCGAGCCTGCTGCCGATGGTCCCGGCCAGCCAGCCAGCGAGCAGCTCGACCAGGCCGTGGAGCGGGCCGTCCCGCCCTCGCCCTGACGGCGCATCGGCCTACCAGTCCAGCTGCAGCAAACGCTGGCCCATGCGCGGCCAGCACAGGCGTGCGATCTCGCTGCGCGCTGCCCAGCGAAAGGCATCGGTCTCCGGAGTCGGTTCCCCCGTCGTCGGATGCGGAAAAAAGCTGGTGCACACCAAGCCGTCCAGGCTGGCCAGCTCGGGGCCCACGTGCACGCGGTACAAGTGCAAGCGCTTGTCGGGCCGATACTCGAAGCCGCCCAGATCCTCGAAACGCGCTGCATCGAACACCAGGCCGGCTTCCTCGCGCAATTCGCGCATGGCCGCCTCCAGCGTGCTCTCGCCCGGGTCCTGCATTCCTTTGGGGATGTCCCAGCGCGGCGTGTTAGTGACGTGGCACAGCAGCAGCTGGCCCTGCGGGTTGACCACCAGGGTCCCGCACGACACCGCCAGCGCGCTCACGCGCGCTTTCTTGTTGTCTGTGTCATTGTCGTTCATTCGGTATCCGCTCAAAACCCAACAGTTAATGTAGGGCGATGCCAGCGCCTTGTCAATTGCGCACGGTCCTTGCGCGCCCATTGGCAGGGAACTCTGGTGCAGGCAGGCCATCAAACTAGTCTCGAGTATTTGTCGCGGAGTCTTTTCCATGCCCGAACGTTTCCTCGCCTCCGCGCTGCCGCAGCACGAAGCGGCTGAGTTGTACCGCCTGATGGTGGTCGGCATCAAGGAGGTGGCAGTGTTTCTCATGAACCCGGAAGGGATCATCACCGTGTGGAACAAGGGGGCCGAGGACATGAAGGGCTACACCCCCGAGGACGCCATTGGCAGCTTTCTCGGCATGCTCTACCTTGACGCCGACCAGGCGTCCGGGCGCCCAGCCCACAACCTCAAGCTGGCGCGCGAGCACGGATTTTTTTCTGAGGAGCAGTGGCGCAAGCGCAAAGATGGCAGCCTGTTCTGGGCCCATGTCGCCATTACCGCCTTGCGCAACGAACGCGAAGAGCTGCTCGGCTTCTCCAAGGTCACGATGGACCTGACCCACCACAAGATGCTTGAGCAGTGCACCAGGGAACGCAATGAAATCGACCTCATCATGCGTGCCGCCGAAACGGGCACCTGGAAATGGCAGCTCGACTCGGATGACGTTGAGGTCTCGGCCCACTTGATGCACCTGCTTGGCTACGGTGCCGAGCCGCGCACTATGCGCTTGATCGCGTGGCTTGAGTTCGTCCACGCCGATGAGCGTGCACAGTTCGGCGCCCGTCTGGAACAGGTGCGCGAAACCGGCTTTGCGGGGCCGCTCGAAACCGAGCTGCGGCTGGAGCGCGTCGACGGCAGCCACGGCTGGTTCTTCCTGCGCGCTAACTGGCACGAGGAACACACCGACCTGCCGCTGACTTTCATGGGCGCCTGCGTCGGTATTGACTTCATCAAGCAGGCCGAGCAGGAAAACGCGCGCCTGATGCAGGAGCTGCGCCAGGAGCGCGCGCGCTTTTCGAACATTCTCGAGCAAATGCCGTCGGGTGTCATGCTGGCCGACGCGCCGTCCGGGCGCCTGATCTATCAAAACCGTGCCGCGGCCGAGCTGCTCGGGCGCACACTCGACGACGTGCACGGCATCCGCGACTATGGCCTGTACCACTTTGTCGATCAGCACGGCCAGCGGATTCCGGTCGAAGACCTGCCCCTGACTCGCACACTGCGCGGCGAAAACAGCAGCCTGACCGAGGAACTGCGCTATGTGCGCGCCGACGGGCGCCGCAGCCATCTTGCCATCACCACCGCCCCGATCGACGACCCCGACGGCGTGGGCCGGCTGGCCGTGGCCGTGCTGCACGATGTGACTCAGCTCAAACACGCCGAACTGAGCGCCGCCACCGAAAAAGAACGCGCACTGGTCACGCTGGCCGCCATTACCGACGGGGTCATCACGGCCGACCGCGGCGGGCATATCAATTCGGTCAACCCGGCCGCCGAGCGCATGCTGGGCATATCGTTTGCGCAGGCGCGCGGACGCCATGTTCGCGAAGTACTCAGCTTCGAAGAAAGCGGCGGCGCCGTGGCCATCGTCGATGCGCTGGAGCGCTGCCTGCGCGAACGGCGCCCGGTGGCCAGCCTGCCGCACCTGAGCATGCACCGCGGCGAGCACCAGCATTTTGCTGTCGAAAGCGCGGTGGCGCCCGTCATGCTCGATGACGGCGAGCTGATAGGAGCGGTGCTGGTGTTCCACGACGTGACAGAATCGAAACGCCTGATGCGCCGCCTCGGTTTCGAAGCCAGCCACGATGCCCTCACGGGCCTGGTCAACCGGCGCGAATTCGAAGCCCGCCTCAAACGCACGCTGGAACGGGCGCGCAGCCCTGGAGGGGCCAGCGCCGCTTTGCTCTACCTGGATCTGGACCAGTTCAAGGTGGTTAACGACACCTGCGGCCATCAGGCCGGCGATGAGCTGCTCAAGCTGCTTGCCGATAATTACGCCGAGCATGTGCGCGAGCGCGACACGCTGGCCCGCATCGGCGGCGACGAGTTTGCCCTCATCGTCGAGCATTGCGACGTCGAGGAAGCGCTCGCCGTCGCGCAAAAGATTCTGGACGCCACACGCGACTTCCGCTACGCCTGCAAAGGGCAAATGTTTCAACTCGGGGTCTCAATCGGCCTCTCGCCGATTGACCGCGGTACGGCCAGCGTCGAGGAAGCCATGCGGCGCGCCGACCACGCCTGCTATATCGCCAAGGAAAGGGGACGCAACCGTGTCTACGTGCACTACCAGGGTGACCTCGACTTCGCCCAGCGCCGCAGCGACATGCACTGGGTCACGCGCTTGTCGCACGCCTTTCAGAACGATCAGTTACAGCTGTACTACCAGCCGATCCAGGCGCTCGACCCGGGCGGCGGGCGCTTGCACTACGAAATTTTGCTGCGCTTGCGAAACGGTCGCGCCATGCCCATTCTGCCGGGCACTTTTTTGCCCGCCGCCGAACGCTACGACGTGATCCTCAAGATCGACCGATGGGTGCTGCGCACGACGCTCGAGTGGCTGGCGGCGCATCCGGAGCATACCGAGCAGCTGGAGATGTGCAGCATCAACCTGTCGCGCCGTTCCCTGGCCGACCAGACCTTCCACAAGTTTGCAGCCGACCTCATCGACGCATCGGGGGTGCCGGCGAACAAATTGTGTTTTGAAATCACCGAGCACGGCGCCATTGCCGACATGAAGAAAACCATCGCCTTTATCGAAGCGCTGGCTTCGCGGGGCTGCCGCTTTTCGCTCGACGATTTCGGCACCGGCATGACTTCGTTTTCCTATCTGAAACAGCTGCCGGTCAACTTCATCAAAATCGATGGCTCATTCATCCAGACCATGGCGTCAAGCAAGGTCGACTATGAAATGGTGCGCTTCACCAACGATATCAGCCATATGATGGGCCGCCAGACCATTGCCGAGTACGTGAGCGAACCGGGCATGCTAGCCAGCCTGCGCGAGATCGGGGTCGACTTTGCGCAGGGTTTTTGCGTTGGCCGCCCACGACCGCTACCGGCCTGATGCGCGCGCACCACGCGCCTGCGCCCGGTTCGGTATATATTGGCATCAGCGTCGCCCACCCCGGCCGCGCGCTCTGTCAATCATCCGAAAGGCATGGCCATGAGCAACAGCGAGCACACTACACTTGGCAAGGGCGCCGTTGCGGCGCCGTCAGAATTACCCTTCCTTACCCTGTGGTACCGCTTCCTGTTTTTCGACTGGCTGTTTGCCGACATGCGCACCCCGCGCAATCTGTACGAGCGGCACGCCGCCCTGCAGCACAACCGCAGCATGTGCCGCTATATGCCGACCTACCTGCGGCGCTGGTCTTTTCTGACCGCCTTCGATTTTGGACTGGGAATGCTGTTCGAACGCGCCCTTCAGGCCAGCATGCTGTCGGCCTGGTGCTTTACCTGGTCGTGCCTGACGCTAACCGGCATGGTCGTGATCTCGGTGGCCTGGGCCTTGCTCGCCAACGCCAAGCTTTAGCTGTCAGTCGGCCCTAGCCGGCTAGTCCGGGCCATGCTTGCACCTCGAGCGCTGCGCCAGACGGATCAAATCGTTGCGCTACCGCAATGCTGGTGATGCCGAGCGTACTCAGCGCGTCACACAGGTCGTCAACTTCGGCCTGCAGGTCGGCCGCCACGTCGAGCGGCTTGCGGCTGGCGGTCAATTGCACGCCCGCAGCATCGGCCAGCGTAACCTGCAGCACCATATCGTCGTCCTCCACGGCAGGCCCGACCGTAGCCTGCAAGTTATCGACGGGGCCGCCATGGGTTTCGATGGCAGCGTTCATGTCTGACATCACAGCCAGCATGCCCAGTTCAGCCACCCCTTGCGCGCGCGCTCCGAAAAACAGATCCTGGTACTGGAAATGGATATCGAGACCAGCGCTCTGGGATGCCAGGCAGCGCTTGAGCAGCGGCGCGGCTGCCTCGGTCCAGGCGCGGTAGCGTGCCATGCGCGCTTCATACCAGGCATCGGCCGCGGCGGGCTCGGATGGCGCGAGATAGAAGGGATCGTCGGCGCGCTTAAGCGCAAAGCCCAGCAGATAGCGTAACTCGACGGCCTGATCGGCCGTACCGAAGCTGCTATCTTCCCAGCCGGCGATACTGCGTTCCAGCGCTGGCGTCGGCACCAGCTTCCTGTCGGTCATAGAAGCGGCGGCGTCACGCAGCATGTCGTTGAGCTGCGAGTAGGTGATGTTATCGGCCTCCGCCCCATCGTAGGCGTGGCTGACCAACACCACTTTGGCCTTGGGGCTTTCAAGGCCAGCCGCCGTAAAACTGTCGACCAGGGCGCTGAACGCTGCCTCGTCCTGGAAAGTCTGCTCCTGTTTTAAGCCACCTATGCTGTGTACAAATATCGGGACTGCAAACGCGTTGATTTCCATGGCCGGCGTACCCTCACGGCGCAGGATGACGGTGGCGGCGGCCTCCTCGACCTGAGTGCGCAGATACTGGTAGGCGCCGACGTCGGCATAGCGCGCCAGCTCGATGGCGCCATACAGCACTTCGTCGTTTTTCTTGCGCAGCGCATTGCGCACCAGCTTGGCAAATTCCTCCTGCTTGAGTGCGAGCGCGGCCGGGTCGGCCGGACCCTCTTCCTCATTGCCCTCCTGCTCGGCGATGTCGAGCGCCAGGTCGGCCAGCGCCTGCGCCATGACCTCGTCGTCTTCCTGCGGCGGCGTGCTCGATTTGCGGGGTACTGGGCGCTTATTTTTGGGCATGTTCATGGCGGGTCGATGGAATGCCGCCATGGTAACAAACTCGGCGCCGTTTCAGGGGCTTTGCGTCACCTTAGCCAGCATGGCGAGGATGGCCTGGGGATCGGCCGGCTTAGCGACGTGAAAATCGAAGCCGGCGGCGCGCGCGCGCTCCTTGTCCTGGGGCTGGCCGTAGCCGGTCAGCGCGATGAATGTGGCGCTGGCCAGTTCCGGCATGGCGCGCAGGCGTCGCGCTAGTTCGTAGCCGGTCATGTCGGGGAGCCCGATATCGAGGATGAATACTTGCGGCGCTTGCGAGGCGGCCCACTCGAGCGCGGAGCCGGCGTCGTAATAGGTGCTGACGCTATGCCCGCCGGCCTCCTTGAGCAGCAGCGACAGACTGATGGCGCCGTCGGTATTGTCGTCCACGATCATCACGCGAAGGGGCGCAGCGGCGCCCGCAGCGTCTGGCGCTTCGACCTGCGCCTTGCCGGCGCCGCTTTCGCGCGGCAGGGTAACGGTGAAGGTGCTGCCCTGCCCTTGACCACGGCTCTCGGCCACTACGCTACCGCCGTGCAGATGGACCAGGCTGCGCACCAGCGCCAGGCCCAGGCCCAGGCCGCCTTCAGCACGATCAGGAGCACGTTCGCCCTGCGAAAACAATTCGAAAATGCGCGGCAGCAGCTCATCGGCAATGCCTTCGCCGTTATCGCGCACCGTCACGATCACGTTGGGGCCGGCGCCATGGGCGCTGACTCGCACCTTGCCGCCGGCCGGCGTGTACTTGGCGGCATTGCCGATCAGGTTCGCGAAGATCTGGATCAGGCGCGTCTTGTCGCCGTCGATTTCCAGGCCGCTATCGGCCATGTCGACGCTGACCTGGTGCTGCTTGAGTTCGACCAGGCTGTGGGTCTGTTCGAGCGCGCGCTCGACCACTGCCTTGAGGCTGACCCGCTCGATGCTCAACCCGACCAGGCCGCGCGTAACGCGCGCCACATCGAGCATGTCGCCCAGCAGGCTGTTCATGTGCTCGACCTGGCGCGAAATGACATCGCTGGCATAGCGCACGCGGCTCGCGTCGCCCGGCGCCATCTTGAGCAACTGGGCGGCAGTGCTGATGGGCGCGAGCGGGTTGCGCAGCTCATGGCCCAGCATCGCCAGGAACTGGTCCTTGGCTCGGTTTTGCTGCTCGGCCATCACCCGGGCCTTCTGTTCCGATTCGAGCAGGGCCTGGCGTTCAGCCTCGGCCTGTCGGCGATAGGCCTGCGACTGCAGCAACTGCTCGCCGGCGGCGTGCAAGGCTGCGTGCAGCTCGTTGACCTCCACGACGCGCGAATGGGTCGGCCCTGGCGGAATGCCTTTTCCCAGTTCGCTTGCCGCCTTGACCGCGCGCGCAATCGAGCGCACGTGCAGGCGTCCGAAAAAAGCTGCCATGGCAATCGCCGCAGCGAGCGCGGCCAGCAATCCCATCGCGGCGACCATCGAAGCCTGGCGCGCCGAGCGCTCGATCAATTCCACCGGCGCGGCCACCGCCACCGCCCAGCCCGACATGGAAGAGCTGATGAAAACGTCGTCGACTTCCACCCCTTCCAGGGTCTTGTGGCGGATGCGACCGGATTTATTGGCACGAATCGCGGCCACCAGTTCCGGCCGGGCCGGCTTGCCAATGAGATTGTCGCTGTTGTGGTTACGCGCAATGAATTTACCCTTGCCATCGATTAAAGCCACAATCCAGCCGGGCGGCACCTTGGTATTGGCGATGAGCTGGTTGAAATGGGCGGCGGCAAAGACGCGCGAAATAACATAGCCGGTGCCGTCGGGTTGGGTGAGCGGCAGATCGACCGTGGTCACCTTGCGTCCCGACAGCGGCCCCGGCTGCAAGTCCGACACGCTGATCCGGTTGGCAGCAAGCATGGCGGCCACTTGCAGCGGCGTGCCCGATGCGGGCAAGGCCCCGCCAAAAGGCAAATAGGTATTGGTGAGCTGCTGACCCTGGCGGTCGACCAGCGCATTCCAGCCGGTACTGCCACTGTTGGTGACTTTGGCTTCGCGGTAGAAAGCTGGAAAATCTCTGCGCGCCAGCGAGGGCGAGGCGGCCAACACCTTGAGGCCCGCCTCCGCGCTGTACAGCTCGCGGTCCACCCGCAGCACAACGCCGTTGGCCATCTCGCTCAGTGCGCGCAGGGCCGCGGTCTTTTCGGCGTCCTGCAGCATGCCAAGCGCCAGGCCTGAAAACCCGATGACTGGCACCAGGATGCCGGCAGCCATCAGGAACAAATAGGCGCGAATATGCATGCGTGTGAGGGTGTCTAAACTATGGGTGCGTGATGATAGCAAGTGTACTGTTTATTGCCAACAACACGCGCACTTCAAGCATAATCATATTTACACTAGCTCACCCGCGCGCGCCATGCTCAACAGATTTTTCAAGATCGACGCCAATGGCAGTACCGTCCGCACTGAACTGCTGGCCGGCCTGACGACCTTCCTGACCATGGCCTACATCATCTTCGTCAACCCGGCCATCCTGGCCGATGCGGGCATGCCCAAGGACGCAGTGTTCGTGGCCACCTGCCTGGCCGCTGCGCTCGGCTCCCTGATCATGGGGCTGTACGCCAATTACCCGATTGGCATGGCGCCGGGCATGGGCTTGAACGCCTATTTTGCTTACGCCGTCGTGCTCGGCATGGGCGTGCCGTGGCAGTCGGCATTGGGCGCCGTGTTCATCTCGGGTTGCCTGTTCATCCTGGTCAGCGTGCTCGGCTTGCGCGAGATGATCGTCAACGGCATTCCGCCGGGTTTGCGCAGCGGTATCACGGTCGGCATCGGCATGTTTCTGGCGCTGATAGCCCTCAAAGGCGCCGGCCTGGTCACCGCCAACCCTGCCACCATGGTCAGCCCTGGCAACCTGCATCAGCCGGCCGCACTGATGGCCATCGTCGGCTTTTTGCTGATCGTCACGCTCGATTATCTCAAGGTGCGCGGCGCCATCCTGATCGGCATTGTCGTGGTCACGCTGCTGAGCTTCTTTTTTGGCGACAACCAGTTTCGCGGCGTGGTATCGCTGCCGCCCTCGATTGCTCCGACTTTTCTGCAGCTCGATATCGGCGGCGCCCTGTCAGCTGGCTTTCTCAATGTGGTGCTGGTGTTCTTTCTGGTCGAACTGTTCGACGCCACCGGCACCTTGATGGGCGTGGCCAGCCGCGCCGGCCTGCTGGTCAAGGGCAAGATGGATCGCTTGAACAAGGCCTTGCTGGCCGATAGCGGCGCCATCGTGGCCGGCGCCGCCCTCGGCACCTCCAGCACCACCGCTTACATCGAAAGCGCCGCTGGCGTGCAGGCGGGCGGGCGCACCGGTCTCACCGCCGTGGTGGTGGCGCTGCTGTTCCTGGCCTGCCTGTTCATTGCGCCCCTGGCCGGCACCGTGCCTGCCTACGCCACCGCGCCAGCCCTGCTGTTCGTGGCCTGCCTGATGTTGCGCGAGCTCGGCGAAATTGACTGGAGCGACAGCACTGACTGCATTCCGGCCGCCCTCACAGCGCTGGTGATTCCCTTTACCTATTCCATCGCGCACGGCATCGCCTTCGGCTTCATCGCCTACGCCGCGCTCAAACTGGCCACTGGCCAGGGCCGCGCTGTGGCGACCGTGATCTGGATCATCGCCCTGGCCTTCCTTCTCAAATTCACCCTGATAGCCTGAACCACCATGACGCTACCCGCAGCACCACTGGCCATGCGCTGGCCTGTTCTGGGCGCCGCCGCGACCGCCGTGATCCTGTTTGGGATTTTTCTGCTGATGCGGTATGCCGGCACCCTCGGTGGCGTGCGCAGCGGAATGGCCCTGATGTGCATCGGCATGATCGCCCTGCCCTGGCTGCTTCTCAGCCGCCATGGACGCGCGCAGATCGGGCTTCGCCGCGCCGCCCGGCTGCTCTGGTATCCAATTGCCATCGGCGTCGGCGCCGGTTGGGCATTGGTGTGCTACCTGCTGGGCACGCTGCTGTTTGGCGCCGGCGCCGAGCACTGGTTCGTGACAGTCGCGCAGACTTACCGCGCGTATCCAGTAGCCAGCTTCAGCAAGGTTGAACTGCACCTGATGTTCACCATCCCCGCCGTGCTCTTCAGCCCCATCGGCGAGGAGATTTTCTTTCGAGGCTACCTGCAAAAAGTCTTCGAGCCGGGCTATGGCCGCGCGGGTAGCGCCTGCTCGCAATCGAGCTTGTTTGGCGCCGTCCATCTGCTGCACCATGGCCTTGTGATCACTGCGGCAGGCTTGACGCTTTTGCCAGCGTCAGCAGCACTCTGGGTTGCATTGATGAGCGGGTTCGCTTTGCTCTCGTCCTGGCTGCGCCTGGCCAGCAAGTCCTTGCTACCGGCAATGTTGGGGCACGCCGCTTTCAATGCAGCAATGAACGCACTGATTTTCGCGTATTTGTGGCGCTGATATAAAAAAATAAATGATGTAAAAAATGCAGCGTGTGCTACCGAACAGATCGGCGCTCTTGATCCGGCCACAATGGGCTCATACATTCAAGGGAGCACATCATGAACCGCCAAACCGCTAGCTGCGCAGTCATTCTGTCAAGCCTCCTTTTTGCGAGCCAGGCATTTGCAGGTTCAGACATCAGCAAGTGCGTAGCGCCCAGCGGCGCTGTGACCTTGACCGACGAAGCCTGCCCCGCGAATACACGCGCTGTCAAACTGATCAGCGCGGTCCCCGAATCGGATGCCTCCGACGCACCAGCGCTTCAAGCCGGACCGCGTGTGCCTACCGTCGAGCGTTTCAATAGCGCGCCCATGCCGCTGCGCTTCGCTCCGCCCATGCGCGGTCCGGCACCCGCACGCGGCATGTCGCTCGACATCGCCACCCTCAAGGCTGCCAAAGCCAATTTGCACCTGTCCGATCTGTCGGCCCCGCGCGGTCAGAGACTTGCTGGAATGCCATAAGAAACTATGCGTTTGAACAAGCTTACTCAAAGAAAATCCTACTTCTTGCTGTGATGCGCTAACACAAAGGCAGTTTGGCCGGTCGGATCACTATCGTTCTCAGCTTTACCCACTGGAGAACGACATGAAACTGACTAATTGGTTCCGCACATATTCATTAAAAACCGTGCTGGCGATTCCGCTGGCCCTCGGTATGTTCGCCCCGCCCGCCCACGCACAAACCAAGGCGGCGCCGCAAGCCATTGCCCTGCTCGACATTTGCCATAACGAAGTAACGGGCAAGTGGCGCTACTCCGGCGTGGTGTCGGTGCTGACGGGAGCGAAGCCGGGTCAACTGGCGGTCAATGTGGATTCCTGGCTGCAAAACAAAACCTCCGATGCTGGCTACTTCAACGCCTTCAAGGCCGACAGCCTGGTCGACCTCGCGCTCGCAGCCAGCCCCAGCACTACCACCGTAGCCAAGTTCGACACTGAAGGTGCGCCCTTGTCGCTAGGATCGGTGCGCAACAACGCGAGCGTTCGCATAGTCGACCTGGCCAACCCCGCCTCGCCCACGCAAAATTTGCAGGCCAGCGGAGAGTTCCAGGCTGCCGTGTGCGGCTGCCAGCAAGTGAAAGGCTGCACGCGTACGCAAGGCTACTGGGGCAGCAAGCCAGGCGTGGTCTGGCCAGCGCCCTACAGCCGCAGCGCCCCATTCTTCGCTAGCGGCCTGACCTGGCAGCAAATCATGGATACGCCTCCGCGCGGCGGCAATGCCTACATCATTCTGGCGCATCAATACATTGCTGCCGTACTGAACCGCGCAGCCGGCGCTTCGGCGCCCACCGCGATCCAGACGGTGATCAATAACGCCACCACCTTCTTCTCCAGCGGAACCAATCTCGACAGCTGCAGTGCCTCGCAGTGCGAGACCCAGAAGAACTGGGCTGGCATTCTCGACACCTACAACAACGGCCTGTACCCGAACGCACCGAAACACTGCCCCGACTGACAGCTAGCACGCAACAGCTCCGGGGTCAGCTCCAGAAATGCTACACGCTCTGAGCACTAGTCGACCTACTGCTCAGCCTGTGTAGCATTTCTGGAGCTGACCCCGGATTGTTGCGAGCGGCGTGGATTGAGTAAGGGGGGTAATATTCAAAGCACCTCATCCGAAACGATCACCATGAAACGCGACACGCCATCCGTCCCGCCGCTCGAGTCTAGCGATGCGCCGGCTGCAGCCAGGCAAGCCGGGCTGCGCTATGTCAACGACACCAGCCCAGGCATCAGCCGCAAGGCGGTCAAAGACGGCTTCCGCTATCTGGCGCCAGACGGCAGCAGCATCGAAGAGGAGGCAGTACTGGCCCGCATCCGCGCCCTCGCCATCCCGCCCGCCTGGACCGATGTGTGGATCTGCAAGAGCGAAAACGGCCACCTCCAGGCCACCGGCCGCGATGCTCGCGGGCGCAAGCAATACCGCTACCACGCACGCTGGCGCAAGCTGCGCGACGAGGTCAAGTACGAACGCATGATCAACTTCGGCAAGGTCCTGCCGCAAATCCGGCGCGCAGTCGATGCAGCCCTCAAG
Organism: Pseudomonadota bacterium; assembly: GCA_040385745.1. Classification (GTDB taxonomy): domain Bacteria; phylum Pseudomonadota; class Gammaproteobacteria; order Burkholderiales; family Burkholderiaceae_D; genus Telluria_A. The sequence continues at coordinate 71,244 of JAZKGU010000031.1, forward strand.
CTGCCAGGCCTGCCGCGCGAAAAAGTCCTGGCCACCATCGTGCACCTTCTGCAAGCTACGATGATGCGCATCGGGAACGAAGAGTATGCCCGCACCAATAAATCCTTCGGCCTGACTACCCTGCGCAACCGCCACGTCAAGGTCGAAGGCGGCGCCGTCGAGTTCCGCTTCCGCGGCAAGAGCGGCGTGTTCCACGAGATCACCGTCAGCGATCGCCGCCTGGCCCGCATCATCGCCCGCATGCGCGACCTGCCAGGACAGGATCTGTTCCAGTATGTCGACCACGACGGCGAACGCCATGCCATCGGCTCGGCCGACGTCAACGACTACCTGCGCGAAATCACCGGCGAAGAATACACCGCCAAGGATTTCCGTACCTGGTCCGGTACCGTGTTGGCGGCACTGGCGCTGCGCGAATTTGAAAAATTCGACTCTGAAACCCAGGCCAAGAAAAACATTGTGCGCGCCATCGAATCGGTCGCGGAAAAGCTGGGCAACACTCCGTCGATCTGCCGCAAGTGCTACGTGCATCCAGCCGTCATCGATTCCTATCTCGATGGCACCATGCTTGAGGCCCTGCGCGCGCGTACCCGCCAGGAGATCGAAGATTTGCACGCGCTTAGCGCCGAAGAAGGCGCCGTGGTGGCCCTGTTGCAGCAGCGCCTCCAACAGGTGACGCCCAAGCAGGCAGCCTAGGGCTTAGTGCTGATAGGCGCCAATATCGTAACCAGCCGAACCATTGCGCGGGCGGCCGGCAAAGTCAGTGTCCTCGGCATGCGCCGCCGTGCCGCGCCCTATCGCGGGTGAGCCGCTACTGAGGCGCAAATCAAGCGGACCGCTGCGCGCATGCGCGACAAACTGCGGCGCCGACGCCACCGTATCTTCATGGCGCAGCCCATTTTTAAGCTGCCAGTTGTAGCTGGCATTCTGAAATACCAGGTTATTGCGGTAAGTATTATTCTTGCCGGTGCGCCCCTGCTCCGAAATGCCCATTCGGTTGTCGTAGACGATGTTGCTGTACACCGCAGTACGATCATTCGGACCGCTGGTCCGGTAATAATTACCGCCACCCACGATGATGCCCGTGTTCGATCCCGTCACGGTGTTGTTGGTGATGATCACATCGCGCGCATCGTGCCACAGATGGATGCCACCCTCGGCCACCCGGTAGATCACATTGTTTTTGATCCGTCCCGACGTGCTTACATAGATGCCCTGCACGTAGCGGCAGCCAGCCGGCCCGATGTCGTGCACCAGATTGGCGATCACGTCCGACTGCTCGCCCCCGTAATAGCTGTCGATCCCGATCGCCGCTCCGCCGCCACGGTTGCAGACATTGCCCTGCGCGATGTGATGCACATGGTTGTTGCGGATCGAGTCGTGCGAGCCGCCGTTGTAGATGCCGTAGGTCCAGCGCGTGCCGCCGGCATGGGCGCTGCCATCGACCTCGAAACCGATGATGTCGACATAGCTGCCCCGATTGTCCCACGCGGTTTTGTTGGGCGAATTTTTCGGCGGCACGATGCGCGCGCCCCATTTGCGCGTCGAGATAAAGGCAATGCGCGCCTTGGCGCTGCCGCTGGTGCCGTTGCGAAAGCCGCCCGCGTAGGTGCCGGGGGCAACATACACCGTGGTGCCCGCCGTGACCGCCCTGATCGCGCGCGCGATGCTGCGAAATGGCTTGTCCGCACTGCCGGCATTGTTGTCCGATCCATTGGGCGAGACATACAGGCGCACGGGCGCCTTGCCCGCCTGCGCCAGCGCCGGGGCATCGCCGGTCGTCCCCTCCGCGGTATAGCCGGCCAACACATAATCACTGTCGGACACAAAGCCATTGCCCGTCTCCTCGCCGGGATCGGCCAGCGCATCATCCTCGGGCGGCGCCATCAGGCTGGGATCGCCTTCGTCGATGGACGTCACGGCGGCAAGCGCAAGCTGGGTCGCCGGCAAGGGTGCGGACGGGTCGCCCGCGTCACCGCCGCAAGCGGACAACAGGGCAACGAGCCCAATAAACATTCGATTTTTCATGACTAGCTCCACGGCCAAAAAATTGCGTGACAGGGCCACTACCCTAAAGCCGTGGCCTGGGACGCTATCGCTATTGAGAAACGCGTTTCAGGAAACGCGACGGCTGGCCTGCATGCAAGGGATCAGGCCGGATTGGTGCGGCAACGAAGTGGCCCCTGCAGACGCAGGACGCAACGAAGCTCTGCCATATCTGACAGGCGAGCCGGTCATTTAGTTCAGATCAGCCTGCTGCGCGGGGCCGGCTGTCGAGGATGCGGGTGAGCAGTTCCGTCAGATGCAGGCCGCCGATCGGCTTGACCAGGTAGTGGTCGAAACCGGCTTCGAAGGCGGCGCTCTTGTCGTGCGCCTGGCCGTAGCCGCTGACCGCCACCAGCACTGGCGGGTGTGTGGAGTAATGCGTGCGGATGTGGCGCGCGAGCTGGCGCCCGTCCATACCGGGCAGGCCGATATCGAGTAAGCAGGCGTCGTAGGATTGCCTGCTCAGTTTTTGCAAGGCATCGAGCGGGTCGTAGCAGACGTCGGCAACTTGCCCTTCCGCCTCAAGCAACATACCAAGTAGATTGGCGGCATCCATATTGTCGTCCACCACCAAAACGCGCAGCTTGGTCAGGCCGTGAGCGTCGTCCGAAACTGCCACTTGCTGCATTTCGGCGACAGCGTGCGCGAGGCGCGGCAGTTGCACGGTGAACTGGCTGCCACAGCCAGGGCCCTTGCTGGCCGCACGCACCTGGCCGCCATGCAGTTCGACCAGGCTGCGCACCAGAGCCAGGCCGAGTCCGAGCCCGCCCTGCGAGCGGTCGGCGCTACGCGCTGCCTGCGAAAACAGTTCAAAGGCGCCCAGCACGAGTTCCGGCGTCATCCCGATGCCGTTATCGCACACCGACAGTTCCACCAGCGCTTCGCCGGCGACCATTTCCAGCGTGATCACGCCGCCGGGCGGGGTGTACTTGGCGGCGTTGTTGAGCAGATTGGCGACGATTTGCACCAGGCGCTTTTCATCCCCTTCCACACACAGGGCGCCGGCGGCGATATGTACGTCGATGGCATGCGAGCGCGCTTCGATCAGCGGGCGTACCTGCTCGATCGCCGCTGCGAGCACTGCCTTCATGTCGACCGGATCGCGCTCCAGTTCGACCAGCCCGCGCGTCACGCGCGACACGTCCAGCAAGTCGTCCACCAGGCCGGTCATGTGCTCGACCTGGCGCGTGACCACTTCGCTCACCTTGAGCAGGCGCGGATTGTCGGCCGAAAGACGCAGCAGGTCGCCGGCGGCGCGGATCGGCGCCAGCGGATTGCGCAGCTCATGCGCCAGCATCGCCAGAAATTCATCCTTGCGCCTGTCGGCCGCCTGCAGCGAGCGATATAGCTGGGCGTTTTCGATGGCCACGCCAGCGCGGCGGCCAATGTCTTCGGCCAGCGCCACGTCGTCGCCGGTATAGAGACGCCCGCTTTCGGCCGATACGAAGGTAATCACCCCTACCGTCTTGCCGCGCACCGCCAGCGGCGCTCCGATATAGGAACGCAGGCCCAGCCCGCGCATCGTCGCCAGGTGCTCGGGATCGGCGATGCTTTCGACCAGTAGCGCGTCTTCGATCAGGGGCAGATGCTCGGCGCGCCCGCTGGCCAGTACCTGCCACGGTCCTTTGCCAGCGTCCCGCGCGGGCGGGTAGCGCCGGAACAGCTCGAGCGCCAGCGCTGCCTTGCGTGGATCCGTATGGGCCGCCGCGACGCGCTCGAGCTCCCCCTCTGGCGTGAGCATATCGACCGCGCACCAGTCCGAAAACGAGGGCACTGCCAGTTCGGCCACGCGCTCGAGCGTCCCGGCCAGATCCGACAGGCCGGACAGCTCGGCGCTGGCGCGCGCGACGAAGCGCAGGCCGTCTTCGGTGCGCTTGCGACGCGTGACATCGACGCACACGCCCGACATCTGCAGCGGTTCGCCCTCTTCGTTAAGCGTCAGTTCGGTCCAGCCCTCGATCCAGCGGATGCTCCCGTCCGGCCACATCACGCGGTATTCGACGGTGTGCCCGCGCCGCTCGCGCATGGCCGCCGCGACCACCTGCGCAACCATGGCGCGGTCTTCTGGGTAGATCAACTCGTCGTAGTGCGCGTTGGAGGCGAGCGTCCAGCCGGGGGGCAGCCCATGCAGCTCGGCCATGCCGGGCCACCAGGTGCTGGTATCGGTGCGCACGTCGAGCTCCCACGCCCCCATACCGCCCACGTCGAGCGCCAGCTGTAGCCGCATCTCGCTGGCGAGCATCACCTCATCGCGCTGTTTTTTGGTTTCGGTGACGTTGCGGCCCACGCCATAGATCAACGAACCTTCCGGCACCAGGGTCCACGACAGCCAGCGGTAACTGCCGTCGCTGTGCAGCATCTGGACTTCCACATCTTCTACCGGATGGCCGGCGCCCAGCATGGCCAGTTGCGCGGTGACGCCCTGGCGGTGCGCAGGATGCACCAGCTCCAGGAAAGGACGCTGCAGCGCTTCGTCGGCCTCCCATCCGAACACGGTCTTGAAGGCCGGGTTGACGCTAAGCAGAAAGCCCGACTGCGAGGCCACCGCCAGCACATCGCGCGACATGCGCCAGATGCGGTCGCGCTCCGTATTGCTGGTCTCGACGCGCTGTTCGAGCAGGCAGTTGAGCGCTTCCAGCCTGACCTGGGTGTTCTTGTGGCCGGAAATGTCGATCGTGGCGCCCACCATGCGCGTCACCACGCCCTCGCCGTTGCGATTGCTACGGCCCGAAGTGGAGAACCAGGCCACGCTGCCGTCGCCGCGTACCGCCCGGAATTCGCAGGTGAACAGGTCGCCCTCGCGCAGCGATTCGTCAATTGCGGCGCTCACCCGCTCGCGGTCGTCGACATGGACCAGCGCAGCGAAATCGGCGATCTGGCCGCCAAAGCTGCCGCGTTCGATCCCGTGCAGTTCGTAGACTTCGTCGGACCAGCTGATGCGATTGGCGGCCACGTCCCAGTCCCAGATGCCGATCTTGCCAGCTTCGAGCGCGAGGTGCAGGCGCTGGTCGGACAGACGCAGCGCCTCCGTGGTCTGGCGCTGCTGTTCCAGCAGGCGCACATTGCTGACTACGGGGGCCGCCAGCGCCGCCAGCTCGCCGGCGAAATCAAGGTCGGTGATGCTGTAGCGGCGGCCGGAGGCGCCCATGAACAGCGTCAGCGCCCCGATCAGCTCCCCGCCCGAACTCACCGGCACGGTGAGCATGGCGGAAAAATTGAGCGCGCGCAGCAGCCCCAGGTGCGCTTCTCCCTGGGCTATCGACTGGTACCAGGCATCGTCGATGTCGTTGTACATGGCCGGCTTGCCCGAGGACAAAGCGCACAAATTGAGCTCACCGCCAGTCTGGCGCTGCCAGCTAGTCGCCGCCAGCATGGCTTCCACTTGCGGATTCTGGTGCGCGCGCGCAGTGCGCACGACGCCGTCACCAGCTAGGGCGTCAAAAAAGCCAAAGTCGCCCAGCGCCGGCAAAAACACGGCGATAGTGTTGGCCAGCGTCTGCTGCAGGTCCAGGGTGGATGCTAGCGAAGTGGCCGCCTGGCGAAACACCCTTAACTGTTCGGCAAGGTCGTTCGCAGTGAGATTGGCAGGCGCGTTCATCGTCTAATATTACATGAGGCAATCCTTGATTATATGCAAGCTACATAGTTTTTCTTGGTTACGGCACAAAGTGTCGTACCAGTACATCGGCACGAAAACCACTCCTACATGGCAGTAGGACGTGCGCCTACCCCCACCTTTAGCAAGCGGCGTAGCATGGCTCCTTTTGCACCACTTCCAGGAGACGAAAATGACTCAGGAAAACAGCAAGCAGGACAAAGGCGCCCTCAAGGACGGTCAGCAACAGCAGGCCTACGATCAGGGTGGTCACCAGGGTGGCAAAGGCCATGGCGGCCAGCAATCCGGCGGCATGGGCGGCATGCATGGTGGGGATTTGCACGATGTCGGATCAGGTCAAAGCGGCATGACGGGCCGAGGCGGCATGGGTGGCAACGAGTCGCAAACGGGCAGCGCAGACCGGTCGGGCGCGATCCGCCAGGGTGGCGCCGAGACCAAAGGCGACGACAGCCGCATGGGAAATCAGCAACTAGGCGAGATCCAGCAAAGCGCGCCGCGAGAAGGAATGGGCAACCATCGCCACAGCAACCGAGGCAATGAGCAGGCCCTCGATGCCGCGGCGGACGTGGACGATGTCGGCTCGCATCAGTCATCGGCCGGCAAGGACAGTGCCGATAAAAGCTGACGGCCGCGAGGGGCCGCAGCTATGCCCGGCTGGGCGGATGCCTGCGTATTGAATCGATAAGTATTTTGACTTCGGCCAGCAAGGCAGCAGCGCAATTGGCCGTGGTATCGAACACCCTGTCGGTCAGCGTGCTGCGCTGGATGCGCGAATCGATCCAGTCGTCGGCCTCCGCGGGGTTGCGCAGGACGGCTACGGCGGTTGCCGTATAGGCCGGAAAAGGAGCGGTATCGTGTTCGGCGCGAGTAGTGAGGCACCTGACGGAAATGTCCCAGCCGCGATAGTGTGTTCTGATTTTTCCGTTCAACTTATCCTCCCTTTTCAACATAGTAAGCAAGGAAAAGGCAGGGGTATGTACGGGGACGCACTCAGGGACGGCACCACTAGCCGCCCCTGAGCCTTACCTTAGCCGGCGCGCAAAGTCCGGAAGTTGGTCTCGGCCGACCACACTGCGGCAGCCCGTGCCAGCAGCACGGCTTCGCCATCTGCCAGCCAATCATCTGCGTCGGCGATCGACCACATGGCGCGCAGCAGTTTGCGACGCAAGTCCGGTGCCTCGATTTCAGCCAGCAGGCTGTCGATCACTGCACGGTCGAGCTGCACGGCGCCCCGGACCACGCTGACGAGCATGTCGTCGCACAGCTCCTGCAGCAGCAGCTGGAAGCTGGCGGGATCGAGATCGATATGGTCCAGTATCTTGCTGCGGTCCAGCGCGATCAGCTCGCAGACATCCAGGTTGCCGTCTACCACCATGGAGAGCGCAAGGATCCGCCCTGCCGCCTGGGGACTATCGGTTTGATACGTACGCATTGCCTGCTCCATTCTTAAAATTAATTAGTGTTTTGTCTCGTCCTGCTTTTTTGCGACGAGCACGCTGGCCAAACAACTTGCGCTGATGATGACAGCCACCACCGTCAAGGACGCCTGCACCGGCACGTGGTACCACGGCATGATCAGCATCTTCACGCCGATGAAGGTCAGTACCATCGCGAGGCCATACTTGAGCAGGTGAAAACGATCAGCCACATCCACCAGCAGGAAATACAGCGCACGCAGTCCCATGATCGCAAACAGGTTCGACGTGAACACGATGAAGGGATCCGTCGTAATCGCGAAAATGGCCGGGATCGAATCCACCGCGAACACCAGGTCGGTCACCTCGATCAGGATCAGCACCAGGAACAGCGGCGTCACATAGCGCACCCCGTCGCGCATGACCATGAAGCGCTCGCCGTGGTCACCCTCGGCCACGCGCAGGTGGCGCTTGGCGAACTTGAGTACCGGGTTGTTGGCGACATCCGGTTCCGAATCAGCCGCCACCAGCATGCGAATACCGGTAACCAGCAAGAACGCGCCAAACACGTACAGCACCCAGCTGAACTCGCTCACAACCCATGCGCCTGCCAAAATCATGACCGCGCGCATCACAATAGCGCCCAGCACGCCGTAAATCAGCACCCGGCGCTGGTATTCGGGCGGCACCTGGAAGGCGCTAAAAATCAGCAGGAACACGAACACATTGTCGACCGACAGCGTCTTCTCAATCAAATAGCCCGAAAAGAATTCCAGCGCTTTCTGATTGGCGACCTCGGCGCCAGCGGTGCCGGTCAGGTACCACCACAGGGCGCCGTTGAACAGCAGCGCCAGGCTGACCCAGACGCCCGACCAGATGGCGGCTTCCTTGACGCTCACCTTGTGTGACTTATTGCCGCCAAATACAAACAGGTCGAGCGCCAGCATCACCAGTACAAAGGCGATAAAGCCAGCCCACATCGGGGCTGTGGCTATGCTTTCCAATCCGTTCATTTTGCGCCTTCATCAAATTCGTTGTGCGCCGTCGGGCTGGCGTCCTGTGCGTCAGCGGCCTTGGCGACGCTCACGTGTGGCACTTCGCGCATGCGCTGCACGCGCCGCACCAGCACCCTGTCAGCACGTTCGGCCGCGCGGTCAATGGCTACATACATGTCGGCTTCGGTATCCTCGATCACCACGTCCTTGCCGCCGATGAGTTGGACCTGGATTTTGCAGCGCTTGTCATTGCCGCCGCGTGGCCCGTTGATGTCCGACAAAACCACCGCCAGCTTGCGCATGCTCAGGCCCGCCCAGCCGAGCGCAAAGCGCACCCGCTGCAAGACGTACAGGCGCAGCGCTTCGGTCATGGAAAACCCGCGTGTTTGGATGGTGATTTGCATTTCGCTCTCCTTTTCGTAGTTGACGGATGCATCATAGGCGAGGCCAAACCATCGTACAATTCGAATATAATTTACAGATTCATCGATTTGTTCGATGTATTAACAAGGAGTCCAGCCGTGTCCACGCTCAATTTCAAACACCTGCGTTATTTCTGGATGGTGGCCAAGACCGGCAGCATCGCCCAAGCGGCAACCCAGCTGCACCTCACACCGCAGTCGATTTCAGGCCAGCTGACCGAATTTGCCAATACGCTTGGCGTGGAACTGTTCCGCAAAGCTGGCCGCAACCTTGAACTGACGGACACGGGAAGGCGCATCCTCAGCTATGCCGAAGAAATTTTCAGTACCGGAGATGAACTGCTGGACGTGCTGCGCGATAAATCGCTCAAGACGGCGCGCGCCTACCGGGTAGGCTGCGCCGATTCAGTGTCGAAGCTGATCGCGTGCCGGCTGGTGCAGCCGGCCCTGGGCATCGCCGAGCCGATTCGCCTGATTTGCCGTGAAGGCCGCCTTGGCAGCTTGCTGGCCGACCTGGCCGTGCACAAGCTCGACCTGATCATTGCCGACCGACCGATTCCGACCCATCTGAGCGTGCGCGGCTTCAATCACCTGCTGGGCGAAAGCGCCCTGACCGCCTTCGCCACACCGGAACTGGCGGCCACCCTGCGCGGTCCATTCCCGCAATGCCTCGATGGGGCGCCGCTGCTGCTGCCGGGCGAAGATTTCGCGATCCATCACAAGATGCTGCAATGGCTCGCCAACAATAACCTGCGCGCGCGCATTGTGGGCGAGTTCGACGACAGCGCCATGCTCAAGGCGTTTGGTCAGTCTGGCGCGGGATTGTTTTTCGCACCCGGCGTGATAGCACGCCAGGTCTGCCAGCAATATGGGGTGGTGGAGATTGGCCAGGTGACGGCCCTGGTCGAGCAGGTGTATGCGATTACCACCGAGCGCCGCCTGACGCATCCGGCCACGCTGGCCATCAGCCAGAACGCGCGGCTCGAATTGTTTGCTTGAGGCGCTTGCGGCGCCGGCGTTACGCCGCGTCGGTCTTACCCGGCTGGCGCCAGGCCATGCGATCGGTCACGTCCACACCAACCCCGCGGTAGCCAGCAAAGCCGCTGGCCGCGTCGAACATTGGTTCACCGCTGACCTGAAGGTACTGCACGCCGCCATCGGCCCGAGTACGGGTGTAGATGAAATCCAAAAACGGCTTGCGTTCGGCGATATTGGCGGTGAGCAGAGCGCGCTCCTGAGGGTTCCAGCCGCCGCCCTCCACCCCTGCGCCGATACCGAGCATTTCCTCGACCGGACCCGAGAAACGAGTAAGGTTGCCCTCTGCATCCTGCTCCCAGTACCAGTCCGACGAGAGTTCGGTAAACCGCTGAAAGCGGGCTTCGCTCTCGCGCAGTTCGGCGGTGCGCTCGGCCACCGTCACTTCGAGCTGGCGGCTGTAATCGGCCAGGCGGCGATATAGCACGCGCACCTCCAGCATATTGTGAATGCGGGTTTGCACCTCGACCAGGTCGAAGGGCTTGCTGACGAAATCCTTGGCCCCGGCTTTGAGCGCGCGTAGTTTGTGTCCGGGCTGCGCGGTGATCACCAGCACCGGCAGGTAACTGCCCGTTTCGATTTCCTTCAGCGCCTCGATGACCTCGAAGCCGTCCATGACTGGCATCTGCAGGTCCAACAAGATCAGGTCGTAGGCGTGGGCCCGGTGCAGCCCGACTACGTCGGTCGGTACCTGCGTTGTAGTGATGTTGGTGTAGCCGACATTGAGCAGCATCTGCTCGAGTAGCATGACATTGGCTTCCTGATCATCGACGATCAGGATGCTGGCATTGAGAATTTCCGAGACGTCTAACATATTTTTGTTGTTTTCTTTAAGTGTTGGCTGCTACAGGCGGACGGGCTGCATGGTGTGCCGCGGCGCGCTCCAGCGCCCCATCAAGTGCCGACATGAATTCGCGCACGCGTATTGGTTTTGTCAGGTAATCCTGGAAGCCCGCGGCAAGGCCTTTTTCTATGTCGCGCGGCATGGCGTTGGCCGACAGAGCCAATACTGGTATGTGACGGGTGGCCGGATCGTTGGCGAGAATCTCGAGTGCTTCGAATCCGCCTATGCCGGGAAGATTAATATCCATCAGGATGACTTCAGGAAGGTAGGCGCGCGCCAGTTCAACGCCCAGATTACCGTCGATCGCAGTGATTAAGCGCAGATCGCCGCGCCGCGCGATGAGTTGCTCGACCAGTGTCAGATTGGCCGGATTGTCCTCGACATACAGCAACGTCGGCTGCTGGTCGGGCGCCAGGGCCATCAAGTGCCGTCGTTCCATGGCAACCTGGTCCAGATTGTCGATTGACAGTGCTGGCGCCGTTGCGGTTGTGAAGTCGACCGAGAAGGTCGTGCCTGCGCCGATGCTGCTCTCCACGGTGAGCGTGCCGCCCATCAGCTCCACGAGCTGCTTGGTGACGACCAGGCCGATGCCCGTGCCCTCCTCCAGCTTGTGCTCCTGTCCCAGGCGATTGAACGGCTGGAACAGGTTTGCCAACTGCTCGGGCGCGAGACCCTGGCCGGTGTCGGTCACGCTGATGCGTACCTTGTCCGCGCCTTCGAAGCCGCAACGGACCACGACCGAGCCGCCGGTATCGTTGTACTTGATCGCATTCGAGAGCAGGTTGATCATCACCTGTTTGACGCGCGTGCGGTCGGCATGGACATAAAACATCTTGTCTAACGTCGGGAATTCGAGCCGGATGCCGCGCTTGGCAGCTTCCGGTTCGATCATGCCCTGGCAATCCTGCAGCACGTCGGTGAGCGACATCGATTCCTGCGACATGGTGACCTTGCCGGACTCGATCATCGCCAGGTCCAGGATCTCGTTAATCAAACGCAGCAGGTACCAGCCGCCCTTGAGAATCTGATCGATGGAGCGCTGTTGATTCGGCGGTGGCGGTGGCACTTCCGACGACATCAACTGGGCGAAGCCGAGAACCGCATTGAGCGGCGTGCGCAGCTCGTGGCTCATGGACGACAGGAATTCGGACTTGGCGCGGTTGGCCTTGTCGGCCGCCGAGCGCGCACGTTCTAGTTGTACGTTGGTATCCTGGAGCGCGATCTCGAACCGGTTACGCTCGGCCTCGGCCTGCTTGCCCACCGTGTTGTCGGTACCGATCAGCAGATACCCGATAACACGGCCGTCCGGATCGCGCAGCGCCGTGACCGACACGCGTGCCGGAAAACGGCTGCCGTCCTTGCGGATGTAGGTCAGCTCGTAAATGTCTTCGATCGCGCGCGAGGCCTTGGCCACCAGGCCTTCGAGCCCGGGCCGGATGGTTTCGCCCAGCTGAATACTGAGCTCGGCGGCGCGTGCTACCAGCTCGTCCTGGTCGGAAATGTCGGCCGGTGTCATCTTGTCGATCACTTCTGATGCCGAGTAGCCCAGCATACGCTCGGCGCCGACATTGAAAATCTGGATCAGGCCCTGTTCGTCGATCGCGATGCTGGAGAAGGTGGCGCTATTGAAGATGGCGTCCTGGAGTGCGCTGGCCTTGAGTTGCGGCCCTTCGTTGGCTGCCTGCTGGGCGATGCCGCGGGCGCTGATGGTCTTCATACCGACCACGAACAGCACGGCCAGAAACAGCAACAGGACGATGATGCCGGCCTGGATGAAATTGACAGCGCCCGAGGCCGCATCGGCATTGTCGAGCGAGGTACTGCCCACCAGCAGCAGCGTGGTCAGGGTCGCCAACAGGCCAATGAGCATCAGGCGCTCCGCCGCCGTGTTCTTGATGATGTTCATCTCAGTTCACGCTTTCCTGGCGCTGCAAGGTGTCCGACAGTAAACGCGCGAACTCCTTGCGCACCACCTCGTAGCACTCGCACACGCCGCGCTCGAGCCCCTTTCGGTCGAGCACAGTGATGTGGCCACGCCGGTAGCTGATATAGCCATAGCTCTGCAAGCGACCCGCAGCCTCGGTTACGCCCTCGCGCCGCACGCCGAGCATGTTGGCGATCAGTTCCTGGGTCATGGTCAGGTCGGTGCGCGGCAGACGATCGATGGTCAGCAGCAGCCAGCGACACAACTGCTGTTCGACCGAATGGTGGCGGTTGCACACCGAGGTCTGCGCCATTTGCGTGAGCAGGGCCTGGGTGTAGCGCAGTAGCAGGCGCATCACCGGACCGGCGCGGTTGAATTCTTCCATCAGGATGCGCGCAGGCAGGCGGTAGCCGTGGCCGCCGGTCTGCACAATGGCGCGGCTGGGCGTACTGTTACCGCCCATGAACAGTGAAACCCCGACGATGCCTTCCTTGCCCACGCCGGCCATCTCGGACGAACCGCCGTTTTCAAGTAAGTAGTGGAGGGAGATAATGGAACTGGTCGGAAAATACACATAGGCCAGCTTGGCGCCAGACTCATAAAGCACGTCGCCCAGCGGCATGGGCACCAGTTCAAGATGGGGAGCGAGGCGGTCGTATTCCGAATCGAGCAGAGCCGCAAGGAGCAAGTTCTGGTTCGGGTCATTCTTACTGGACATTTGAGGCTTTCTCTGTTTCCAGTAGTTGTTTGCATTAATCAGTTGGTCAGGATATCACGCGTCCCGTAATTTACGATTGGAAACCTTGAACAAAAGCAAAAAACCGACCGCGCAAGTACCAACGCCCCGCTGATCGCGAGGCGCAGGTGGACCGAAATTGTGAATTTACTGGCCTGCTTGGCGCTTGAGAATACGCGCCAGTGCTTCTTCGGCGAGGAATTTGTTTGGGAAAACGGCCAGATTTAGGACGTTCTTGCCCTCGGAGTCTGCCATATGGATAGTCCAGCCTGCCGGTGTTTGCCTCAGGACCGGTTTGCCGCTCGGTTCGCCAGCGCTGGCGCTATTATTGTGCGAATTCTGCGAGTGCATGAGCGGCCCGATAACTCCAATGGAGGCGCGATTATACGCCAATGTAGGACTGCACCTACATGAATTGCAACATTGTTGTTATCTAGCCGCGCTTTCGATTTAACATTCATACAATAAACGCGCGCTACTTGCTATTTGATAACGGCCAGGCGCTGGCGAGTACCTTTTCGGAATGTGTAAATGGTGAGTACCCCATCGCGCACATCGCCACGGGCGTCAAAGGCAATCGTCCCGGTCACGCCTTTGTATTGGCTTTTGGCCAGCACCGGCAAGTACACCGCCGGCTCGGGTGAGCCGGCTTGCTGCATTGCTGCCACCATGGCCAGCAGCGCATCGTAGGCGTAAGGTGCATAAGTGAGCACCTCGATGCCAAAACGGCGTTTGTAGGCAGCACGGAAGTCGTCCATACCCTTCTGCTGCTGCGGCTCTACGCCGCCGGCCTCGGCGCAAAACACCTGCTCGTCCACCATCGCGTCGCCCGACAGACGCGCCATGGAATCGGAGCACAAGCCGTCCCCGCCCATGAAGCGCGCTTTGATGCCGAGCTGCTTCATCTGGCGCAGCATGGGTCCGGCGACGGCATCCATGCCGCCAAAAAAAAGCAAGTCGGGCTTACGCGCCTTGATGGCAGTAAGGATGGCGGTGAAGTCGGTAGCTTTGTCATTGGTGTACTGCTGCCCCACAATGACCGCCCCGCCCCCTGCGCGCTTGACGTTCTTGACGAATTCATCGGCCAGGCCCTTGCCGTAGGCAGTACGGTCGTCGATCACCGCGATTCGGCTGGCCTTCTGTACCTGCACGGCGTAGCGCGCCAGCGCCGCGCCGAGCTGCTCGTCATTGGCCACATTGCGAAACGCCGTGTTGTAACCCTGGCGCGTGTAGACCGGGTTGCTGGCCGATGGCGAGATCTGCGGAATGCCGGCATTGAAGTAAATGCGCGCGGCCGGGATCGAGGTGCCCGAGGTTTCGTGGCCGATCACGCCGTGGACTTTGGCGTCGACCAGTTTTTGGGCGACGATGGTGGCTTGCCTGGGATCTGCCGCGTCGTCTTCGGCCTGCATCACCACCTGGTAGCGCTTGCCCTTGATGAGAACACCCTTGGCGTTGAGTGCATCGACCGCCATGCGCGCGCCGTTTTCATTATCCTTGCCCAGATGCGCGATGGCGCCCGTGGTGGCGGCCACGTGGCCGATCTTGATGACGTTTTGAGCGTGCGCGGCGCCGGCCGCTGTGGCGAACAAAACCGCGCCGATGACAAATTGTGGATTCACCGATGATCCTCTAAAAAAGCTGTGTAAATATGCCGCTATGCAGCAATGGAACCACAGCATAGCAAGTTCATGCGGACGTCGTACGCGGACGCCAAAAGAGCAAAAAAAAGCCCACCGCAAGCGGTGGGCAAATTCCAAATTCTTGGTAGAACATGGAGGAGACAAATCCATCATGCTGCAATGCGGCACAAATGTCCAGACGAGCACGACAATTTAGAACTTCTCCTCCAGAAATGATCAAAAGAGTATTTTGTAAGCGTTCCGTAAGCTTGATCGAAGCATTACGAAAAGCAGCGGTTCGTGCGCCGGATTGATAGGGGAGCGGCTATATTGAGCCGCTCATGCCAGTTCGCCAATGCTGCCCCTTGCACCACTCCGGAGATCCAAGATGACCGAGTTCGATTCCAGCCGCCGCAACCTGCTCAAGGCTTCGGCCCTGGCAGCCGGCACCGCCGTCGCCAGCACACGCCTCGCCGCCGAGGCCGAAGCGGCTACCCCCACCGCCGTCAGGCTGGCCGAGCCAGGCCTCATGAGCGTCCTGTTACGCGTGAACGGCAGCGAACATCAGCTCATGCTCGACCCGCGCACTACCCTGCTTGACGCCCTGCGCGAGCGGCTCCACCTGACTGGCGCCAAAAAGGGTTGCGACCAGGGTCAGTGCGGCGCTTGCACCGTCATCGTTGACGGCCGCCGCATCACCTCTTGCCTCACGCTGGCGGTCATGCAGCAAGGCCATGACATCACCACCATTGAAGGCCTGGGTACGCCGCGCAATCTGCATCCCATGCAGGCAGCCTTCGTCAAGCACGACGGTTTTCAGTGCGGCTTTTGCACACCGGGCCAAATTTGCTCGGCAGTTGGCATGCTCGAGGAAGTGCGCAGCGGCATTCCAAGCCACGCCACCGCCGATCTCATGCAGCGCCCGGTTGCCTCGCCCGCCGAATTTCGCGAACGTATGAGCGGTAATCTGTGCCGCTGCGGCGCCTATTCCAATATCCAGGACGCGATCACCGAAGTCGCGGGGGTGCTCAAATGAAGCCATTTACGTACGAGCGCGCCAATACGCCAGCGGAGGCCGCCGCCGCCGCGCTGCGCACCAAGGGCGCCAAATTCATCGCCGGCGGCACCAATCTGCTCGACCTCATGAAACTGCAGATCGAAACCCCTACCCACCTCATCGACGTCAACGACCTGGGGCTCGACACCATTAGCACCACACCGGACGGCGGCATTCGCATCGGTGCGCTGATGCGCAACACCGACCTGGCAGCCCATGCGCGCGTGCGCCAGGATTACGGCGTTCTGGCGCGTGCCCTGCTGGCCGGCGCCTCGGGCCAGTTGCGCAACCAGGCCACCACCGCCGGCAACCTGCTGCAGCGCACCCGCTGCCCCTACTTTTACGACACCAACCAGCCATGCAACAAGCGCCGT
Source organism: Pseudomonadota bacterium (assembly GCA_040385745.1). Taxonomy (GTDB): domain Bacteria; phylum Pseudomonadota; class Gammaproteobacteria; order Burkholderiales; family Burkholderiaceae_D; genus Telluria_A. Next base: position 87,330 of record JAZKGU010000031.1, read on the forward strand.
CCGGGCAGCGGCTGCAGCGCCATTGGCGGCTACACGCGCCACCATGCGATTGTGGGCAGCAGCGATGCCTGCATCGCCACCCATCCTAGCGACATGGCGGTGGCCATGCGCGTGCTCGATGCCACGGTCGAAACCGTGCGGCCCAATGGGGCGGCGCGCACCATCCCAATCGCCGACTTCCACCGCCTCCCGGGCAATACACCCCATATCGACACCAATCTCGAGCCGGGTGAACTGATCGTCGCCGTCACGCTGCCGCGCCCCGTGGGCGGGACCCAGGTCTACCGCAAGGTGCGCGACCGCGCCTCCTACGCATTCGCGCTGGTGTCGGTGGCCGCCATTGTGCAACGCGACGGCAGCGGTCGGGTCGCCATCGGTGGCGTAGCGCACAAGCCATGGCGCGTTGAGCCGGCCGAGCGCGAGATGCCGCGCGGCGCGCGCGCCGTTGTGGCCGGCCTGTTGGCCGACGCGCGTCCGCACGAAGACAACGCCTTCAAGGTCACGCTGGTGGAGCGCACCCTCGCTTCCGTCCTCACCGAAGCGAAAGGTTAAGCCATGAAATTCGATACTCCCGCCACCACCAATCCGATCGACCAGCTCAAGGTCATCGGGCAGCCGGTCGACCGCATCGACGGCCCCTTGAAAACCACCGGCACGGCGCCCTACGCCTACGACCGCCACGATGTCGCCGCCAACCAGGTGCACGGCTATGTAGTCGGTTCGGCCATCGCCAAGGGCCGCATCGTGTCGATGGACCTGGCCGCGGCCAAGGCTGCACCGGGCGTGATAGCCATCGTCACCGCGCAAAATGCCGGCAAGCTCGCCAAGGGCAACTTCAATACAGCGCGCCTGCTGGCCGGTCCCGAAATCGAGCACTATCACCAGGCCATCGCACTGGTAGTTGCTGACACCTTCGAGCAGGCGCGCGCGGCGGCGCACCTGGTGCGTGTGGAATACGCGCGCGCCAAAGGGTCCTACGACCTGGCCGCCGTCAAGCATAAGGCCAAATCGGCCGACAGCTCGGGCGCGCCGGGCAGCAGTACTGTGGGCAATTTCAGCGGCGGCTTTGCCTCGGCTCCGGTGCAGCTCGACGCCGACTACTCCACATCGCACGAGTCGCACAGCATGATCGAACCGCACGCCACCCTGGCCGCGTGGGACGGCGACCGCCTGATGGTCTGGACCTCCAATCAAATGATCGCCTGGTCGGCGGCAGACCTGGCCCGCACGCTTGGCATGCCCAAGGAAAAAATTCATTTGATGTCGCCGTATGTGGGCGGCGGCTTCGGCGCCAAGCTGTGGATCCGCGCCGATGCCGTGCTGGCGGCGCTCGGCGCGCGCGCGGCGCGGCGCCCGGTCCGGGTGGCGCTACCGCGCGCGCTAATACCGAATAACACGGTGCACCGCTCAGCGACCCTGCAGCGGATCCGAATCGGGGCGACCAAAGATGGCAAGATCACCGCCCTCGCCCACGAAAGCTGGTCGGGCGACCTCCCTGGCGGCAAACCGGAAGCGGCTGCCGTGCAAACGCGCTCGCTGTACGCCGGCACTCACCGCATGACGGCCAACAAGCTGTCGGTACTCGATCTGCCCGAGGCCAACGCCATGCGCGCGCCCAACGAAGCCCCTGGCCTTGCGGCACTCGAAGTGGCCATGGATGAAATGGCCGAAAAGCTGGGTATGGATCCGATCGAATTCCGGGTCCGTAACGACACCATGGTGGTGCCCGATTCGCCGGCCAAGCCGCCGTCGGGCGATCCCCAGTCCAAAAAACCTCAGGAAAAGCCCAATCCAAATCCGCCTTTCTCCCAGCGTCAGCTGGTCGAATGCTTCCGGGTTGGCGCCAAGCGCTTTGGCTGGGACAAGCGCAATGCCCGTCCGGCCCAGGTGCGCGACGGGCGCTGGCTGGTGGGCATGGGCGTGGCCTCCGCATTTCGCGACAACCTGACCATGAAGTCGGCCGCGCGCGTGCATCTTGACCGGCGCGGTATCGTCACGGTCGAAACCGACATGACCGATATCGGCACGGGCAGCTACACCGTCATCGCCCAGACCGCGGCCGAAATGATGGGTGTGCCCATCGAAAAGGTCATCGTGCGCCTGGGCGACTCGAGCTTTCCCGTGTCCTGCGGCTCGGGCGGCCAGTGGGGCGGCAACAGCGCCACCGCAGGGGTCTACGCCGCCTGCATGAAGCTGCGCGAGGCGGTGGCAGTGAAGGCAGGATTCAATCCCGCGCAGGCCTTGTTTGGCGGCGGCCTGGTACGCTCCGGCAGCCAGAGCATGTCGCTGGCGGATGCGGCGCGCGAGCGTGCGCTGGTGGCCGAAGACTTCATCGAATTCGAAGGCCTGGACAAAAAGTATCAGCAATCGACTTTTGGTGCGCACTTCGTCGAAGTCGGGGTCGATGCGCATACCGGCGAAACGCGGGTCCGGCGCATGCTGGCGGTGTGCGCGGCCGGGCGCATCCTCAATCCCAAGACGGCGCGCAGCCAGGTGATCGGCGCCATGACAATGGGCGTGGGCGCTGCATTGATGGAACACCTTGCCGTCGACAAGCGACTGGGCTTTTTCGTCAACCACGACCTGGCCGGCTACGAGGTGCCGGTGCATGCCGACATTCCGCACCAGGAAGTGATCTTCCTCGACGAAACCGACCCGGTGTCATCGCCCATGAAGGCCAAGGGCGTGGGCGAACTGGGAATTTGCGGTGCGGCGGCAGCTGTGTCGAATGCCGTGTATAACGCGACCGGGGTGCGGGTGCGGGACTATCCGATCACGCTAGACAAACTCATCGCGAAGATGCCGCTGCCTACGTAATCACGTATTTGCAGGAGCACTACGCGGCGTGGTGCTCCATGTGATGGCGAATTTGCTGGCATCCGCGCCGGATCCAGGTCTTCACTGTGCCCAGCGGAATCGTCATTTCCGTGGCAACTTGTGAATGGCTGAGCTCCTTGAAGAAGCACAGTTCAATGGCCTGGCGATGCAGGGCATCGAGGTGGGTCATCCCGGAATCGATTTGCTGGCGGCGCTGTTCGCGTTCGGCGCTTGCGCAGGGATCGGATTCGGCATTGCAGGGCTGGTCATGCTCGGCGCCGTCCCAGGCAACGGTGTAGAAATTGCGCGCATGATTGGCGCGCAGCCAGTCCACCGATTTGTTGCGAACGATAGCGGTCATCCATGTCAGCGGCGCTGCGCGGCCGCAATCGAACGAAGCTGCGTCGCGCCAAATTGCGATGAAACTCTCCTGCAGCACTTCTTCCGCCGTTTCCCGAATCCACACGCTGCGCAGCGCTGCCTTGAACAGCTGGGCCGACGTTAATGTGTACAACTGGCGAAACGCCTGTTCGTCACGGTGTCCAGTTTGCACTAGTAGTGCCGCTAGTCGTTCGGCCTTTGACTCGCTTGCAAGCATCTTTATTCTCTCAAGTGTGCGATGAGTTTGGTCCGGGCCGACGCTGTAACTTTTGGATTACATACCGACGGCCGTTTAAGGCGATTGCCTACACTCAATGTACCCAGAGCACACTCATTGGTATGTTGGGCAACTAACCAAGCACCATGAGAAGAACAAGATTTTTTACATTTTCGAACAAATTATTTTACACAATGATAAGGCTCGTCTTGCTTGTCCAAGCAAGATGCGAAACCGGCAGAAAAACGGAAGGCAAATAGAGATTGTTCACTGTTGACCAATGCCCGGCATGGCGCCCTGGATTTGATTGTTCGTCGCCATCAGCCGGCTTAGCTCAGCTTCTGTAAATCCAGCACGCCGACGCGCCTCGACATTGAAAGGCCCTTTCAACACCGGCGCTTCGTACTGGAGTGCCAGCGCGTCGTAGGTCGCGTCCGGTTCGCGGCCGTCCTGCGCGCACAGGTAGCGATACCAGCGGTTGCCAATCTCTACATGGCCCACCTCTTCGCGCAGGATCACATCGAGAATGCCGGCCGCCGCATGGTCGCCAGCCTGCGCCAATTTGGCCCGCAGTGGCGGGATGGCGTCGAGACCGCGAGCCTCGAGCGTGCGCGGCACTAGCGCCATTCGCGCCAGCACATCACCAGTCGTCTTTTCAACCATTTCCCACAAACTGTCATGGGCTGGAAAATCGCCGTACTCATAACCGAGCATGCCCAGGTGCGCCGACAACATCGAAAAATGCACGGCTTCTTCACCGGACACGCGTAGCCAGTCGGCGTAATACTCTTGCGGCAAGCCATCAAAGCGCCACAGCGCATCGAGCGCCAGATTGGTCGCGTTGAATTCGATGTGTGCCAACGCATGGACCAGCATGGCGCGTCCTTCCACTGTCACCATGGAGCGGCGCCCGACCAGGCGGGGCGCCACCAGCTCAGGCCGCTCCGGCCGCCCGGGAATCGCGCCCTCGACCAGCAGATCGGCGTCGGGCGCGATGTTGATATCTCCGGCGGCAAAGGCGGCAACCATAGCTGCCACCGCCATGCACTTGGCGTGCGGGTCGGGTTCAAGCAGGCAGGCAAGCGCAAGCGCGCGTAGTTCGAGGGGGCTGGACATGGACGGATTCAAAGACAAAAAGCCAGCAGTGTACCAAGCTCAGGCAGCAGTCCCGGCGGTCGCTGCTTGCGCCGCCCGCTGCGACACTTCCTTGTTCACCTGGCGCGCCAGTAATGCAGCAACGCAAGTAGTTGCCACCACCACGTAGCCAACGTTTTCAAAACCAACCAGCTTGCCGTCAACGCCGGTCGCCACCAGATGGCCGGCCGCTATGGCTGCCAATCCCCCCGCCAGTTGTTGCAATGAGGCGCTGATTGCATTGAACGAGCCGCGCATATGCAACTCGGGCACCGAAGACGACAACGCCTGGTAGGGAATCATGCGTGAAAATATGCCTACGAACAGAACCACGTTGACCGCGATAATCACAGGCAGCGCGACCACGCCAAGATGCGTGTAAATCATCACCATGACGCTAGTGAGCACGCTGCCGGTATAAAACACCGGCATTTTGCCAAATTTGTCGGCTGCCTTGCCGACCAGCGGACCGGCGACGATCGTGCAAAGTCCGGTAATCAGATAGATCGTCGGTAACTGGTCGACCGAAATGTCGACGTTATTGACCGTAAAAACGCTGCTGAAGGGCATGACCATGAAGCCGCCAATGGACAGCAGACCAGTCGTGGCCAGGGCCGGCAAGTGGCGCCGCTCGGTAATCGTGTTGACCAGGTGGCGAAACGCGTTAGCTTCTCTGTGCTGCCCAAGGTGCGCAGTCACCGGCTTGAGTCCGTATGCAAGCAGGATCCCGCCGGCAACGCCGATCACGACCAGCATGAAGAACGGCGCATGCCAGTCCCAGCGCGTTGACAGGTACAAGGCAACTGGAATACCCATGACCTGACTTGCAGAAAACGCGGTCTGGATCACGCCCATGACGCGGCCACGCAGTTGCGGGGCGAACAGGTCGGTCGCAATGGCCAACAAGACCGAACCAATCACACCGCCAAACAGCCCGGTCACAATACGCGCCGCAAGCAAGGACGGGAAGGACTGCGCGAGGCCACACCACAAGGTTCCGCCCAGAAATCCGACGTAGAAAAATATCAGCAGCTTCTTGCGATCGAAACGGTCCGCGAAACCGGCCGCAAGCAAGCCACTGGCGCCCGCGCTGAACGCGTAGGCCGACACGATCATGCCGAATCGCGCAGGCGGAATATTCAGATCCGGCATGATCAGCGCGCCCAGCGGCGCCATCACCATAAAGTCGAGGATGACCGCAAACTGGAGAAAGGCGAGCAGCCCGGCGACGAATTTTTGATAAGCGGTAAATTTCGGCTCCGGAACTGGCGTCTTCTCTGATGCAGCTTGCATACGGATCCTTCTAAATTATGTACGACGTAAAGACGAATAGCAGCACATTGCGTGCGCGATCGACGAGTTTCGCACAAAGCCAGTTTATCGACCGCACCCATGCCCTGTCTGCGCAAGGTCCCCCTCACACCGGTGCGCGTTTCCATTTATGCGAGCTCATAAATATGTTACGCTGCCCTGCCCGAAAGACAACGTTTTCAGGCGTTAACAGGCTGTCGCCGGCTACCCGCCGTGCAGCATCCCAGTCACCTCACATGCGCGTTACGACCGCGCAAGAAGGAAGCGTATGAGCAAGGACGAACCATTGCGCCTGCACGTCCCCGAACCCACGGGACGACCAGGCTGTGCCACCGATTTTTCCTACCTGCGCCTGTCGCCCGCCGGCGAAGTGCGCAGGCCCGAGGTTGACGTGCTCCCCATGGACACGCGTGACCTCGCCTACTCCCTCATCAGCGTGCTCGACAAGGACGGCAAGGCCGTCGGCCCCTGGGTGCCCGAGCTTGCCACTGAGACCGTCCTCAAGGGGCTACGCGCGATGATGAAAACGCGCATCTTCGACGGTCGCATGCTCAACGCACAGCGCCAGAAGAAGATGTCGTTCTACATGCAGAGTCTGGGCGAGGAAGCCATCGGCGCAGCCCAGGCGCTGGCGCTGCGGCTCGACGACATGTGCTTTCCGACCTATCGCCAGCAAAGCATCCTGATGGTGCGCGACTACCCGATGGTCGACATGATCTGCCAGCTCATGTCCAATGAAGGCGACCCGCTCAAGGGGCGCCAGCTGCCGGTGATGTACTCGGTCAAAAAGGCTGGCTTCTTTTCCATTTCCGGCAACCTGGCCACGCAATACATCCAGGCCGTGGGCTGGGCCATGGCCTCGGCCATCAAGGGCGACACCAAGGTTGCCTCGGCCTGGATCGGTGACGGCGCCACTGCCGAAGCCGACTTTGACACCGCCCTCACCTTCGCCCACGTGTATCGGGCTCCGGTCATCCTGAACGTGGTCAACAACCAGTGGGCGATTTCGACCTTTCAGGCCATCGCCGGCGGCGAAGACACTACCTTTGCTGCGCGCGGCGTCGGCTGCGGCATCGCATCCTTGCGGGTGGACGGCAATGACTTCCTCGCGGTGTATTCAGCCTCATGCTGGGCCGCCCAGCGCGCGCGCCGCAACCTGGGCCCTACCCTGATCGAATGGGTCACTTATCGCGCCGGTCCGCATTCGACCTCCGACGATCCGTCCAAGTACCGGCCTGGCGACGACGCCAGCCATTTCCCGCTGGGCGACCCGATTGCGCGACTCAAGCAGTACCTGATCGGCATCGGTGCCTGGTCCGAACAGCAGCACGAGGAAGCGCAGAAAGCGCTCGAAGCCGAAGTGATCGCGGCGCAGAAGGAGGCCGAGAAGTACGGCAGCATGGCCAGCGGCCATGTGTTCTCCCCTGCCGAAATGTTCGAGGGGATTTACAAGGACATGCCTGAACACTTGCGCACGCAGCGCCAACAGCTGGGAATCTGACGATGGCAACTACTGATAGCGGTAAAAAATCACCGATGACCATGATCCAGGCGCTGCGCTCGGCCATGGACGTGATGATGGAAAAAGACGAGAACGTGGTCGTGTTCGGCCAGGACGTGGGCTACTTCGGCGGCGTGTTCCGCTGCACCGAAGGCCTGCAGAAAAAATACGGCAAGTCGCGCGTGTTCGACACCCCGATCTCCGAAGGCGGCATTGTCGGCGTCGGGATCGGCATGGCGGCCTACGGCCTGCGGCCCTGCATGGAAATCCAGTTCGCTGACTATATTTATCCGGCCTACGACCAGATCGTGTCGGAAGCTGCGCGCCTGCGCTACCGTTCGGCCGGCGACTTCACCGCGCCGATCACCATTCGCACCCCTTGCGGCGGCGGCATCTACGGCGGCCAGACCCACAGCCAGAGCCCAGAGGCGGTATTTGCCCACGTGTGCGGCCTGCGCACAGTCATGCCATCGAACCCGTACGACGCCAAGGGACTTTTGATCTCGGCCATTGAAAACGACGATCCGGTCATTTTCCTGGAGCCCAAGCGCCTCTACAACGGTCCATTCGACGGTCACCACGACAAGCCGGTGGTGCCCTGGTCGCAAAATCCGATGGGCGAAGTCCCGGAAGGCTATTACACAGTGCCGCTCGATGTGGCCACGGTGTTTCGCCCGGGCGAACAGCTGACAGTGCTTGCCTACGGCACCATGGTCTGGGTATGCGAGGCGGCAGCGCGCGAGAGCGGCATCGATGCCGAGATCATCGATCTGCGCAGTATCTGGCCGCTGGACCTCGACACCATCGTCAAGTCGGTGAAAAAAACCGGTCGCTGCGTGGTGGTGCATGAGGCCACGCGCACCTGCGGCTTCGGCGCCGAGCTGGTGTCGCTGGTCATGGAACACTGCTTCTACCACTTGGAAGCGCCGGTCGAACGCGTGACCGGCTGGGACACGCCTTACCCGCACGCGCAGGAGTGGGCTTACTTCCCCGGCCCCGATCGCGTAGCGGCCGCATTCAAACGTACGGTGGAGGCATAAAATGGGTGTACATGTCATTAAGATGCCAGACATCGGTGAAGGTATCGCGGAAGTCGAATTGGTCATGTGGTACGTGAAGGTTGGCGACACCGTGACCGAGGACATGATTCTGGCCGACGTCATGACCGAAAAGGCGACGATTGAAATTCCCTCGCCCGTGCACGGCACGGTCCTCAAGCTTGGCGGCGCAGCGGGCCAGGTCATGGCGGTGCATTCCGACCTGATTCATATCGAAGTCGAAGGCGCGGGCAACCTCAAGCCGGGCGCCGTCTCGGCACCAGTGGAAGTGACGGCCTCGATGCCGGCTCCTGCAACGGTCGCCGAAGCAGCCGCACCAGTGGCAGTGCCAACTGCGCCGATCGCTGCGGTGCCGCCTACCCGCGTGGCTGCCACAAACGGCGCCCCGGCGCCCACCGGCCCTGCGCGCGCGGCAGGCGAAAAGCCGATCGCCTCTCCGGCGGTGCGGCGGCGCGCCTGGGACATGGGCATCGAATTGCAGTTCGTGCCGGGCAGCGGTGCTGCCGGGCGCATTATGCAGGAGGACCTGGACGCCTTTGCAGCGCGTGGAGCAGCGCCTGCAGGCGGTGGCAGCGACCAGCGCTATGTGCAGCGCACCGATGAACAAAGCGCTCCGCTGATCGGCATGCGCCGCAAGATCGCGCAGAAAATGCAGGAGTCGAAGCGCCGCATTCCGCACTTTTCCTATGTCGAGGAAATCGACGTAACGGAACTGGAAGCCTTGCGCGCACGCCTGAACGAGCAATGGGGCAAACAGCGCGGCCGCTTGACTGTGCTGCCGCTGCTGATGCGCGCAGTGGTGCTGGCACTGCGTCAGTTCCCGCAAATGAACGCGCGCTTCGATGACGACGCCAACATCGTCACGCAATATGGCGCGGTGCACCTTGGCGTGGCCACCCAGACCGATGCCGGCCTGATGGTCACGGTATTGCGCCATGCGGAAGCACGCGACATGTGGGCCTGCTCGGGCGAAGTGACGCGCCTGGCAGCAGCGGCACGCGAAGGCAAGGCCACGCGCGAAGAACTGTCCGGCTCCACGATCACCATCTCCAGCCTGGGCGCGCTGGGCGGCATCGTGACCACTCCGGTCATCAACCATCCCGAAGTGGCCATCATCGGCGTCAACAAGATCGTCGAGCGGCCCATGATCCGCAATGGCGGCATGGTTGCGCGCAAGATGATGAACCTGTCCTCGTCGTTCGACCACCGGGTGGTCGACGGCATGCACGCGGCCGAATTCATCCAGGCCATTCGCGCGCTGCTCGAATGCCCTGCCATGCTCTTTGTGGAGTGACCATGAACGCTAATACAACTACCCTGCTCGTCATCGGCGGCGGGCCGGGCGGCTACGTCGCTGCCATCCGCGCCGGCCAGCTCGGCATTCCCACCACACTAGTCGAAAGCGGCGCACTGGGCGGCACATGCCTTAACGTGGGCTGCATTCCGTCGAAAGCGCTGATCCACGCGGCCGACGAATACGAAAAGACCACCCACTACGAAGACGGCTCGGCGCTTGGCATCGCGGTCCAGTACAGCAGCATCGACCTGGCACAGACCACGCGCTGGAAGGATGGCATCGTAGCCCGCATGACCGGCGGCGTAGCGGGCCTGCTCAAGAAAAGCGGCGTCACGGTCATCAAGGGCCACGCCAACATCATCGACGGCAAGACAGTGGAAATCATTCGCGACGGCGAAGCGCCACAGCGCATCGGCTGCCAGAATCTGCTGGTCGCCACCGGCTCCTACGCCACCGAGCTGCCCTTCATGCCCTTTGGCGGCAATGTCATCAGTGCCACTGAAGCACTCTCGCCTTCCAGCGTCCCGAAACGCATGGTCGTCGTCGGCGCGGGCTATATCGGCCTTGAACTAGGTATCGCCTACCGTAAGCTGGGCGCCCACGTCAGCGTGGTGGAGGCTCAAGACTGCGTGCTGCCCGCCTATGACACCGATCTGACCAAGGCGGTCGCCAATTCGCTCAGAGGGCTCGATGTGGAGCTCCATCTGGGCTGCTCGGTGCTCGGCATGAATGCCGCCGCGGATGCGGTACGGGTGCGCGGCGCGGCCGGCGACGAGTTTGAACTGCCGGCGGACCAGGTGCTGGTGGCGGTTGGCCGGCGTCCACGCACCCAGGGATTCGGACTCGAAAGCCTGATGATCGACATGGATGGCCAGTTCATCAAGGTGGACGACCAGTGCCGTACCTCGATGCGCGGCGTCTGGGCCATCGGCGACGTGACGGGTGAGCCGATGCTGGCCCACCGCGCCATGGCGCAAGGCGAAATGGTGGCTGAGATCATCGCAGGCAAGAAGCGCCATTTCATGCCAAGCGCCATTCCGGCGGTGTGCTTCACCGATCCCGAGCTGGTGGTGGTTGGCATGACGCCGCAGGACGCCAAAAAGGCTGGTCTGGACTGCATCGACGCCCTGTTTCCGTTTTCGGCCAATGGGCGCGCAATGACGCTGGAGTCCAAGGATGGCTTTGTACGCGTGGTGGCGCGCCGCGACAATCATCTGATCGTGGGCTGGCAGGCGGTCGGCAAGAGCGTATCGGAACTGAGCGCCGCATTCTCGCAATCGCTCGAAATGGGCGCTACGTTGGAAGACATCGGCGGCACCATCCATGCGCACCCCACCCTGGGTGAAGCGATTCAGGAAGCGGCGCTGCGCGCGCTGGGGCACGCACTGCACATCTGATCGTGCAGCGTCAGGGCGGCGGTGCGACCGGCAAAAACAAAGTAAAGCGCGAGCCCTGACCGGTGCCCGCGCTTTCAGCTGTCACGCGGCCACCATGCAGGGTGACGATGCGTTGCACCAGTGTCAATCCCAGGCCCAGACCACCCTGGGTCCGCTCCGAGGTCTGCTTTTCCTGAGCGAACAGTTCAAACACGCGGGGCAGCAATTCCGACGTCATGCCTACACCGTTGTCGACCACCGAGATGGCAATATCATCCGCGATACGGTCCACCCCAATTGCGATAGTTCCGCCGTCGGGCGTGTATTTGGCTGAGTTCTGCAGCAGGTTAGTCACTGCCTGCACCAAGCGCTTGCGATCGCCCAGGATGATCACTGTGGCCGCCGAATCACTGAAGGTCAGGTGATGGCGGCGCTCCTGCATCAGCGGCATGACCTGTTCGATCGAGTCGCTGATCACGCCCGCCACGTTCTGTGGCTGCCGGTCGAGCGTCACCAGACCCGAGCTAACCCGCGACACATCGAGCAGATCGTTGATCAGCCCCGTCATGTGCGCGGCTTGGCGCGCGATGACCGCCCCAATGCGCTTCACCTGCGCGCTGTCGCCGTGCACTAAACTGAGCAATTGAGAACCCGAGCGAATCGGAGCGAGCGGATTGCGCAGTTCGTGGGCCAGCATGGCGAGGAACTCATCCTTGCGGCGGTCAGCCTCCTGCAGGGCGCGCTCGGCAAACTTCAGGTTCGTGACATCGATTGCCACGCAGCGCACCGTGTGCGGGACGCCCTGCTCATTGGTCAGGAATTTGCCGTGAATTTGTACCCATAGCGGCTCGGAAGTGCCGGGGCGGACGATGCGCACGATTTCTTCATAGGTGCCGCCCACCGACAGGGCCGCTTCGCCGGCCAGGTGCAATCGCTGCAGGTCCTCCTCGAACACGGATTGCCAGACGTCGTCGACATCGTTCAAGTCACGGCCGAAGACTTCCGTCGTGTTTTGAGAAAACAGGATGCGCTCGCTGCCCAGTTCCCAGTCCCAAATCGCCATGCGCGCGGCGGCCATGCCCTCACCCAGGCGCTGCTGCGCCACCTCCAGCGCTACCTTGGTGACGTGGCGCTCGGTGGCATCGATACCCTCGACAAAAATCCCGGTCACCCCGCCGATGGCATTGACGATCGGCTGGAACACGAAATCGATGTAACTCAGGACCGCAGGCTGTCCCACAACGCGCTGCACCAGCAGCGGCACGTCGTATGCCGAACACGGTTCGCCGGACTGGAACGCTTGGTCGAGGCGCTCGAAAAAGCCTTGGCCCGCCAGTTCAGGCAGCGCCTCGCGCACCGTCAGGCCAACCAGCGGCCGCTCGCCGACGATCTGCGTGTAGGCGGTATTGACGAATTCGTATACGTGTGTGGCGCCCCTGAAAATCACCATAAAGCCGGGCGCCTGCGCAAACAGCGATTTGAGGCGATCATTCTCGGCGCCCCTTTCGTAAGCGCGCGCCTCTTCGGAGGCGGCATGGCGAACCTGTGCCGAGGCCAGCTCCATGGCAATCCAGACCCGGTCCGCGATATCCTGGATCAAGAGGCTGTGACTGTGCGCCCACGAGTGCGGAGCGCTCTGGTGCAGCATGAACATGGCAACCAGCCGGCCCGACTTCACGATTGGCATGATGAGGCAGGAGCGGCTCGTCATGGTCGCATAGTGGGCCACATTATCGGCAGTGCGATGATCACCTTCGATGTTCGGCATATTCACCGGGATGGCGCAGCGCAGGGTGTCGACAATCGACTGGCCGAAATCGCGCAGCTGGCCGCGCTGCCCCACCAGCGCGGTGGGACCGGCACGGCGCCAGGCGTGGCGAATGATATACAACTCGCCGCTCGGGTCCACTTCGGCGTAGCTCATCTGGGTGGCCGGAACGTAAGACCCCAGCAGCTCGAACGCCGCGCGCGCGATATCCTGAGGGGCGCCCAGGCCACGCAACTTGTCGGCGATTCTCAGCTGGAGCGATTGCTGACGCTCGACGACCTCGCGGTTGGCTATTTCATCGGCAAGACGCTGATTCAGTTCAAGCAGGTCGTTCCTGGCGTTGTGGCTTGCAGTGACATCGGTACATAGCACCAGCACGCCGCGCACGCCGTCCGCATCGCGAACCGGGCTATAGCCATAGTTCCACCAAACGTACTCCATTCTGCCATGGCGCGTGACCGGTATCAGCTCGTCCTCGTGAAAGGTCGCCTCGCCGCCGTCCATGATGGATTCGATCTGCGGTCCGATGATGTCCCATACTTCGCCCCAGTGCGCCCTGCCCGGCTCGCCCAGCATGGCCGGATGGCGTTCGGCGCCAATGGTGCAGCGGTAGGCATCGTTATAGAACTGGTACAAATCCGGCCCCCACCAGACCAGCATCGGGTGCCTGGAGGCCAGGATAATCCGCAAGGTGTGCTTGAGCGACTCCGGCCACAGCGCAGTAGGCCCAAGTGGCGTCGCGGCCCAGTCCTTGTCGCGCATGAGCGAGCCCAGCTCGCTGTCGTGGGAAAGGAAATCGTGAGTGAGATGCATGGCGCGGTCCGTCGTGATTGAATGGTTCTGCAAACCGCTCCACAAATGGATACGGCGATCGGGCTGGAACCATCAAACGGAGGCTGGGTTTGATGTCGAAAGGTGAAATCGCGAGGGAGGGAACGCAACAACCTGGCCAAGCATCGGTCATTGTAGCCCCTTTCATCGACTTGCCGGCAAAAAGCCTGGCAAAACGGGGCAAATAGCGCATTTCTGCGCATATTTAATCAGCCTAGCGGTAAATGGTGGGGTCGCACCAGCATATGCCAGTCATCATGCTCGTCCATGATCAGCTCCACAGCACTGAGCACGGCAGCGCGCAGCAAGGTGGCGCCCTCTGCCGGCTCCGGCATGGCCAGCACTTTGCGCATAGGCTCGATGGTCTTACCGAGTTCGATGCTCAAGCGTTCGGACGTGGCCTGAAGACGGTAGGCTTCCGACTGCGCCAGAGCGCCATGCAGCGAAGCGCCCAGTGCCGGCAGGAAGGTGGTCATGAGGGTGAGCAGACGCGAATGGATGAACAGATGGGCGAGCGCCGCAAGCGCGGTGAGGCCGAACAACCAGGTGTTCACGCTGTGCACCCGGTGCAGCAATGCGTGCTGGCGCGCCGCGACGCGCTGATGGTACTTTCGCTGGCCTTCCAGCAGGCTGATGGTCCACTGCGCGTACTCGGTGACAAAATGTGGAGCGGACCATAAATCGGCCAGAGTCGGTCCAACGATTGGACTGCACTTTCTACATAGGGCATCGATCTCCTCGTTCGCAGGAATCGGCTGTCCATCATTGAACAGCTGCGCGTACCAGTTCCCATGATCTTCGGCGTGGCCCTCGCGCAGCAGCGGCGCGATCAGCGGCATGTACCAGGCCAGCTCGGCCTTGGTGCGCGCCCCCAGCCACTGGCCTTGCCAGTCCTGATGGTGCCCCAGCCAATACAACAACGCGACGGCCGAGATGATCAAAATTTCGCTGATCACCCACACGATGGCGTATTGCGACGATGTGGAGCCGACGTCGTCCCAGCCAAGTGCCAGCGGCATTACCGCGCACAGCACCGCGAAGGCGCTCAAAATGTAAATCAACCAGAATGCACTGCGATAGCGATGACCATGTTCCACCGCTTTTTGATCGAACGCGCGGTGCACGGGCGCGACCGCATCGATCAAGGGTTGCAGCGCGGCCGGGGGCGGCACGTGTGCCAGGGGCGCGGACGGGGGGAAGCTGTAACCGGCGAGCAGCAGGTTTTGTACAGTCTGGTGAAAAGCCATCAACTTGGAACAACCTCGTAAATAACGGAGAATATGTGGGCCGCGACGATGCCAAGCGAGCCGTCGTTGTACGCAATCAAAAAATCGCCGGCGGCGCCATGCAGGGTCGATACGCCATCGGAGAGCACGGCACAGAAAGGAGTATCCATTTCAAGTGCCAGCACATCTTTGGGCAAGCTGACAAACTGACCCGGTGCGCTCTCTCGGTACTTTTCGGCGAAACGCTCGCGACGTACCGGCCAGGTTTCGCCAAAGGCACCGGTAATGATGGCATCGCCCGCGCTGGCCTGGACCTGGCCTTCGCGTGTTTGCACCATGCACTCATGTTCTGCGAAGCGAACCTGGACCGGCAGTTCTCGCTTGCGCGCTGACAGGTGGCGCGGATCTGCCTGTACGGCGCTGGAAAAGCCAGGACCAGGATGGGCGCTAAAGGTCCTCTGGGATACAGATTGGCTCTTCATTATCATAGGCGCATGCCGCGTCGCTTGACCTCGGCAGCAATTTGACCGCGCAAGATCTTGACCGACTTAAATTGCTGCAACTCCGATGAGAGCTGAGCGCAGAGTCCGGCCGCCTCTTTTAACGCGGCATCGCCTCCCCTGTCCTGCGCCAGTGCAGTGCCGTAGAGAGCTCTGGCCGACTGATAAAAAAGGTCCGCGCTATCGCCGCCGTTGGCCAGCCTTGTACGCAACAAGGCAACCGAGGGTAGCATTGCCTTTAGCGACTCATCCTTGCGCCCAAGCCGCGCCAGGGCAAGCGCATGACTGATACGCAGTTCTACTTTCGGAAACAGGTCCATTTGATCGTACTCGACACTGGCAAACGGCCGCAGCAACAGTTCGAGAGCGGCGTCATCGCCCGCATCCCGAATTGCTTCCATTTTCCGCATAGCAATTAACATATCAAACGATCTCGTTGTCTGGGCTGAAAGTGGCGATCCTGCACGGGCGTTTTCAGCAATCAGCTGCAAGCCTGCCGATTTAAGCTCCTCGATCGAGGCTAAGTCCTTTGTACCATAAAGTATGTCGAGCTTTTTCCTTACATCATATAACCGGTGCAGCGCAGTAGCGTTGGCACCTGCACGGCCGAAGGCTGCGTATTTGCCCATGAGCACCCGCGTTTTTTCCATCTCGGCGGTTTGACCCAACTCGTCCTGCGTGGTGAGCAGAACTTTGGCCGCCCCGAACAGGTTATTGGAATGCCAGGGAGCCGGGGTAAGATCCCGGTACCAGTCCAATCCCTCCTGTAACTCGGCCATCCCCTCCCGGACCCGCCCTAAGGAAAGCAATGCATACCCGCGCCCACGACTAAACAGGTAAAGGGTGGATAGCCTGTAGATATTTTCAGGATCCTGCTGTAACTGCTTTTGGGCATAAGGCATCGATGCATTCACGTTGGCCAAGGCAGCGGCGGCATGGGTGCCATCAATGTCGTTGAATGATTTCTGCAGGTTGAAGTTCGCCAATAGCGCTTGCAATGCCTCATTATCCGGGAAGCGCTTGAGTGCAAGGGCGGCAACCGCAGTGGCTTCACTGCCCACTTTGGTGGCATCAGCTTTTTTGGATCCATCCAGCAATTCCATCTGGAAGCCGGCGGTTTCGATGTACACCGTTGTCAAATCAAGGTTGTTGGGCAACTCAGAGCCGACATTGGCCACCTCAAGCGATCGATCTAACGATTTCACCGCATCGCCGGCGTTGCCGTTGCGCATCTGAGTATGACCCAGACGCTGCAAGGCGCGCGCGTAAGTCACCCTGGCGAAGTTGGAGGCGTCTGCGCGCTCGCCGAAAGGCGCTGCCGCTTTCACTGCAACACCGAGCCGCTCACCAGACTGCTTATACATTCCGTTGGCGAAATTAACCCGCGCTGCTCCCACCAGTACTCTCGACAGGTTCAGTGCCACCAGTTCCGAACCAGGCGCGGCGCGCGCCAGCCGGGTCATGATAGCGACCGACTCATCACCCAATTTGAGCTCGTTTGGCGCCCCTGGGATCTTTGCAGTGATGAGGATCGATGCCAGGCGCATCATGGTCAGCGCGCGGTTCATCTCCGTTTCAGGAGTGTTCATCGAGCTGGGCAAGTTAGCGTAGTAGGTGTTGGCCCGCAGCGCCAGATCGCCCAGCATTTCAACCTTGCCAATTGGAGCGAGCTCCGTATAGAAATCTTCCATCAGGTAGCCGACGACTTTCTCAGCTTCAGCCCGGGAAGTTTGAGTCATGGCGCGGGTCTTCTCCGCCTCGTTCATTTTGATGTAGCCAAACACGGAAGCAAATGACGCTACGAAGAATAAGGCGGCGCATCCGGCCACCACCTGGCGTGTCCGCACCAGCGACTTGCGGGTAGCCTGCTCGCGTTGCGCCTGGTCGGCCAGCGCGCGCTCGGTGGCAAGCTGCTGTTCGCGCTCCTGGCGCTGGGCGCGACTGGCTGACACCACGCCGCACAGTACGTCGTGGGTCAGTTCGACCCGGCGAATATCAAGCCGGTCTTCGATACGAAGCAGACGGCGATTCACCAGCAAGGCGAGCGCGCCCGGCGCCGCGCCGGCAGCGGACAAGGCCGAGGCGACGCGTTCCTCGGCCACGTTTTCACGGTAACCCGATTCCGTCAGCAACAAGTCTTCGATCACGCAGCGCACTGCCGCTGGCTGGTCAGCCAGCGTGCGTTCATAAAAGTCGGTCAGAATGCTCGCATGCGAGCCGGCCAGCAGGTCGAGCGAAATCTCCTTGCGGCCTGCCTGGATGCGTTTGTCATTGAGTTCGCGGCAGATCAGACTGAGCAACGATGGCTCAACCTGCGCGTTGCCAAGCTCGCTGCCACCGGCGACAAAGCGAACGATGGCTTCGGCCACCTCCCCTGTTACAAGCCTGCCACCAGGCCCGCTGACGGCGGCAAGCGCCTGGGTACCCGTCATGGGCGCCAGTCGCATGCGGTTCTGGGTGATGCTCGGCATGGCGCTTTTGAGGCCTTCCAGGTGCGCCAGGTAGTCTTCGCGCAGCGCGATCAGGACCCGGTAGTCGGTACGGGCAAAATCGAACTGCGCGACCGCCTCTTCGTCATCGTCGAGCCGCGCTTCCAGCGCCTCGGGGGGACGGTTCTCCACTAGCTCGGCCAGCGCTGCAACGAAGGCCAGGGCGTGCTCGCGGCCCGCGTTGTCGGTCTGTGCGAGCGTAAAAATTTCTTCGAACTGGTCAAAGATCAAAAGCGGTATGAGCGGCTCGCCGTATGCATCGTTGAGTTCGTCGCCACTGTGATGCAGGAATTCCCACAGCGACTCGTCAGGCTGTGAGACGCCGTCGCGGGTCCAGGTCCCGATTTCCGAGGTGGCGCGCAAAATCGCCTGCTTGATCTGCTCACTGGGGGCAGGAACGCCGGGGCCATAGTCAACCCGAACGTACACTGGGCAGTAGCCTTCTTCGCGCAGGCGTGGCACGATACCTGCGCGCAGAATTGAAGTTTTTCCGAGTCCCGACTGACCAAACAACACCGTCAATAGCTTGCGTTGAACCCGCCGGGTCAGCTCGCCGACTTCATCCTCGCGGCCAAAGAAATACTGACGGGTCTCTTCGCTGAACGAGGCCAAACCCAGCCAGGGGTTGGTGGCATCGATGGCCAGTGTTCCTACTTCGTCGATTCGTTGTACGGCCGCGCTCATCCACGGCTCCTGGCCAGAGTGCCTTCACTCACGCGCTGGGCAAAATCGTCCGTAACCTCGCCATCGCGCAATTGCGTAAAGTGGAGCGACTGGAATTTGTCCGGCACCAGTGCCTCGCCGGCAGTGGTGGCGTCAATCGTCACCGGCAGGATGAACAAGGCGCCATCGGCCATGTTCCGGGCGCGGTCAATGGCATAGCTCCACTCACGGCGGAAGTAACCTTCGTGGCGAGCCTGCGTCGTGGCTGAGACCACAGCGATAAAGAATGAACAGCGGGCGATGTTACGGGCAATCTTGCGGTCGTAGTCGTCCCCTGCTTCAAGCCGGTCCATGTCGAACCAGGTCGTCACGCCGACGGCTTCCAGGCCGGCCTTGATGCGCTGGACGGCGGCTAGGTCGGCGCGCGCGTAGCTGATGAAAACTGCATTGTCCGGCATCTCGCGGGATGGCGGCACAAAGCGCTGCGGGGCGCCGGGCATGGACACGACCTTTGCCATCTTTTGATTGTTGCGGGCCTGCCAGCGGGTGTGCAGCTCGTCGACGAATTCCTCGGCGCCACTGTAGACGCGGGTGCGCAAGCTCACCTGCTGCAAAAAGCCCAGCAGCCGTACATCCGTGCTGGAATGGCCGTCGGCAAGGATCTCGCCCACATCGCGCGGGTCCGACAGGCGCTGACGCTTTGCCATGCGCAGAAACAGGCGCGTGAGCCAGTTGGTGAAATTGCTGCCAATGAAAAGCAGGTGATTGTGTTCGAGTTCGTGGAACAGCTTTTCAGGTGCGAGGTGCTCGCTTTGCAGCGCGCAGATGAATTCAAGCGTGTCTTCGTCCGAGATCACATAGTTGGGCGATGCCGATACTTTGCCGAACAGGTGATAGACGGCCGGGCGCGACATGCGTTCGCGCTCCGTAGGCAGGTCGGTGACGCGATTGGGCGCGTAGGCGATCGTGTCGGTCGACTCGGCGCCGTCAAAACGCACCTGATTGATCGCCTGTTCCAGCATGGGATCGAAGGTGGTGCTGACGAACAGATCGAAACCCGATATGGCGGCCAGCTTGAGCAGTGCCTTGGGAGGCGCGAATGACGCGTCGCGCAAAATTGCGCGCAGACGCACATACGCTTCCTCGCGCCGGCCGCGCATGGACAAGTACCAGCAAACCACATCATTCAAGTTATATGGCTGCGGAAGTAACGATACGTCGACGCCCAGCTTGGCCGCCAGCTTTTCGGCCAGCCAGTCGTACAGCAGGCGCGGACCAGTATCAGTCTCAACAGTCAACAGTTCGGGGCCGATAATGGGGATGACTCGCTTGTCTTCGATGAAGCTGAGCAGATCGTCCCACGCATCATCATCGAGCGTGGCGCCAGGCAGACGGGCAATGTTATTCACGATTGGAGCGGCTTGACAGCCGAAGTAATTTTGGATGATGGCGGCATGCCGCGTTTTTTAAGTTCGCCGGCAATTTGCCCGCGCAAGTAACGGATGCTTCGGTATGGCTGCATTGTGGCAGGAACTTGCTCGAGCATATCTGCTGCCTCGCGTAGGACGGGCTCGCCCGCTTCCTTCCGGGCCAGCGACAGACCGACAAGCGCCTCGATCAGCCCGATTCTGACGGCCTGGCTATCACTACCCTTGGCAATTAACTTCCTGAACTCATCAGCTTCGCGTTGAAAAACCGAAATGGCTTCAGGCTCTCGCTGCAGATGAACTAACGCAAACGCATGGCGCATACGCATTTTCCAGTAACGCGCTTCTGATTCGTAGCCACTTCGGACCAGGGAATGGTGGCGCAACATTTTTTCCACCGTTGCATAGTCATTCCTCTGCATGGCAACTCTGGAATCGAGATCGGCAATTCTTGCCATAATATGGCCGAAATACTCGTCATCGCGTCGTTTCTCGATGGCGGGCGATGGTCTGGCTTGCACCAATTCCGTGAGTGTCTGGATTATTTTTCTGCTCGCTGTGCCTTGGCTGAAATCGCCAGTACCATAAAGGACGCCGAGAGCATTCACCTTGATACTCAACTCTTCCATCAACGCCAGCTTCGACAAGTCTTTGTCCGGCCTGCCGGCGCGCTCCAGAACGGACAGCGCAATTATCTGCGCATATGTTTTCTGCAACTCCGCGTCAAGGCCAAGTTCCGCCTGCAGCATGCCATAGCGCTCGGCAAAAACCTCCAAGTTACCTCTGTGAAAAAGGTTGGGCGGCGCCTTTTCGTAAAAGCTCATCACTTGTGCAAACCGAGGGAGCGCTTCATCAGGCCTGCCCAAGTCGGCCAGCGCATCAGCTTCAAACGCGAGCAAAATCGACAACGAGTCAATCACAAGACGATTGGAGGGATCGCGTTTAAGTCGCGCGGCCAGGCCCGGTGAATTGGCACTCGCTATCGCCAATCCTTTGGAGGGATAGTGCGCCAAAATCATTTCGTGCGAACGGTTGATAGCCAGCAGGTTGAGTGGTGCGGTAACGAGCGAACTTTCGGGATTCTTTTTTAAGTAAGACTGGCCAACGGCAATTGCATCAAAGGCCACCTTTTCGGACCGAGGATCCTTGGCCCGCATGAGCGCCTCATGCCATGATGCTGCTGCGACCACGTAGACCACGGCCAGCTCACCATTTTCGTCCGCAGTCGAGCCGGGATTTGCAACGCGTACGGCAAGTTCCAGATGAGTCGATGCTGCAGGGACTTCGTCTACCTTAATCTTGAAGTGACCCAGGTTTCTCAACGCGGTGCCATAGACGATCCGACTATATAGCGATGCCCGCGGGGCGCCCCCATAAGCGGCTGCGGCTGCGACGGCGCGCTCAAGATTGTCGCGCCCGAGCTTGAGATCGCCTCGCCGGTAGGCGAATGTGCCGCGCGCCGACAGGACCCGCGCCAAGGCAAGTTCAATCGATTCCGTGCGTGGATTGGACGCCGACAGTTTAGTGAGAACGTCAATTGACTCGGCATACAGTTTATCCGCCGCGTTTTCATCAGCACCGTAGGTTTTGGCCACATTGCTCGCCAAACGCCAGATCGACAGCGCGCGATTGACTTCGGAGGCGGGTGTACGCATGTCCAAAGGCAGATTTCGGTAGTAACTATCTGTGCGAGAAGACAGAGCGGTGAGCAAATCGACACGCCCGATGGGATCAAGATCGTCGTAAAAATCATCGACCACATAGCCGATCAGCTTCTCGGCCTGCGCGCGCGACTCGTTCGCCACTGCCCGTGTTTCCTGCGCGTCGCGTAATTTAACGTAGCCGAATACCGCACTGGCGACCGCCGCGCCAGCCAATACCACACAACCGGCCATGACTTTGCGTGCTTTGAGCAGCGACCTGTGGGTCTCCTGCTCGCGCTCAAGCTGCTGGGTCAAGGCGCGCTCTGCCGCAACCTGCTGTTCGCGTTCGTGGCGCTGTTCGCGGCTCGCGCCGACGACGCTGCATAACACGTCGTGGGTCAGTTCGACCCGGCGGATATCGAGCCGGTCTTCGATGCGCAGCAGGCGCCGGTTCACCAGCACCGACAGCGTATCTGGCTTCGCACCTGCCGCTGCCAATGCATTCCTGACGCGTTCCTCGGCGACGTTCTCACGGTAACCGGAATCTGTGAGCAGCACGTCTTCGATCACGCGGCGCACTGCAGGCGGTTGGTCTGCCAGACTGCGTTCGTAGAAATCGGTCAGGATGCTGGCGTGGGAACCGGCTAGCAGATCCATCGAAATCTCGGCGCGGTCGGCATGGATGCGCTTGTCATTAAGTTCCCGGCAGATCAGGCTCAGGAGCGACGGTTCGACCTGTGCGTTTGCCAGCTCTGCGCCGCCCGCCACAAATCGAACGATGGCTTCGGCCACCTCGCTGCTCACCAGCTTCCCACCCGGACCGCTTACCGCCGACAGGGCCTGCAGGCCGGTCATTGGTGCCAGCCGCATGCGGTTCTGCGTAATGCTTGGCATGGCCGCCTTGAGGCTTTCAAGATGGGCCAGATAATCCTCGCGTAGCGAGATCAGGATGCGATAGTCGCTGCGGGCGAAATCAAAATCAGCCGCAGCATCGTCATCTTCTTCAAGACGTGCCTCAAGCGCTGGGGGTGCGCGGTTCTCGACCAGTTCGGCCAGCGCCGCCATGAAGTGCGCAGCATGCGCCCTGCCCGCATCGTCGGTTTGCGCCAGCGTGAAAATTTCTTCGAACTGGTCGAAGATCAGCAGCGGGATAAGAGGCTTGCCCTGCGCATCAAGCAGCACGTCGCCACGATGGTGTAAAAACTCCCACAGCGACTCGCCCTCGCGCGCGCTGCCGCTGCGAGTCCAGGTTCCCGCGTCGGCCGTAGCGCTAATGATTCCCTGCTTGATCTGTTCTGATGCAGAGGGAACGTCCGGACCGTAATCGACCCGCACATATACAGGGCAGTAGCCCTGAGCGCGCAAACGAGGGACGATACCGGCACGCAGGATCGAGGTCTTACCCAGGCCTGACTGGCCAAACAGGACCGTGAGCAGCTTGCGCTGAATGCGCCGGGTCAGATCGCCAACTTCTTCTTCGCGGCCGTAGAAATACTGCCGCGTCTCTTCGCTGAACGACGCTAGTCCCAGCCATGGGTTGCCGGAGTCGATAGTTGAACTGCTCATGCCTTGTCTCGCTTTAACTCAAGTGCTATCTGGTCGCGCAACGTCTTCACCGTTCGGAATTTCCGCAGCTCAGGCGACATCCTGTCGAGAAAGCTCACTGCGTCCTTCAGTAACTCTGCGCGACCGCCATCTTGAGCCAAAGCCGTGGCATATAGGGCGCGGGCGAGTTCCAAGTAAAGGAAGTGGCTATCGGCGCCGCGGTCAAGCCTGGCTCGCAAAGATGCCAGCACTGGCGTCACAGCCTTGAGGGCTTCTGGCTTGCGTTCAAGTTTGGCCAGAGAAATGGCATGAGTCGATCGCAAATTCGCTAGCCATTCCCACTCCATAGCATCGTACCGAGCATCGGAAAACTGTCGTAGCAAGGTCTCGGCAGCTGCATGGTTGCCAGCGGCGAGCGGTGCCTGCATCTCAATAAAGGCCGCTGCATAATCGAACTGCACTGTAGCGCTGAAATCGATAGGGTTGCCCCGACTAATGCTATCTGCAATCAGCTGCTGGCCACGTGATTTAGCCTGTTGCATGCTAGCTGGATCCTTGTCAGGATAAGTAAGGAGCATTTTCCGCACTGAGTCGAACAGTCGAAATGAAGGCGTTGCCTTGTCGTCAGGGCGGCTGATTTTATCCATTCTCTGCATCATTGAGCGGGTTTTCTCCCGCTCGTCGGTCAGCCCCAACTCGTCCTGATACATCAGGTACGGCACCGCAATGAAAAAAACCGTCACGGCCTGAAACGCCGCAGGATCACGTTGCTCGTATAAATCAATGATCTTTTGATACCCAGCGAACGCCTCTGCGACGCGCCCCATGCCCATCAAGGCGGCCACGCGCGCGCGGTACTTCATTGCGAGCGAATCAATCAGGGCTGTATTGTCTGGATCCTTCATCACTTGGCGTTCATTTAAATCGATCGACGGATTGATGTTGGGCAATGCTGCAAAGGAAAAGCCCTCCTCCAAATCTTCATATCCCTGTTGCATCCTGATGAGAGCCACTTGATGAACAATTGATTCATGTTCGGGAAAGCGCTGCAGCGCGCGCTGCGCGATCGAATTGGCCTGTTCGGCGACGCGCTGCGTTTCCTCCCGGTTCCTACCCGCCAATGCCCCGATTTTCAGGCCCGACGATTCGAGGAAACTAATTGTCAGTTGCAGGTCGTACGGCAGATCGGCGCCGATATCGGCAACACGCATGGCATGTTCGTATCCTTTTACAGCAACATCCAATTCGCCATTTCGCGATTTGCCATGCGCGAGGCGCTGCAAGGCACTGGAGTACGTGGTCCGGGCAAAAGCCGACGCGTCAGATTTTTCGCCAAAAGGCGCCGCAGTCTTCACTGCAACAATCAAGCGGTCAAGCGACTGCTTGGTTCTACCTTTGCCGAAATCCCCGCGGGCCGCGGCCACGAGTACGCGAGACAGATTCAACTCGATAATGTCGGAACCGGGCGTTGATTGCGACAGCCGGGTCATGATCGCTATCGACTCGTCCGCTAACTTGTCGGGGTCCTGTGACGCGACCGGCGTGCCTGACGCGAGGATGCTTGACAGGCGCATCAGGGCGAGCGCGCGATTCATTTCTGTCTCTGGCGTGCGCATCGACGTTGGCAGATTGGCGTAGTACTCGTTGGTCCGCAGAGCCAAGTCGCGGAGCATGTCGATTTTACCGATCGGAGCCAATTCGGTGTAGAAGTCTTCCAGCAGGTAGCCGACGACTTTTTCCGCCTCAGCACGAGAAGCCTGGGTCATCGTTCGGGTTTGCTCGGCCTCGCCCATCTTCAGGTAGCCAAATAGAGATGCAAACGAGGCCACGAAGAACAACACTGCACATCCGGCCACTACCTGGCGGGTGCGCACCAGCGCCTTATGCGTGGCCTGTTCGCGCTTGGCTTGATCAACCAGAGCGCGCTCGGTTGCCACCTGTTGTTCGCGTTCCTGGCGTTGGGCGCGGCTGGTCGCGACGACACCACACAGCACATCGTGAGTCAGTTCGACACGCCGAATATCGAGCCGGTCTTCAATGCGCAGCAAGCGACGGTTAACCAGCAAGGCTAGCGTTCCGGGTGCGGCGCCAGCAGAGGCGAGGGCTGAAGCCACCCGCTCTTCTGCCACATTTTCGCGGTAGCCCGATTCGGTCAGCAGCAGGTCTTCAATCACGCTACGCACCGCCGGCGGCTGATCGGCCAAGGTGCGTTCGTAAAAATCGGTCAGGATGCTGGCGTGCGAACCGGCCAGCAGATCGAGCGATATTTCCTTGCGCCCGGCCTGGATGCGCTTGTCGTTCAGTTCACGGCATATCAGGCTCAACAGCGATGGCTCGACCTGTGCGTTGCCAAGCTCACTGCCGCCGGCCACAAAGCGCACAATGGCCTCTGCCACTTCACCTGTCACCAGCTTGCCACCAGGGCCGCTGACCGCAGCCAGCGCCTGGGTGCCGGTCATCGGCGCCAGGCGCATGCGGTTCTGCGTGATGCTCGGCATGACGCTTTTGAGACCCTCAAGGTGCGCCAGATAATCCTCACGCAGCGCGATCAGCACTCGGTAGTCCGTGCGCGAGAAATCAAACTGTGCGACCGCCTCCTCGTCTTCCTCCAGCCTTGCTTCAAGCGCTGCGGGTGGACGGTTCTCCACCAGCTCGGCCAGCGCCGCCGTGAACGCCAATGCGTGTGCGCGGCCGGCATCGTCGGTCTGGGCAAGTGTGAATATCTCTTCAAACTGGTCAAAGATCAGCAGCGGGATCAAGGGCTCGTCGTAGGAGTCGGTGAGCTTGTCGCCGCGGTGATGCAGGAACTCCCACAACGACTCGTCGGGCTGAGCTAAGCCAGCGCGGGTCCAGGTACCGATTTCGGACGTGGCGCGCATAATCGCCTGCTTGATCTGCTCACTGGCAGTGGGAACGCCAGGTCCGTAGTCGACCCGCACGTACACCGGACAATAACCTTCTTCGCGCAGGCGTGGCACGATACCGGCGCGCAGGATCGATGTTTTTCCCAGGCCTGACTGGCCAAACAATACCGTCAACAGCTTGCGCTGAATACGCCGTGTCAGCTCCCCGACTTCCTCTTCGCGGCCGTAAAAATAGTGGCGCGTCTCCTCGCTGAACGATGCCAATCCCAGCCAAGGGTTGGTGGCATCGATAGCGCGGGTGCCCACTTCCTCGATTCGTTCCACAGGCGCGTTCACTCGCGATTCCTGGCCAGGGTACCTTCGCGCACGCGCTGGGCAAAGTCGTCGGAAATTTCGCCATCCTTCAGCTGGGTGAAATGCAGCGACTGGAATTTGTCGGGCACCAGCGCCTCGCCGG
Source organism: Pseudomonadota bacterium (assembly GCA_040385745.1). Taxonomy (GTDB): domain Bacteria; phylum Pseudomonadota; class Gammaproteobacteria; order Burkholderiales; family Burkholderiaceae_D; genus Telluria_A. Next base: position 113,835 of record JAZKGU010000031.1, read on the forward strand.
CGGTGGTGGCGTCAATCGTCACCGGCAGGATGAACAAGGCGCCATCGGCCATGTTCCGGGCGCGGTCAATGGCGTAGCTCCACTCGCGGCGGAAGTAACCTTCGTGGCGCGCCTGGGTGGTGGCCGAGACCACAGCGATGAAGAACGAGCAGCGCGCGATGTTACGGGCGATCTTGCGGTCGTAGTCGTCCCCTGCTTCGAGTCGATCCATGTCGAACCACGTGGTCACGCCCACGGCTTCCAGACCGGCCTTGATACGCTGGACCGCGGCCAGGTCGGCGCGCGCGTAACTGATGAAGACGGCATTGTCGGGCATTTCGCGGGCCGGCGGCACAAAGCGCTGCGGCGCGCCGGGCATGGACACGACTTTTGCCATTTTCTGATTATTGCGCGCCTGCCACCGTGTATGCAGTTCGTCGACGAATTCCTCGGCGCCGCTGTAGACGCGCGTGCGCAGGCTGACCTGCTGTAGAAAGCCCAGCAACCGTTCATCCGTGCTGGAATGGCCGTCGGCCAGGATCTCGCCCACATCGCGCGGGTCCGACAGACGCTGACGCTTGGCCATGCGCAGGAACAGGCGCGTGAGCCAGTTGGTGAAATTACTGCCAATGAAAAGCAGGTGGTTGTGTTCGAGTTCGTGGAAAAGCTTTTCCGGCGCGAGATGCTCGCTTTGCAGCGCGCAGATGAATTCGAGCGTGTCTTCGTCGGAGATCACATAGTTAGGCGATGCAGATACCTTGCCGAAAAGGTGATAGACGGCCGGACGCGACATGCGTTCGCGTTCGGTTGGCAGATCGGTGACGCGATTGGGCGCATAGGCGATGGTGTCGGTCGACTCGGCACCGTCAAAACGCACCTGGTTGATAGCCTGCTCCAGCAGCGGGTCAAAGGTCGTGCTCACGAACAGGTCGAAACCTGAAATGGCGGCCAACTTGAGCAGCGCCTTGGGAGGCGCGAACGAAGCATCGCGCAAAATCGCGCGCAGGCGTACGTAGGCCTCCTCACGTCGCCCCCGCATGGACAAATACCAGCACACTACGTCGTTCAAATTGTAAGGCTGGGGCAGCAGCGACACATCGACGCCAAGCTTAGCCGCCAATTTCTCGGCCAGCCAGTCGTACAGCAGGCGCGGGCCGGTGTCAGTTTCCACGGTCAGCAGTTCGGGGCCGATAATGGGGATGACACGCTTGTCTTCGATAAAGCTCAGCAGGTCGTCCCACGCGTCGTCATCGAGCGTTGCGCCAGGCAGGCGGGCAATGTTATTCACGATTGGAGCGGCCTGGCGGCCGAAGTAAGTTTAGGTGATGGCGCCATGCCACGCTTTTTCATTGCCGCGACGATCTCGGCGCTCAGCGTGTGAATGCTGCGTAACGAGCGCATCTCCACAGGCATTTGTTCAACGAGTAAGGCGGCTTGCTCTAACTGCGCTCCGCGCGCATCGTCACCAGCCATCGACCCCACCAGGAAGGCGCGGGCCAGTTCTCTACGGAGAATCTGGCTATCACTGCCTTGCGAAATTTTGGCATTGAGTCCCGCGATCGCACTCGCCATGACCGCTTTCGCTTCTGCGGGACGCTGCAGATTGATTAGTGCCTTTGCATATCGGTTTTGCGACTGCGCAAGGTACAACCACTCAAAAGGTTCAGTACCTTCCCTGACGAGGTCGATCAGGAGACGGGCGACTCTTTCGTTGTCAGATTTTTTCTCGGCGACGATCGACTCAAGGTAGAGCAGCCAGAGTCGCATTGCGCGCGAACCTGAGTCACTTTCTTTTTTTTGTGCAAGCTGGACGGGTATTGAATCCAATCCTTTGAGACGTGCTCGAATCGATGCAATTTGCTGTTCCGCGTCGCCTAAATCGATGAATGGCATCTTGAGCTCCAGGCCACCGAGTTCCAAGAAGATGTCACTCAGCACATCTGCTCTCGATTTAGCAGACTGAGCCTTAAGATTGATCATCTTCTGGACTAACTCTGCACGCTTGGCGCGCGAATTTGCAGCTTCCTGGTCAAGACCTAAATCGTACTCAAGCTCAGACAGAGAATATGCATAAATACTCAAATTTCCGCTGTGAAATGCGCTCGGCGCCACGGCCCGATAAGGGTCCAGGGATGCTCTAAGCTTTGCCAAAGCCTCGCTTGTCCGGCCCAAGTCCAACAAGGCTCTCCCCTCAAAACCATGGTGAATCGAAAGGCTGTCGACAGCGCCGCCCATGCTTGGATCCTTGCGCAAGGCCGATTGCAGATCTGCGCTCGAGCTACGAAATAGCTCAAGCGCTTTGCCTGGGAAGCCGGTATATACCGCAACCACACCGCTGCCGATGGCAAAACTTCCAACGGCACGTGTAACCGCCGACGCATATTGAGGAGAACGTGACAACAACTTGGCGCCAACGCGCTTTGCTTCCAGTTGAATTTTCTCGGCCTGTGCGGGATCACCTTTGCCCTCCTTTCGCAGCACTTCATTGAGTGACGCGGCGACGGTGAGATAGGTCAGTGCCATATTGTCGTTAGACTCTACCGCACCGCCGGCGGTAGCGAGGCGGATAGTCTCTTCAAGATCGATGCGCGCAGCTTCATAATCAGTGAATCGGACCTTACTATGCCCGCGCCTTGCAAGCGCGGCTGTATAAACCAAGCGGGCAGCGATTGGCGAGTCCGCTTTGCTACCAAATGGCGCTGCCACCTTGACCGCCCTATCGAGCAGAATAACACTGAGGTCGTAGTCCGCATCCGCAAACTTTGCCGTTCCGAGCGCATGCAATGCCCTTGCCAACGACAGTTCGATGCGCTCGACGCCTGGTTGAGATGTAGAGAGTTGTTCGAAGTGGCTAACCGCCTGTTCCAATGCTTTGGTTCCGTTCGCAGTATTGGCACCCTGATTGGCTCTCAGGCTGCCACCTAATCGCAATAACGCAAGGCCGCGATTTTGCTCTGACTCTTCGGTACGAGACGATACCGGCAAATTGGTGTAATACGCATTGGTGCGCTCTGCCAGCTTGTATTGCAGGTCAACCCTCCCGATTGGGCCCAAGGTACTAAAAAAATCGTCCACCAGGTAACGCATCAGCTGTTCGGCTGCTGCTTGGGAAGTCTCTGCAATCTCACGTGTTTCCTGGGATTCCCGCAGCTTGATGTAACCGAAGGCAGCACTGGCAACGGCAACGCCAGCAAGCACCGCGCACGCGGCCATGACTTTCCGGGCTTTGATCAAGGACCGATAGCTCGCCTGTTCGCGTTCGCGCTTTTCCTCCAGCGCTCTCTCGGCTGCCGCCTGCTGCTCGCGTTCGTGGCGCTGTTCGCGGCTCGCGCCGACCACGCTGCATAGCACGTCGTGAGTCAGTTCAACACGCCGGATATCCAGGCGATCCTCGATGCGCAGCAGGCGCCGGTTGACCAGCAATGCCAGCGTGCCTGGCGCTGCATTGGCGGCTGCCAAGGCATTCGCTACGCGTTCCTCGGCGACGTTTTCGCGGTAGCCTGAGTCGGTCAGCAGTACATCCTCGACAACGCGGCGAACAGACGCTGGCTGGTCGGCCAAGCTGCGCTCGTAAAAATCGGTGAGGATGCTGGCGTGTGAGCCGGCCAGCAGATCCATCGAAATCTCGTCGCGCCCGGCTTGAATGCGCTTGTCGTTGAGTTCGCGGCAAATCAAGCTAAGCAGGGATGGCTCGATCTGGGCGTTTGCCAGCTCGGCACCGCCGGCCACGAAACGCACGATCGCTTCGGCCACTTCGTTGCTAACCAATGTCCCACCCGGGCCGGTAACCGCCGACAGGGCCTGCAAACCGGTCATGGGGGCCAGGCGCATGCGGTTCTGGGTGATGCTGGGCATGGCCGATTTGAGACTTTCGAGATGGGCCAGATAATCTTCGCGCAGCGAGATCAGCACGCGGTAGTCGCTTCGGCCAAAATCAAAATCGGTTGCGGCCTCGTCGTCTACTTCAAGGCGCGCTTCCAACTCGGGAGGAGCGCGGTTTTCGACCAGCTCGGCCAGCGCCGCCATAAAGTGCGCAGCATGCGCCCTGCCCGCATCGTCGGTCTGCGCTAGCGTGAAAATCTCTTCGAACTGGTCGAAGATGAGCAAAGGGATGACAGGCTTGCCCTGGGCATCGAGCAGCACGTCGCCCCGGTGGTGCAGGAACTCCCAAAGCGATTCGCCCTCGCGCGCACTGCCGCTGCGGGTCCAGCTCCCAGCGTCGGCGGTCGCGCTGATGATGCCTTGCTTGATCTGTTCGGACGCTGAAGGTACATTCGGCCCGTAATCGACCCGCACATACACAGGACAATAGCCCTGTGCGCGCAGTCGCGGCACGATACCGGCGCGCAGGATCGAGGTCTTGCCCAAGCCCGACTGGCCAAACAGCACCGTCAGAAGCTTGCGCTGGATGCGGCGCGTCAGATCGCCAACTTCATCTTCGCGACCGTAGAAATACTGCTGCGTCTCTTCGCTGAACGACGCCAAACCTAGCCAGGGATTGCCGGAATCGATGGTCGAACTGCTCATGCCTTGTTCCTTGCTAGGGTGCCTTCGCGAACGCGCTGGGCAAAGTCGTCGGTGATCTCGCCATCCTTCAGCTGGGTGAAATGCAGGGACTGGAATTTGTCGGGCACCAGCGCCTCGCCGGCTGTTGTGGCGTCGATAGTCACGGGCAGAATGAACAGGGCGCCATCGGCCATGTTGCGGGCGCGGTCGATCGCGTAGCTCCACTCGCGCCGGAAGTAGCCCTCATGACGCGACTGGGTGGTCGCCGAGACCACGGCGATAAAAAACGAACAGCGCGCGATGTTGCGGGCAATCTTGCGGTCGTAATCGTCCCCGGCTTCGAGACGGTCCATGTCGAACCAGGTCGTTACACCCACCGCTTCCAGACCGGCTTTGATACGCTGAACGGCTGTCAGGTCGGCGCGTGCATAGCTGATAAAGACGGCGTTGTCCGGCATTTCCCGGGCCGGCGGCACGAAGCGCTGCGGCGCGCCGGGCATCGACACGACTTTGGCCATTTTCTGATTGACGCGCGCCTGCCAGCGCGTATGCAGCTCGTCGACGAACTTGTCGGCGCCGCTGTAGACTCGCGTGCGCAAACTCACCTGCTGCAAAAATTCGACCAGACGGCGGTCATCGCTCGAGTGGCCATCGGCCAGGATCTCGCCAAAATCGCGCGGGTCCGACAGGCGCTGGCGCTTGGCCATGCGCAAAAACAGGCGCGTGAGCCAGTTGGTGAAATTACTGCCGATGAACAGCAGGTGATTGTGTTCGAGTTCGTGAAACAGCTTTTCCGGCGCCAGGTGTTCGCTTTGCAGCGCGCAGATGAATTCCAGAGTGTCTTCGTCGGATATCACGTAGTTAGGCGATGCCGACACCTTGCCGAACAGGTGATAAATTGCCGGTCGCGACATGCGTTCGCGCTCGGTCGGCAAGTCCGTCACGCGGTTGGGGGCGTAGGCGATGACATCGGTCGACTCGGCGCCATCAAAACGCACCTGGTTGATCGCCTGCTCCAGCAGCGGGTCGAAGGTGGTGCTGACGAACAGGTCGAAACTCGCGATACCGGCCAGCTGCAGCAGCGCCTTGGGAGGCGCAAACGAGGCGTCACGCAGGATGGCGCGCAGGCGCAGGTAAGCTTCCTCGCGCCGTCCGCGCATCGACAGGTACCAGCACACCACATCGTTCAAATTGTATGGCTGCGGCAGCAGCGCGGTATCGACGCCAAGCTTGGCCGCGAGTTTTTCGGCCAGCCAGTCGTACAGAAGGCGCGGACCGGTGTCGGTGTCGACTGTCAGTAGTTCGGGGCCGAGGATGGGGATGACGCGCTTGTCTTCGATGAAGCTGAGCAGGTCGTCCCACGCATCTTCATCGAGCGTGGCCAGGCTTTGGGGAACAGGTAGATTCAAGATGTGCGCGCGCTCGGATATAGGCTTCGTTGAGATCCCTAGTAAGCATTGTGCGCAAACCAAGAAGGGTTGCTGATTGTAACTTACGTTGTGTACAAGAAATCCATATCGTTAACTAAAATGTACAAAAAGATACATTCATGGCCACACTAAAAAACCGTTCGCCAAGGGCTTGCCACAGAGGAAAGGAACTGTCACATTATTGGATTACTCAAGGAGGCAGGATGGATCGTCGGGATTTTGTTGGACTTGCGCTGTTGTCTACCACTCCGGTGGCCATCGGCGCTATCAACAGCGCCAGTGTCCTCGAAGCAGGTGCACTGGAACAACAGGCGCGCATGCGCAAAGGCAGCCTAACTTCGGAAGGGTTGGCAAAAGCATACCTCGCACGCATTGCGGCAGTTGATCGTGCCGGACCGCGCATCAATTCCATCATCGAACTCAATCCCGATGCGCTGGCCCAGGCAAAGGCGCTGGACCGCGAGCGCGCGGCGGGCAAGCTGCGTGGCCCCCTGCACGGCTGCTGCGTGCTCCTGAAAGATAATATCGCCACCGGCGACAAAATGCGCACAAGCGCCGGTTCGCTGGCATTGGCCGAAGTGCGCGCGGTACGCGACGCCAGCATCGTGGCCAGGCTGCGCGATGCCGGCGCTGTCATACTGGGCAAAACAAACCTGAGCGAATGGGCCAACATGCGCGGCGTGCGCTCGACCAGCGGCTGGAGCGGGCGCGGTGGCCTGACCCGCAATCCTTACGCTCTTACGCGCAGCTGCAGCGGATCGAGTTCGGGCTCGGGCGCGGCGATGGCCGCTTCGCTGGCCACCTTCGCGGTCGGTACCGAGACCGATGGTTCGATAGTTTCGCCTGCGTCAGCCTGCGGCGTGGTCGGCATCAAGCCCACCGTGGGCCTGGTCAGCCGCAGCGGCATCATCCCCATTTCGCACACCCAGGATACGGCTGGCCCCATGGCGCGCAGCGTCGCCGACGCGGCGCTGCTGCTCGCTGCCATGGCGGGCGCCGATCCGCGCGATGCCGCAACGGCGGGCGCAAAAATCACGGACTACGCCGCGGCGCTCGACAAGGACGGCCTGAAAGGCATGCGCCTTGGGGTAGCGCGCAATTACTTTGGCCGCCATCCCAAGACCGACGCCCTGATGGAACGCGCGCTCAAGGTGCTGGTAGCACAGGGCGCGGAGTTGATCGACGTGCGCGTGCCCAATACCGACAAGATCGGCAACAGTGAGCTGCAGGTGCTGCTGTACGAATTCAAACCGGGCCTGGCGGCGTATTTTGCGGAATATGCGCCACACGCACCGGTGCGTGACATGGCCAGTGTCATCGCCTTCAACCAGCGCGAGCGTGTGCGTGAACTGCCCTACTTCGGCCAGGAACATATGGAACGTTCGCAGGCCAAGGGCGGCCTCGATTCGCAGGAATACCTGGACGCGCTCGCCACCTGCAGACGCTATTCGCGCGCCGAAGGCATCGACCAGATTTTGCTCGAACACCGGCTCGATGCGCTTGTTGCGCCCACGGCCGGGCCGGCATGGCTGATCGACCTGGTCAACGGGGACAGTTCTGGCGGAAGCTTTTCCAGTCCCGCTGCGGTGGCTGGCTATCCGCACGTGACAGTGCCAGCCGGAACCGTGCATGGCATGCCGGTCGGGCTCTCTTTCGTCGGTACTGCATGGAGCGAGGCGGCCTTGATCCGCATGGCCTACAGCTTTGAACAGGCGCGCGGCGAGTTCACAAAACCTGCGTTTGGGCGCGATGCCAAGGATGTGGCTTAGTAATAACAATTACTCACTTTCAGTTACTTTATGTTCCATATTGTAATATTCCGCGCGCAAAAGCTGGCCAAGGACCATAATGCCGGGTATTGTCAAACCAACTATCCATTCCGATTTCCACGCTTCAGGTAACACCCTCAGGAAAGTCGACAGGTCGCCCGGGATGAGCCATGCCATTCACAGCGTTAAGGTCAGCAGCGAGCTCGATGTCCTGGTATCCAGGCAGCGTTCGCGCCAGATTGCCGCGCTTTGCGCGTTCAGCAACCAGGACCAGGTGCGTATTTCGACCGTCGTGTCCGAGCTCGCCCGCAATATTTTCAACTACGCCGGCGTAGGCACTGTCGAATTTTCCGTCGCCACGGATGAAAAGCTGCAATCGCTGGTAGTCCGGTTCACCGACGACGGCCCGGGAATCGCCGATCTTGATTTGATCCTGTCCGAACAATACAAGTCCAATACCGGCATGGGTCTGGGTATCCTGGGGGCCAAGCGTCTGATGGATTCCTGCGAAATCAATACGGCTCCCGATGGCACCACCATTGTCATCAAGCGCTCCATCCCAGGCGGCAGCGGGCGGCTGACGTTAGCCCATATCAGCAGCATGAGCGAGCAGCTTGGCGTCTTGCCCGACGGCGCGGCCCTGGCGGAATCGCGCCAGCATAACCAGGAATTGGCGGCCGCACTCGATACGCTCAACGCGCAGCAGGAAGAGCTGAAAGCCGCCAACGCAGCGGTGGTGTCGCTGTACGCGGCACTTGATCTGAAGGCGGCACAGCTGCAGCAAGCCGATGTGCGCAAGGACGAATTCCTCGCCATCCTGGCGCATGAACTGCGCAACCCGTTGTCGGCAATCGCCATGGCCGCCGGCTCGCTCGGCCACCCCAACGTCACACTCGATCGTATGGGCCAAATGGGCGCGCTCATCACCCGGCAAGTGGGCCACATGGGCAAACTGGTGGAAGACTTGATTGATGTGTCGCGGGTCACGCGTGGCATGGTCGAAATCCACCGGATTCCTTTGGATATCAACGTCATTGTGCGAAACGCGATCGAACAGTTGGCCGCCGCAGTCGAGGCCAAGGATCAGCAGCTCAAAATCACCCTGCCCGAGCATGTGTGCATGGTAGCCGGCGACGAATTGCGCCTGACGCAGGTGGTCAGCAATCTACTGAGCAATTCAGTGCGCTACACCCAGGCGGGCGGCCACATCGAGATAGCTCTGTGGGCGCGCGATGGCTACGTTACCCTGACTTTGAGCGACAACGGGATTGGCATTGCGCCGGCCTTGCTGCCGCGCCTGTTCGACTTGTACGTGCAGGCTGAAAACTCGAGTAGCGGCAAGGGCGGCCTGGGCATCGGCCTGACGCTTGTTAAGAGTATCGTCGAGCTGCACGGCGGAACGGTAGCGGCAAGCAGTGAAGGGCCAGGCCTCGGCAGCCGTTTCGACGTGCGCCTGCCGCAACTGCTGTCCTGAATCCCTGCCGGCTACCTAATATCCCGCAGCCTTGAGTGATTCGATCTCGGCGTCGCCATCGTCGACCAGCCGGCTCCAGCCCTCGAATCTACCCAGACCGAGACTGCGCGCCACCGACAGCAAAATACTTTGTCCCGCCACGTTCGAGATGGGCTGCAGCGCATAGACCGGATCCTGAAAAGCGGCTTCCGGCGTGACGATGGTCCATCCCATTTCCTTGAACTGGGCGATGACATCGTCCAGCCACAAGGCGTTGATCAGGTTATGGTGCAATAACAGCACCTGCGCGATATCGCGCCCCTGCACCTGCTGCGACAGCGCCCGATAGGCCAGTGCGCGCTGCTTCAGATGCGACAGGTAGGCCAGCTTGAGCGGCTTGAGATCGGCTTTGCTGTCTTTCTTCAGTGTCGCGATCAGCAGCGCTTCGAGTCGCCAGTCGCTGGTATCGAGTGATACGTAGGCATTGCGATAGCCCTGCGCGGCCAGAAAGGCACGCATGCCGTCGCGCTTTTCTGGCGTCTTACCTTCGCGCAGAAAGGTAAATCGATACCACTTTTTGTAGCCCGGCATGGATCGGATGATGGCGTCGCAATCGAGGATCTCCTGCTGATACTGCGCCAGCGACACCGCTTCGCTGTTCAAGTCCGGGTGGGTCATGGTGTGATTGCCGATGGCATGCCCTGCTTCGCCCCAGGCACGCGCCAGGGCATTGCCGTCCGGCCGAACTGCCCCATTGCCGGCGGTGACAAACAGCGCCGCCTTGACCTGGTGCCGGGCCAGCGCCGCCAGCATGGCAGCATTGCGCTGTTGCGGCGACATCAGCGGCGTCGGCCCCATCTGCGGTCCGTCATCAAATGTAAAAGCGACTGACTGGGCCAGTGCCAACTGCGCGCTCAGCGCAAGGCTAACAGCGAGGGTGATGCGGAAAAAGCGTTTCATTGGACGGCCCGGCGGAGAAAAGGCGCAGGGTACCACGGTTACACCTTGTTTAAAAGTTAGGTGCGCCGCCGCACTGACCAGTTGGCGCTACGGGTGCAATCTTGAGCCATACGCACATCAGGAGAACAACATGTCTGCCAACTTCTACAGCCGGGGAGCCGAAGACCGCAAGCCGGTCAGCCTTCACGAGTTGCATAAGGCTCGGTACGGAATCGTCACGCTCGGTTCGGCGCAGCGCGAACGCGCGGGCGCGACGAACACCATGGCGCGACGCGTAAATGTCATGCAACAGGGCGGCCGCTAAGCCAATGCCCTGTCATCGGTCCTGCAGCAGGTGCCGGTGCAAGGCCGTCAGTACCAGTTCTTCCTGGCGTGACAGCGCGGAATAGCTGCCAGGCGTCGATGAAGGATCGCTGGCAGTACCGCCAATCAGGACAACCATGCCGCTCCGTTCGGCAAAATTGATGGCGAAGACCGACAGCAGGCCATACGCCTCCCCCAGGTGCCCCGAGGATGGATAACTGGCGCCGCCGAGCAGCTTGTCGAAATGCTGCGTGCCCAATCCCCAATGCGTAAACAAACCGTGATAAGTGTCGCCATTGGCAGCGGCTGGATCATAGCGCCATTGGGTCGCGAAAATTTGCTGGAGCGTGGCGCGTGATAAAAACTGACTGTTCCTGTATCGTCCCCCATCCAGCAGCATCAGCATAATTTTTCCGAGCCCTGCGGCAGAGATGCGCAGACCACCGGTTGGACTGAATACGGTGCCATTGCGTCCGGCGACATAGTGCTCGAGTCCCGCTATGGCAAGGTGGCGCTGGCCAGGTACGTCCACCTGGGCAAACCATGGCCCGCCCGCCCGCCATGGCCCACCTTCCGGCACCCGCTTGCGATACAAGGTCGCCAGATTATCCTGGTCGGCGCCCGAAAGCGCCGCGACATTGAAGCCGCCCCGGATCTCGAGTGGATCAAGTACCAGGCGCCGCATCAGCAGGTCGAATCGCTCTCCGGTGACCGCCTCCATCGCCGTGCCGATTACGCCCCAGTTCAAATTACTGTACGCGAAATACGCACCCGGTCCTCGCTTGCTGTCCCACGCACCGGACTTGGCGGCCATACCGCTTTGCAGCGAGGTTTCAGCATTCCAGCTGTAGCCAGCGTCGTCCCGCAGCGAAGATGTATGACTGAGCAGCATGCGCAGGGTCAGCGCCTGGTTTGGAAACGCCGGGTTGCGCAGCTGGTAGCCCAGGTAGTCGCCCACGTCGCGGTCGAGCGACAGCGTGCCCGCCTCCACCAGCCGCATTACCCCCAGCATGGTCACGAATTTGGACACCGAGGCGATGCGGTACAAAGTGTCGGGATTGGCCGCTTGATGCTGTTCCGGATCGCTCGGATGCAGAAAGCGGTGCCCGAACGCGCCCTGATACTTCACCCGGCCATCGCGCACTGCCAGTACCGACAAACTGGATAGGCCAAGCACGGGATCGCCCGCGAGGGCCGCCAGCTCCCGATCAAGCTGAGTGCCAGCTGGCGGCGCTGACCGACTCACACAGCCGGCAAGCGCCATCAATAACAGCAGGCCACCAACGCTGCTGCGAACTAACTTGTGCATGGCCTGCCCTTTTGACACTTAGAAGAACTGGTACGAGAGGTTCACGCCGACGGTGCGCGGCTGCGCATTGATCGGCAGCGCGCCCGTGATGCCGATCGGCTGGGATGATACCTGCGCGTCGCTGTTGGCGATGTTGCGCATCCAGAGGCTCAGTTCCCAGTTATCCTTGCTCACGCCCACACTACCGTTGAACAGCTGATAGGACGGGAAGATAGTCGGCGGCACGCCATTGGTATCGCGATTGGTCAGCACTTTGCCGACGTAGAGTGCGGTCAGGCTTGCGTCCAGATACATGCCGTTGTTTAGGACGTTAGTGTAGCTCACGCCAGCGTTGTGCTTCCACTTCGCGCCGCCGCCCAGGCGATCGCCCGCATACCAGGTGGTGCAGCCGGTCGTGACGGTATTTTCGTACAGGCAGTGGGTTTTGGTCTCGTCAAACTGGCCCTTGTTGGTGGCGGCGGCCCAGCTCACACTCCAGTTGGGATTGAACTTGAAGCGGCTGTTAAATTCAAAGCCCTGGGTATGCGCATCGGGTCCGTTGGTAGTGCCGTTGATAGGGAAGCCGTTTTCAACGTCCTGGGCGCGATAAGTCTGGGCGTCCTTCCAGTCGATGCGATAGACATCGGCCTCCAGGTAGAGCTTGCGGTCAAACATGTAGCCTTTGATGCCGATCTCCTTGTTGAAGGTCGAATCGGGTGCGTACTCGTTGCCCACCTTGCTGATCTTGCGGGTACCGAAATCGCGGAAGCCATTCACACCGCCGCGGCGATAGCCTTGCGAGGCGGTGGCGTAAGCGAGCAGATTGTCATTGAACTGGTACGATGCGTTCAACTTGAAATACGACTTTCCGCTCGCGCTGGTGGTGTTGGTCTTGTCGCTGTTGACCAGGTCGTAGGTAAAGTCCTTGATGAAGGAGCGCGCAGTGTCGTCGTACTTGAACACTCGGCCGCCGAACGTGACCAGCCACTTGGACGTTGGGCGGTAGCCGATTTCGCCAAACACTGCAGATTCCGAATATTTGGTCGACAGGTCCTCGGCATAGCCTTCATCGAGCTTGCCGCCCTTGGCTGCGCGGTTGATGCCGTTATAGTCGTCCAGCCCTTCCATCATCTCCGAAAACTTGAGGCTGCGATTGGTGCGGGTGTAGAACAGTCCCGCGATCCAGCTGATCGGACCGTCGCCGGTCGAGGTCAGCCGGGTTTCGTGGCTCAGGCCCGAATAGCGGTTATCGAAGGTCATGTATGCCGAGCGGCCGCTGTTGATGCGCGCACCGGAGTCGCCCAGCAGGTAGTAGAACACGTGACCCTTGTCCGTGTAATCGGCCTGGCCCGTGCGAGCGTCACTGAAGTACGACGTAGACGAATGGAGTTTGGCGAAGCCGAAGTCCCAGTCAAGGTCGATCGAATCGAGTTTGAAACGGCGGTCCGAGAACTCCTCGTGGCGCGACAGGATCGTACGATCGTTCACTGCAAACGGCGTTTTGAATGCGTCGGTATAGATCGGGCATGGGTCCGCGCCCGCCGGTCCGCAGCGTTCGCCATAGCGGTCGTTGTTCCAGATTGCCAGTTTCTCGGCGGCGGTGCTGGCATTGGCAATGCCGAGCGGGGTCAGACTCACGCCGCTGGTGCCGTGGGCCAGCTGGTTTTGCTGGGTGTGCGCAAAAGTGAGGCTGACGTCATTGCGCAGCTTCCACAGCAGCGATACGCGACCGCCGTTGACCTTTTGCCAGTCGTCGTCCTCGTACACATTCTTGGTCGGATCTGGCTTGGTGACCCAGGTGCCTTTGCCGTTGTTGACGTTCCAGGGCGGGTTCGACACCCGGTCGGTGTAGCCTTTCTCGTCGAGGCGCGCCAGCGCTGCGCGCAGTGCAAAGCGATCGCCCAGCGGCACATTGAAGATCACGTCAGTGTCATTGCTGACGCCACCGTTCTTGGTCTGGTAAATGCTGGTATTGAGCTTGAGCTCGGTCTTGTTCAGGCGCGGCTGATTGGTGATGTAGCGGATCGTGCCACCCAGGCTGCCGCTGCCGTACAGGGTGCCCTGGGGACCGAGCAGGGTTTCAACGCGGGCGATGTCCTTGATACGGTAACCGATGAATGGCAGCGCCGTGTCGTCGAGATAGTATGCCAGGGTGGAGCGCACAAACTGTTCGATGTTATTCGCGTTGACTGGCGAGACGTTCAGGCCGCGTACCGTCACCGAGTCGGTAAAGCGCGCACTATTGCCTGGCGCGCTGATGCTGACGTTCTGTTGAATCAGTCGCTTGGCGTCGGTGATGTTCAGCGAGCGCAGCGCATCCTCGGAAATGGCCGTAACGTTGTATGGAACCTTCGATGCAAGCTCCGAGCGCTTCGATGCGGTGACAACCACCTTCGTCATCTTGTCATCGCGCGCTTCGAGTTGCGCGTCCTTGCTGGTCTGCTCGTCAGTAGCGGGAGCCGCCACAGGCGCCGCTGGAGCGGCCTGCTGTGCCATCGCCATCGGTGCATAGGCCGCCATCAGCGCCGCCGAGACCGCGGCTGCAATCGTGCTCAGTTTGGTGTTCATGTGTGGTGCTCTCCCCTTGGGTTCATACGGTTTGTTATAAGTTTTTTTCAGCTCGTCGTTACAGCCTCGAATAATCTTATGCTGCTGCTTTTTTATCTGGAATGACGGACTTAGAAAGTTCAGTTGTATTAATTTGCAAGCAATACCGCTTCAGTACCAGCCGCTTGCACCCTGCCCTCTGTGAACGCACCCCGACGGGGGCAAAGCGACCGTTCGGTCGGCCCCGTGCGTGTGGTATGACTGACGCATACCAGCCACATGAAATGGCGCGCGCGAGGTATAACTGAAACGAATCCGGTCATGCTGCGCATGTGCGGGCATGGCTGCCGACAGCATCGACCAGCAGCTGCGCAGCGGGGCTCAATTTGCTCTCCTCACGCGTGAGCAGCCATAGTCCCACCGGGATGGAAGGCTGCGAGCGGCGTGTCTGGACCGGCATCGCGCTTGCGGTGAAAGGGTCAACCAGGGCCAGACCGTGACCGGCGGCAGCCAGGGCGGCCGCAAGCAGGTGGGTCTGGGCCACGCTCACGCAATGCCACTCGCACTCGCGGGCATCGACCACGCCCTGCACCAGCGCCCCTAAAGAGTCGGTGGTGGCAATGCCGACCACTTGCTGGCCCAGCTCGTCGATCGGCAAGGGAGTACTGCACTCAGCTTCGCTCCAGGTTCCTGGCGGCGCGGCGACCAGCATGTGGTGTTCCAGCAGCAGGCGCGCGCAAATCCCATCCCTGCAGGGATTGTCCAGCGTCAGGCCAAAGTCGGCTTCGCCCAGCATCAGGCGCGAGACCATGTCGACAGTATGGAAAGTGGAGATTTCGCAGCGTTCGCCTGGATGCCGGCGGCGCCAGGCCGTGACCGCAGCGGGCAACAGGGCCTGCGCGAGCGAGGGCGTGGCGACCACACGCACAGCGCTATCGACGCCGCGCGAGAAGGTTGCGGCCAGTCGCCTGACGGTTTTCAGGTGCGCGACCAGTTTTTCGCTATCCCGATAGAGCCTGCGCGCCTCGGGCGTGGGCGACAATTTGCCGGCCTGGCGTTCGAACAGGCTCCAGCCAAGCTGCATTTCGAAGTGCTGCAGCACCTTGGAGACGGACGACTGCGAGATCCCGAGCGCCGCGCCGGCGGCGGTGATCGAGCCTACGTCCATGATGGCGTTGAAGACTTCCAGGTGCCGCAGCCGCACGCTCGGGCTCCGTTCAGGTAGCCGATAAGCGAGCGCGGCGCCGCACCTGCCCACAGAGATAGGTCCACACCAGCGACGAGGCTGCATTGCTGGTCAGCTCCGCGTGGTCGTATGAAGGTGACACCTCCACGCAGTCCATGCCAATCCAGTTCAGCTCCGCCAGCTCCTCGATCAGGGTCATGACCTGGTTGGTCGACAAGCCACCCGGTTCGGGGGTGCCGGTGCCTGGGGCAAATGCCGGATCGAGGCAATCGATGTCGAGCGTCAGATACAGCGGCGGATTGCCGCCGGCTTGCATGCGCGCCGTAATTTCAGCAATGACCCCTTGCAGCTGCGCCGGACTTTCCAGCCCGCGCAGTTCGCGCGCGGTGAAAACCCGCCCACCCTGATCGCTCACGAAATCGCGCGCGCTCTTCTCGGCCGCCGAGCGGATGCCGAGCTGGACCACGCAATCGGCGCGCACCAGGCCTTCCTCGATAGCTTCGTACATCCAGGTGCCGTGGCCGGATGGTTCGCCAAAGTGACTGGTCCAGGTGTCGCAATGGGCATCGAAATGCACCAGCGCCAGCGGCTGGCCGTGCTGCTCGCGCAGGGCGCGCAAAATGGGCAGCGTGACCGAGTGATCGCCACCGAGCCAGGCCATGTGGTGCTGTGCCGACAAGGCGCGCGCATGCGGCATGAGCGCTTCCCGCATCGCGCTGAGCGCGGTGTTGGGCAGCGCGATATCACCGGCATCGGCCAGCCACGGCAAGGGCGAGGTATCGAAATGCGGATGAATGGCGTCGCACAGCATGCGCGAGGCGGTGCGGATGGCCTGCGGGCCAAAACGCGCGCCGGGACGGTTGCTGACCGCTCCGTCGTAGGCCAGGCCGGCAATCAGGAATGGCAGCGCCGGGGCGTCTCGCAGGCGCGGACAGTTGAGAAAAGTGCCATTGCTAAGAAAGGCGAATTCGTGGTTGGACATGCGTTCTCTTTCACTCGCATTAAAAATCGATGGTTTTCATTTGCCGCACGCAGCAGTACACTGCGCCAGTGACACCGAATAATGTTAGCGCCTCGATGGATTTCCAAGAATGACCAGCGAAACAAGTTCAGTTGATGACAGCCGCAAGCGAAGCGACAGCGTCAATCAGTACGTCAGCGCCATTTCCGACGCCGACATCCGCCTGCTGCGCATTTTCTGCGTGGTGGTGTCGGCGGGCGGCCTGTCGCCGGCCACGGGGGAGCTCCAGGCCGATCTGTCGACCGTCAGCCGCTATGTGAAGGAATTGGAAGATCATGTGGGCGCGCGCCTTTGCAATCGCGGCCGCTCCGGCTTTTCGCTCACCCCGCAAGGCGTCGTGGTGCACGCGGCGGCGCAGGAGCTGTTTCGCGCGATGAAAGCCTTTCGCGAAAATATCGGCACCCTGCACGCCGATCCGGTCGGCGAACTCAAACTCGGCGTGATGGATGCGCTATTGTCAGATCCGCAGTTCAGGCTCTCGCACGCGCTGCGTGCCTATCGCGCCAAGGCGCCGCGCGTGCATGTGTGCCTGTCGGTGAGCAAACCGCTCGAGATCGAGCGCCAGATCCTCAGCGGCGTCCTCGACGCCGGCGTGGTGTCCTCGGTCGAGCGCCCCGCAGGACTGAGCTACCACCCGCTGTACAAGGAGACGAGCAGCTTGTACTGCTCCGAACACCACCCGCTTTACCGCCATAGCGACCCCGGCATCCACCTTGGCGATATTGGCATCCTGGACCTGGTGGAAGACCCCTACACCGACAGCCTGCCGATGCACAAGTCGGCCGCCGCGTTTCGGCGCGCAGCACGCGCCGACAGTCTGGAAGGGGTGGCCCTGCTGGTTGCCAGTGGCGATTATGTGGGCTTCCTGCCAGATCACTTCGCCGCCGTCATGCGCGAACAGGCCGGTTTCAAGCGCATCCGCCCCGACCTGTTCAGCTACGAACAGGGGATCGACCTGGTGTGGCGCAGCGGACCGATGAATCCTTTTGTGCAGGGCGTATTCGCCGAACTGTGCGCCGATGGCGACGCGGCCAGGCGCCAGCCCTCCAGCCCCGCCCGCTTGTCTTGACACGGCCGCAAGGCCGTGCGAACCTGCCAGCCCATCTTTACTCAAGACCAGCCATGTTGAAACCCTTCCTGCTCGCCGCCGCCCTGCTTCCACTTGCGGGCTGCTCGGTCCTCGATCCGAACGACGTGCTCACGCGCGGCTACGGCAATGCAGCACCGGCGAATGGGGCCGCCCTCGATGCCGCCACGCGTGCGCAGGCTTTCGACTTTGTCTGGCAGCGCGTCAACGATGGCTATGTTGACCCCAAGCTGCGCGGAGTGGACTGGAAAGCGCTGGGGCAGCAATACCGCCCGCTGGCGCTGGCAGCGCCCAGCGACGAGGTGTTCTGGGACACGCTCGATCGCATGACCGGCGAACTTGGCGACGCGCATACCAGGGTGGCTTCGCCGCGCCAGTATGCCTACCAAAAGAACAAGCAGACCTACACGCTGGGCCTGCGCGTGCGCGAAATCGACGGTGAGATGGTGGTGGTGAGCGTGCGCAAGGACTCCCCTGCGGCGAAACACGGTATCGCGCCCGGCCAAGTCGTGACGGACATCGATAGCAAACCGGCCTTGCAATGGTGGCAGTCCACGCTGGCCAAGGCGCGCAAGAATTCGACGCCACGGGCGCGCAACTCCTCGGTGATGCGCATACTTAATGCAGGCAGCCCCGATGCGCCAAGCCCCAACCTGGCGCTACGCCTGGCGCGCCCCGATGGCACTGCTTTCGATGCTCTCGTCGAGCGCGCAGTGGTGCCGGTCAAGCCTGCGGTGGTCGTGAAAACGCTGGACTCGGGCTACGGCTACTTTGGCCTGAGCGCTTTTGATCGCAGCCTGAACGGTGCAGTGGTGCGTGGAATGGCAGCGCTCAAGGCGACTCCGGGGATGATAATCGACTTGCGCGGCAATGGCGGCGGCTCGATGGGCATCGCCTCGTCCCTCATGAGCAGCCTGGTGAGCGGCAAAGTCGGTGCCGGCAAGTCGATCACGCGCAGCGGCAAGCCGATTACCGCGTTTCTGGGCCTGGTCGACATCAGCAAGCCCGAATACATCTTGAATGGCAGGCCGGACGCCTATCGCGGCAAAGTCGTGGTGCTGATCGACGATGCCAGCGCCAGCGCCAGCGAAATGACGGCAGCGACCCTGCAAGGCCTTGGCCGCGCAAAAGTGGTGGGCGAAACGAGTTGCGGCTGCCTGCTGGGATTTCTAGGTCTGTCCAACGTTCCCGGTGGCGGCGGACTTGCCTACAGCGAACTGGACTTCGAACCTGTGGGTGGAGGACGTATCGAAGGCAAAGGAGTCGTTCCGGATGTCCAGGTAGCGCTTACCCGCGCGAATCTGATAGCAGGCAAGGACGCAACGCTGGCAGCGGCTACTGCCCTGCTCGATGAGCAAACAGGCAAGAAAGTCGCAACAGTTCCCTGAGCCGGCGCGGCCAGGGCGGCGCCTGAATGAAAGCCGGCGCGACCGGTTTTACTTGGTGCGGAAAACGATGCGCGCCTTGCTCAGATCGTAAGGAGTCATCTCCACGTTCACGCGATCGCCAGGCAGGATACGGATGTAGTTCTTGCGCATCTTGCCGGAAATGTGCCCGAGCACGATATGTCCGTTTTCCAGTTTCACTTTAAATGTCGCGCTTGGCAGGTTTTCGACTACTTGCCCGGTCATTTCAATCACATCATCTTTTGCCATAATTTCCTTGAGTTGGTCGTCGCGTTATCGA
Source organism: Pseudomonadota bacterium (assembly GCA_040385745.1). Taxonomy (GTDB): domain Bacteria; phylum Pseudomonadota; class Gammaproteobacteria; order Burkholderiales; family Burkholderiaceae_D; genus Telluria_A. The sequence continues at coordinate 133,050 of JAZKGU010000031.1, forward strand.
AAAGATATCCGAAATTAGCGAACTACCCGTATTTTACACGCAGTGGCCACGAACTACGCTGTGTCGGAACAAGGTGAGTCCTTTGTGCATCACTTTCGCAGCACATTCATCTGATTAAACGCGTCGAACAGCCTGGCGCCACCGGGGCCGGAACTGGAGGCGGGCACGCTCGAGACCGCGCTCGACGACTATGCCGCCGGCCAGATCGACCTGTACGCGGTCCAGCCCAACGGCCCCTCGAGCCGCCGCGTCGCGGCCCTGGTCGACTTTCTTGCCGACGCGCTGGGCAAGCCCGGCGCGCACGCAATCGAGACTTATATTGCTGAGCGGAAAATGGTACCATGCCTGCCCCGCACAGGAACGCATATGAACTTGCTTGATGACTATCTCGGTAACGAATTCACAACCGGCAAACTGGCCTTGAATGGCAGCGTGCGCGGGGCGCTGCAGTACCACCGCGACGAGGATTGGTTTGAAGTGACCCTGACAGCGGGCGTGACGTACTATCTGTCCGCATCCAATCCTGTGGCCGGCTTGAGTTTCGCGATTGCGTTTTTCGATCCGCGCCTTGGACGCATCGTCGAGGCCATTGGCGCTGACTACGACCCGCAGCTGGACCTTGAATTCACTCCCTCCGTGACCGGTACCTACTATGCGCTGGCGGCCGACATCGATCGCTACGGCGGTAACCAGCGAGCAATCTACGGCCTGTCACTGACAACCCGCGCTACCCCGGATGACCTGAGCAACAATGCCGCCACGAGCGGCGTGCTCACACCCGCCGCCAGCGCGCGTGGCGTGTTTGAGCAAACTGCCGACGTCGACTGGTTTCGCTTTTACGCCGAGCCAGGCTATCACTACACGTTTTCTACCAGCAGCGCATTCGATCCGGTCTACGGCAGTGGCACGCTAACCGACATTGCTATCGTCGATCAGTATGGCAACAGCGTACGCACGCCCGGCGCCGGTTTCAATCCCCTGGTAGCGGGCGACTATTTCATTGCCGTCGTCGGCGACGCGCCCGGAGCGTACAGCGTCAGCGCCAAGTCCGTGCGCGACACCATCCCCGAACACGCCGACACCAGCGCCCAGCTGGTGCAGGGGACGGAGCTGAGCAGCTCGATTGATTACGAACTTGACCGCGACCTGCTGCGACTGGAAATGGAAGCAGGCAAGGTATACAGCATCCGCCTCACCAGCGAGCAAGACTATGTGTGGATGATGACGCTGATGGACGCTGACATGACCCGCCTCGACAGCCTCTCCAGCTTCATTCGGGGCGGCGCCAATGTGCTGCTGTATCAGGCTACGCGCACTGGTACGTATTTCGTCCAGGTCGAGCGAGGCCTGACCACGCGCTTGGTCGAGGAAGCCTCGCCCTACCAGGTAACGCTCACGTCCTCCATCGACGCCATCGGTGCGGATGCGCTGGGAGCCGGAACATTGGCGCTAGGCGGGACCAGCGCTGGCACCCTGCAAATGGTGCGCGACCGCGACGCCTTCGCCATCGGCCTCGAAGCCGGTGTCACGTACAGCTTTACCATCGCAGCGGGAGCCGGTTCCGACTACATCAAGCTGGAAGTGAGCGCGGCGCAGGGAGGCCCGGTCCTGGCCGGGAAGAACGTGGGCGGGAGCGGCACTGTGCATTTCACCCCGGCCGTTGCCGGGGACTACCTTGTCAGCGTGATCGCCGAAGGCGGCGTCCCGGCCAACCTGCCTTACACCTTGTCGGCTGTGCGCGCGGGCGATGACTGGAGCGCAGGCAGCGCCCATGCCGCGCCCCTGGTGCTGGGCGCGCCCAAGGCCGCGCTGCTTGAGAACAGCGCCGACCGCGACTGGTTTGCGCTCACCGCACAGCACGGCGCCACCTACTGGATCGAAGCTGCCGCCGATCTCGCGCTCCTGTCGGGCGCCATCGTACGCGTACTCGACCCCGCGGGGCAGGAGGTCAAATCCTGGGTGCTCCATTACGGCATCGGCCCGCTGGCATTTACTGCAGCAGCAGCAGGCGTATACCACATCGAATTCTCTTCGTCGTATGGGCAGACCGGCGCCTACAGTATCAAGGCGACCCCGGGACAGCCCGATCTGATAGGGGACGTCATTGGTGCTGCAACGCCGCTATCGATCGGCCAGCGTGCTGGTGGGACGCTGGAAGTGGGCGCCGATGTGGATGTATTCGGACTTGCCGTGGTCCAGGGCCGGACCTACGCCGTGTCGCTTGAGGCAGGGTACAGCATCGGGTTCAGCATGAGCGATGCCGCCGGACGCCCGTTGACCGGGCAGTCAGGCACTAACGCTCAGGGCGAGCGCTTGTTCGTGTTCTCGGCTACGGAATCCGGGAACGTGTTCGCCAGCGTGCGCGGCAACGCTCCCGGCAATTACCAGCTCCAGACCACAGCCTACAACGATGATCACGCCAACAACCCATCGACCAGCGCCCTGTTGCTGTCGGAAGGCAGCAGCGTCGTTGGCGCGCTTGAGCAGGGCCAGGACCGCGACGTGTTCCGCATCCAGCTCGACGCCAACCGGGTCTATACCTATCAGGTGCAGTCCAACAGCCCGGGCAGCGCTCCTCCCCAGGTAGGCTTTGTGCTGGACCAGTATTTGGGAAGTACCACGCTCGAAGAGAGCGTCGCTGGCGGTGTACGCACTGTGAAACTGAGCGTCCAGGTCGGCGGACAGTACTTTCTGGGTATTCACAGCCGTGAGGGTGTAGCTATGCCTTACACCATGAGCGCACTGCCCTTCGGGGGCGACGGTCGCGGCCCTACCCTGCTCGCGCAAACCCCTGCCAGCGACAGTACCGGCATCGAACTCACACAACGCACCCTCACCTTCAAATTTAGCGAAGCAATCGTCATCGAGCGCGACAAGATCGTGGTGCTGGATAGCCTCGGCAAGCCACTGGGGTATGCCTGGGACCAGTATCGCTACCCGCTGGTGGAGGGTGACACCCTGACCCTGAAACTGGTCAATAACCTCAGTCCCGGCAGCTATACCGTGGTGCTCCCGGCCGCAGCCATCCACGACCTGGAGGGCAACCGCTACACGGGCCCTGAAACCATTCGCTTCTCTACGGTCGTGCCCGAAACGCTTCCCGCTAGCGGCAATGGCCTCTACCTGCCTGCGCCGGGTGGGGTCGATGGCGGGGCCGGCATCGACACTCTGATGGTGTGGGGTGGCCCAAGCTCCCTGCGTTTGCTTGCATTGGGCACCGAACTCACGCTCTGGGATTCAACGACAGGCATTTATTCCGAGATTCGCAACATTGAACGACTGATGTTCGCCGACCGGGTCTTTGCGCTCGATGTGGATGGCAACGCCGGCCAAGCCTACCGGCTGTACCAGGCCGCCTTCAACCGCACCCCGGATCAGTCCGGACTGGGTTTCTGGATCGGCAGGATCGATGCAGGCGAACCACTGCTGTCGGTGGCACGCTCTTTTGTAGGCAGTGCCGAGTTCATCAAGCAGTACGGCAGCGCCCTGACTGACAGCGCCTATTTGGAGGCGATCTATCAGAACGTCCTGCACCGCACACCTGACGCCGCCGGCCTCGCATACTGGATGGACGCCATGGGCAAAGGCTACACACGCGAAAACGTGCTGCTATTTTTTAGCGAGTCGGCCGAGAACAAGGATGCGCTGGCAGAGATCATCGGCGGGGGTTTCCATTATCTCAGTACTTGGGGCGGCTAGGGCCTGCGGGATCGGACAAAGCGCATCCCTACCGCGCCATAGCAGTCAGGACAACAAACAAAAAAGCCCCTGAAACTCAGGGGCTTTGCGTTCCGGACTGCGCGTTGCCGCGCTACGGTGTTGGACGGAAAATTATTCCCACTCGATAGTTGCAGGTGGCTTTCCGGAAATGTCATACACAACACGGTTAATGCCCCGGACTTCGTTGATGATCCTGTTGGAGACTCTACCAAGCAAGCTGTGCGGCAAATGCGCCCATTGCGCCGTCATGAAGTCCAGTGTTTGCACCGCACGCAGCGCCACCACGTATTCGTAGGTACGCCCGTCACCCATCACGCCCACTGATTTAACCGGCAAGAACACGGCAAACGCCTGACTGGTCGCCTCGTACCAATTTTTGGGCGCTTCGCCCGCATCGATGCTTTCCAGCGCAGGCAGGTCGCACGGCGTATTGCGCAACTCTTCGATGAAAATGGCGTCGGCACGGCGCAGCAGGTCGGCAAAATCCTTCTTCACTTCACCCAGAATGCGCACCCCCAAACCCGGCCCCGGGAAAGGATGGCGATACACCATGTCGTGCGGCAGGCCGAGCGCCACGCCGAGCTTGCGCACTTCGTCCTTGAACAGTTCGCGCAGCGGCTCGAGCAACTTCAGGTTCAGCGTCTCGGGCAGACCGCCCACGTTGTGATGGCTCTTGATGGTTTGGCCCTTCTTGCCCTTGCCTGCGCTTTCGATCACGTCTGGATAGATGGTGCCCTGGGCCAACCACTTGGCATTCTTCAGCTTGCCTGCTTCGACCTGGAATACTTCGACGAATTCGCGGCCGATGATCTTGCGCTTGGCTTCGGGGTCGGCCACGCCGGTCAGGTGGCCCAGGAACTGATCTTCGGCATCGATGCGCAGGACTTTCACGCCCAGGTTCTTGGCAAACATGTCCATCACCATCTTGCCCTCGTCCAGGCGCAGCAGGCCGTGGTCGACAAACACGCAGGTGAGCTGGTCGCCGATCGCGCGGTGAATCAGCGCGGCGGCTACGCTTGAATCCACCCCGCCCGACAGGCCCAGGATCACTTCATCGCTGCCCACCTGCTCGCGAATGTGCGCGACGGCTTCGGAAATATAGTCCGGCATGTTCCATTCGGACTTGCAGCCGCAGATTTCGTGCACGAAACGGCCGAGGATGGCCTTGCCCTGATTGGTGTGGGTCACTTCCGGATGGAACTGCAGCGCGAAGAAGCGGCGCTCTTCGTCGGCCATCGCAGCAATAGGACAGCTTGGGGTATCGCCCATGAGCTTGAAGCCCGGCGGCATGGCGAGCACCTTGTCGCCATGGCTCATCCAGACCTTGAGCATGCCGTGGCCTTCGTCGGTCACGAAATCGTTGATGCCCTTGAGCAGCGCCGTATGGCCGCGTGCCCGCACTTCGGCGTAGCCAAACTCGCGCACGATGCCATTTTCGACCTTGCCGCCAAGTTGCGCGGCCATGGTCTGCATGCCGTAGCAAATTCCCAGTACCGGCACGCCCAGCTCGAACACCGCCTGCGGTGCGCGCGGCGATTCGCCATCCAGGGTGGAATTGTGGCTGCCCGACAGGATCACGCCGGCCGCGCCATAGTTGCGCACGAACTCGTCGCTGACGTCGTAGGGAAAAACTTCCGAAAACACGCCGGCATCGCGGACGCGCCGCGCGATCAGCTGGGTAACCTGGGAACCGAAATCGAGGATGAGGATTTTAGAGTGCATGGAGGCTAGGAGAAAGGTGGCAAAAACGGAACTGATAGGAGCAAAAGCAACGCGGCGAACTGGTCGCCGCGTTGTCTGGGTCAGGCTTACTCGGAACGGTAGTTCGGAGCTTCCTTGGTGATCTGCACGTCGTGCACGTGGGACTCGCGCATGCCCGCCGAGGTGATCTCGACAAACTCTGCTTTTTCGCGCAGCTCGTCGATGGTGGCGCAACCACAGTAGCCCATCGACTGACGCACGCCGCCCACCAGCTGGAAAATGATGGCCAGCACGCTACCCTTGTAAGCTACGCGGCCTTCGATACCCTCGGGTACGAATTTGTCGGCCTTGGACGAAGCATCCTGGAAGTAGCGGTCGGCCGAACCATCTGCCATCGCGCCCAGCGAACCCATGCCGCGATACGATTTGTAGCTGCGGCCCTGGTACAGGATCACTTCGCCCGGTGCTTCTTCGGTACCGGCAAACATGCTGCCCATCATGACCGTCGAGGCGCCCGCCGCCAGTGCTTTGGAAATATCCCCCGAAAAACGGATGCCGCCGTCTGCGATGCAGGGCACGCCAGTGCCGGCCAGCGCTTCAGCCACATTGGAAATGGCCGTAATCTGCGGCACGCCGACACCGGCAACGATGCGGGTGGTGCAAATCGAACCAGGACCAATGCCGACCTTGACAGCATCTGCGCCATGCTCGACCAGTGCCCGGGCCGCGGCCGCCGTGGCGATATTGCCGCCAATGACGTCAACATGCGGGAATTTGGTCTTGATCCACTTTACGCGGTCGAGAATGCCTTGCGAGTGGCCATGGGCTGTGTCGACCACCAGCACGTCGACGCCGGCGGCAACGAGCAGCTCGATGCGCTCTTCGTCGCGCTGGCTCACGCCCACCGCCGCGCCGACCAGCAGCTTACCGTGCTGGTCTTTGGAGGCGAACGGGTGCTCGGTGGACTTCTGGATATCCTTGACGGTGATCAGGCCGCGCAGTTCGAATTCGTCGTTCACTACCAGCACGCGTTCGAGGCGGTGCTTGTTCATCAGGCGCTTGGCTTCGACAGGATCGGCGTCTTCCTTGACGAACACCAGTTTTTCGCGCGGGGTCATCTTGGCGCGCGCTTCGGCGTCGAGCTCCTCTTCGAAACGCAAATCGCGGTTGGTGATAATACCGACAACATGCTTGCCCTCTACAACAGGAAAGCCACTGATGCCATACTGTTCGGTCAGCGCGATCACATCGCGGATCTTCATGGTGGGCGGAATCGTGATCGGATCACGCAGCACGCCAGCTTCAAATCGTTTTACGCGCGCTACTTCGCGCGCCTGGTCCTTGGGCGACAGATTTTTGTGGATGATGCCGATGCCACCCTCTTGCGCCATGGCGATAGCCAGACGGGCCTCGGTGACAGTATCCATCGCTGCCGACAGCAATGGAATATTGAGCGCGATATTGCGGGTCAGTTTGGTTTTGAGAGACGTACTGGCGGGCAAAATGTTGGAGTAAGCCGGGACGAGCAGCACGTCATCGAATGTGAGTGCTTTTTGAAGTAGACGCATAGCATTTTCCTATTGGCGCAAAAGCGAATTATACAGAAGTTCGACTTGGCCGTCTCCAAAGGGCCTCAAAATGGCCTGTTTTCAACCGTTCTCGTTGACAGCCGAGTAGAATCGCGGTGAAATCAAAACTCATAACGCAAAGAAAGATTCACATGAACAACTACTCCGGCCTGCGCGGGCTGCACCTTGTCCTTGGCGGAGCGCTGATGGTGGCGGCAGGCATTGCGCAAGCCCAGTACGTGTGGGTCAATGAAAAAGGTGTGCGCCAGATTTCGGACAAGGCGCCGCCGGCCAGTGTGCCGGTCAAGAACATTTTGCGCGCGCCAGGTGGCGTACCGCTCGAGGCCCCGCCTGCCAAGGCCCAGCCGGGCGCGGACCCGCAATTCCCTGCAGCTGGCAGTGTGGTGGGGCCGGCCCTGGACAAGGATGGCAAGCCGAAGTCGGCGGCCGAACTCGCTGCCGACGCGGCGCGCGCCAATATGACCCCGGACCAGGCACGCCTTGCCGATCGCGAGGCCGACTACAAGAAGCGCAAGCTCGAGGCTGCCGAAAAGGAAGCCAAGGACAAGGCCGAACGGCTGCAGAAAGAAAACCGCAAGGCTTCCTGCGACTCGGCCAAGCAATACAAGGCTACGCTCGACAGCAACCAGGCCGTCACGACCGTCGGCCCGAATGGCGAAGCTGTGTATATGGAAGAAGCGCAGCGCAAAAAACTGGGCGACCAGGCCCAGCGCGTGCTCAACGAGTGCAAGAAGGGCTAGGTGCTCTTGGCCGCGCGGCGGCGCCGGCTTTCCTTGGGATCGGCCAGCAGGGGCCGATAAATCTCAATGCGGTCACGCTCGCGCAGCACTGTGTCGAGCGGCTTTTTTTTACCAAACAGACCGACCGGCTGGCAACTCAGATCGATGTCGGGAATTTCCGTCAGCACGCCGCTTAGGACAATGGCCTGTTCAATGGTCGTGCCCTCTTCCACCTCAAGTTCGCGCAGGAATTCATGCTGCGCACCGGCATGACACACCTGCACTGCCAGCAGCTTAGCCATAGACCGTCTCGGCCCGCTTGCAGAAGGAGTCGACCATGCTATTGGCGATAACGCCGAATACGGGGCCGACCAGTTGCTCAAGCAGCATGTTCGAGAACTCGTAATGTAGATCGAATTCAACCTTGCAGGCATCGGCGCGCAGGGCCTTGAATGTCCAGGTGCCGTCCATGGTCTTGAAGGGCCCGTCGACGAGCTTCATCTTCATCTGTGTGGGCCGCGTGTTATGGTTGCGCGTGGTGAAGCTTTGGTTGACGCCATGGAAATGAATCGCGAGGCAAGCCGTGAGCGTGTCCGCAGTCCGCTCGATGACCTTGACGCCGCCGCACCAGGGCAGGAATTTGGGATAATCTTCCACTTTCGCCACCAGGTCGAACATTTGTTCGGCGCTATAGCCTAGAAAAACTGTTTTGTGCACTACTGCCATTAATGAACCGTTTGCTATGATGTTGGAACCGTCTTATCAGTAGTTTAACTGAACCTCACATTTTAGCCATTTCATGAGTATTGTTGATAATAAAAAAGCCTTTCACGACTATTTCATCGAGGACCGCTACGAAGCTGGCGTCGTTCTGGAGGGTTGGGAAGTCAAGGCGATTCGTGATTCGCGTGTCCACATCAAGGAAGCCTACGTGGTGGTGCGCGGTGACGAACTGTTTTTGTTCGGCGCGCACGTCAGCGCGCTCTCGACCGCCTCCTCCTTCACCCATCCGGACGCGGTGCGCACCCGCAAGCTGCTGCTGCACCGTGCCGAAATGGACAAGCTGATCGGCAAAGTGGAGCGCTCCGGCTATACCCTCGTCCCGCTCAACCTGCATTACAAGGGTGGCCGCGTGAAATGCGAGATCGGCCTGGCCAAGGGCAAGAAGATGCACGACAAGCGCGCTACCGAAAAAGATCGTGACGGCAAGCGCGAAGTCGCCGCCGCCATGAAGACCCACCGCCGCTAATTGTTCAGGCCGGCTGCGTGGATGCCACCGCCACGCGCAAACTCAGGCGCCAGCAGGCAAAGCTGGCCACCAGTCCGGCCAGTACCCCGCACGCGAGCTTGAAGGCGCTGTCGAACAACAACGGCGCCACCAGGCCTGATACCAGCGCAAACACCATCATCTGGATAAACGACAGCATCGACGACGCCAGTCCACGGTTATCGGGAAACAGCGAGAGTGCGCCGACCTGCAGCGCTGGCATGGCCACCGCCAGGCCGAAAGTGTAGATCGCCAGCGGCAGCACCGCCCAGGGAATGGCCGCCGCGAACACGAGGTTGTAGCCTACATTGATCACGCCTGCCCCCAGCATGATGCCAAAACCCAGCCATACCATGCGCGCTGGCCCGATGCGCCCAGCCGCCTTGCCGCCCCAGGCAGAACCGATCGTCATGCCGCCAATGAGCGGAATGAACAGCCAGGCAAACGCGGTTTCGGGCAGCTTGAGAATCTCCATCACGAAGTTGGCGGCCGACCCGATGTACAGCGACAGCCCGCCAAAGGACAGCCCGACCGCGATGGCCGCCAGCAGAAATTGACGATGCCGCAGGACCTTGAGATAGTTGCGCGCGATCGCCACGCCATGGAAAGCGTGACGCTGCTCGCGCGGCAGGCTTTCGGCCAGGCCCTTGTAGACCACCACCAGCAGCAGCGCGCCAAAGGCGGCCAGAAACAGGAAGGTGGAGCGCCAGCCGAAGCTCACGTGCAGCCATCCGCCCAGCACCGGCGCGATGGCGGGCGCCAGGCCGAACACCATCATGATGTGCGACATGATGCGCTGCGCGTGGGCCTGGTCGTGCGAATAGCGGTCCTGGACGATGGCCTGGCCGATCACCGAGCCGGCGCCGGCCGCCAGTCCCTGCAGCGCGCGGCAGGCCAGCAGCGCGCCGAAACTGGGTGCAAAGACGGCGCCCAGCGAGGCGGCGGTGTAGACGCCCAGCGCAACCAGGATCACCGGACGGCGCCCGAAGGAGTCCGAGAGCGTCCCGTAGAACAGCATCATGAAGGCGAAGGTGAACAGGAAGACGCTGAGGGTCTGCTGCACCGCTACCGGGCCCACGCCGAACTCGCGTCCGATAGCCGGAAACGAGGGCAGATAGGTATCGATCGCCAGCGCGCCCACCATGCCCAGGCAGGCCAGAATTACCGTCAACAGTCTTTGCATCTCACGCCTTCATCACGCGGCGCCGCAGGAACGCGGCCACCGAAGGCGAGATTTTACAGGGAATCAACCATGCTTACCTGGGGGCCGCCGACCCCAGCGCCATGCCGAAGCGTTCGCCGCGCGGCATCCAGTTGCCTTCGATGTCGGCCGACACCAGCACCCGCACCGCCTGCCCGATCAGCAGCGCGCGCGGCACCATGCCGTAGTAGCGCGAATCGATGCTGTTGTCGCGGTTATCACCCAACATCATGTACTGGTCGGCAGGGACGGTAATGGGGCCGAAGTTGCGGCGCGCATCGATGTGCGGCAGCACCTGGATGCGCTGGCGCTGCAGCCCGATCGTTTCGTCGTAGCGCTGCGCCGGCTCGATGCGGCCTTCGCCCAAGCGTTCGAGCACGTCGCCCACTGGTGTGTAATGTGCGCGCTCGCCATTGATGGTGAGCTGCTCGTCGCGCATCTCGACCACGTCGCCAGGAAGCGCCATGATGCGCTTGATCAGGCGGGTGCCATCGGCCGGCGAGGAGAAAGTGACGACGTCGCCGCGCTGCGGCTCGCCCGTGCGCGCCAGCACCACGTCAGTCAGCGGCACCTTGACGTTGTAGGCAAGGCGATTGACGAATACCACGTCGCCTTCGAGCAGGCCCGGTCGCATGGAGGCCGAGGGAATCGGATTCCAGTCCGCCACGGCGGTACGGAACACGCCGAAGAGCATGAGAAAAACCAGGAAATTCCTGTTTGCCCGCAACCAGTTTTTCATCATGCGCTCCCAAAGATATGATGTCCGATTTATACGCCGGCAAACTTTGGTGATGCTTAAAACCCTGCAGCGCTGGTTCAGCGGGGCTTGTGATCCTCACTCACGGCGCGCAATGCAAGATGCTCGACCAGGCCGGGCGCAATCAATTTGAGGAAGCGCCCAAGTTTGCCCTTGGCCGTCATGACCACTTCGCGCTTGCGCCGCTCCATGCCGCCGATGATCAGCGCGGCGCATTCTTCGACCGGCATGGCGCCCTCCTCTTTCAGGCTGCTGGCGCCCAGCACGCCGCCCTGGGCGTTATAGCCCCGGTAGCGAATGCGGGTTGTTACGACACCGGGGTAGGCGGTGGTCACGCTCACGCCGGCGCCCTTCAATTCGGCCCGCAGGGCTTCGAAAAAGCCTGCCATGGCGAACTTGCTGGCGGCGTAGGCAGTGCGGCCTGGCACGCCAACCAGGCCGGCCAGCGACGACACCGCAACGATACTGCCGCGCGCAGACTTTAGATGGGGCAGCGCGGCGTGGGTGCACCAGATCGCGCCCCACAGGTTCACCCGCATCATGTCCTCGTACCAGCCGAGATCCGCGACATCTTCGAACAGCGCGTGGCCGGAGCGGCCGGCGTTGTTGATCAAGGCGTCGATGCGGCCAAAACAGGCATGGGCTTGCTCGACCAGTGCGCGGCATTGCGCCTGCAGCCCCACGTCGGTGGGCACGGCGAGGGCCTCTGCCCCCAGCGACCTGCAGGCAGCGGCAACGCTTTCCAGCATCTCTGTATTACGCGCGGCCAGCACCAGCGCCACCGAGGCGCCGTGGGTGGCGGCCAGCTGGCGCGCCATCTCGGCGCCGATGCCATCGGAGGCGCCGGTGATGATGATCACTTTCATGGCGCTACTTCTGGGTCTTCACGATCTGCATCGCGCTGGCGATCAGGCCGCTCATGTCGCTCAGATTGGCCGGCACGATGATCGAGTTGTTGGTCTTGGCTAGCTCGCCGAAGGCGTGCACATACTGCTCGGCCACCTTCAGGTTCACCGCTTCGTGCCCGCCCGGGGCAGTGATGGCAGCCGACATCTGGCGCAGCGCTTCGGCATTGGCTTCGGCCAGCGCGATGATGGCCTTGGCCTGGCCTTCGGCGCGGTTGATCGAGGCCTGCTTCTCGCCTTCGGAGCGGGCAATAGCTGCTTCGCGCTCGCCCGTCGCAATATTGATCTGCTCCTGCTTGCGGCCTTCGGAAGCTGCAATCAGGGCACGCTTTTCGCGCTCGGCCGTGATCTGGGCCTGCATCGAATGCAGAATCGACTCCGGCGGCGTCAAATCCTTGATCTCGTAGCGCAGCACCTTCACGCCCCAGTTGGCGGCCGACTCGTCGATGGCGTTGACGATGGTGGTGTTGATGTGGTCGCGCTCTTCGAAGGTTTTATCGAGCTCCATCTTGCCGATCACGGAGCGCAGCGTGGTCTGCGCCAGCTGGGTAATCGCTGCCAGGTAGTTCGAGGAACCATAGGAAGCGCGCATGGCGTCCGTGATCTGGAAGTACAGGATGCCGTCGACCTGGAGCTGGGTGTTGTCCTTGGTGATGCACACCTGTGGCGGAACATCGAGCGGGATCTCCTTCAGGATGTGCTTGTAGGCGATCCGATCGATGAAAGGGATGACGATGTTCAGACCCGGAGCCAGCGTGGCGTGATATTTGCCGAGCCGCTCAACGACCCAGGCGTGCTGCTGGGGCACCACGTTGATGGTCTTGAAGACGAATACCAGCGCGATGATGAACAGGACTGTTGTTGCGATTCCCAGGGATTCCATTGTTTCCTCTCGTTTGAATGATTAACCGTTGGCCAGTATCAGGCGGTTGCCCTGGATCTCGACAATCCTGAAGTAGCCCGCTTCGGCGAGCGCGCCGGGTGCCAGCTGCACGTCCCACATAGCGCCGCGATACATGACGCGCGCGCGGCCATCGGACCAGCTCTCAACGGTCACGCTCTGACCTATGTCGATATTGACGTTGGGGTCGCGCGCCGGGTCGCCGCGTACCGGCCGCCCCAGACGGCTGCGGTGCAGCAGCCCGGTCGAGACGACGCCCACCACCGCGGCGACCAGCATCTGCACCGGCAAGCCGAAGCCAAGCCAGGCGGCGATCGCGCCGGCGGCCATGCCGATGGCGATCATCAGCACGTAAAAGGTCCCGGTGATCAGTTCGAACACCACCAGCACACCGGCCAGGATCAGCCACACCATCAATTCGTTCATGCAGTCTCCTTAAAAGTCAAAAACCCCCGCTGTCCGGAATGGACAACGAGGGTTTTAATTTGGGTGAGCTCGGTTTTTATAATTTGTTTTTTGAACAGGTCATGCCGATAGTCTAGCGTGTCTGTACAGGGTGTCAATCATTATCGTTGACGAAAACAAATCGGATGCTGCCAGCGCGTGCAGCACCCTATCTCTTACAGCTTGGCCAGCTTCTGCCACGTATCGATTACGGAATCGGGATTGAGCGACATCGACTCGATCCCTTCCTTCATCAGCCACTCGGCAAAGTCGGGATGGTCCGACGGGCCCTGACCGCAAATGCCGATGTACTTGCCCTGCTCGCGGCAGGCCTTGATCGCCATCGACAGCAGCGCCTTGACGGCCGGATCGCGCTCGTCGAAGTCGGCCGCCAGCAGCGCCATGCCCGAATCGCGGTCCAGGCCCAGCGTCAGCTGGGTTAGGTCGTTCGAGCCGATCGAGAAGCCGTCGAAGAACTTCAGGAAGTCCTTCGCCAGGATCGCGTTCGACGGCACTTCGCACATCATGATGATGCGCAGGCCGTCCTTGCCGCGCTCGAGGCCATTCTTGGCCAGCAGGTTGATGACCTTCTCGGCCTGGCCGAGCGTGCGCACGAACGGCACCATGATCTCGACGTTGGTCAGGCCCATGTCGTTGCGCACCCGCTTCATGGCCGCGCATTCCATCTCGAACGACTCGGCGAAATCGGCCGACAGATAGCGTGCCGCGCCGCGGAAGCCCAGCATCGGGTTCTCTTCGTCCGGCTCGTAGCGCGAGCCGCCGATCAGCTTCTTGTACTCGTTGGACTTGAAGTCCGACAGGCGCACGATGACAGGCTTGGGCCAGAACGCAGCAGCGATGGTGGCAATGCCTTCGGCCAGCTTGTCGACATAGAATGCGCGCGGCGAGGCATGGCCGCGCGCGACCGACTCGACTGCCTTCTTGAGATCGGCGTCGATGTTCGGGTATTCCAGGATCGCCTTGGGATGCACGCCGATATTGTTATTGATGATGAATTCGAGCCGCGCCAGGCCCACGCCGCCATTGGGAATCGACTGGAAGTCGAAGGCCATCTGCGGGTTACCGACGTTCATCATGATCTTGGTCGGGATCGGGGGCAGTTCGCCGCGCGTCTCTTCGGAAATTTCGGTCTCGAGCAGGCCGTCGTAAATCATGCCTTCGTCGCCTTCGGCGCAGGACACGGTCACAAACGTGCCGTCCTTGAGCAGTTCAGTCGCGTTGCCGCAGCCGACCACTGCCGGAACACCCAGCTCGCGCGCGATGATCGCAGCGTGGCAGGTCCGCCCGCCGCGGTTGGTGACGATGGCCGAGGCGCGCTTCATGACCGGTTCCCAGTTCGGATCGGTCATGTCGGCCACCAGCACGTCGCCCGGCTGCACGCGCTCCATTTCGGACGGGTCGTTAATCACGCGCACGGGACCTGCGCCAATCTTCTGGCCAATCGCGCGGCCCGATACCAGCACAGTGCCAGTGCCTTTGAGCTTGAAGCGCTGCTGGGCGTCGCCCACCTTTTGCTGCGACTTGACGGTCTCGGGACGCGCCTGGAGGATGTACAGCTTGCCGTCGCGGCCATCCTTGCCCCACTCGATGTCCATCGGACGACCGTAATGGTTTTCGATGATGACGGCGTACTTGGCCAGTTCGACCACTTCCGCATCCGTCAGCGAATAGCGGTTGCGCAGCTCGATGGGTACGTCGACGGTACGCACCGAACGGCCAGCCTTGGCTTCGCTGGTGAATTCCATTTTGATCAGCTTGGAACCGATATTGCGCCGGATGACAGGCGACTTGCCTTGCTCGAGCATCGGCTTGTGCACATAGAATTCGTCGGGATTGACCGCGCCCTGCACCACCGTCTCGCCCAGGCCGTAGCTGGAGGTGACGAAGACCACGTCCTTGAAGCCGGACTCGGTGTCGATGGTGAACATCACGCCGGCCGCGCCCAGGTCGGAGCGGACCATGCGCTGCACGCCGGCCGACAGCGCCACTTCGGCGTGGGTGAAGCCCTTGTGCACGCGATAGGAGATGGCGCGGTCGTTGTACAGCGACGCGAACACATGCTTCATCGCCTCGAGCACATTGTCGATGCCGACCACGTTCAGGAAGGTCTCCTGCTGGCCCGCAAACGAGGCGTCGGGCAGGTCTTCGGCGGTGGCCGAGGAACGCACTGCAAACGACATTTCGGTTTCGGAATCGGCCACCAGGCGCTCGTAGAACGCACGGATTTCCTGCTCAAGCTTGTCCTGGAACGGGGTTTCGACGATCCACTGGCGGATTTCGGCCCCGGCGGCGGCGAGCGAGCGCACGTCGTCGATGTTCAGACCTTCAAGCCGGGTGGCGATACGGTCGGCCAGCGAGGCACCGCCGTCGGTGGCGTGGGTGAGAAAGTCGCGGAAGGCTTCGGCCGTGGTGGCAAAGCCGCCCGGTACGCGCACGCCGGCGCTGGCGAGCTGGCTGATCATTTCGCCCAGGGAGGCGTTCTTGCCGCCCACGGACTCCACATCGGTCATGCGCAAGGTTTCGAATGGCGCGACATAGACCCCTGTGCGTTCCGGCTCCTTGAATACTGCGTTGGTGATACTGGTCATGATAAACACCCTTACTATGATAGAAATCGTCGCGCGAGGCTGTCACCCGTGTTTTCTTGTTATTCTTGGTGTGGTGCAGCACAATAAAACCATTGCAGAGCATTTTACAGCGTGCGCGCTAAATTGACAGCGCACAACACTGCAAACGTTGCTAAAAACGAAACCACAAAAATCCTTATGAGCCCAGAACCGCGCACGCCCCTCCCCCAGTCTGCCCGCACCGTGTTTTTTGTCTCCGACGGCACCGGTATTACGGCAGAAACGTTCGGCCATGCAGTGCTGACCCAATTCGAGCTGCGCTTTCGCCAGATCCGCCTGCCCTTCATCGACACGCTCGACAAGGCCTACGAGGCGGCGCGCCGCATCAACGAGGCGTTTGCCACCGATAACCAGCGGCCGATCGTGTTTTCGACCCTGGTCAAGCCCGACCTGTCGGACGTGATCCGCAAGTCCAGCGGCATGCACATGGACCTGATCCAGACCTTCGTGGCGCCGCTCGAGCAGGAGCTGGGCATCAAATCGACCCACACCATCGGGCGCTCGCACAATATCGTCGATAGCGAAGAATACAAAAACCGTATTGAAGCCATCAATTTTTCGCTGGCCCACGACGACGGCCAGTCGCACAAGAACCTGTCGGCGGCCGATGTGATCCTAGTAGGCGTGTCGCGCTCGGGCAAAACCCCGACCAGCCTGTACCTGGCCATGCAGTACGGGATCAAGGCTGCCAACTATCCGCTCATTCCCGACGACTTCGAGCGCGGCAAGCTGCCCTCCTCGCTGCCGCCGTTCAGGGCCAAGATTTTCGGCCTGAGCATCACGCCGGAGCGCCTGAGCGAGATCCGTCACGAGCGCCGCGCCGGCAGCAAATACGCCTCCATCGAGAACTGCCGCTACGAGGTCAACGAGGCCGAACTGATGATGAAGCGCGAAGGCATTCGCTGGCTGTCCTCGACCACCAAGTCGATCGAGGAAATCGCTACCACCATCCTGCAGGAGATCAAGCCGGACCGGCGCGAGTATTGAGCGCCAGGGCGCTACTTGATGGGTGCGATCTGGAGCGGCACGCCGGGCTGCACCGGCATTCCTGACGCCTTGATGGCAGCATTGAGCGCGTCGATCCGTTCCTGCATTGCGGGATGGGAGGCTGCGTAATGGGTAAGGCCGAACAGGCTTTGTTCTTCGTCGCGCATGGCTTCAAAAAATTCGGTGGCGCCGCCGGCGTGGCCGTAGCGGCAATGCAGAATGCGCAGCGCCGCCATGTCGGCCGCGGCCTCGCGCGTGCGCGAATATTTGGCCTGGCCCAGGTTGCCGACCGGCGTTAGCAGCTCCGACAAACCGGAGTCGCTGCCTGTTAGTAGCGCCGCCATCCCGAACAGCACGATGCCGCGCCCCAGTGCGCGCAGATGGTCGCGCTGGGTCACGTGCGCCATCTCGTGGGCCAGGACGTAGGCCAGCCCGTTTTCCGACTTGACCTGCTTGAACAGGCCGCTGAACACGATGATCTGCCCGCCGGGCACCACCATTGCATTGGGCACTGCCGACGCGCTGACCGCCACTTTTGATGGCAGCGTGAGGCGCGCACAGGCACGCATGCTGTCCACCATGGCTTGCAGCTGCACCTGCTGGGCTGCAGCTTTGGGCTCGCTAGTGACCGCCTGTGCGGGCAGCATGGCGTGCAGCCTGGCCTCGGTTGCGGGGCTCATGCTATCGACGGTGGCGTCGATGGCCAGGCCGAGCAGCCAGAAGGCGAGCACTGAAAACGCCAGCAACCAGGCCGTGATCACCACAAAGTCCTTGAGCGGATGCTCGTCGGAGATGTTGTCGTTATGTTGTGGCAGGCCGGGTTGGTACTTCACGCTTACTTGCTGAAGTAGATGGCGGTGCCGTAGGCCAGCACCTCGACCGAGCCAACGCTGCCCGGTCGCTGGCCCGAAATGGACGAAGTCTCCAGGCGCAGGTTGATGATTTCGTGGGCGCCCGGGCAGCTCTCCTTCATGCGCAGCACTGCTTCGCGGCGCGCGCGGTCCAGCAGCGTTTCGTGCGACTTCACAGGGCCGCCGATCAGCGAGCGCAGCGCCGCGACGGCGCGCTTGAAGTAATCGATCGACACCACCATGCTGCCGCTGACCAGCGCGATGCTGTCGATCTCGCGCGAAGGATCGAGCACGGTCTTGAGCGAGGTCGAAGGCAGGTGCAGCCAGTCCTTCTCGCGCGCGATGATGGAGCGATAATGTTTGGCCTCGGCGGCGCGACCGAAGAAATACCCGAGCACGATGGGCACCAGCCAGAATGCGATCGCGAAAAGTTCGAACATGCTCAGCTCACCGTGACCGCAGTGCCGTACACGTAGATTTCAGCCGCGCCCACGGCGACCGAAGAAGTGGAAAAGCGCACGTTGACGATGGCATTGGCGCCCAGCTGCTCCGCCTGTTTCTGCATGCGTTCAATGGCATGGTCGCGCGACTCTTCGAGCAGTTCCGTGTAGCCGCGCAGTTCGCCGCCCACGATGTTCTTCAGCCCGGCCATGATGTCGCGCCCCACGTGCTTGGCGCGCACCGTACTGCCGTTCACCACGCCATGGCAGGCAGTGATGGTCTTGCCGGGCACGGTCTCGATATTGGTCATCAACATGGGGGAGTTCCTGAACAGTGTAAAGGAACTGATTGTAGATACAACAACGCCGATTGCAAAGCACTTTCAGGCCGCTGCCGCTACCCGGGGCGGCCTGCTACCAGCCGCCCTTAAAAGAACTGCATCCAGTCTTCCAGCCAGCCGGGGAAGGACTCGGCTTTCATCGGCTTGGCGATGTGGTAGCCCTGGGCATAGGTGCAGCCCAGTCCCTGCAAGAAGTCCCAGTCGTTGCGGGTCTCCACGCCCACCGCGCACGACTCGCGCTCGAGGGTGCGCGCCAGCGTCAGGCAGGAGCTGAGCACCGTGCCCAGGGCGCGCCTGCGCGAGGCGCCGTCGACAAAACTGCGGTCGATCTTCAGTTCGGAAAACGGTACGCGCGCCAGCAGCTGAAGATTGGAGCGTCCGGTTCCGTAATCGTCGATCGCCAGGCCATAGCCCATGATGCGCAAGCGCACCAGGCGCTCGAGAAAACTTGGGTCGTTGGTCAGCACCGCTGACTCGGGCATTTCGAACGTGATGTACTTGGGTTGCACTACGTGGCGCTCGACGCAGGCGGTAATTTGCTGGATGAAGGCCGGATGGGCCAGCGTTTCGGCCGCCAGGTTGATCGAGACTTCCATGAACAGGCCCAAATCCTGGAACTGGCGGCAGCGCTCCACCGATTTTTCGATGATGCTCCAGTCAAGGAAATCGATACGGCCGTTCTGTTCGAGCGCATCGATGAAGGAACCGGGACCGAGCACGCCGTGTTCAGGGTGTACCCAGCGCGCGAACACTTCGAGGCCCTTGACGGTGCCGCTTTCAAGCTGGATTTTAGGCTGGAAGTAAGGCTCGAACTGGCGCGCCTGCAAACCCATGCCGACTTCGGCAAAACTGAAGGTCTGCAGCTTTTTGCGCAGCGCCGGCGGCTCCTGCGGCACGTAGTGCTGCAGCAGCTCTTGCAGCGCCTGGGGCTGGACCGGCTTGCTGAGCGTGCCCAGCAGCTCGATGCCATAGGCCTGGGCCATGGTCTCGATCGAAAACAGCAGGATGCTGCTGAGGGCGCCGACGATCACCACGCGCGCGCGGCAATTCATGCCGGCCAGAGTGCGAATCAGCTCGAGCCCATCCATGCCCGGCAGCGACACATCGATAATGGCAATATTGACGGCAGGAGTGAACGAATCCTGAAAGCAGCGCAGCGCCGAGTGCCCGTCGGGCACCTCGGTGATCTGGGTGGCGCCCTGGTGGGACAGCATGTCGACCACGGACTGGCGCACGCCCGCATTCCCTTCCGCCACCAAAAAATGCAAATGCGCGATATCCATCTTTACTCCAAGAAAGCTTGGGACACAGCTTACATTCGGTTTGAAGCGCCGTCTATGCCTGATTCTGCCTCAGTTGTTCAAAAAAACATACTGCTGCGCAAGCCGCCACATTTAACGATTCGATCTGCCCCAAATGGGGAATGACCACCTGTCGGCTGGCGGCACTTAACAAATCATCAGCCACGCCCTGCCCTTCGTGTCCGAACAACCAGGCCAATTGTTGACGCAGATCAACATCGTACAGCCGCTCTGTTGCGTAGCCGCTGGTCGCGATGACGGGGATCGCGGCTTGCCGGATCAATTCGGCCAAATCGACGTTTTCGTGGAGTTCGAGCACAAAGTGGGCGCCCATGGCCGCACGCAGGACCTTGGGCGACCAGCAGAACGCGGTGCCCGCGCTGCAAAATACCTGGGTGATCCCGGCGGCGGCGGCGCTGCGCAGAATCGAGCCGACATTGCCCGGGTCCTGCAAGTTGTCGAGCAGGACCGCATTGACGGAGAGCGTGGCGGGCAACGCCAGGACCGGCGTCTCGATCAGGAACATCAGGCCCACGCCGTGTTCGACCTGGCTTAGCGCGTTGTACAGCGCGTCTGGCATGGCGGTGCAGCGCGCGCGCGCGTTCTCGCACTGCATGACGATATCGGCCACTTCGGGGTTGGCCAGTGCGCTTTCGGACAGAACGCAGTGGGCCGGCGCGCCCTTGAGCGCGAAATAGGACTGGCACAGGTGCACGCCATCGAGCAGGGTCTGGCCCGCCTTGCGCCGGGCTTGGGAACTGCCGGCCAGGTGCTTGAGCTCCTTGTAGAGCGGGTTGTCGCGCGAGGTGATGGTTTTCATGCAGCGATGTCCTCGTCGCAGTCGAAATCGAAGGCCATCGAAGCGCCCAGGTAGGCGTCGCCAGGCGCCACCGGCAGCACCGCGCGCACCGGGGCGAACGAGCGCCGGTGCACCGGGCAAGCGCCATGCTCGCGCAGGCGCTCCAAGTGCATGGCGGTGCCATAGCCCTTGTGCTGGTCGAAGCCGTACTCGGGATACATCTGGTGCAGCGCCACCAGCGCGGCGTCGCGCGCGGTCTTGGCCAGGATCGAGGCGGCCGAGATGGCATGCACCTTGTCGTCGCCCTCGACGATGGCGTGGCAGCGTACCGGCATGATAGGGCTGCGGTTGCCGTCGATTAGCGCCACGGTCGGCAGTGTCGACAGGGCCTGCACCGCGCGCGCCATGGCCATCATGGTGGCCTGCAAAATATTGTACTTGTCGATTTCCTCGTGCGAGCATTCGGCAATGGCCCAGGCCAGTGCGTGCGCCTTGATCAGCGGCGCCAGTTCGCCGCGCCGCTCGGCAGTGAGCTTTTTGGAGTCACGCAGGCCGTCAATGGGCCGCTCGGGATGCAGGATCACGGCAGCGGCGAACACTGGCCCGGCCAGCGGTCCACGGCCGGCTTCGTCCACGCCGCACACGATGTCCTCGAGCGTGAACGGCCAGTCCTTCTTCTTCAGGCCTGGATAGAAATTGACTCTGGCTTTTCTCATGTTCGCTTTGTCGACGTGATGATGCGCATGACCGCAGCCGCGCTTTCCTCGGCGCTGTTGCGCAGCAGGCTGTGATGCATGTCCGTGAAGCGCTGCACCAGGCGCGCGCGGTTGGCGACATCGTTGAGCTGGGTCCAGGTGGCCTCGGCCAACGCTTCGGGCGTGGCCGCCTGCTGCAGCAGTTCGGGCACGACAAACTCGCGCGCCAGGATATTGGGCAGGCCGATCCAGGGCTGGTAGCCCATGTGGCGCATGATTTCCCACGATGCGCGCATGACTTTGTAGGCGATCACCATCGGTTTTTTGAACAGCGCCACTTCCAGCGTAGCAGTGCCCGAGGCCACCAGCACCGCATCGGCGGCCGCGATCGCCTCGTGCGAGCGACCGTCGACCAGTTCGATGCGCACCTGGTCCAGGCCCGCGCTGGTCACCAGCTCCGTGAAGTAGGCGCGCTGGCTGGCCCCGGCCATGGGCACGACGAAGCGCAGGTCGGGGTCGCGCTGGGCCAGCAGCTTCACCGCGCCGATGAATGGCGCGGCCAGGTATTTCAATTCGCCCATGCGGCTGCCCGGCATGACTGTCACCACCCGCACATCGTCGGGCAGGCCCAGGCTGCGGCGCGCGCCGGCCTGGTCGGGCTGCATGGGGATCATCTCGGCCAGCGGATGGCCGATATAGGTCACCGGCACGCCGGCTGCGCGGTAGATTTCTTCCTCGAACGGAAAAATCACCAGCATGTGCGACACTGCCTTGATGATTTTCTTGATGCGCCCGCCGCGCCAGGCCCAGATCTGCGGGCTCACGAAGTGCATGGTTGGAATGCCGGCCTGGCGCAGCTGCATTTCCAGGCCAAGGTTAAAGCCAGGATAGTCGGCGCCGATAAATACAGCAGGCGGATCGGCCAGCAGGGTGTCGCGCAGCTTGTTCTGGATAGCCTTGATTTCGCGGTAGCGCGGAATGACTTCGAACAGGCCGCGCACCGTCAGGGTCTCCATCGGCACGCTCGATTCGAAACCCTGCTCGAGCATGCGCGGCCCGCCAATCCCGTGGAAGCGTGCCTGCGGCAGGTGCGGCCGCAGGCCGGCCAGGAGGCGCGCCGCGAGCATGTCGCCGGACACCTCGCCGGCCACCATCGCAAGCGAAATGTTAGCGGACGATGCCACGGGTCACGCTGCCAAGAAATGCCAGCATGGCGTCGATCTGGCCGGCGCCCTCGCCGCCCGCTGCCAGCTCCTGCGCCAGCTGGGCCTTGGCTTCTTCCAGCGTCAGGTTGCTGCGGTAAATGGTCTTGTAAGCCGCGCGCACCGCGTCGATTTGCGGCCGGGTAAAGCCGCGCCGCTTCATGCCCTCGATGTTCACGCCATGCGCACTGGCGGGGTTCCCCGATACCAGCACAAAGGGCGGCACGTCCTGGGTCAGGCTGGTGTACATGCCAATGAAGGCATGGGCGCCGATCTTGCAGAACTGGTGCACGCCGGCGTAGCCGGAAAGGACCACCCAGTCGCCCACTTCCACGTGGCCGGCCAGCTGCGCGTTATTCGAAAAGATGGTGTTGCTGCCGACCTGGCAGTCGTGCGCCAGGTGCACATAGGCCGAAATCCAGTTGTCATTGCCCAGGCGCGTCACGCCCTGGTCCTGGACCGTGCCGGTATTGAAGGTGCAAAATTCGCGGATCGTGTTGCGGTCGCCCACCTCGAGACGGGTCGGCTCGCCGTCCCATTTTTTGTCCTGGGGCGCCGCCCCGATCGACGAAAACTGGAAGAACTTGTTGTCC
The DNA here is from genome assembly GCA_040385745.1 of Pseudomonadota bacterium. Taxonomy (GTDB): domain Bacteria; phylum Pseudomonadota; class Gammaproteobacteria; order Burkholderiales; family Burkholderiaceae_D; genus Telluria_A. The sequence goes on from JAZKGU010000031.1 coordinate 156,111, forward strand.
TTGCCGATCGTGGTGTGGCCCTCGATGACTACATGCGGGCCGACCACGGTACCGGCATCGATCGACACGTGCGGGCCAATCATCGAATAGGCGCCCACGTCCACCGAGCTGTCGAGCTGCGCCTTTGGATCGATGATGGCGCTGGGGTGGATGCTGCCCATTACTGCCCCGCTGCTGGCTGACTGGCGTCGGCGGTGCTGCGGATGGTGCACATCAGGTCCGCTTCCAGCGCGACCGCGCCATCGACCGTGCCCACCGCCTTGTATTTCCAGATACCGCGCGAGACGCGCACGATTTCCACATCCATCTTGAGCTGGTCGCCAGGTCCTACCGGGCGCTTGAAGCGCGCGTTGTCGATGCCGACAAAGTAGACCACCGAATTTTCGTCCGGCTTGACGCCCATGGTCAGGAAGGACAGGATCGCGGCGGTCTGGGCCAGCGCCTCGATCATCAGCACGCCCGGCATGACCGGCTTGTGCGGGAAGTGGCCGTTGAAGAATTCCTCGTTCGCGGTCACGTTCTTGATGGCCGTGATCGACTTGTTGGCTTCCCAGGTCAGGACGCGGTCGACCAGCAGCATCGGATAGCGGTGCGGCAGCAGCGCCTTGATCTGGCAGATGTCGAGGATCTTGCTTTCGGTGGTGGTGTCAACGGTGGTAGGTGTCATTTTTGTTCTGTGAGTGTCTTGATTGTTTTTTCCAGCGCCCGGATTTTATCCCGCATGGCGTCCAGATTGCGAACGATTGCCGCGCTTTTTTCCCACTCGGCGTTCTTGGCGAGCGGGTAAAACCCTGTGTACTGGCCCGGCTCCAGGATCGAGCGCGACACCATGCTGCCCGAGGAGATGTGCACTTTGTCTGCAATGGTGAGGTGGCCCAGCACCATGGCGGCGCCGCCAAAGGTGCAGTATTTGCCGATTTTGGCGCTGCCGGCCACGCCCACGCAGCCGGCCATGGCGGTATGGGCGCCGATGTGGCAGTTGTGGCCGATCTGGATCTGGTTGTCCAGCTTGACCCCGTCTTCGATGATGGTGTCGGCCATGGCGCCGCGATCGATGGTGGTGTTGGCGCCGATGTCGACATCGTTGCCGATCATGACGCGCCCGGTCTGCGGAATCTTGATGTAGACGCCGCCCTCGTTGGCAAAGCCAAAACCGTCGGTGCCAATGACCGCGCCCGAATGGATGATGCCGCGCGCGCCGATCTGGCAGCGCGCATGAAACGTCACATTGGCGAACAGTTGGGTGCCCTCGCCGATTACCGCATCGCGCCCGATGAAGCAGCCGGCACCGATGACAGCGCCCTCGCCCACCTGCGCGCCGGTTTCAATCACCGCGCGCGGCCCCACATGGGCGCTGGCTGCCACCTGCGCCCCCGCAGCGACGCTGGCGGCAGGGTCGATGCCCGCCGGCGCGACAATTTCGTCAAGCGACGCGAAATACTGCGCGGCGTGCGCGAAGTAGGCGTAGGGATTGGGGGTGACGATGCGCGCGCCGGCATAAGTGGCGCTCACGGTCTGATCGTCGCCGGCGTTGAGAATGAGCGCGGCGGCGCTGCTTTGCGCGGCCTGGGCGCGCAGTTTGCTATTGCTGAGGAAGCTGATGTGCGAAGCGCCTGCCTCGGACAGCGGAGCGATTCCCGTCACTTCAATATTCGGGTCGCCCGCCAGTTGTCCTCCCAAGCGTTCGACCAATTCGCCTAGTCGAATGCCCATCGTGGTCTTTTCGAGTGAAATTGGTGGTAGGTGTGGCGTGCTTATTTGTCGAGCAGCTTGAGGACCTTGTCGGTCAGGTCGATCCGGGGACTCCACCAGATCGATTCTTCGACCACGAGGTCGAGCTTTTCCTGCTCGGCGATCTGTTCGATCAGCTTGCGCGCCTTGGCGCCGATATTGTTGCGCTCTTCGCTCTTGCGCTGGATGAGGTCTTCGCGGAACTCGCGCTGGGTGCGCTGCAGATCCTTGTCGAGATCGATCAGCTCGCGCGCGCGCTTGGTGCGCTCCGGCTCTGGCAGCGAGGCCGCCTCGGCGTCGAACTTGTCGGACATCTGTTTGAAGCGGCCGATGGTTTCCTGGATCGACTTCTGGCGCCTGGAAAACTCCGCCTCGATCTTGGCGTCGGCAGCCTTGGCCAGCTTCGACTCCGTCATCAGGCGTTCGGTGGCGATATAACCGATCCGGCTCGGCGCCTGCTGCGCCTGCGCCAGCGAGCAGGCGCACAGGGCTGCCATCAGGACCAGCTGCCTTGGAAGGGTAGCAGTCAGAGTGTTCAACATAGTTCTCCGCAATCTAAAATTCAAACAGTCGCCAATCAGAACCCGGTGCCCATCTGGAACTGGAAGCGCTCCAGGCGGTCGCCTGGTTTGTCGTTCAAAGGCTTAGCATAACTCAACTTGAGCGGTCCCACCGGCGAAATCCAGCTGATGCCCAAACCGGCCGAGGCGCGCAGCTCGTTGGCGCGGATTGGCTGGCCTTCCTGGTAGATCTGGCCCACGTCCATGAAACCGAACCAGCGCAGGCTCTTGTCGGGGCCACTGCCAGGGAACGGCAGCTGCAGCTCGGCATTGCCAATGATGCGGGTGGAGCCGCCCAGCGCGTCGCCCGTGGTCGGATCGACGATACCGAGCGAGGAACTCAGGTAGCCGCGCACCGAACCGATACCGCCGCCATAGAAGTTCTTGAAAATCGGGTAAGGATTGCCGCGCAAGCCCTTGCCGTAATTGATTTCGCCCTTGACCGCCAGGGTGACCAGGCGCGTGAGCGGACGGTAGTATTCCTGCAGGTAGATAGCGCGGTAGTACTTGGAGTCGCCGAACAGATCGAGCTCGAAGTTCACGCGCTGGAAGCGGCCAATGCTCGGAGTGATGGCGCTGTCGCGGCTGTCGCGCGACCAGGCTGCCGTCAGCGGGAAGGCGTTGGTGGTCGCAGTACCCACGCCACTGGCGATGCCGGTGAACTGGGTCACGTACTGCTTGAAGCGGAACGGGCTGGTCTCGTCGGTTTCGATACCGGTGCGCTCGAAACCGGCGCCGAAGAACACGGTGTCGCTTTCCGAGAACGGCACGCCGTAGCTGAGGCGGCCACCGGTCTGCTTGACCGTGTAGCTGCCGATGTTGAGCGCCGGCGGACGCGTGGTGCGCAGGTACACTTCGAACGACTGCGAAATGCCGTCGTCGGTGAAGTACGGGTTGGTCTGCGAGAACGCGATGGTGCGGCTGTACTTGCTGGTATTGAGGTCGATGCCGACAGTATTGCCGCTACCTGCAAAGTTGGCTTGCTGGATCGAGGCGTTGAAGGTGAACTTTTCAGCCTGCGAGAATGCGCCGCCGATCATGAAGTTACCAGTCGGCTTTTCAACCACCGTCACGTTCACATCGACCTGGTCGGAGGTGCCCTGGGCTTCCGGCGTATCGATCGTCACATCCTTGAAGTAGCCAAGGCGGTCGACCCGATCGCGCGAGAGCTTGACCCGGTTGCCGTCGTACCAGGAGCCTTCGAACTGGCGGAACTCGCGGCGGATCACTTCGTCGCGCGTGGTGGTATTGCCCGAGATGTTCATGTGGCGCACGTAGGCGCGCTTGCCCGGATCGACCAGGAAGGTAAATTCGACGGTGCGCTTTTCGCGGTCGATTTCCGGGCGCGCGTCGACGTTGGCAAAAGCGTAGCCAAAGGTGCCCATGCGGTCGGCGATGCGCTTGTTACTGGCGGTGAGCGAAGAACCCGCATACACGGAGCCCGGACGCAGAATGATGAGCGACTTGAGTTCTTCCTCGCGCCCGAACATCTCGCCTTCGAGCTTGATGCCCGATACCTTGTACTGCTCGCCCTCGGTGATGTTCACCGTCAGGTAGATGTCCTTCTTGTCGGGCGTAATCGAGACCTGGGTCGATTCAACCGTCGCTTCGAGGTAGCCGCGGTCGAGGTAGTAGGACTTGATGGCTTCGATGTCGCCGGTCAGCTTGGTCTTGGAATACTGGTCGGCCTTGGAGTACCAGGTGAACCAGCCGCTGGTCGAGAGCTGCAGCTGCTGGCGCAGTTCCTTGTCCGAGAAAGTCTTGTTGCCGACAAAGTTGATCTGCTTGATGCGCGCCGTGTCGCCCTCGTCCACGTTGAACATGACGGTGACGCGATTGCGCTCGATCGGGGTGACCGTGGTGGTGATCTTGACGCCATACAGGCCGTGCGACAGGTACTGGCGCTTGAGCTCCTGCTCCGCGCGGTCCACCGACGACTTGTCGAAGGTCTTGGTCTCGCCCACGCCGATTTCGCGCAGGGCCTTGACCAGCACATCCTTCTCGAATTCCTTGGTGCCGGTGAAGTCGACCGTGGAAATGGCGGGCCGCTCTTCTACCAGCACCACCAGCACGCCGTTTTCTTCTTCCAGGCGCACGTCCTTGAAAAAGCCGGTCGCATATAGCGCCTTGATGGCGGCGATACTCTTGGCGTCGTCGAAGGTCTCGCCCACGCGCACCGGCAGGTAACTGAACACGGTACCGGCTTCGGTACGCTGGATGCCTTCGACGCGGATGTCCTTGACCACGAACGGGTTTACTGCGAGGGCCGGGCCGGCGCATACGACCATGACGGCGGCGCAAATCAGGCTACGGCGAAAAAAGGGTACGGCAAAACGTTCAGAGTGTAATTTCATTGGCTAAATCAATGGGTCAATCGTTTGAACAACGTACATATGTATCCGGGGATGCAGGGGCGCCGCTTACACGCGCCGCACAACGTCATTGAAGACGGCTAGGGTCATCAGCATGAACAATAGCCCGACGCCGATGCGCTGCAAATATTCGACTATCCGCTCCGGCAAGGGGCGTCCGGTCAAAACTTCCAGCGAATAATACAGCAAAAGCCCCCCATCCAGAACGGGAATTGGTAACAGATTCATCACGCCAAGACTGATGCTGATGACGGCAATAAAGCGCAGGAATTCAATCGCGCCCGCGCTGGCGGTCTGCCCTGCGTAGTCGGCGATGGTGATCGGGCCCGAGATATTTTTCCAGGATAGCTGCAAGGTGGCGATCTTCCACAGCATGCGGCCCATCATTTTGGCCTGATCCACGGTGGTGCGCACCGCCTTGGTGCCGGCCTCGAGCAGCCCGGCGGGCGTGGTCACCATCTCGGGGGCCGAGGCGAATTTCACCAGAATCTGGGGCGTTTTGGTCCTGGGCTCGAGCTGGGGCGTCACCGCCAGGGTCAGCGCCTGGCCGCTGCGGCTGACCGTCACGCTGACGGCGCGCCCTTCGGCGGCGCGGATGAACTGGCGCGCTTCGATCTGGTCGCGCACGGCTTTGCCGTCGACGTGGGTCAGCAGGTCGCCGGCGCGCAAGCCGGCGCGCTGGCCCGGACCGCCCTCCACCGCTTCGCCAATCATGGCGGCGGAATAGGCTGGCACCAGGCCCAGCGGGCCCATGATGTCGCTGTCGAGATTGAGGGTGGCCACCGTGGCCGCCGGGACCGTGGCGGTAAAGGCCGCGCCCTCGGGCGGGGTCACGTCCAGCCGCAGTTCGCCCTGGTCGAGCGCCGTGTCCAGGATTTCGAAGTGCAGATCGGTCCAGTTGGCCACCGGCGTGCCATTGACGGCGGTGATGCGCTCGCCCCCGCGCAGGCCGGCAAGATACGCAGGACTGGTCTCGGGCATGAAGCGCACTTTGGTCGCCACATCCGGGATGCCGTGCATGTACAGGCCGGCAAATACCAGGATGGCGAGAATGAAATTGGCGATCGGGCCGGCCGCCACGATGGCGATGCGGCGCCATACGCTGGCGCGGGTGAATTCGCGCTTGGCGTCCTCTTCGGTTTTGGCTGCAGTTTCGGGGTCGCGGTTGTCGAGCATCTTGACATAGCCGCCGATGGGCAGTGCCGACAGCGCCCATTCGGTCTGGTCGGCGCCAAAGCGGCGCGACCACACGATTTTGCCCATGCCGAGCGAAAAACGCAGCACTTTCACGCCGCACAGGCGCGCGATGCTGTAGTGCCCCAATTCGTGGAAGATGATCAGCGGCCCGATGGCCAGCAAGAAGCCCAGCACCGACTGGATGATGGTCATCTGGCGATTCCGGCCACAATGCGCCCGGCGGCGGCGCGCGCCCGACTGTCCTGGGCCATCACGGCCTCGATGCTGCTGGCCGCGCCATGTTCGTTTTCGTGCATCACGCGCGCGATCACGCGGTCGATATCGCGAAAACCAATGCGCAGGTCCAGGAAGGCGGCCACCGCCACCTCGTTGGCGGCGTTGAGCAGGGCCGGCGCGGTGCCGCCAGCTTCGAGTGCCTCGAAGGCCAGCGCCAGGCAGGGAAAACGCTGGAAGTCGGGCTTTTCGAACTGCAGCGTGCCGATGGTGGTCAGGTCGAGCTGGGCCACGCCCGACTCGATCCGTTCCGGGAAGGCCAGCGCGTTGGCGATCGGGGTGCGCATGTCGGGGTTCCCGAGCTCCGCAATGACCGAGCCGTCCACGTAGGACACCATGGAATGGATCACGCTTTGCGGGTGAATCACCACTTCGATCAGGCTCGCCGGGGCGCCGAACAACCAGTGCGCCTCGATCACCTCCAGGCCCTTGTTCATCATGGTGGCCGAATCGACCGAAATCTTGCGGCCCATCGACCAGTTGGGGTGCTTGCAGGCTTCGTCGGGCGTGACCGCCTCGAGCGACTCGACGGCGCGGGTCAGGAAAGGGCCTCCGGAGGCGGTCAGCAGGATCTTGGCCACGCCTGCGGCGGCTGGCCTGCGCGCGTAGGACTGGGGCAGCGACTGAAAAATCGCATTGTGTTCGCTATCGATAGGCAGCAGCGTTGCACCATGTTCGTGCACAGCGTCCATGAACAACTGGCCCGACATGACCAGTGCTTCCTTGTTCGCCAGCAGGATCTTCTTGCCGGCGCGTGCAGCGGCCAGGGTCGGCGCCAGACCCGCCGCACCCACGATGGCGGCCATCACGGTATCGGTATCGGCGCTGGCGGCAATGGCGCACAGGGCCTCCTCGCCGTACTCGACCTCGACCCGCAGGTCGCGCGCGCGCAGCAGCACGGCCAGGCGCGCAGCTGCTTCAGCGCTGCCCACCACGGCGCGGGCCGGACGAAACTGCGCGCACTGTTCGGCCAGCAGCTCGACCTGGCTATGGGCCGAGAGCGCGTAGACCGCGTATTTTTCAGGGTGGCGGGCCAATACGTCGAGCGTGGAAACGCCGATCGAACCGGTAGCACCCAGGATGGTGATGCGTTGCATAGGTCTCCTCGCTGCGCTCTTTACAGCGCCCCGTGAATCAGCGCGGCTAGCGGCAGCACAGGCACCAGCGCATCGATCCGGTCGAGCACCCCGCCGTGGCCGGGCAGCAGCTTGCTGCTGTCCTTGACGCCGGCGCGGCGCTTGAGCAGCGACTCGAACAGGTCGCCCACCACGCTGGCGGCGGTGATCACCACCAGGATGGCCAGGGTAGCCAGCCAGCCCATGGTGGCCTGCAGCTTCACGACGAAGGTATCGGCCAGCAGCGCGCCGCCGAACAGGATCACCAAACTGGAAATGAGCAGCACGGCGATACCGCCGCCAATCGCGCCCTCCCACGATTTGCCGGGCGAAATGGTGGGCGCCAGCTTGCGCTTGCCGAAGGCCTTGCCCGAAAAATAGGCGCCGATATCGGCAATCCAGACCAGGGCCATGACCGACAGCAGGTACACCGGCGACACCTTGAAGAACACGATGATGGCGGCGAAACAGCCGATGATGGTGACTGCGTACAGAGTGGCCAGAATGGTGTTGCGCGGCCCTTCGGCCGGCGGCAGGCCGGTTGCCAGCGCCGGCACGAAGCGCAGCAGCCAGATCGCGGCCGAAATCCCGAACCAGAATTTGAGGGCGGCGTTATCCTGGTACAGAAAGGCGTAGAAAAACGCTGCCGTCCAGAACGTGGCGATGATCACCGACTGCCTGCGCGTCGACTTGAACAGCTCGAAGCACTCGGCAATGGCTGCCATGAAAAAGGCCAGCACCACCACCACGAAAGCCGGGTAGTAGCCGCCGAACAGCACCGCCAGCAGGATAACGAGCAGCACGACAGCGGTAATGACCCGGGTAAGTAGCATCAGGTAGTCTTTTTCGCGAGTTGGTCCCCGGTGCGCCCGAAACGGCGCTCCCGGTTCTGGTAGGAGGAAATGGCGGTATCGAGCGACTCGGCCGAGAAATCGGGCCAGTAGGTATCGGTAAAGTACAGCTCCGAATAGGCCAGCTGCCACAGCAGAAAATTGGAAATGCGCTCTTCCCCGCCGGTGCGGATGAACAGGTCCGGCTCAGGCGCGTAGGCCATCGACAGGTGAGCTGCGAGCTGCTCTTCGCTGAACTCGGTGACACCCGGATTGGCGGCGACCATTTTGCCGGTAGCCTGCATGATGTCCCAGCGCCCGCCGTAGTTGGCGCAGATGGTGACGGTTAGCGCGGTGTTGTTGGCGGTGCGCCGTTCTGCCGCGGCGATCATGTCCTGCAGCTTGGCGTCAAAGCGCGACAGGTCGCCGACCACTTTGAGGCGGATGTTATTGGCGTGCATTTTCGCCACTTCGCGCTCGAGCGCCGTGACGAACAGGCGCATGAGCAGCGAGACCTCTTCTTCGGGGCGGCGCCAGTTCTCCGACGAGAAGGCGAAGAGGGTCAGGTATTCGATCCCGCGCAGGGCGCAGGCTTCCACCACGTCGCGCACGGCTTCGACGCCCTTGACGTGACCGGCCACGCGCGGCAGGAAGCGTTTGGTCGCCCAGCGGCCGTTGCCATCCATGATGATGGCGACATGACGCGGCACCTTGGCCACTTCAGGGACTTCTGTGGTCGAACTTTTGAATATCATAAATCCGGACTTAATAAACCACTGGAGAAAACAACTGCAAATGGTACTACATGATAGCTGTCGTCACGGCCTTTGCTTCTGGCAAAAACATCGAGCCGCACCGAAACCAGAAAATGCAAATCGGCGTCTCCCCCGCGAAGGCGGGGGCCTATAGCGCGCCAACACAGAGTTGGTGCG
>JAZKGU010000032.1:0-58081 GCA_040385745.1 Pseudomonadota bacterium
GAAAGCGAAATGTTCGGCCATGTGCGCGGCGCCTTCACCGACGCCAAGGCCGACCGCAAGGGCCATATCGCCTGTGCCCACGACAGCACCCTGTTCCTCGACGAGATCGGCGAACTCAACCGGGGCGACCAGGTCAAGCTGCTGCGCGTGCTGCAGGACCAGAGCTACCAGCCGGTGGGCGCCACGCGCAGCGAGCAGGCCGATGTGCGCATCGTCTCGGCCACCAACCAGGAGCTGGCCGAACTGGTCGCCCGCGGCGAGTTCCGCGAAGACCTGTTCTATCGGCTTAACCTGATCACCATCCGCCTGCCGCCGCTGCGTGAGCGGCGCAGCGACATTCCCCTGCTGGCATCCCATATCATTGCGCACGTGGCGGCGCAATATGGCCTGGCGCCGGTCACACTCACCAGCGGCGCGCTCGAGTGGCTCAGCGCCCAGCCCTGGCCCGGCAATATCCGTCAACTCAAGCAAACGCTCGAGCGCACCGTGCTCCTGGTGGGCAAAAGCCAGCTCGGCCAGGCCGACTTCATCGCGGCCGAACAGCCCGACGGTTCGCCCCAGCCCAAGCTGGGTGTGGACGGCATGACGCTAGAACAGGTCGAGCGCCACATGATCGAACAGGCGCTCGAACAGCACCGCGGCAACATCTCGAGGGTGGCGCAGGCGCTGGGCCTGTCGCGCACTGCCCTGTACCGGCGCCTGGAACGGCACGGCCTGGGCTCGACGGGCGAGGATTCCGAATGAATTTGCGGCGGCGTCTGTCCGCCTACATGATCGGCGTGCACGCACTGCTGTTCGCTCTCACTTTCGTCGTGCTGCGCCAGTCGGTCGTGCTCTTCATCATGATTGAACTGTTGATTCTGGCCAGCCTGGCGATCGGCTTTCGGCTCATGCACCAAGCCTTGCAGCCGCTCGAATACACCGCCCGCTTTCGTGACCTGATCCAGAACGAGGACTATTCGGCGCGATTGATCGACAGCCGCCAACCCGAACTGAATGAACTGGTCGGGCTGTTCAACAGCATGCTCGGCACCCTCTACCGCGAACGTCTCGAACTGGGCGAGCAGCGTGGCTTCCTCGACAGCCTGCTGCAGGCCACACCCAGCGCGGTCATCGTGTTCGACTTTGAGAACAATATCAGCCTGATGAACGCGAGCGCCATCAAACTGCTCGGGGTAGAACAGGCGCACGGTCTGCCGCTGAGCCATTGGCCCGAACTGCCGCTCGCGACCCAGCTGGACAGCCTGCCCGCAGGCGAAAGCCGGCTGCTGACCGACGCCGACGGGCGCCGCTACCGCGGCCAGCGCGGCCACTTCTTCGATCGCGGCTTTGCGCGCCACTTCCTGCTGGTTGAGGAACTGACCGACGAACTGGAAAGCTCGGAGCGCAGTGCCTACGAAAAGCTGATCCGCGTGCTGGCCCACGAGGTGAACAACACCGTGGCCGCTACCGGTTCGGTGCTCGATTCGCTCTTGTATTACCGCGCCCAGCTAGCGGAACGCGACGGCGAGGATTTCAGCACCGCCATTGTCGCCGTCAAGCGCCGCAACACCAGCCTGGGCGAGTTCATCGAACGCTTTACGCGCGTAATCAAGATGCCCGAACCAGAGCTGCGGCCGACTTCCATCGGCGACCTGATGGACGACATCCTCTGGCTCAACCGCGAAGCGTGCAAGAGCCGCGGCATCGCCATCGGCTGGAGCCGGCGCGACGAGGTAGCACCCCAACGCCTGGACAGTCAGTTGATGGAACAGGCGCTGCTCAACATCGTCAAGAACGCGGTGGAGGCGGTCGAGGCCACCCAGGACGAGACCGGACAGCCGGGCTACATTCGGCTTGCGCTGGCCAATGAGGACGGACGTATCGCCTTGTCGGTCACCGATTCGGGCAACCGGCTCGGCGAGGTTCCGGCGCGCCAGCTGTTCACGCCCTTCGTCACCACCAAGAAAGGCGGCCAGGGCATTGGCCTGATGTTCGTGCGCGAAGTGCTGCAACGGCACGGGTTAAGCTATCGCCTGGCCCCGAGCGGCGCCGGGGAAACCCGCTTCGATATTTGGTTCTCTACGGCAAATGACGTGATAGACTCATAACACGATGTTCTTGAAGGATGCGCATGCGGTTCCCTGTCGATCGATCACGTGGCCGCACTGCGCGGCGCCTGGCACTCGGCCTGCTGTGCATTGCCTTCGCAGCGCCCGTGCTGGCGAAGGAGCAAGTGCTGCTGTGTTTTGAAAAAAAGATCGTCGCGCCATGGCGCCTGGCCAATCAAACGGGCCTGAATTTCGACCTGCTTGCCATCGTCGAAGCGCGCATGAACATCAAGTTCAATTACCAGGCACTGCCCTGGAAGCGCTGCCTGGCCAAGATGCAGACCAATGAAGTGGATGGCGCGTTTTCGGTAAGCTTTACCGAAGACCGGCTGGTGTTCGGCGGCTATCCTGGCGGCGCCGAACCGGACATGCGCAAAAAGCTGCACGACTCGCGCTACATGCTGGTGCGGCGCAAAGGCAGCGCACTGGACTGGGACGGCAAGCAGCTCAGCAAACTCGATGGGCCTATCATTTTTCAGCTTGGGTACTCGGTCGGCGACCTGCTGCGCCGCATGAATATCAAGACCGAAGAAAGCAATGACTCGCTCAACGTCGTCGCGCACCGTATTCTGACCGGCAATGTCGCCGGCGCGGCCTTGTATGACAGCGACGCGACGATCGTGATGCGCATGCCGCTCGCCGCGCAGCTCGAACTAGCGCCCCTGCCCCTGATCGAGAAGCCCTACTTCGTCATGTTCTCGCATGCCTTGCTCAAGCGCCGCAGCCAATTGGCGGAGCGGATCTGGCAGGAGATCGAGGAAGCGCGCAGCAGTCCCGACTACCTCAGAAAAGCGCGCGCCGCCGGCGTCCTGCCTTAAATTCAAGCACGACGCCAACCGTGGGGTCGTTAGCCGTTGCTGGCTGAAGGCCGCATACCACTTGGCGCGCCGGTCAGCACCCCGGTATGCACGGTGCCGTGATTGAGGATCACGCGCGCCTGGTTGGCCTGCTGGACGATGTTGACCGCCAAGCGCCGGAACACGTGGCCCGCCGGTGTGAGCGACAGCGGGGTGCAGCTGCGGTCGACCAATTCGGCGCCCAGCCACGATTCGAGCGCCTGAATGCGCCGGCTGAAAGCCGACTGGCTGGCGTGACGCTCAGTCGCGGACCGCGAAAAGCTGCGGGTATCGGCAAGACAAATGAAATCTTCAGCCCATTTAGTATCCATACATTCCTCCGGCTTTTTGTATTTTCGATGGCGCCGCTTGTGATTGCTGTGCGGCTTGGCTTTCATGTAGCAGCTTGCGTGCCAGCTTGATGGGCCAAACTGCAAGTCATTGATTGGGCGTCGATTTTTCTGAAAGAGCGTGAACGTCGTCGCGAAAGCGTGTGGCTTTCCACACTTCCGCCAACCGGCCAGTGTGGAAAAGGAAACCGCATAGTTAGGGCCCCGAATAAAGCCCTTGCCGCGCGATTTTTCTACGGTAAGATGTTCAGCATCCGCGCCACCCACGCCATCCATGACGTTCCAAAATCCACTCGCTGCATTCCCCGCCGCCCTCGGCGCGCTGGGATGGGCCATCCTGGTCAGCCTGGGGGTCGGCGCTGCGGCTTTTGCGTTCAACTGGAGTGAACGCACCGGTTATGTGCAGCTCAACGACGCGCTGATTCATCAGCTCGACCTGTACGCCGCCACGCTCGAGAGCGAACTGGCGCGCCACGAATACCTGCCCGGCATCGTGGCGCTGGATGAAGAAGTCAAGGCCGTGCTCCAGGCGCCCTCGGATGCGCGCGCCGTAGCCATGGCCAATCGCCGCCTGGCCAGCCTGAACGTGCGCGCCGGCTCTCTGGCCATTTTCATCATCGATCCCAAGGGCCAGGTGCGCGCCGCCAGTAACTGGTATCAGGCGCAAAGCCTGGTCGGACGTGACCTGTCGCGCGCTCCCTTCTTTGCAGCTTCAATCAAAGGTCAGCCGTCGCAATTTTTCGCGCGCAGCGAAGTGCGCGACTCGCCCGAATTTTTCTTCGCCCAACCGGTCCTGGGCAATGGCGCGGTGTCCGGCATCGCGGTGGTAAAAATCAGCCTCGATCCCATCGAAGCTACCTGGATCGCCTCGACCGCCCAGTCGCAGCAGGAAACCGTGCTGGTACTCGACGAGAATGACAAGATCATCATCGCTTCCGACCCGGCGTGGCGCAGCACCAGTGCCGACAGCCTGCGCGCGCGGCTGGTGCGCCCTGGCCCGCAAACGGGGCTCAACCCGGCCTCCCCGAGTGCTGTGCACGCGATTCAGAACACCCTTATCGCCAGCAAGGGCTGGCGCCTGGTCACGATGACCAATGCCTCCGGCGTGCGTGCGCGGGCTTGGCAGGCGGCGATGGGCACCGGGGTGGTAGCGGCGTTTATCGTGCTGCTGGCCCTGTACCTGGCGCAGCGCCGCCGCGCCATTGCCAACACCCTGCGCGCACGCGCCGCCCTGCAGCAGGCGCATGACGAACTGGAATTGCGCATCGCCCAGCGCACCACCGAGCTCCACGAAATCAACCAGGAACTCCTGCACGAGATCGGTGTGCGCAAACACGCCGAGCAGGTGCTGCGCGAGTCGCAGGACGAACTGCTCCACGCCAGCAAGCTTGCGCTGCTGGGCCAGATGTCGGCCGGTATCACGCATGAGATCAGCCAGCCGCTGACGGCGCTGCGTTCGCTCTCCTTCAACACCCAGTTGCTGCTCAAGCGCGGCGACCTGGCGCGCATCGAGAAGAATCTGCAGTCGATTACCGACCTCACCGAGCGCATGGGCCGCCTGACCGAACAGCTAAAGTCCTTCTCGCGCAAGACGCCACTGGCCCTGCACGACTTCGTGCTGGCCAAAGCGGTCGACAACACCTTGCTGCTGCTTGAAAATCGCCTGCGCGTGGAACAGATCGAGGTAGTTCTCGACGTGGACCCTTCCCTGCGCTCGCTATGCGACGGCAACCGGCTGGAACAGGTGCTCATCAATCTGTGTGCCAATGCGATTGACGCCATGCGCGACGCCCCGCAGCGCAAGCTGATGGTGCGGGTGTGGAGCGAAGGCGACACCGCATTTATCCGCGTGAGCGACAGTGGCCCGGGCATTGCCGACAAGGTCCTTGCGCGCGTGTTCGAGCCCTTCTTCAGCACCAAGCTGCCGGGCGAAGGGCTGGGACTGGGGCTGGCGATTTCGGCCGACATCGTGCGCGAATTTGGCGGCACACTGCGCGCTTTCAACATACCCGGCGGGGCTGCGTTCGAGCTCGACCTCCCGCTCACCGAGGAACACAGTCATGTTTGATGGGCTTCAGATCATTTTCGTCGAGGACGACCCGGCAGTGCGCAACAGCGTGTCCGAAACGCTGGACCTGGCCGGCTTTGCAGTCGCGCCTTTCGAGTCGGCCGAGCGCGCGCTGCCGCATATCGTGCCGGGCTTTGCCGGCATTGTAATCACCGATGTGCGTCTGACCAAAATGGATGGCTTCGAGCTGCTGCGCCACATCAACACGGTGGACCCGACCATCCCGGTCATCCTGGTCACCGGCCACGGCGACGTGGCGATGGCGGTCGAGGCCATGCGCGAAGGCGCCTATGATTTCATCGAAAAGCCCTTCGCCATGGAGCGCCTGGTCACCACTGCAACGCGCGCCATGGAAAAACGCGCGCTACGCCTGGAAATCGACACCTTGCGCCGCCATTTGCAGAACCAGGCAGGTATCGAAGCCACTTTGCTTGGAAACTCGCTGGCCATCAAGGAGGTGCGGCGCCAGATCATGAACCTGGCCGACACCTCGGCCGATGTGCTGGTGTATGGCGAGACCGGCACCGGCAAGGAGGTGGTGGCGCGCTGCCTGCACGATCACAGCAAACGCGCCCGCGCCAATTTCGTTGCAGTGAATTGCGGCGGCCTGCCTGAGAATCTGTTCGAGAGTGAAATGTTCGGGCACGAAGCTGGCGCCTTCACCAACGCCGCCAAGCGCCGCATCGGCAAGATCGAGCATGCGCACGGCGGCACGCTGCTGCTCGATGAGATCGAGAGCATGCCGATGGGCTTCCAGGTCAAGCTTCTGCGCGCCCTGCAGGAGCGTAAAATCGAGCGGCTGGGCTCGAACGAGCAGCTGCCGGTGGACTTCCGGATCATCGCCGCGACCAAGTGCGATCTGCAGGACCTGAGCGCGCAGCAGAAATTTCGCAGTGACCTGTACTACCGGCTCAACGTCGCCACGCTCGAACTGCCGCCCCTGCGCGAGCGGCGCGAGGACATTCCGATCCTGTTCGAACACTTCCTGCTTCAGGCAGCATTGCGCTACGGGCGTGAAGCGCCGGCCTTGCAGGGCGATTACATGCGGCGCCTGATGGCCAGCGACTGGCCGGGCAATGTGCGCGAACTGCGCAACGTGGCCGACCGCTACGTGCTCGGCCTGCCGGGCTCGTCAGACAGCATCCAGGCGCCGGTGGAGCAGACGCTGACCCAGCAAATGGACGTGATCGAAAAATCGCTCATCGAGCAGGCCCTCAAACAGCACCACGGGCGACCGATTGCTGTCTGCGCCGCGCTTGGCATCGGCAAGAAGACCCTCTACGACAAGCTGCACCGGCATGCCATCACCATCGACGACTATCGGCCGGCCTGAGCGTCCTATCGGTACCGGGCAGGATCGCTGGAGTCGGTCGGAAACGATATAGCTTTTCGTAACGCATTGCTCATTGGCAGATGGAGTTCGGCCCTGTTGGGCGGGATCGGCGACAGGAACCACTTGCGGTAGATCGTGTTGATGTCGCCCGAACGGAACAGGGCCGCCAGCGCTTCGTCGACGATGCGCTTGAACTCGGGGTCGTCCTTGCGCAGCACGATGCCGTAGGGTTCCACCGACAGCTCGGAATTGTAGATGACGTAATCGGCCGGGTTGCGCGTGTTGGCCACCAGCCCGTGCAGCAGCACATCGTCCATGGCGAAGGCGGCCGCGCGGTCGGTTTCGACCAGCTGGAATGAATCGGCGTGGCCCTTGCCGGCGATGATGCTCATGCCAAGACCGAGCTTGCGGTTCGATTCGGCCAGGCCTTTGACGTAGGTAGTGCCGGCCGTGGACACGACGGTATGGCCGCGCAGCTCCTGGAGCGAATGAATATCGCGCGCGCGTTTAGACACCAGGCTGCCCGACGCTACAAAGGTGGTGACCGAAAACGCCACGTCCTTCTTGCGCTCGGCCGTGTTGGTGGTGGAGCCGCATTCAAGGTCGATGATGTCGTTGACCACGAAGGAGATGCGATTGGCCGAGGTGACCGGGCGCATCAGCACCTCCAGACCCGGCAGATTCATCTTGACGCGGATGGCGTCGACAACGCGCTGACACAGGTCGATCGAATAGCCGATCGGGCGCTGCTGGCGGTCGAGGAAGGAAAACGGGATCGACTTGTCGCGAAAGCCGATGGTAATCACGCCGGTTTCCTGGATCTTGCGCAAGGTGGGCGAATGCTGGGCGTGGGCGGACGTGACCATCAGCCCGGCAATTACAAACGGCAGTATGCGCTTTACCATATGGCCTCCCGCCAGACCCGAGTTAACAAAGGTGGAACGCTTACTTTGCCTTGGCTTTGGCCTTGCGCTTTTTGGGCGCCAGCATGGTGCCGCTGCAGGTGGGAGCGCCGCAGCGGCACTCGAACTGTTTTTTCACCGCCGCCGTATGCCGCTCTTCGTAAATAAGCGCGTAGTTGTAATTGAGTTCGTCGCCCTTTTCGATATCGTGCAGGGAGTAAATAAACACCCGGCCGTCTTCCTCGTAGGCTTCGCAATTGGGCTCGCAGCCGTGATTGATGAAGCGCGAATCGTTGCCGCCGCTGCCGCCATCGATGACGTTGCCGTCAGCCAGAGAAAAGAAGAAGGTGTGGTTGATTGGCCCGCCGCCTTTTTCGGCGCGGATTGCTGATTCGTCGGAGGTGATGCGCTCGCCCTCGTACTCGACGATGCGCTCGCCGGCCTCGATGTGGCGACGGGCGAACACGCCGTTGCCGTGGATCTCGGAACGGTGCACTTCGTAGGCGGGCTCGGCTTTAGGTGGTTTGGCGGTTTTGGTCATGGTGCCGCTATTTTAGCGTGGCTTCCCATCCACCGCCCAATGATTGAATCAAGGCGATCGCAGTTGCCTGGCGATCCGCCTGAATTTGCACCAGCGCGCGCCGCGCCGACAGCGCCGTGGCCTGGGCCTGCACCACTTCGGTGTAACTCACCTGCCCCGCCTTGTAGCGATTGAGCATTTGGGTTTCGACCTGGTCGGCAGCTTGCGAAGCCTGGCGCCTAAGTTCAAGCTGCTGCGCGAGCACCCGCGTGGCCGCGAGCTGATTTTCAACGTCACCAAAGGCTTCGAGCACCGTCTGGCGATAGCGCGCCGCCGCAGCCTGCTGCTGCGCCTCGGCGCCGGCTACCCGCGCGGTGGTGGCGCCCGCATTGAAGATGGTTTGAGCCAGGCTGGTGCCGAGCGACCAGACCAGATTGGAAACGCTGAACAAGTCGCTCAGCTTACTGCCGCCCGTGCCCACGGAGCCGGACAGGCCGATATTCGGATAATACGCGGAGCGCGCGATACCGATCTGCGCATTGGCGGCGGCTACGCGCCGTTCGGCCGCAGCGATGTCGGGACGGCGCTGCAGCAACAGCGACGGCACCACGACAGGGATGTCTGGCACATTGGCCTGCCAGGGCGCAGGCGCCAGCGAAAAGTCAGCCGGGGCCTTGCCGAGCAAGATAGCAATCGCACTTTCGAACTGGACGCGCTGGCGCGCCAGGCCAAGGTCGTCAACGCGGGCGTTGGCCAGCTGCGTTTGCGCCTGCAGCACGTCCGACTTGGCGGCAATGCCCGCATCGAAGCGGTTCTTGGTGATCTGGGCAACGCGCTCGTAGCCTTCGATGGTGGTTGCCAGCAGCGCGCGCTGGGCATCGGCCTCGCGCAGGAAGAAGTAGTTGGCGGCCAGTTCGCCCTGGGCGGCAAGGCGCGCGGCAGCCAAGTCGGCGGCACTGGCCGCAGCGCCGGCCTGGGCACTGGTCACACCAGCGCGCAGGCGCCCGAACAGGTCCGGCTCCCAGCTGCCGCCAATGCTGAGGCGGTAATTGCCTTCACTGCCGCCTTCGCGCCCACCGGAGCGGCCCGCATCCACCCCCAGCGACACGCTGGGGAACAGCGAGGCGCGCTGCTCCTGCACCAGCGAGCGCGCCTGGGCATAGTTGGCTATCGCCGCCGCCACGTTCTGGTTCGAGACCTCTACCTGCGATGAGAGCTGGGTCAGCACCGGGTCGTTGAACAAGGTCCACCAGGGACCGCGTTCGAGCGTATCGGCCGGCACCGCCGGAACCCAGCCCTCGGCCTGCTTGAAAGCAGCCGGCGCCGGCGTGCTGGGGACTTCGTACTTTGGGCCGACAGCGCAGCCGGCCGCAAGACTCGCTGCGAGCGCCAGGACGCTCAGGGTAAGGGGTGCAGGTGTGCGCATGGGGTCACTCATATTGGTTTTGTTTGCGTGGCAGGATCGGCGTGGTGGCCAAGTTCGCGCTCGGCCGGACCGCGGCGGCGCAGCTTGTCCATCACGATGTAGACGACGGGCGTGGTCAGCAGCGTGATCAGCTGGCTGGCGATCAGGCCGCCGATGATGGCTATACCTAGCGGACGGCGCAGCTCGGAGCCCTCGCCAAAACCTATCGCCAGCGGCAAGGCGCCCAGCGCGGCGGCCAGGGTGGTCATCAGGATCGGCCGAAATCGCAGCAGGCAGGCTTCGCGCACCGCTTCGAGCGGGCTCAAACCGCGCGTGCGTTCCGCCTCGAGCGCGAAGTCGATGATCATGATGGCGTTCTTCTTGACGATACCGATCAGAAGAAATACCCCGATCAGGGCGATGATCGAGAAGTCCATCTTGAACAGCAACAGCGCCAGCACCGCGCCCACGCCGGCCGAGGGCAGCGTGGACAGTACCGTCAGCGGATGCACCAGGCTCTCGTACAAAATGCCCAGCACGATGTAAATCACCACCACAGCGGCGAGGATGAGCAGCGGCTGCTCCTTGTTCGACTCCTCGGCTGCGCGCGCAGTGCCCTGGAAGCTGCCGCGTACATTATTGGGCATCGCGATGTCGGCCTCGGCCTGCTTGACCGCAGCTTTGCCGGCATCCAGATTGCTTCCCTCGGCAAGGTTGAACGAGACCGTGGTGGCCAGTTCGCCGTCCTGGTGGTTGACCGAAGTCGGGGTCGAACTTTCGGCAAATGTGGCAATGGTCGACAGCGGCACCATCGTGGTGGCCGCGCTGCTCAGGGCCTGGCCGCTGGACGGATCGCGGGTGGCGCCGGGATTGGCGCCGCTGCCGGTGGCCGGCGCCGCGCGCGAGGGCACGTAGATATCGGACAGCGCTTCCGGCGTCTGCGCATAGCGCTTGGCCACGCCCATGATGATGCTGTACTGATTGAGCTCATCGTAGATGGTCGATACCTGGCGTTGGCCGAAAGCGTTGTACAGCGCGTTGTCGACATCGCGCGCATTAATGCCCAGGCGCGAAGCGGTATCCTTGTCGATCTTGACGAACATTTCGACCCCGTTTTCTGCCTGGTCGGTATCGACGTCGATCAGCGCTTCCTGACGCTTCATGGAGTCGGCCAGGCGCGTCGCCCACAGCTTCAGGTCATCCAGATTGTCGCTCTTGAGGGTGTACTGGTAAGTCGAATTGGACTGGCGCCCGCCCATGCGCAGGTCCTGCACCGGGTTGAGGAACATCGACACGCCGGTAATTTGCGCCAGCTGCGGACGCAAACGCGCGATGACGGCCTGCCCGCCCTCGCCCTCATTGCGCTCCGAGACCGGCTTGAGGTTGATGAACATGAAACCGCCCCCAGCCCGCCCCCCGCCGGTAAATCCGACCACGGTGGCCACCGCCGGGTCGGCGCGAATGATATCGACAATTTCCTTGAGCTTGATCTGCATGGCCTGGAAGGAGATGCTCTGGTCGGCGCGAATGCCGCCATTGATCTGCCCCGTGTCTTGCTGCGGAAAGAAACCCTTTGGCGCGGCCGAGAACAGGTAAATATTCAGACCGATGATGAAGAAGAAGATCACCATCACCAGCCCCAGACTGCCCAGGGCCCAGTCGAGCGAGTGCTCGTAGGTCTTGAGCACCTTGTCAAAGCCTTTTTCGGCCCAGCGCGACAGCCGGCCCGGCTTGCGTTCCACATTGCCGGGCTTGAGCAGCCAGGCGCACATCATGGGCGTGGTGGTGAGCGAAATGACCAGCGAAATGAGCACCGCTGCCGACAGCGTGACGGCGAACTCGCGGAACAGCCGCCCGACCTGGCCGCCCATGAACAGCAGCGGTATGAATACCGCCACCAGGGACAGGCTGATTGAGAGGACCGTAAAGCCCACCTCGCGCGCGCCCAGCAGCGCGGCCTGCATGCGGTCCATGCCTTTTTCGATGTGGCGTGCGGTATTTTCCAGCACCACGATGGCGTCGTCGACCACAAAGCCGGTGGCCACGGTCAGTGCCATGAGGCTCAGGTTGTTCAGACTGAAACCGAGCACATACATGACCCCGAACGTCCCCAGCAGCGACACGATGGTCGCAACCGCCGGGATGATGGTGGCGCGCACGCTGCGCAGGAAAAGACTCACCACGGCAACCACCAGCAGAATCGAAATGATCAGGGTGATCTCGATTTCGTGCAGCGAGGCGCGGATCGAATTGGTGCTGTCGGAGGCTACCTCAAGCTTGATTTCCTTGGGCAGCTGCGCCTGCAGCGTGGGTAGCAGCTCGCGCACGCCGTCCACGGTTTCGATGACGTTAGCGCCAGGTTGGCGCGTGATGAGCACCACCACCGCCGGCTTGCCGTTGAACAGACCGAGAGTATTGACGTTCTCGACACCGTCGATGACTTCGGCCACGTCGCTCAGTTTGACGGCCGCTCCATTGCGCCAGGCTACCACCAGGGTGCGGTAGTCGGCTGCGCTGCGTCCGCCGCTGGCGCCGCTGGCCTGGGAATAAATCTGCAGGCGCATGCCGCTGCCTTCAATGGCGCCCTTGGGCCGGTTGGCATTGGTCGACTGAATTGCGGCGCGCACATCTTCGGTCGAGACGCCGTAGCGGTTGAGCGCATACGGCAGCAGCTCCACCCGTACCGCGGGCAGCGAGCCGCCGCCAATCTCGACATCACCCACGCCCTTGACCTGTGCCAGCTTTTGCTGCACGAGATTGGACACTGATTCGTAAATCTGGCCCGGCGTCTTGGAGGGCGACGTCAGCGCCAGAATGATAATCGGGGCATCCGATGGATTGGCCTTGCGATAGGTCGGATTGCTGCGCAGGGTCGATGGCAGGTCGGCGCGGGCGGCGCTGATGGCGGCCTGTACCTCGCGCGCTGCCGAGTCGATCTTGCGGTTGAGGTCAAACTGCAGATTGATCCGGGTCGAGCCGTTGCCGCTATTGGACGTCATTTCGTTCACGCCCGAGATCACCCCCAGGCGCCGCTCCAGCGGCGTAGCCACGCTGGTGGCCATGGTGTCCGGACTGGCGCCAGGCAGCGATGCAGACACCGAAATGGTGGGAAAGTCCACCTGTGGCAGCGGTGACACCGGCAGCACGAAAAAGGCGCCAATGCCCGCCAGCGCGATTCCCAGCGTGAGCAGGACGGTGGCGATCGGGCGCCGTACGAATGGCTCGGACAGGTTCACTTGACTGCTCCGTCGGCAAGCGTCGCATCCGGCTTGCGCGACCAGCGCCGCGACAGGCGATCAAAGCCGAGGTAGATGACCGGCGTGGTAAACAGCGTCAGCATCTGGCTCACGATGAGGCCACCGAAAATGGCCAGGCCCAGCGGACGGCGCAGTTCCGCGCCCTCGCCCCAGCCCAGCATCAAAGGCACGGCGGCGAACAGCGCGGCCAGGGTCGTCATCAGGATCGGGCGCAGGCGCAGCAGTGCGGCCTGCTCGATCGCCTGGCGCGGGGCCATGCCCTGCTCCCGTTCGGCCTCGATGGCGAAGTCGATCATCATGATCGCGTTTTTCTTGACGATACCGATCAGGAGAATGATGCCGATGATGCCGATTACGCCAAGGTCCTGACCGCTGATCATCAGCGCCAGCAAGGCGCCCACGCCGGCCGACGGCAAGGTCGACAGAATCGTGAGCGGGTGAATATAGCTTTCATACAGCACGCCCAGCACGATGTAGACGCAGATCACGGCCGCCAGAATCAGCCACAGCTGGTTCGACAGCGAGTTCTGATAGGCCCCGGCAGCGCCCAGGAATTCCATGCTGACTGCGGGCGGCAGCTTGATGTCGGCTGCGGCATCGCGGATAGCATCCACCGACTGCCCCAGCGACACGCCCGGAGCGGTATCGAAGCCGACCGTGGTAGCGGGGTATTGCGCCACGTGCGTAATTTGCAGGGGCGCCGGTTCCTCGACGATGGTGGCTACCGCCGACAGGGGCGTGGTCTGGCCCGAGCCGGTCTTGATCGGCAGCTGGCCCAGCGCGGCAACCGACATTTGCGGATCGCGCTGCGCTTCCAGGATCACGCGGTACTGGTTGGTTTCGGTGAATATGGTGGAGACAATGCGCTGGCCATAGGCGCTGTAGAGCGCATCGTCAATCGCGGCGGCCGTGATCGACAGGCGCGAAGCTGTATCGCGATCGATTTTGACATAGGCGGCGGTGCCGGTGGCGCCGGCGTCGGTGGTCACATTGCGTACCTGGCCGACCGTGCGCAGGCGCTCGGTCAGTTTAGCGGCCCATTCATCGACCACCTCGCCTTCGGCGCCCTCGAGCGACAGGCGGTACTGGGTGGGACCGGTCTCGGCATCGATGGTCAGGTCCTGGGTCGGCTGCAGGTACAGGGTCACGCCGGCGATCTGCCCCACGCTGCGGCGCAAGCGGTCCATGGTTTCCTGCTGGTCGCCGGAACGGTCGTCCTTGAGGTTGATGAGCATGCGCCCGGTGTGCAGCATGGAGTTGTTGGCCCCATCCACGCCCACGTTGGAACTGAGCGAAGCGACGTCGGGATCTTGCAGGATGACCTTGGCGGCCGCCTGCTGCAGCTGCGCCATGCGCTCGTACGAAATGGTCTGTCCCATTTCCACGCGCGCCTGCAGCTGGCCGGTATCCTGGGTCGGGAACAGGCCCTTGGGGATCATGATGTAGAGGACCACGGTAAGCAGCAGCGTGAGCAGCGCCACGATCAGGGTCAACCCCTGGCGCGCCAGCACCCAGCCCAGCGAGCGTTCGTAGCGGCCAGTCACGCGGTCGAAGTAGGCCTGGGTGCGCAGCGCCATGCGCCCCGGCTTTTCTTCGCCGTGCGGCTTGAGCCAGCGCGCGGCCATCATGGGCACCAGCGTCAGCGACACAACGCCCGAGATCAGAATCGTGATCGACAGTGTGATGGCGAACTCGCGAAACAGGCGCCCCACCACGTCGCCCATGAACAGCAGCGGAATCAGCACTGCGATCAGCGACACTGTCAGCGAAATGATGGTAAAGCCAATCTGGGAAGCGCCCTTGATGGCCGCGGCCATGGGCTTCTCGCCTTTTTCGATATAGCGGGCGATGTTTTCAATCATGACGATGGCGTCGTCGACCACGAAGCCGGTGGCGATGGTCAGCGCCATCAGCGACAGGTTGTTCAGACTGTAGCCAAGCATGTACATGGCCCCGCAGGTGCCGATCAGCGAGATCGGCACGGCCAGGCTGGCGATGACGGTGGCGCGCACGCTGTGCAGGAAGGCGAAAATCACCAGCACCACCAGCACCACGGCCAGCAGCAGTTCGAATTCAACGTGCAGGACCGAGGCGCGAATGCCGGTGGTGCGGTCGGACAGCACATCCAGGCGCAAGGCGCCCGGCAGGCCGGCCTGCAGCTCAGGCAAGCGTTCCTTGATGGCGTCGACCGTGGCGATGACGTTGGCGCCTGGCTGGCGCTGCACGTTGAGAATAATGGCCGGCTTCAAGTTGGCCCAGGCGCCCAGACGCACGTTTTCGGCGCTGTCGACCACTTTGGCCACGTCGGTGAGGCGGATCGGTGCACCGTTTTTGTAAGCGACGATGAGTTGCTCGTAATCGGGGACGGTCAGCAACTGGTCATTCGCGTTGATGGCATACGAGCGGGTGGGACCGTCGAAATTACCCTTGGCGCTATTGGCGTTGGCGCCGGAAATGGCGCTGCGCAGCGTGTCCAGGCCCAGGCCATACGAGGCCAGCGCGCCGGTATCGGCCTGAATGCGCACAGCCGGGCGCTGGCCGCCGCTCAGGGTGACCAAGCCCACGCCGGAGACCTGGCTGATCTTCAGCGCCAGGCGCGTGTTGACCAGATTTTGCACTTCGGTCAGGGGTATCGTGTCGGACGTGATGGCCAGGGTCAGCACCGGCGCATCGGCGGGATTGACCTTGGCATACACGGGTGGCGCCGGCAGGTCGGCCGGCAGCAGCGAGCCGCCGGCATTGATAGCAGCTTGCACTTCCTGCTCGGCCACGTCGAGCGTCTGGCCCAGGCCGAACTGCAGCGTGACGATGGAAACGCCGGCCGCGCTGGTCGAACTCATGCGCTGCAAGCCCGACATTTGCCCGAAGCGCCGCTCGAGCGGGGCGGTGACGGTGCGCGCCATGACTTCCGGGCTGGCGCCAGGGTACAGGGTCTGTACCTGGATGGTCGGGAAATCAACCTGCGGCAGCGCTGATAGAGGCAGGAAGCGAAAACCCACCAAGCCCGCCAGCACGATCGCCAGCATCAGCAGCGCGGTAGCAACCGGGCGGTGAATGAACGGAGTTGAAGGACTCATCGTGCGCTCCCGAGCGCGTCAAGGCCAATCATTCGGTGGCTCCCTCGCGTGGGCGGCGTCCTTCGCCGCGCGGCAGCGGCTGGCCGTCCGGGCCCAGGCGGCGTGGCAGTGGCTGACCGTCAGGCCCCAATCGGCGCTGGAGCGGTTGCCCGTCAGGGCCTAGCCGGCGTGGCAAGGGCTGGCCGTCCGGCCCTAGGCGGCGCTGGCGCCGCTCGCCATCCGCCGCTGGCGGCGCTGCGTCGGCCGCAGGCGCGCCAGCGGGCGCCGCGGCAGGTGCAGGTGCGGCAGCAGGGGCCGCAGCTGGTGCGGGAACTGGCGCAGGCGCGGCCGCTGGCGCCGCTGGCGCTGCGTCGGCGGCCGGTGCCCCAGGGGCGCCACCGCGCTCACCGCGTCCGCCGCCTTCACCGCGTCCGCCACCGCCTTCGCCACGGCGTCCGCGACCACCGCCGCCGGCCGCAGGACGGTCACCCGGCAAGGTCACCTTGGCGCCATCCTTGAGGCGGTCCGCGCCTTCGGTAATGACCTGCTCCGCGGCCTTGAGACCGGTCTTGATCTGCACCTTGTCGACAGTAGCCTGGCCGCGCGTCACAGGACGCACTGCAACCGTCCGTTCAGCAGCGTTGAGCACATAGACGAAGTCGCCATTGGCACCGTGCCGCAGCGCCGTGACCGGCACCATGACGGCGTCCTTAATGGTGCGCATTTCCAGGCGCAGATTGACGAACTGGCTGGGGAACAGGGCCTGGTTGGCATTGGCGAAACGGGCTTTGGCGCGCACGGTCCCGGTCTGCACGTCGACCTGGTTGTCGAGCGCGGCGAACTTGCCCGTAGCAAGGCTGGTGGTCCGGGTGCGATCGAGCGCGATGGCTGGCAGCGGCGATCCGCCGGCAATGCTTTCCTGGATGTCGGGCACGCGGTCCTGCGGAATGGCGAATTCGACGTCGATCGGCGAAAGCTGTGTAATGACCGCGATGCCGTTGGCGTCGCCGCTGCTGACCAGGTTACCCATGTCGACTACACGCAGGCCCACGCGCCCAGTGATCGGGGCCTTGACCTGGGTGTGGCTCAGGTTCAGGCGCGCGATGCCTTCCGCGGCGCGGTCGGTCATCAGACTGCCCTCGAGCTGCTTGACCAGCGCGGCCTGGGTATCGACCTCCTGGCGCGCGATGGAGTCCTGCGTGAGCAGTGTGCGGAAGCGGTCGAGCGTGACGCGTGCGCTGGTGAGCTGCGCCTCGTTGCGCTGGCGCTGGCCGCTGGCCTGCAGCAGTGCCATTTCGAACGGACGCGGGTCGATCACGGCGAGCACCTGGCCGGCCTTGACCAGCTGGCCTTCGCTGAAGCTGATTTTTTGCAGCACGCCCGACACTTGCGGGCGCACTGTGGCGGTCGCCGCCGCGGTGACGGTGCCGAGCGCTTCGAGCGTCACCGGTATATCGGCCAGTTCGGCAGTGGCGACGCCGACGGTGGTGGCGCCGCCGCGTCCACCCCGCCCGCCACCTCCGCCTCCCCCGCCGCCGCCCGGGCCGCCACCGGGGCCGCCCTGGGCCGCGCCTGGCGCGCCGCCACCGGGACCGGCCTTGGGCTGGTGCGTGAGATACCACGCGAGCGCGCCGATGGCGATCATGACGACAACGGCAATCAGGCTGCCAATGATTTTGCCGCGCTTGCTACGCGGAGGCCGGGTGGTTTGGACGTCCATGCTTTTCCTTGTTTTGATACCAACGATTTGGGGCTGACTCTAGCATGGCAATGTAAATTTATATGTTTTCCAGCGTACATTCGACCGATACAAATCCCCTTTGTAAACAGCGTATTTACACCACCATTTCGAGCACGGCCTCAAGCCTGGTCCCCGTCATCAAGGCCGGTATAAGCTGTCGAGGAATAAAAACGGGCGCCGAATGGCGCCCGTCTAGACAGCTTGCTGTTGTCGAAGCTGTTACAAACTCGCTACAAAACTACTTACTTGAAGTCGCACAGGCAGTGTGTAATGGCCTGGAACGGCGCGCGGCGCGCATTCAGGTCCGACAGCCAGCCCAGCTCCTGCGTCACTTCCTGCACGGCGCTGCTCGGCAGACCGGTGGGCAGCATGCCCAACTTGACCTGGATATTAATCGCCTGCGCCGAACTTGCTCCGAACATTTCCAGGAAGCGTTCGACGGCCGAGCCTTCGCGCTCGATGTAGGCAACCCGGTAGCCTTCAGGCAGCTTGGCGCGCTTGGCGGCGGACTTGATGGCGTCGCCATAGCTGCCGATTGTGTCGATCAGACCGCGTTCCTTGGCCTGGGTGCCGGTCCAGACGCGGCCCTGGGCCACTGCATCGATTTTTGCCGGCGTGGTCTTGCGCGCCGCAGCGGCCTTGGTGGTGAAGTCAGTATAAATGCGCGAGATATTGAGCTGGATGATCTGCTCGAAACGTGGATCGAGCGCGCGCAGCGGATTGTAGGCGTCAGCCAGCCAGGTGGTGGTATGGCCGCCGGTACTCACGCCGATTTTTTCCGCGACCTTGTCGGCCGTTGGAATCAGCGCGAACACGCCGATCGAACCGGTGACGGTGGAACGGTCGGCAATCACCTCGTCGGCCGACATGGCGATCCAGTAGCCGCCCGACGCTGCCACGCTGCCCATCGACACCACCACCGGCTTGCCGGCGGCGCGCGTGAGTTCGAGCTCGCGCCGAATCAGCTCGGAAGCATAAGCACTGCCGCCAGGCGAATCGACGCGCAGCACGATGGCCTTGATCGAATCGTCGTCACGCGCCTTGCGGATCAGGTTCGAGGTTGACACGCCGCCAATGGCGCCCGGACCTGCGGTGCCGTCGCTGATTTCGCCCGCAGCCACCACCACGCCCACGCCGTCGCCGAACAGCACAGGGCGGTGGCGCAGCAGGTAGTCGTTGTACGAGACCTGGCGGAAGGTCTTGTTGTCTTCATCCTTGACGCCGCGCTTGATCATCATCTCGCGCACTTCGTCGCGCGTTTTAAGACCGTCGACCAGCTTGGCCTGCAGCGCCAGCTTGGCCATGTCGCCGCCGTTCGCCTCCAGCAGCTTGGGGAAATTGTCGATCATGTTCATGATGGTGCCGGCGGCCAGCTTGCGGTTCGCTTCCACCTCGCTGGTGTAGCCCTTCCACAGCTCGTCGTACAGGTAGGCTTCGGCCTCGGTGGCCGCTGGCGAGGGGCCGGTGCTGGTGTACTGCTCGGCATAGCTCTTGTAGGTGCCGACCTTGATCAGGTTGACCTTCACGCCCAGTTTGTCGAGCGCATCGCGGTAGTAGTTCTTGCGGCGGCCGTAGCCTTCGATCATGACCATGCCCATCGGGTGCACATAGACTTCGCTGGCGTGGGATGCGATCTTGTAGCGGCGCTGGTCGTAGGTGCCGCCCCAGGCCACCACCGGCTTGCCGGCTGCCTTGACGCGGTCGATGGCGGCGCCCACTTCGTTCATCATCGCCGGCGCGGCGCCGTCGAGCTGGTCGAGCATGAGCACCACGCTGCCGATGTTGGGGTCCTTGGAGGCCGAATCGAGCACCTTGAGCAGGTCGCGCAGCTGAATCGAGCGTTCGGCGTCGCCGCCGGTCACATTGGCCATGAGCTGGTCGGCCGCGGTGCCCGAACGCTGCTCCACCAGCGAGCCCTTGAGCTCGAGGACCAGCGCAGTCTTGGCGGCGATCGGCTTGGGCCCGCCGCTGAACATGGCGACCACGATCAAGATAATAATCAGCAGGAACAGCAGATTGAAAAAGGTACGGCGCGTCACGTCGAGCGCAGTCCAGAACATGCCAAAGCCGCGGCGCAGGATGGACACTGGTTTAGAAGACATTAAAACTCCGGCGTTAAAATTTAATTAAGAAAGCAAGACGCGTACTGTAAGCGAAAATCAGGCCTTTGGGGCTAGCAAAGCGGGCGATTGTGCATCTGCCGGACGGGAAATGGCGAGCAATCCTGCAAACACCAATATGCCATTAATCATCAACAGTTCAAGACCGAGGCGATAACTTCCCAGCAGCAATTGTTGATTAAACTCAACGATCGCGCAAATGACGGGCGCTCCCACCGCCACCACCGGGACCCAGCGGTCGGCCACGCTGCGGCTGGTGAGAATGCCGAATGCGAACAAGCCAAGCAGCGGGCCGTAGGTATAGCTGGCCAGTTTCAGGATCACCACAATCATGCTGGGGTTGTCAGCCAGTTTGAAGCTGAGCACCAGCAACAGGAACAGCGCGGCGAAACCGAGGTGCACACGCTGGCGCCAGCGCACCTGGTCCTGCTCGCTCAGATCGGGCCGGCGCCGGATTCCCAGCAGATCGATGCAAAAGCTCGAGGTGAGCGCGGTGATGGCGCCGTCGGCACTGGGGAACAGGGCCGAGATGAGCGCGATCAGAAAGATGATCTGGATTACCGCGGGCAAATGACCCATCACGACAGCTGGGAAAATCTTGTCGCCGGTAGCGGCCAGTCCTACCGTGGGTGCATACAGATACAGCAGGCCGCCCAGGAACAGGAACAGCGACAGCACCGCGACCAGGATCAGCGTCAGCGTCAGCAGATTCTTCTGCGAATCGCGCAGGGTCTTGACTGAAATGGTTTTTTGCATCATCTCCTGGTCCATGCCGGTCATCGTGATCACGATGAAAAAACCGGCGATGAACTGCTTGAGGTAGAAATTGGGGCTGTCCACGGCGGTGGTAAACACCCGCGACAGGCCGCGCTCCTCCATCTGCACCAGGCTTTGCGCCACGCTCAGGCCGAGCCGGTCGAGCAGGAACCAGACACAGGCCACCAGGCCGAACAGCATGCAAAAGGTTTGCAGGGTATCGGTCCAGACGATGGTCTTGACGCCGCCCTGGTAGGTGTACATCAGAATCATGCCCAGGATAATCAGCGTGGTGGCCCAGAACGGCACGCCCAGGCTGTCGAGAATGATGGCCTGCAGTATGTTGACGACCAGGTAAAGCCGCGCGCTCGCCCCGAGCAGGCGCGACAGGATGAAAAAGGAGGCGCCGCTCTGGTAGGAGCGCCGGCCAAGGCGCAGGTCGAGATAATGGTAGATCGAGGTGAGCCCGAGCCGGTAATACAGCGGCAGCAGCACGAAGGTCACGGCCAGGTAGCCAAACACGTAGCCGATCAGGATCTGGGCATAGCCGAAGCCGTCGTTGCCCACCGCACCCGGTACGCTGATGAAGGTAGCGCCCGAGAGCGTGGTGCCCACCATGCCGAATGCCACCAGCATCCAGTTGCTGCTGTGGTTACCGATGAAGAAGCTTTCGTTGGTGGCATTGCGGGAGGTGACCCACGCCACACCCAGCAACAGGCAGAAATAGGCTATCAGGAGGCAGAACAGGAGTATTGGAGACATGGCGAGCGCAGCGAAAATGGGATTGTTCGCCTGCAATATACAACACGCCACGGGCCAATGGGTAATCGATGGACTGGCACTGCCCTGCGCGCAACACTACACGGCCAGCTCGATGATCCTCGCGCTGAGCTCGCTACCATCGATGACCAGCTCGCCGACTGAAACCGGCAACTTGAAACGCCGCGGACCCGCGCTGCCCGGGTTGAGGTAGAGCACCCCTGCCCGCTCCTCGATCAGGGGGCGGTGGGAGTGCCCATAGACCACGACCCCGATGCCCGACCCGGCAATGTCGGACGGCAGCAGTCCTATGTCGTGAATGGCGTAAATAGCAATCGCGCCGATCTGTAAAGTGGCGCATTCTGGCACCTTGCCGGCCCACGGTGCATAGTCGTTATTGCCGCGTACCGCCGTCACGGGCGCAATGGCGCCAAGCTGGTCGAGGATCTCCTGGCCCCCGATGTCGCCGCCGTGGACGATGAAGTCGCTGCCGGCGAGTTGGCGCAAGGCCTCCGGGCGCATCAAGCCGTGGGTGTCGGAAATGAGGCCGATTCGGACCACTAGGTGTCCTGCCCCTGCATACGGCGAAACGGGCCGATGCAGGTATTGAGCGACTCGTCGGCGCACAGCAGGAACAGCGAGCCGGACGGGTGAAAATGCACGTAATGGGTCACCTTGCTGCCTACTTTCATGACCGCGCCGGCGCAATCCTTTTTGCCATTGTCCTTGATGATTTTGTCTTCAAGCTTGAAAAAGCCTTTGGCGCTGGCCTCGGCCGGAATGGTGAATTCGCTCTCCGAGACTTCCTCGGCACTGGTGACGAGCGTGGTGCCGTCGCCGCGGAAGCGGTAGGTTTCGGAGCAGCTGCCGTCTGGCAGGGTCAGCTTCCAGATACCGAGGATGGGATGCGTGGGAGAAGGTGGCGCTGCCAGTGCGCAGGGGGCGATTAGCGCCAGGGACAGTAATAATCCGGTCAGCGTACGCATGGCGGCGACTCCTTGGGTGGTTTGATCGACAACCCAAGTTTGCCTGAATTTTTGGTTTTGTGCGCGCACGGACGTGGTCCGGCGAGGCCAAGGCGTCGCGCGGGTTTCGACCCGCGCGACCCAGGCAGGGCAGCCGGGTTTATTCGGCCTTGGGCTTGGCCGGCCTGCGCGGACGCGCCGGCGCCTTGCGGGCAGCCTTCTTGGGCGCCGGCGCCGCTTCGGTCTCCGCCGCTACCTGCGGCTCCGGCTGCGCCTCCATTACAGGTTCCGGCGCTGCGCTCAGCTCGGCTTCCGCTTTGCGCGCGGCGCTCTTGCGCGCACCACCACGGCTGCGTGTGCGCTTTTCCTGGGGCTGTGCTTCCGGCTCGGCTTCAACGATGGGCAGATCTTCAGGCTGCTCCGGCTCGGCCACCATCTGGACTTCCTCGACCACCGCCTCGGCCTGCTTGCGTGCGCCCCGACCGCCACGGCGGCGCGACGATTCGGGCCTGGCCTGGGCCGGCTCCTGCTCTTGCGCTTCCTCCTGCACCGGCGCGTCCTGCAGCGCCACCTGCTCGCTGGCTACCGGCGCCGCTTGTGCGCCGCTGCTGCGATAGACATAGGCGCCGGACTTTTCGTCGCGGCCAAATTCAAGCATGCCGCGGTTCTGCGCCTCTTCCAGCAGATTGCCGAAGGTGCGGAAACCATAATAGGTCTCGTTGAAGTCGGGACGGCGGCGCTTGAGCGTGTCTTTGAGCAGCGAGGCCCAGATCTTGCCGCTGTCGCCGCGCTCCGACACCAGCGCGTCGAACATTTCGACCACCAGTTCGATGGCCTGCGCCTTGCGCGCTTCCAGTTCTTCCTTGCGGCGGTTGCCTTCGTCGGGCGAGCGCTTGGGCGCGGGCTGAGTCTTGCGTTCGTCGCGCTTGGCCGCGGCGCGCCGTACTTCGCGCACCAGGTCATCGTAGAAAATGAATTCATCGCAATTGGCCACCAGCAGGTCCGAGGTCGACTGCTTGACGCCCACGCCGATGACCTGCTTGGCGTTCTCGCGCAGCTTCGATACCAGTGGCGAAAAATCGGAGTCGCCGCTGATGATGACGAAGGTATTGACGTGCGACTTGGTGTAGCACAGGTCGAGCGCATCGACCACGAGGCGGATGTCGGCGGAGTTCTTGCCCGACTGGCGCACGTGCGGAATTTCGATCAGCTCGAAATTTGCTTCATGCATGGTGGCCTTGAAACCCTTGTAGCGATCCCAGTCGCAGTAAGCCTTCTTGACGACGATGCTGCCCTTGAGCAGGAGGCGTTCGAGCACCGGCTTGATGTCGAATTTCTCGTAATTGGCGTCGCGCACGCCCAGTGCTACATTCTCGAAGTCGCAAAACACGGCCATGCTGATGTTATCGGTGGGTGAAGCCATAGTCTTTGTTCTCTGCTGTTGGTTGGAGTCATGCCAGAGGGCGATTATACGCAAAGGGCGGCAATGTCCTCGCGGTTCTATCCGCAGCGCTCGGTGGCGCCGGGCACGCCCAATTCGCCTCGTGCCGCGTGCGCTGCAAATACAACTCAACTGTTATGATGAAAATTATCAAGGTCATAACGAGCCGCCATGAGCCACGAAAACCACAACGAACGAGACCGCAGCGCCGCCGAAGCTCCCGCCGGGAAGCACAGCGAGTTCCTGCACCGCCTGGTACTCATGGACGGCGTGGCGCTCATTTTCATATTACTGCTGGCCGCGCTCTGGTACGCCGCCGACGCGCTGTTGCTCATTTTCGCCTGCATCCTGTTTGCGATCCTGCTCTACGAGCTCAGTGTCGTGGTGGCGAAACGCTTCAACATGAAGCGCAAGTACTCCTTGCCGATCGTGGTGCTTGTCATGCTGTGCGTAATCGGTGTAGGCGGCTACCTGATGGCGCCGCAGATTTCCGACCAAGCCGACAAGCTCACGCAGGCGGTCCCGAACGCCATCAGTGAGTTGCGCAAGACGCTGTCCCAGTATGACCTGGCGCGGCGCCTGCTCGGCAGCATTCCTACCGATGAACAGCTGCGTGGCCATCTCACTTCCCTGATGCCAAACGCAGGCCTGTTTTTTTCAGGCGTGCTGGGCGCGCTTGGCAATGTGCTGATCATCACCTTTGTCGGGATTTATTTTGCGGCAGCGCCGTTCACCTACATCAACGGCATCATCATGCTGGTCCCCCATGCCAAGCGGCCCCGTGCGCGCGAAGTGATGGACGAAATTGGCCGCACCCTGGCCAAGTGGCTGGTGGGCAAATCGGTGTCGATGGTGGTGGTGGGCACGCTGACCGCGGTGGGCCTGTCGCTGCTGGGCGTGCCGCTGGCGCTGATCCTGGGCATCATCGCCGGCCTGCTCGATTTTATCCCCTACCTGGGGCCGCTCATGGCCGGCGTCCCGGCGCTGCTCATCGCGTTTTCCGACAGCCCGACGCTGGCCTTGTACGTGCTGATGCTGTTTGGAGGGATTCAGCTGATCGAGGGCTACCTGCTGCAGCCATTCATCGAGCAAAAGACGGTTTCGCTGCCGCCCGCGCTGACCATTGTGATGCAGGTGTTGTTTGGCACTTTGTTTGGGCTCGCAGGCGTCGCCCTGGCCACGCCCCTGACGGCGGTGCTGGCAGTGTTCGTGACGATGTTGTATATCCAGGATGTGCTGGGCGATAATGTGAAGACGCCGAGTGAGGCCAACAAATAGAACCAGGAACGCGTGAAGCCCGAAGACCTACAACTGCTGCTGACGCGCGAAATGCCGTTCGGGAAGCACCAGGGCGTGCTGATCGCCGATTTGCCAGGCAACTACCTGGCCTGGTTTGCGCGCGAAGGTTTCCCACGCGGGGAACTGGGCCAGCTGCTGGAACTGGCCTACGAACTCGACCACAATGATCTCAAGGGTTTGCTGGCGCCGCTGCGCCAGCGCCGCCGGCCGCTGCCTTGAGCTAAGCGGGGATTTTTTCGTCGGGACGCAAGGTCAGCACACGCACCCCGTTGGCGGTGACTGCCACGGTGTGTTCGAACTGTGCGGACAACTGCCCGTCGCAGGTGACGACAGTCCAGCCGTCGTCTTCGGTCTCCACCGCATTGCGGCCCTGATTGAGCATGGGCTCGATCGTAAATACCATGCCTTCTTTCAGGACCAGGCCTGTTTTCGGACGTCCCCAATGCAGCACTTGGGGCGGCTCGTGCATTTCACGCCCGATCCCGTGACCGCAATACTCCCTGACGACCGAGTAACCGTGCTTCTGGGCGTGCCGCTCGATGGCGAAGCCGACATCGCCCAACCGGGCGCCTGGACGGACTGCCTTGATTCCCTTCCACATCGCCTCGTAGGTCACCTGCACCAACCGTTTGGCCTGGGCCGAGACTTCCGCCACCATATAGGTTTTGCTGGAGTCGGCGATATAGCCGTTTTTCTCAAGCGTGATATCGAAATTAACGATATCGCCGGCTTGCAGCAGTTCGGTCGGGGACGGCACGCCGTGGCACACCACGCTGTTGCGCGACGAATTGAGCGCATAGGCATAACCATACTGGCCTTTGCTGGCAGGGCGCGCCTGAAGCTGGTCGACAATAAAGCTGTCAACCAGGTCATTGACCTGCATGGTCGACATCCCGATCAGGTCGAGTCGGTCAAGGTGGCCAAATACACTGGCCAGCAACTTGCCTGACTCTGCCATCAGGGCAATTTCTTCGGGCCGCTTGATCATGTAAGGGCCATCTTCAAGGCATGCGGTACCACGCCGGCGGCGCGCAGCTCGCGCGCGACGATGTCGTTGAAACTCTGGGTGGGATTCATTTCACACATCATGCCGATCTTGATCCAGAATGCGGCCTGCGCATTAATCGAGCGACATGACACAGTGCTCGCCTTGCGCAGCTGATCGTGCAGCTCTTCTTCTATATTGACAATGCCCATTTAACTCTCACTATATGAAACGTATATTGATAATATACGAATTATATAGTGACTCGGCTCACTCGCGCAATACCTGCGACCTTCCATGCCAGAGTTTTTTTTGCCCAGCATTGAGGCGAGCCGGATCATGCTGACACCGGGCGCTTGAACAAGGCAAACGCGCCGCACGCCTTAACGCCGGCGCTTGCCAGGCATCGTCATTACCCGCAAGATGGTGCCCAGCGAGACCCCATGCGAGAGCAGGTACCAGGTCGCCACATCGGCGCCGAGCGCGTGCATCGACACCAGCCCGACCTCGATCTTTCCCGCCAAATCGCGGCGCGAACGCCGTTCCACGCGCGAGATCACGATCTCGCAGCGCATCCGCTTCAACGCGAGCCTCTGGGACCGGCGCCCGCATGTTCGATCACGCGCCGGAAAAACCGCACGAGTTTCGGCACGTGCGCATCGAAGGTGAACAGGGCGCGCTGGTCCCAAGCCGCTGCGCGCGCTGCCTGCATGGCATCGGCATCGCGCAGGCTGGCCGCCAGCTCGGGAATCGAATCGTAGAACACTCCGCAGCCCAGTGTGCGCGCCAGTGTTTGCGTCGCCACCAGCGCGCCTGCATTGGCGCGCTGGATCATGGGCAGGCCTGCAAGGGCCAGGGTGGCCATGCGCGCCGGGTAATTAAGATCGTCCCAGTTGGCGCGCCGCAGTTCGCCGGCATTATCGCTGGCGAAGGCGTGCAGCCAGCCGGCGTCGTAGCGCGAAAACTCGGCCACCCAGCGCGACTGGTCAACATTGGCGTGCAGGTGCAGGTGCCGGGGCGCCAGGGCGCGCGACTTGTCGATCCAGGCGCGCCACTGCCCATGGGTAAAGTCGCCGTAAAAATGCAGATGAACGCCCTGCGCCGCAAGCTCGGCTACGGTGTGCGGGTGCAGTCCGATCGGGCGGCCCGGCACCACCGTGTGCACCTCGCCGTCAGCCTCCGACAGGCGCGCGGTGCGCGGCACATCGAACCAGTCGCGCTTTGGCAGGTCGCCATCGAGCACATGGCACAGGCGGCTCTGCGAGAGCCCGGGAATGACGCTGTCGAACCAGTCGCGCATTTCAGGGCTGCTGAAAATGCGACCGTCGGCGTGCTGGAACAAATCGATAAGCTGGGGCCAAGTACCCTTTTCAAGACAGATGAATGGACCTTCCTTGAAGTGCCACACGAAGGGCACGCCAGGGGTGGCCATCATCACCTCGTGCGCGAACGGGACTGCCTGCCAGTTCAGCAGCGCATAGATGACATCGGGCCGCACCCGTGCAATCTCCTCGCGCCAGCGCTTGTACGCAAGGTCCTCGACGTGGCCGAACGGCAGCGGCCCGACCGTGTTGTACCAGTAGGGATCGCGCATCCACAAGCCATACAGCTGGTGGCCATCTTCCTCCAGCGCCAGCACGCGCTCGGCGTTGTAGGCCAGTTCGCCCACCAGCAGAATCTTGAGACCTTGCGCCGCCCTGGGCGTTGGGGCACGCTCGCGCATGGCGTGGTACTGGCCGCGCTCGTCGATGGCGTTGCCGGTGGTGGTGTGGAAGATCAGCGGTTCGCTGACCCGGTAGAACAGCCTGAAAGGATTGATGCCGCCCAGCGGCTCCTGCATGATCTTGTGGCGCTGGGCCGGGTGGTCCACCCATTCGCAGCTGACGGCGCTGGTGCCCACAAAAGCGCCCTCGCCGCGCAAGCGCTGCCAGAACAGTCGTTCAAGGTCGTCCGACTCGAGCTCTTCGCGCGTGACCCAGCGCGTACCGGTATTGCGGTGCATGCACTGCACCAGCTGCAGGGGGGCACCCTCCACCTGGCCAACAGCGTAGCGGTTGTAATGGTGGCGCACGCCGGCATACGCCAGCATTGCATCAGACTGGCCTTGCAAGGCGTCGGCCAGCTGCTGCAAGTGATCGCGGTAGTACACATCGTCGCTGGGAAGGTAGGCCAGTAGCGGCGCAGCTGCATGCGCCATCGCCACATTAATGGCGTTGCCAAGTCCGCTGTTGTGGGCCAGGCGCATGTAGCGGATGCGCCGGTCTTCCAGGTAGGGCCGCACGGCCCCGGGGGTGTCGTCGCGCGAGCCGTCGTCGACAATGATGGCTTCCCAGTCGCACAGGGACTGGGCCAGCAAGCTGTCGAGCGCGCGCGCAATGAAGCGGGACTGTTCGAAGGTCGGTATCAGGACGCTGACTTGGGGTAAGTTCACGCTCGTTCTCCTGCATTAGGTAGCAGGAAATGATGCGCGAATCGATATCGCGGCAATTGAGATGGAACACAGTCGCGCCGGGTTTTCGCCATCCGGCATAGCGAGGGCTCACGCCACCCCGCCATATTCGATTTTTTCGATGATACAGGATCAAATTTTCCGTTTTTTGAAACGGCGGCGTCGCCCTATACTGGCATCACTCCCGCAGATAGCGGTTTCGAATAAATTCATAGAACAACAGGAGCTTACCATGCTTGAAATTCGTAAAAGTGAAGAACGCGGCGCGGCGGATCATGGCTGGCTGCAGTCCCAGCACACCTTTTCCTTTGGCAGCTATCGCGACGCGCGTCACCAGGGTTTCGGTCCGCTGCTGGTCATCAACGAAGACCGGGTAGCACCCGGCCAGGGCTTTGGCACCCACGGCCATAGCGACATGGAAATCATTTCCTACGTACTCGAAGGGGCGCTGGAGCACAAGGACAGTCTGGGCACCGGTTCGGTGCTCCATTATGGCGACGTACAGCGCATGAGCGCCGGCACCGGAGTGCGCCACAGTGAGTTCAATGGCTCGGCCACCGAGCCCGTGCATTTCCTGCAGATCTGGATCCAGCCTAACGTTGCTGGCATCCCGCCTAGCTACGAGGAGAAACATTTCGCACCCGAGAGCAAGCTCGGCCAGTTGCGCTTGATCGCCTCGTCCGACGGACGCGACGGTTCGGTGCTGATGCATCAGGATGCTGCCATCTACGCAGCCTTGCTGGGTGCTGGCGACCGGCTCACGCACACTGTGCAGCCGGGCCGCAATGTCTACGTGCATTTGATCCGCGGCCGCGTTCTGGTGAACGGCGTCGCGCTCAAAGGCGGCGACGCGCTCAAAATCACCGAGGAAACCGGCATTACCTTGGAGCAGGCAGATGCTGCAGAAGTGCTGTTGTTCGACCTTCCCCAGTAATTTTACGTGCCGGCATTAGAGGCCGCGCCCCAACGGGTGCGGTCTTTTTCCGTTACACTTGCGGGTACAGCAATGGATTTTGAGAACCGCGATATGCAGTCCCCCCTGAACGACGACCTGTTGGATTACTCGGCATCGTGCATGCTGCCCACCCCGTGGGCGCAATTCACACTGCACGCCTTCGTGGAGCACGCCACCGGCAAGGAACACCTGGCCATGACCCTGGGCGACTTTGCCGACGGTGAACCGGTGCTGGCGCGGGTGCACTCCGAATGCCTGACCGGCGACGTGCTGTTCTCGCAGCGCTGCGATTGCGGGGCCCAGCTCGAAGGCGCGTTGAAAAAAATCGCCGACGAAGGCCGCGGCATCCTGCTCTATCTGCGTCAGGAAGGGCGCGGAATCGGACTGGTCAATAAGATCCGCGCCTATCGCCTGCAGGAAGCCGGGGCCGACACGGTCGAGGCGAATCTGGCCCTGGGTTTTCATGCCGATGCGCGCAATTACGAGCTGTGCAAACCGATGCTGGCCCAGTTTGGCATCAGCGCGCTGCGTTTGATGACCAACAATCCGCGCAAGATCGATGCGATGGAAAAATTGGGCGTGCAGGTGAGCGAACGCGTGCCGCTGCATGTCAACCGTAATGCCTTCAACAACAGCTATCTCAACACCAAGGCCGAAAAGATGGGGCACATGATGGAGCCCCTGGCCGAGGCCGTGGCGCAGGACGGCGAACTGTAGTGTTCCGATTCGCCTGCCGGGCAGCAGAAAACCCCGCAAAATACGGTATTCTTGAGGCATGAAGCAATTCCCCTGCCCTAGGACTGCATGAAACTTGTTCGGACCGCCACCCTGCTCGCCTGTTTAAGCGCCATCGCCCTCCCGCTGGCCGGCCAGAACCGTTCCCCCACCCCGGCGCCCGCCGCCAGTCCCGCCCGCAGCGCTCCCGTCGAGGCCAAGCCGCCAGCGGCCGTTGCACCCGGCGCACCCGTGAGTGCGGGCGCACCCGGCGCCGCCCCGGTAGCCCTGCCCCCGCCGGCCGACGCCAGCGTCACCGAAGAGCTGGCACCGCTGCCGCCGCCCTCCTCGGCAGCGCAAAAGCTGTATTCGGCTGCCAAGGCCGATCTGCTGCAGATTCGCATGCTGCTGAAAAATGGACGCAGCCAGTCCTCGGTCGGTTCCGGCTTCATGGTCGGTACCAGCAACCTGGTTCTGACCAATTACCATGTGGTGTCGCAGATGGCGATCGATCCGGACGTGTATGTCGGCGAGTTCGTCGACACCGACGGCAAGAGCGGTCCGGTTGAACTGCTCGCGGTCGACGTGCTGCACGACCTTGCGGTAGTGCGGGTCAAACGCACCGGTACCGGTTTTTTCAAGGTGCCCGAGCGCCTGGCCAAGCTCACCCAGGGCCAGTACCTTTATTCGCTCGGCAATCCGCTCGACCTCGGCTTTGCGATTTCCGAAGGCTCGTACAACGGCATCGTCTCGCGCAGCTTTTACGATCAGCTCATGTTCACCGGCCCGATCAACTCGGGCATGAGCGGTGGGCCCAGCGTCACCAGCGATGGCGAAGTCGCTGGCGTGAACGTATCGAAGCGCCGCGACGGCGAACTGGTGAGCTTCCTGGTCCCGATCCGCTACGCCCAGGAACTGCTGAACAAGGTAGCACTGCAAAAGGCTGCGCCGGCCGACTTCAATCCGCTGATCGGCCAGCAGCTGCTCGCCCACCAGAAAAGCATGATCGACCGGCTGCTCGATTCGCCGCTCTCGCTGAAAAGCATGGGCCCCTACCTGGTGCCGGTGCGCGAGTCCGAGCAGGTGCGCTGCTGGGGACGCTCCAACGTCAAGGCCGAAGCCACCTTCACCGCCGACACCATGGCCTGCGCAATGGAGTCAGCCATTTTCGTCTCGGAAGCGCAGCAGACCGGCCATGTATCAATGACCCACCAGTACGTGCGCTCGGCCAGCCTGGACCCGATCCGCTTTGCCGCCCTGGCCAGCACCTTGTTCAAGGCCGACAACCTGGGCACCAATAAGGACGCGCGCATCACGGGACCCATGTGCACCGAAAAATTCATCACGACCAAAACGCTGCCGCTGCGGGCCGTGACCTGCGTGCGCGCCTACCGCAAGTTTCCGGGCCTGTATAACTTCACCCTGCTCACTGCCACCACGGACGATGCGCGCGCCAGCCTGCAAAGCCGGCTCGATGTCTCCGGCGTCTCGTTCGAGAACGGCATGCGCAGCACCCGCGCCTTTCTCGAGGCGCTGGGCCGTGGGAGCAAGAAATGAGCGCGCCCTATTTCGTCGAAATGCTGGCCCGGAATGGCGATGTACTGCACCGCCACCGGGTCGACCAGCTGCCCATTCGACTCGGGCGAGGCTACGACAACGACTTCATTCTCGACGACGCTTTCGCCGCGCCCAGCCATGCGGTGGTGGAAGCGGGCGCCAACGGCGAAATGGTGCTGCGCGACCTGGGCACCTTGAACGGGGTGGTGGTGAACCGCGCGCGCAAAACCTCGCTCGCAATCAGCGGCGACACGGTTTTTCGCATCGGGCATAGCTGGCTGCGCGTGCGGCCCGCCGACTTTGCCGTCAAAGCGGAACTGCTGGACCGCACGGCGCACTGGTGGGAGGGCGCGGTTCCCGCACTGGTAGGCCTGTTGCTGGTCAGCGTGTTCGCCTTGTTTACCCGCTGGCTGAGCGACACCCAGTCCTTCCAGCTGGTCGGCTACCTGCAGGCGCTGGCCTACGGCATTGGCGCGGCGCTGGTATGGGGCGGGGTCTGGGCCTTCGCCAACCGCTTGTTCGGGCGCCACGCGCGGCTCGGCCGGCACCTGTTCATCGCCGGCTGCGGCCTGACGGCGGTCACCTTGTACAAGATCGCCTCGACGGTGCTGGGGTATGCCTTTTCGCTCGAAGCGCTGACCACTTTCAGTTCGCACGCCGCCATTGCGATTGCGGCCGGGGTGATCTTTTATCATCTGAGCACCGTCAAGCCGCACCACAACCGGCGCTTTGCGATCACCTGCCTGGTCCTGGCGCTGCTCGGTTCCGGCCTGACGCTGATCAGCAACGAGCAACGCACCGGTACGCTCGCCGACAGCCTGTACATGGCGGTCATCATGCCGCCCTCGTTCCGCGTGAGCCCCGACCATAGCGTCGACGAATTCATGGGCGACGTCAGCGAGATGCAAAGGCAGCTCGACATCGAGCGCACTAAAAAGGTCAAGGACGAGGGCGGCGACTGAGTCGCCCGCCCGCGCCCCGCCCCATGGTCTCGAACCGAACCAGGCTGGTTTTTCTACTGGCGTGGCTGCTATTCTGGATGATGATGGTTGCCGTCGCAGTGCAGGACTACGTGCGCGACGATGAGGGCAGCAACTACTGGCAGCCGGTGCTATGGGAAACCTCGTCCATGTTCACGGTGACCGCGCTGCTGTTCATTCAACGTCGTTTCACCCGGCCTTACGATCACCTGCTAGCCACGCCCTGGCGCTGGTTTTCGCTGCAGGGGGCCTGGCTGCCCATGTACTGGCTCGCGTTCGTGCCGATCGCCTTCGGCATTCGCCACGCCGTCTACCAGTTGGCCGGCCACACCTACCAACATCCGCCCTGGCCCGAAACCTTCCTGTACGAGTCGATCAAACTGTCAGTATTCGTGGGCATGTACTACCTGATCCTGTTCGGCGTGCTGTCGTACCTGGAACTGCTTGAGGAAAAAGTGCGAGTGGAGCGCGCCAATGCCCTGCTGCGCCAGGCCCAGTTACAGCGCCTTGCGCAGCAAATGCAGCCACACTTTCTGTTCAATGCGCTCAATACGATTTCATCGCTGATGCACAGCGACGTGGACCGGGCCGACGCCACCCTGGTCGAACTGGCGCAGGTGCTGCGCACCACGCTCGACGTGAGCGAACTGCACGAAGCGCCGCTCGAGACCGAACTGCGGCTGGCGCGTGGCTATGCGCGCGTGATGCAGGAGCGCTATATCGACCGGGTGAGCATCGACTGGGCAATCGACGACCAGGCCTCGGGGTGCATGCTGCCGGTGATGAGCATCCAGCCGCTGCTTGAAAACATCTTCAAGCACACCGTCGAGCAGCGCCGCCAACTTACCCGCATTCGCATCTGCGCGTCACGCGAGGATGCCGCGCTGCTGGTGCGGCTGGAGGACGACACCGGCGTGCTGGGATCGTCGAGCGCGCCGGCATCGGGCATCGGCCTGAAAAACCTGCGCGAACGGCTCGATGTGCTCTATGGCGGTCGCGCCAGCCTGGTACTGAGCCAGCTGCAGCCAGCGGGCGTGCGCGCCGAGATGCGGGTGCCATGCGCGTCCTGATCGTCGACGACGAACAGCCGGCGCGCGACAAGCTGCGCCGCCTGTTGACGGACGAAGGGGACGTGACGGCGCTGGCCGAGGCGCGCGACGGGGTCGAGGCACTGCAGATGATCACAACGTTCGGGCCCGATGTTGTCTTCCTCGACATCCAGATGCCGGAGGTGACCGGACTCGAACTGGCTGCCTCGCTGCCCGCGCCGGCGCCCCTGATCGTGTTCGCAACGGCCTACGACCAGTATGCTATCGACGCCTTCGATGCCAATGCCATCGATTACCTGCTCAAGCCCTACGACCGCGCGCGCCTGCAGCGTGCCCTGGAGCGCGTGCGCGCACGCTTGCAGCGGCGCGCGAGCTCCGTCCTGCCGCCTTACCACGATGCGCATGCACTGCGCCAGCTACTCGTGACCGAGCGCGGGGTAACGCGCGTGGTCAGGCTCGATGCCGTGCAATGGATCGAGACAGCGGATAATTACGTGGTCTTGCATACCGATGGCTGGCAGCCGCTGATGCGCCAGACAATGGCCAGTTTGCTCGATAAGCTGGGACCTGGTTTCGTGCGCTGCCACCGGCGCGCTGCGGTGCAACTGTCATGGATCGACAGTGTCATCAGCCTCGACAAGGGCGATGGCGAGCTGGTACTGCGCGGGGGAGCGCGGGTGCCGTGCAGCAGGCAGTACCGAAGCGCCATCATTGATCGGCTTTGACGCTAATGCCGCTAAGTCGCGCCGGCTCCTGCGTCAGAAGTCGTGGTGTACGCTCATTTGCTAACAAAGATTAACGTCGCACTCGCCTACGCAAGGGCGACGGTTTTTAGAGTATCGGCAGGCTAAACTTACCGTCACTAGGCTCTGAGCCGCTAGGGACAGCTCGACTGCACTTCGCAGCTTTTCAGCTGGACGGAACACTCAATCCATTTCGCCCCATCTCCATCCCTGTTCGCCACATTCGGCTGGTCTCCAATATTTGACAACGCTACATTGGAGCCGTCATCCACTGTCGCGAGCAAAAACCATGAAGCACCAACAACACCGCCTGTACTTTCTGGACTGGGTCCGTATCCTCGCCTTCATGCTGCTGGTTGTTTATCATGTCGGCATGTATTACGTCAGCTGGGACTGGCATGTCAAAAGCCCGTTTGCCAGCGACGCCATCGAGCCACTGATGCTGCTGTCATCGCCCTGGCGGCTCGGGCTGCTGTTCCTCGTCGCCGGAGTGGCCTCGCGCTTTCTCATCATCAAGCTGGGCGGCCTGCGCTTCCTGCGTCAGCGCAGCGTGCG
This sequence comes from Pseudomonadota bacterium, assembly GCA_040385745.1. Lineage (GTDB taxonomy): Bacteria > Pseudomonadota > Gammaproteobacteria > Burkholderiales > Burkholderiaceae_D > Telluria_A. Next base: position 34,886 of record JAZKGU010000032.1, read on the forward strand.
TTTGCTGGTGCCGCTCATCTTCGGCATGTTCGTCATTGTCCCGCCTCAGGCCTATTTTGAAGTGGTGGAAAAAGTCGCCTATCAAGGAGGCTATGGTGACTTCATGCGCCTCTATGTGAGTGCGTATCCAGGATTTTGCCGGGCCAAGGAAGGCTGCCTCGACATGCCGACCTGGAACCACCTGTGGTTCGTGGCCTATTTGTGGGTCTACACCTTGGTCCTGGGCGCACTCGTGCTGGGCCTTGGCGCGCGCTTCGAGCGCCTAGCCCAGGCGGTGACGGCGCCGCTGAGCGGCTGGAAGCTCATCGCCCTGCCCGCAGCATTACTGGCCCTGATACGCCTGCTGCTGCTCCAGCACTTTCCAACCACCCACGGCCTGACTGACGACTGGTACAACCACGCCCAGTATCTGACCCTGTTCGTGCTGGGCGCGATGATGGCGCTGGATCGACCTGTGTGGGCACGCTTGGAGGCGGTACGCTGGTACGCCCTGGCGGTCGCGCTCACATGCTGGGCCGCGCTGGTGAGCTATTACTCGCTGCCGGAAGCGATCACAATGGAGCCGGCACTGCATGCATGGCGCCTGCTGATGCGTGCGGTGTATGCGCTGTGTGGATGGTGCGCCATCGTGGCGGTCTGCGGATTTGCCCATCGTCACCTCAACCGAGACAATGCGCAGCGCCGCTATCTGACCGAGGCGGTTTTTCCGGTTTATATCTTGCATCAGAGCCTGATCGTGACGCTGGCACACTGGCTAAAGTCGGCTGGCATTGCACCTGCGACCGAGGGCTTGATGCTGATCGTGCTCACCCTGTGCATCAGTTTTGGCGTCTTTGAGCTGGTGCGTCGTTCCGCCCTGCTGCGCCCCCTGTTCGGACTTGAATGGCGGGGCTGGGCAGCGCAGCGGACCACGAGGAGCGACGGCGCTGCTGCCGCATGATGCAAAAAGGCCGCACTGGCAAATTGATTGCCAGTGCGGCCCCGTCAAGCTACCTCAGAGCAATCAGCTGGTCTTGCCGGTGCTGGCGCTGGTGCCGCCACTGCGGCTGGCGCCAGCGCTGGTGGCGCTGCCGCCAGAGGAGCCGGTCGACGCAGCCGAACCACCTTGCATGCTCGATCCGTGCATATCGCTCTGGCTGCCGCCGGCACTGCCGCCCTGCGCATTGCCGGACTGGCCGCTTTGCATGCTGGCGCCGCTGCCGTTGCCGCGCTGAGCGCCTTGCTGCATGAACGGATCGCTAAATTTGCGCATGGTTTCCTGCTGATTCTTCATGTTGCGTTCGGTTTCTTCGGAAGCTACACGGGCAACCTCATCCGCCAGCGCGCGGGCGGTACGGGTGGTCTCCTGGACGTGCTGCTCGGTGACGCGAGCCAGCTCCACCTGGGCGTCGGCAGCCACACGGGAAATATGCTGCTGATAGGCGCGCAGCTTGTCGGTGGCTGGCTGGGCGCGCGAGGCGGCCGCGCTGATGGCGTCGGTCTGGCGGTCGGCAGTGAGCATTTGCTGGCTGGCCGTGGTGGTTTCTTCCAGCATGGTCTGGGTGAGCTGGATGTTCAGGTCGCACAGCTGCTGGAACGAGCGAAACAGGGACTTGGACATGTCGTTGATGAACGACACTTGCGCGTCAAGGTGGGTACGCACAGCGGGAGTGACTTGCTGAGAAAATGGAAACATCGATAACCTCTTTTGAAAAAATACTCAATTGGAATGCGAGCGGCGATTAGCTGAGCCGGCTGAGCCAGGAGCTTGTCGCGCCCGGCGGCGATGCGTCGAGAGAACACGGCAGTTCGTTCTCAACACGAGCTACAAGGCTAGGGTAGCGAGACATCACGCGTTTGATTTCGATCAAACGTACTGGGATAGAGATTTCCTGTTGCTAATTGAACAGTCAAATGCACGGTCTTGCTGCTGCAACGCACCAAAAATGAGCGGAATTGTTGTTTCAGAGGCAGATTTCCATGGCGCGAAAATTGCATAGGTGAAAGCATCGCCATTAGTTGCAACCGCCAAATGCTCAGCAAAAACGACTTGATTGAATACCTCCATCCCCGTCCGCGCACCGTGCGCATTCTGTGGCTCGATGTTACCCAGGACGTGGCGTACACTTACGAGCTCGACGCCAACGCCGCCATGCCCGAGCGCACATCGGTCCGCTCATTGATGTCCGATCTCGCCCAGCTGGATGCACTGCGTGTTGAACATGACACGTACGCGGCGGCACCGGGTCGGACCGACCTGCCCGCCAAACACCTCGCCTTGCGCGACAAGGCCTGGCAGATTCTGAACGGACTGCCGCTGGAAGAGGAGGCGCTGTACCAGCCGCGCGTACGAGGCGCGCTGATCACGCGGCAAAGCGTAGCGCATGGTGTTTCCTATCCGACCGTGTATCGCTATTTGCGCCGCTATTGGGAGCGCGGCCAGCATATCGATGCCCTACTGCCAGACTATTGCAATTCAGGCGCGCCCGGAAAAACCCGACGCGCCAACGTGGACGTCAAGCGCGGGCGTCCGCGCAAATGTGGTGACGGCACAGGCCTCAATGCCGATCCTGCGATCCGGCTCACCTTCCACGCCGCCGTCAAGCGCTACGTGGAGCGCCACGCGGCATTCTGCCGCCGCGCAGCATACCGCCAGATGATCGCCGAGTTTTTCCAGGAACGCGAGGTGAACGCACTGCCCAGTTTTGGACAATTTAATTATTGGATCGAAAAGGATGCGTGCCTAATAAATTACACCGCATCGCAACAAAATTCGCCGGCGGAGCTGGGCGCTTGAGGCGCCAAAAGGGCTTAAAGTTGCTGCCAACGTAATGGAAAATGTTCCCGTCGCTGTCGGCACTTAGTCATGCTCATACTCGGGAAGCGCTTCGCCACAATCTTTGCAAAAGCGCGCTTCCGGCTCGTGCCCTTCCGACAGGCAATGGGGGCAAGTTCGCGTGGTGACTTTGCGGTTCATCCGCAGTGATGTCATTTCGGCGGTGACAATGCCGGTGGGCACAGCCAGAATGCCCCAGCCAAGCAGCATCATGAGCGAGGCAATGAATTTGCCCAGTCCGGTCTGCGGGGTGATGTCGCCATAGCCGACGGTGGTCATGGTTACCACCGCCCAGTACATCGCCATCGGGATGCTGGTGAAGCCGCTGCCTGGCCCTTCGACCACGTACATCACGGTGCCAAGAATCAGCACGGCCATCAGCACCACCGAGAGGAAAATCAGGATCTTGCGTCCACTCGCCCTGAGAGCGCGCGCCAGGCGGACATATTCGGCCACATACAGCGTCAGCTTGAAGATCCTGAAAATGCGCAGCAGGCGCAGAATGCGGATGTCCAGGAAAACACCGGCCTCAGGCAACAGGAGCGCGAAATAGGTCGGCAGGATGGAGAGCAGGTCGATGATGCCGAAGAAGCTTTTGGCGTATCGCCAGGGATGGCGCACGCACGACAATCGCGCGATGTATTCCGCGGTAAACAGCAGCGTGAAGCCCCACTCGGCCAGCGCGAAGGGGCGGCCATAATCGGCCTGCATGCGGGGCACGCTGCCCAGCAGGACGACGGCGATGCTCAGCAGAATGGTGCCAACGAGCAGCACATCGAAGTGGCGGCCGGCCTTGGTGTCGGCTTCAAAAATAACGGTGTACAGGCGCCGTCTCAGGCCATCGCCTTCCGGTTTGCCGAACGATGGCGGCGTATGCGGCGCCAGAGCGGGCTCGGATATTGTTTTTTTATTCATCAGCTGCGAGGATAGCACGGCCCGCCCACGCTTAGCGCACGGGCGCGGCCCCTTCCAGCGCAGCGCAAAGGGATAACATTATTGCCAGCATTCCGCTTTTCAGGCAGCTAAATCGTCATTCTGTCGACTTACTCATATCCAATAGCTGGCCGATGGCTAACATGGATGCAAGTCAACCATTCTCGCCACCCATGCTCACGCCAGTCATTGACATGCGCGCCGTGTCCAAGTCGTTCGGAAAGCACCAGGTCATCAAGCACCTGAACCTGACCGTGCCGGCCCATTCCATCTTTGCTTTCATCGGCAACAATGGCGAAGGCAAGTCCACCGTGATCCGCATGATCACCGGGCTGCTGCGCGCCGACAGCGGCCACATCAAGGTGCTGGGCATGGACGTGCGCAGCGAACGCGCCGCCATCCTCGGGCAAATCGGCGCCATCGTCGACGCGCCCAGCCTCTACCCCAACCTGACGGCAGAGGAATTCCTGTCCATCGGGTGCATGATCAAGGGCCTGCCGCGCGGCGAAATCGGCCGGGTGCTCGACCTGGTCGAACTGGGCCCGGCGCGCAAACGCCAGGTAGCGCGTTATTCGCTGGGCATGAAGCAGCGCCTCGCAATCGCCCATGCCCTGCTCGGTTCGCCCCGCCTGCTGATCCTCGACGAGCCCACCAACGGCCTGGATCCCGAAGGCATCCGCGATATCCGTACCCTGCTCAAATCGCTGCCTGCGGTGACGGGCAGCAGCATATTTCTGTCCAGCCACAACCTGGCCGAAGTCGAAAAAATGGCCAGTCACATCGCGGCACTCAAGGGCGGCTCGATCCGCTTCCAGGCGCCCATCGAGGATCTGTTCGCCGAACTGGCCGGCGCGCTGGCGATTGAGGTGGGCGACACCGCGCGCGCCCACAAGCTGTTGACTGGCGCGTCCTACCAGGTCGAGCATCAAGGACCCGGCCAGTTGCGGGTGATGGGGGTCGAACGGCACCATGCAGACCGCGTGCATGCGCTGCTGGTGCATGGCGGGATCAGCCTGTTCCAGTCGGTGTACCACACGCCCTCGCTCGAGCAATGGTTCCTGGAGGAGCGGCATGTTTAGATTGCTCTATGTCGAACTGTTGAAAATTCGCCGCTCGCTAGCACTGCTCATGATGTTCGCCATACCGATGCTGGTGGTGGTGCTCAATGCCCTGATCCTGACCAAGCAGCATGAGCTGCATGCCATCAGCCCCAAGCACTGGATGCAGTACTGGAGCGGCGTGACGGGGATCTGGAGCTACTTCATGCTGCCACTGTATATCGCGCTGGTGACGGGGCTGCTCAACGGCCAGGAGCACAAGAACCAGACCTGGCGCCTGATGCTCACGCTGCCAGTCTCGCAACTGGACCTTTACGTCGTCAAGGCGGTGCTGGCCTGGCTATTCGTGGTCGGCGCCACGGCGGTGCTGATCGTGGGGGCGTCGATGGTGGTCGCGCTGATCGGGGTATTGGGCGGGACCATGGAGGGATCGCTGGCTTTTTCAAGCTGGCCCGTGATCGCCAAAGTGATGCTGACCTGCCTGCCGGTGCTGGTGGTCCAGCATGCAGTGAGCTGGCGTTTCAGCAACCTGGTACTTCCGCTGGCGGTGGGCGTAGTGGCCACCATGGGCATCACCCAGATCGGCAGTTCAAGCTACTGGGTGTATTACCCGTGGACGTATTCGGTCATGGCCAACATGGGCAGCGACCCGCTGATGCAGCAAAAAGCCCTGACACTGGCAGCCGCAGTAGGCCTGGGCCTGTTCGGCGCCAGCGCCGTCTGGCTGGGACGGCGCGACGTGGAGAACTGACCTGTTCAGTCGGCCTGGCGTTCCACCCACGCAGCATAGGCGTCGATGAATTTTTGCAGGAAGGCGCGGGTTTTGTCGTTGGTGAGATTGTCGCCCTCGAACTGGTCGCCAATGCCGCCGATATACGCCTCGGGCTGCTGCATGGTCGGCATATTGAGGAACACCAGCATCTGGCGCAGATGATGGTTGGCGCCAAATGCGCCAGTCGCTCCAGGGGTCACGCTGACGATGGCACAGGGCTTGCCGTCCCAAATGCTCTGCCCATAAGGACGCGAACCCACATCGATGGCATTTTTGAGCGCGGCCGGCACCGAGCGGTTGTACTCGGGCGTGCAGAATAGCACCCCGTCGAACTGCTTCATTTTTTCCCGGAATTCGACGTAGGTGGCAGGAGGCGCAGCATCGTCGTCCTGGTTGTACATGGCCAGTTGGCCGATCTCGACGATTTCCATATCAAGCGCCGTCGGCGCGAGCAGCATCAAGGTCTTGCCGACCTTGCGGTTGAACGAGTCCTTGCGCAGGCTGCCGATGATGACTGCAATTTTTCTGGTGGCCATATCTTTCCTCTGTTGAGTGGTGTCTTCATACTAACAACGATTCGGGAAAAGTGTAGCCACGTTCCATGCGCAGGTGCGGCCCGTCAGAGCCGACCGCGCCGGAACGCCGCCAGGAATTTCTTGGCCTGGCCTGCCGTGAGCACCACCACCGGATCTCCGTGAAAAGCATACAGAAAGGGGGTGCCGCCCAAACGGTCGGTCAGCTTGGCCTGGATCAAAAAGCGCGTACCGGCAGGATATAGCGCCGGGTCGGCCATGCGGCGCGAACATTGCACCTTCAGCGAAGGCGCAAAGGCCTGGCCGGGCACCGGCCGAATCCGCAAGGCGCCGGTGCGTGGATTGGCCACCGATTCCACCGCCACCTCGCGGTAGGCATGAATATCGCGCGCCATCTCAGGCCTTGGCGGCGACAGCCGGCGCGCGCACCACGTGCTCCTCGCGAATCGGCAGGTTGATCAGTGCAGCCCCGATGGCCAGCACGATATCGGCGTACCACATCCAGGTGTAGTCGCCGTATGTCACAAACGACAGCCCGCCCAGCCACGCGCCCAGAAAGCCGCCGATCTGGTGCGACAGCAGCGTCAAGCCGAACAGCGTCGACATGTAGCGCATGCCGAACAGCTTGCCCACCAGCCCCGCCGTGGGCGGTACGGTGGCCAGCCAGGTGAAACCAAGTGCGCCGGCGAAAATATAGAACGTTATGGCGGTCTTGGGCGCCAGCAGGTAGATCACGATGATGACGGCGCGCGAGGCATACATCAGCGCCAGCAGGGACTTCATGCGGTAGCGCGTCGACAGCGCACCTGCGGTAAGGCTGCCGGCGATGTTAAATAGTCCGATCAGCGCCAGCGCACTGGCCGACACGCCGGCCGGCAGATTGCACAGCGCGACCTCGCTGGGCAGGTGGGTGACCAGGAAAGCTATGTGGAAGCCGCAGGTAAAGAAGCCAGCATGCAGGAACAGGTAGCTGCGGTCGCGCAGGGCGATTTTGACCTGCGCTCCCAGGCCGATGCCCGGCGCCTCGACTGGCTTGGGGGGCGCACCCGCTTCGGCCTTCTTCAGACCCGCCGCTTTGCGCAGCGGCCAGGCCAGAGGGATGGTCAGCAAGGTGGTGGCGGCCATGGTGAGCATGGCCATGACCCAGCCAGCACTGCTGATGATCGCCTGCATGAGCGGGGCGAACACGAACTGGCCGAACGAGCCGCCGGCGTTGATGAAGCCGGCCGCAAACGGCCTGCGCTCAGGCGGCAGGCGCTGCGCGGTGGCGCCGATCAGGATGGAAAAGCTGCCGGCGCCGGCGCCCGCCGCGCTCAGGATGCCCATGCACATGATCAGGCCCCACTGCGAACTGACGAAGGGTGTGAGTGCAGTGCCCCCAGCAAGCAGGAAGGCGCCCAGGATGATGACCTTGGCCGAACCCCACTTGTCGGCCACGGCGCCGAAAATCGGTTGGGCCGCGCCCCACACGAACTGGCCAATGGCCATCGCAAAGCTGATCGAAGCGATACCCAGGCCGGTCGAGGTATTAATCGGCGACATGAACAAGCCGGTAGTCAGGCGCGCGCCCATGGTGATCATCAGGATGGCCGAGGCGGCCAGGATCAGCATCCAGGCCGCGCGCGGCGACATCATTTCATTATTAGTGTGCATGGTTCGCTTCCTCGAGCAAGGGGGCCAGTTGGGTCATGGTGGTTTCAAGCTGCCGGTGCAGTTCGCGCACGCTGTCGCGCCCCATCAGCTGTTCGAATGCGTCCTGGGCGGCGCGCCAGGCCACGTAAGCTTGCGCCACTTTCTCGCGCCCGGTGTCGGTGATGGTGACGATGCGCTGACGGCCGTCGGCGCCCGCAGCAAGGACGATCCACCCGGCTTCGACCAGTGGCTTGAGGTTGCGCGTCAATGTGGTGCGTTCCATGGCGAGCCGCTCGGCCAGTTCGGCAACCGGCAGCGGCGCGCGCGCCGCGTTGGTCAGCACGCTGTACTGGGTGGTCTTGAGTCCGACCCCGGCGAGGTGCTGATCGTACAGGCGCGACATGGCGCGGGTCAGCTTGCGCAGTTTGAAGCAGGTGCAGCCAAGCTGCTTGTCAAGGGGTTTGCTCATGGCGCCTATAAAATAGGTGTATCTACACAAAATCCTGAAATGGATTATAGTGTAGTTACACGTATTGTGTGCAACTCTGATAAAAAAAAGGATAGCGATGGCTGACAAAGAACTTTGGTTGGCGGAAGCGGCGGCGATGCGCGCCAATCTGGCAGCACCCGGTGTGGCGGGACGGGACGCCCTGCGCGCCCACAGCGGCATCGATTTTTTAAGCGCGATCGCCAGCGGCGCCCTGCCCCCGGCGCCGATCGCCGAGCTGCTCGGCATCACGCCCATTTCTGTCGAACCTGGCCGCACAGTGTTCCAGGGTTCGCCCACGCTGGCCCACTACAATCCGAGCGGCGCGGTGCACGGCGGGTACGCCGCCTCCCTGCTCGACACCGCGGTGGGCTGCGCCATCCACACCATGCTGCCGGCCGGGAAAGGCTATACCACGCTTGAACTGAAGGTGAACTACATCCGCGCCATGAGCGACAAGACCGGGCCGGTGCGCGCAGAAGGCAAGGTCGTCAACCTGGGTGGCCAGGTGGGCATTGCCGAGGGCCGCATCACGGACGCCAGCGGCAAGCTGTATGCTTTCGCAACCACGACTTGCCTCGTGTTCGACATTCCCGCCTGATTACATGCTGGTGATCTGCTGGTAGGTCAGCAGCAGTATCCACACCAGGAACACGGCGACCACGCCGACCAGGACGATGCGCCCGTTGGAGGCAAGCATCCAGTTGCGCGCCGGTGAAGGCCGCCCACTGGCGAGCAGCACTGCCCCGTAGGCCAGGAGCGCCGCCGCGGCGACCGGCAGGAGAAATTTAAACAGGGCGATCAGTGCTGCCATGGCGGCTTCCTTTGGTTTTATTCTTTTGCGGGCAAGGCCCACATCAGGCCGCGCGTAATCACGCCCGGGAACACTGTGGCGTGGTCCTCGTCATCGAGCACCGCGCTGTCGACATCCAGGCCACGGTACTGGTGGCTGCGCAGCTGCGCGACGAAGCGCCGCATATCGCCCACCATATCGTTCTCGGAGCTGTAGCGCGGCTTGCCGGGGTTGAGCGTTTCGTAGCTGCCGATATAAAAGCGCACCTTGGCCGGCATTTCCTTGTGCTGCTTGGCATAGCGCTGCTCCATCTCGAACGCCAGCCGCCGGTCATACCATAGCGACGGGCTGCCCAGGATGTAATGGCTGAACAGCTTCGGCTCGGAGAGCAGCGCCTGCAGTCCGAGCAGCGAGCCGTAGGAATGGCCGACGAAGATCCGGCGCCGCGTGTTAATGCGGTATTTCGCTTCGACCGCCGGGAACACCGTGTCGGTCAGGTACTCGAGGTACTGCTTGGCCATACCGTACTTGCCGGGCGTGGACGGGTCGATATCGTAGCGTGCCAGCGTGTAGTCGCGATTACGGCTTTCGGTCCCGGTATCGCCTTTTGCGTAGGACAGGCCGACCAGGATGTGCGGTTCCACGCCGACTCCATGCACGTTGATGCGGTTGGCGATGGAGCGCACCAGCGGAAATGCGTAGTCGGTATCGGTCAGGTAGATCACCGGATAACGCTTCTCGGAGGCGTCGTAGTCGGCCGGCAGCACGACGTACACCTCGTACTGCTTGTTCAGGTGCGGCTTGGGCATGGCGAATACTTCGGTGCCCTTGAGCGCATAGGGCGTGTGCGGCGCGCCGGCGGCATGCGACGTGCCAGCAGAGAGCGCGATCAGGAGTGAGAGCAGATAAGGGGTCAAGTTCAAAAATAATCCTTCGGCTGACAGGGTTGGCTCACGGCTTGGCGTAGGTGCTTTGAATGAACACGTACTCGCCCTTCTTGTTGAGCGCCAGGTGGAGCGCCAGGCCGCCGCGCACGGCCTCGTTATAGACCTCGGCACGATAGCATGCTGAATAGCGCCCCTGGAAAAAACTGGCCTTGACGCGGCATTCTGATTCTTTGGCCGCGTCGATCGCGGCCACCCGCAAAGGACTCTGTCCCGCATCGGGCGGGGCGCCTTCCTTGCGCTGCGCGATCTCGGATTTGAGAAAGGCCAGACCACCCTTCTCCACGGTTTCCTTGACCCGATGCGCATTCACGAGTGGGACGTTATCGGACAGGAAGAAGTAGTCGCGCCCAGGATAGGTCCGTGCGCCAAATTCCAGTTTGGGACACTCTTTTCCGGCCAGCGATTTAGCCACCCCGGTACGCATTTTCTCTTTCGGCTTCTGCACTTCCGGCCTGCCCGGATCGACCGGGAACTCGTAGAACACGCAGGCTTCCGTGCCGCCGCTGGCGGGCATGGTGACAATGGCGGAGCGTTCGCCCGGCACATTGCACTTGCGGTAGGTGGAATTGGGCGGCAGGTTGACCTTGGCCTTTTTTGCCGCGTCGGCGTACAGGGCGGCGGTAAAGGGGCGTACCTCGCACTCGACAGGCGCGGTGTCGATTGGCATTGCTGTGAACATGATGTATTCCTTCCTGGTGGGGCGACCAGCCGGTCGAACGATGCCAAATTGTATAGCCTTGGCCCGCATATGTGCCAGTTTCCCCCCGCGGTTCAGACGCGCGACTCGATATTTTGCCTTTATATACAATGTGACAACAGGTTTCCTACCGACAAAATTTCGATAAGAAAACTAATCATCACCATCCCACAGGAGAAAAACTTGCGTAATCAATTGTTGAAACTCAGCGCCCTGTGCGCAGTACTACTTGCAGTCGGCTGCCAGTCGACCGGCACCATGAACCAGCAAGCGGACGAAGCGCCGCCACCGAAAAACCCTGAATTTGCCAGCGAGATGGCCAAGTTCGAGGCGCAGTTCCCGAACGCCATGGCAAGCAAGTACGAAGACGACTCGATCCGCCACAACAACGAGAAAAAATTCGACGAAAAGGGCAATTGCCACGGCATGTCGAAGTACCCGGTCGTCATCATCCTGGTGCTCGATGCCAGCGGCAAGGTCACCCGCACCATGACCGACGTGTCCAACGCCAAGGCCGAGTGCTTCCGCAAGGCCTACGCCGGCGTGCAGTTTCCAAAGCCGCCGATGGCCAGCTATCGCAAGGCCATCAACCTGAAGTAAGCAATACTGCAGCGCTGGCAGGCATTCAACCATGAATGTCATTTCTGCCAGCGCCGCCAATGCGATCATGGCCGCCCCTTTACCCTGGAGCTCACATGACACGCACCATTGGCATCCTTGTCTTTAACGGCGTCGAAGTGCTCGACTTTGCCGGTCCCTATGAAGTGTTCACCTGCGCCTCGCGCGTGGCCCGTACACTTACGCCCCAGCTGCCAGCGCCTTTCAAGGTAGCCACGATCGGACACTACGCCAGCCATGTTCGCGCCCGCGCCGGCCTGGTATTTTCACCCGACACGCAGTTCGCTGCCTCCGTCCCTGTCGACGTGCTGATCGTGCCCGGTGGCGTGGTCCGCGCGGAACTCGACAACCCTGATAGCGTCGCCTGGATTGCGCACATGGCCAGCCAGTGCGAACTGGTCGCCTCGGTCTGCACCGGCGCCTTCCTGCTAGCCCAGGCCGGGCTGCTGGAAGACCAGGACGTCACCACGCACTGGGAAGACCTGGACGAGCTGCAGGCCATGTTCCCGCGCCTGCGCGTACAGGGGCAGCGGCGCTGGATCGACAACGGCACGCGCGTCACATCGGCAGGCATTTCGGCCGGCATCGACATGTCGCTGTACCTGGTGCAGAGGCTGGCCGGACGGGCGCTGGCGCTGGCCACTGCGCGCCAGATGGAGTACGACTGGAACGAAGGCTAACTGGCCTTGTGCGCAATGGCCGAGGCCAGGACGTAGCGGTTCTTGCCGGCGCGCTTGGCGTGGTAGAGGGCCGCGTCGGCGCTGCCCAATAGTGCATCGACGCTGTCGGCGTCGGCGGGATAGGCGGCAATGCCGATCGAGGCTGAAATGGCGGCCGTGCCGAATTCGGTCGGAATGTCGCGCGACAGTTCGGTAATCAGCTTGGCCGCCGTGTGCGCCGCACCGACTTCGTCGGTGTCTTGCAGGATCACGGCAAACTCGTCGCCACCCATGCGGATCGATATGTCGCAGCCGCGCACCGCGCCCACAAGCCGGCTTGCGCTCACGCACAGCACTTCGTCGCCGCCGCCGTGTCCCAGGCGGTCGTTGACGGCCTTGAAGCCATCGAGGTCTATGTACAAAATGGACAGCGAGGTGCATTTGCGCTCGCTCAGGCTCAGGTACTTGGGCAGCGCGGCGCTGAGGAAGCTGCGGTTAACCAGTCCTGTCAAGGCATCGTGCTGGGCATCGTATTCGCTCTGGCGCAGTTTTTCCGCGGTGCGTTGCAGGGCCAGCGCCACCAGCCGCGTTTCGGCGAAGGTCTCATCAGGAACGCTGACCAGTTCCGAACGACTCAGCGCCTCGGCCGGCGCCACCAGAGCAGTGATCGACTGGCGGATGCGCAGCGCAAGCGCAGTGGCCGCGCCCAGTCCAAGGGCAATGACCGCGATGGCGATCAGGCCCAGCGCTGCGATGGTGAAATGAAGTTCTTCAAGCAGCTTGGTCGTGGGGATGCCGACAGAGACCGACCAGCCAGTCAGCGATGAACGCGTAAACGCCGCCAGCACCCGGATGCCCTCGCGCGTCGTGCCTTCCAGCGTTCCGCTGCGCTCCATGGCCATCGCCCCTTGCAGGTCGCGCGAGGCCGCCTGGCCGAGGTACTTTGCGATGTCGCGGGTGCGCGCTATAAACTTGAACTGGCTGTCGTGAATCGAAATGATCCAGTCACGCGGCGCATGCGCCTGCGCCAGCATGGCCGACATCTCCAGCGGCGACAAGGTAGCTGCCAGCACAAACCTGACCTCGTCATCGACAAACACGGGAACGGCAATCGCCACCAGCGGCGACCCAGTTACCGCGCCCACAAATACATCCGATACCGCGATCTTGCCGGTCTCGACGACCTGCCGCACCAGCTCGGGGTTGGCGGTAAGGGGCAGCACGGCGGGATATGGCCGGAGCGTGTTGACCAGTAGCTGCCCACTGGGATCGGTCAGATAGATATTACGCACCGTGCCAAGCTGGTCCACCAGCGGCCGGGCCTGGCGGTAGAACCCGGCCAGATCGCGCTGCTTCAAATGTGGCGACGAAGCGAGGGTCAGCAAGCCGACCTGGATGCCCTTGACGGTGCTGTCGACAGTGGCCGAAATCGAATTGACGCGGCGGATCGACGAATCCAGCATCGCCTGGCGTGTCTCGGCGTAGTGATAGCCGATGGCCGCGATCGCGATGAAAATGGTCGGAATGATGCAAATGCTTACCAACAAAAACAGGGCAGCATTGACGGTCCGGATCCGGAAACGGCGCATGAGTACAGTAACAATCGAAAACAACATGCAACGCAACCCGATAAGGCTGCGTCATCAGTCAAGGTGGTGGCGGGGGTGAGGCCATCATGGGGCAAACGCGGGGTCGGGGCGCCCGTTCACTGTAGCAGTAACAGTTCTGTATGGCAATACATGTAGCGAATGAACAGGCTGCCAGCTCTGGCAGCGTGCTCCATGCACAATTTTGCAACGCTATGCTGTAGTTTCGAGCACGGTATGCGGACTGCGCACGCGCCATGCGAGGTAATCGCGCGCTGTCTGTTTAGGGCGTTCCAGCATGGGCAGGTGTCCGGTATCTTTCATGACGCTGATTGCCGAATCGGGAAACAAGCGCCGGAACGCATCGACGCCCGCCGGACTGAGGATCTGGTCCTGCGCGCCCCATACTATGAGGGCCGGGGTAGCCAGCGCCTGGTAGCGCGTTTCGAGCAGCGTCGATTCGCTCAGCTGGCGCATGATGCGGGTATGCAGCGCGAAATCAGCCACCGCGCGGCGCGCCATGGCTTTGATCACAAAGCGCGGCAGGAAAGGCTTGATAAACGTGGTCGAGCTGATGGTTTTATCGAAGTCGGCCACGGTGCGCACCAGCAAGGGGTTCTCGCCGGTCTTTTCGTAGTGCTGCAGCATGGGCGAGCTGTGCGAGGCCGCCGTCCCGGCCGGGTCGAGCAGCCACACAGTGGCCACCTGCTCGGGCAAGGTCGCCGCGTACTGCGCCGCGATGAAGCCGCCCATCGAGTTGCCGCCCAGGTGAGCCCGCCCCACCCCAAGCTGGGCCAGCAGGGCGTGCACGCGCGCCACCTGTTCGCTCATGGTGTAGCTGGCGGCAGGGTCGCGCGAGGCGTCGCCAAAGCCGGGCAAATCCGGGATGATGACGCGGTAATGGGGCGTGAGAAAGCGCGCGATGCGGGTGAAATTATCCTTGTCGCCGCCGAAGCCGTGAATCAACACCAGCGCCTCGCCCTTGCCACCTTCGAGGTACGGCATATCGAAGCCATCGACCCACGCCTGCCTGGTTTCCAGGCCGCTCAGGCGGCGTTCGGCCGCCAGGCCCAGGCGTGTGAACTGCTCGGGCAGGAGCAGCGTCGCCAAAAACAGGAGCAGCAGCGCTGCCGCGAGCGCGTAAATCAGCATCATAAGGGTCCCATGGCCGTTGTCGGAATGGCCATGATACCCAAGGATTACGCTGTCGGGGCTTTAATCAGCATGGCGATGGCCTCGGCCGCCATGCCCTCCTCGCGCCCCAGGTAGCCAAGTTTTTCATTGGTCTTGGCCTTGATGTTGACCTGCTGCGGCGAGACCCCGACGTCTTCGGCGATGCGTGAAATCATTTGCGGGATGTGGGGCGCCATTTTGGGCGCCTGGGCAATGATGGTCGCGTCGATATTACCGATTGTGTAGCCGGTTGCTACCACCCGATGCGCCACTTCGCGCAGCAAGGTGCGCGAGTCGGCCCCGGCGAACATGGGATCGGTATCGGGGAAGTGCTTGCCGATGTCGCCCAGCCCGGCCGCGCCGAGCAGGGAGTCGATAATTGCGTGCAGCAGCACGTCGGCATCAGAGTGGCCGAACAGGCCGGTCTTGTGCGGAATAGCGACCCCGCCGATGATCAGTTTGCGGCCCTCGACGAGGGCGTGGCAGTCGTAGCCGGTACCGATACGGAACGGCGGAGTGGGATTGTAGGAAGCCAGTGCCATGATGTTCACATTCAGGTTAGGGCGCGGCCAGGTACATCTCGGCGATGCGGATGTCCGCAGGCAGCGTCACTTTAAGATTACGGGGATGTCCTTCGACCAGTTTGGGCGACAGGCCCAGCGCTTCGACCGCACTGGCGTCATCGGTAATGACGCTGGCGTCGGTGGCTGCGGCGAGCGCGTCGCACAGCAGCCGGTAGCGAAACATTTGCGGGGTCTGCGCCAGCCACAGACCGTCGCGCGCGACCGTGGCCAGCGCAGTGCCGGCGCGTTTGACGGTATCGACGACCGGCAGCGCCAACAGGCCGCCGACGGCATCGTCGCCGACCGTTGCAATGAGTTTTTCAATCAACGCGGCATTCAGGCCGGGCCGGGCGGCGTCGTGCACCAGCACCCAGTCTTGCGGCGCGATCACCTCCGCCAGCTGGCGCAAGGCGTTTTGTACCGACTCCATGCGGGTGGCGCCGCCGCAGCGCAACACGGTAACGCCGCGCGCGGGCGCCACGGCATCGATGTAGGGGTCGGCCGGACTGACGACGACGTAAATATGGGTGATCAGAGTACTCGAGAGGAAAGCGTCGAGCGTGTGGCGCAGCATCGGCTTGGCGCCGACCTGCAGGTACTGCTTGGGTCCATCGCCGGCCATGCGGGCGCCAACACCGGCAGCCGGTATCAGGGCGAAATAGCGAGGCGCTTGATGGATCATTTATCTTCTCGTTCGATTGGCCGGTCCGATAAAGGACTGTACCTCACCTTTGCAAACTCTGCTCAATCGCGCATATTCGTCGGCAGTATCGA
Source organism: Pseudomonadota bacterium (assembly GCA_040385745.1). Taxonomy (GTDB): domain Bacteria; phylum Pseudomonadota; class Gammaproteobacteria; order Burkholderiales; family Burkholderiaceae_D; genus Telluria_A. Next base: position 50,926 of record JAZKGU010000032.1, read on the forward strand.
TGGCCTGCTGGTCTTTTTCCACCTTGACCAGTTCAGCTTTAATGTAGGGCATCCAGCCAGTGTCGATTTCGCGCTTGAGCGTGGCCATCGCCGTGCCCTCCTCCGCGTACAGCGGCTGATTGCCGAAACGCTTGACGAAGGCATTGCGTACAGTCCTTTCCACTTTCGGCAAATGGTCGAGATAGGTGTTGAGATGGCGCATCTCATGAGCAAGAATTTCTTCGTATGCGCAAGTGCCTGGCGAAAACTCGCTGCCGACGTAGATGATGATGGGATTGTAAAACAGGGACACGTCGATCTTGGGTGCCACGCACTCGGTCGAACTCATGGGGTCCTGCATGATCTGACCCGTCATGCCCACTTCCATGCGCGACTCGGTCTTGGTCAGGCCCAGTACGAAAGCGTCGGGATTGCCCGGCCCGTGCATGGCCGACAGGATGCGGAAAGATCGGCTGTTATCGACCTTGTAGCCGTTCTGGCGCGACGTGACCACGGCTGCATACTGCGCCGTCATGAGCTGCTCGCAGCGGGTCTGGAAACGATTGCTGCCGCAGGCGCCGAGCAGGAGCAGCATGGCCAGCATGCATAAGGAGCCCAGGCGCATCAGGACTGTTCCGGCGTCCACGCGCCGGACAGGATTTTCTCGAGCCAGAAGGCGCCGATGATGGTTTTAACGTCGCTGATCTCGCCACTGCGGATCATGGCCAGCATCTCGGGCACGGTGGCGGTAAAGGTTTCAAGAAATTCACCCTCGTCGAGCTGCTGCACACCTTCGGTCAGGCCGCGCGCCAGGTACAGGTCAAGGTGCTCGTCCGAATAGGCGATGGCGTTGTGGATGGTGCTGACGAACTGCCAGTTGCTGGCGGTGTAGCCGGTTTCCTCGCGCAGTTCGCGCTTGGCGCAGGCCAGTATGTCTTCGCCGGCATCGATTTTACCGGCTGGGAATTCAATAAAGACGCGCCGCATCGGGTAGCGGAACTGCCGCTCGAGCAATACGCGGCCATCGTCGAACAGCGGCAAAATCACCACCGCGCCCGGATGCAATATGTACTCGCGGGTGGTGATGGCGTCGTTGGGCAGCCTGACGCGGTCGCGCGCCAGTTTGAGGAACGATCCGTCATAGGCGATCTCGCCGTCGATGCGGGTCTCGGTGAGCTGCAAGTCCATGCCCTGCTCCGGTGGTTGTTTAGTTGTGGCGCTTGCGCAGGTAGCGCATCACAAAGCCCGGGAATGCCAGCACCACGAACAGTGGCACGGTGAGCATGTAGAACTCCTTGACCTGCACAAAAACCCCGCCCATGCTCGATTCGAGCACCCAGGCGATGGTGCCTGTGACGAAGTATAGAACAAGCAGCTCGAATACGCGCGTCCAGGCCGACTTGACGCCGCCCTTGAGCGGAATCACGCCGAACAGGGACTCATTGAGAAACGGCAGGTTGGCCGCCGCCAGCGCGACGGCGATCAGCAACCATGCCGATTGGGATACATCCATTACGAGGCGAGGGTTGCCGCCATGGCGTTGGCGCAGGCCGCCAGCAGCGGACCGGCGTAAATACCGAGCACCACCACCCCGATACCGTTCACCGACAGCATGGTGCGCATATCGAGCGGCACCGCGATCGGGGCGGTATCGGCCGGCTCATCGAAGTACATGAGCTTGACGATGCGCAGGTAGTAGAAGGCGCCGATCAGCGAGAACAGCACCGCCACCACCGTCAGCCACACCGCGCCGGTGGTCAGCACTGCCTGCAGCACCGCGAACTTGGCGGCAAAGCCCATCATCGGCGGCACGCCGGCCAGCGAGAACAGCAGGATCGCCATCACGGCCGCGAACCACGGGCTGCGCTTGGACAGGCCCTTGAAGTCGTTCAGTTCTTCGGCTTCGAAACCCGAGCGCGCCAGCATCATGATCAGGCCGAAGGTGCCCAGGGTGGTCAGCACGTAGGTGATCGAGTAGTACATCGCCGAACTGTAGGCAGGAGCAGTGTTGCTGGTGTCGTCGCCGACCACGCCGGCCAGCAGGCCAAGCATCACAAAGCCCATCTGGGCGATCGTCGAATAGGCCAGCATGCGCTTGATGTTGGTCTGGGCGATCGCGGTCAGGTTGCCGATGGCCAGCGACAGCACGGCCAGCACCATCAGCATCTGCTGCCATTGGCCCGCCATCGGCTGCAGGCCTTCCACCAGCAATCGAATGCAGATGGCAAAGGCGGCCAGCTTGGGCGCGCCGCCCAGCAGCAGCGTTACGGCGGTAGGCGAACCCTGATACACGTCCGGTACCCACATGTGGAAGGGAACCACGCCCAGCTTGAACGCCAGGCCGGCCACCAGGAACACGATACCGAAGGTCAGGATGTTCTGGTTGGCGGTGCCCGAAGTGGCCGCTTGCGCCATGGTGCCGATATCGAGGGTGCCGGTGGCGCCGTACAGCATCGAAATACCATACAACATGAAACCGGAAGCGAGCGCACCCAGAATGAAGTACTTCATTGCAGCTTCGGTCGAGACTGCATGGTCACGGCGCAGTGCAACGAGGGCGTACAGCGACAGCGACATCAGCTCCAGGCCCAGATAGATGATCAGCATATTGTTCGCCGAGATCATGATCATCTGGCCCAGCATCGCAAACAGCGCGATGACATAGAACTCGCCGCCCAGGTTACCGGACATCATGCCGCGTTCGGTCGCGTACTGGCGCGAATAAATCAATGTGATGGCTACGGCCGCGTAGGTCGCCAGCTTGAGCAGATTGCCCATCGGGTCGCCCACGTACATGGTGCCGAAGGTGTAGACCGTGGTGCCGGCAGCGTAATCCTGCCAGGTGATGAAGGCGCACACCGCCAGCGTGGCGAGCGACATGAAGTAGGTCAGCACGCGCTGGCCTTCCTTGAGGAACATGTCGATCAACAGGATCGCCGAGGCGGCGACCAGTAGGAAGATTTCGGCGTACAGCGGTGCCAGGTTGGGAGCAGTAGTTTCGATCATAGTCTGTTTTATTGCGGCAGTTTCGACACGTTGACGTGCTTGATCAGGTCAGTGACCGAGGTTTGCATCGTGTCGGTAAAAGGCGCCGGGTACAGGCCCATTGCCAGCACGGCGATCGCCAGGATTCCGAGCATGAGGAATTCGCGCTTGTTCAGGTCAACCAGTTCGGCCACGTGGTGATTGGCCACCGCGCCGAAGATCACGCGCTTGACCATCCACAGCGAGTAAGCCGCGCCGAAGATCAGCGCCGTAGCGGCCAGCATGCCGATCCAGAAGTTGTACTGGACCGCGCCCAGGATGACCATGAATTCGCCCACGAAGCCGGAAGTGGCAGGCAGACCGCAGTTCGCCATCGAGAACAGCACAAAAAAGGCGGCAAACTTGGGCATGGTGTTGACCACCCCTCCGTAGTCGGCGATCTGGCGCGAGTGCATGCGGTCGTACAGCACGCCGATGCACAGGAACATGGCGCCCGAGATGAAGCCGTGCGAGATCATTTGCACGATACCGCCCTGCACTGCCATGTCGTTGAACATGAAGAAGCCCAGCGTGACGAAGCCCATGTGCGCAATCGACGAATAGGCGACCAGCTTTTTCATGTCCTTCTGGACCAGGGCCACCAGGCCGACGTAAATCACGGCGATCAGCGAGAGCGTAATCACGAAACCGGCGAGCTTGAGCGAAGCGTCAGGCGTGATCGGCAGCGAAAAACGCAGGAAGCCGTAAGCGCCCAGTTTGAGCATGATCGCGGCCAGCACGGCCGAACCACCGGTTGGCGCCTCGACGTGGACGTCGGGCAGCCAGGTGTGGACCGGGAACATCGGCACCTTGACCGCGAACGCTGCAAAGAACGCCAGGAAGATCAGGGTCTGCTCTTTCATCGTCAGCGGCAGATTGTGCCAGTCGAGGATGTTGAAGCTGCCGCCGGCGGCGTTGTACAGGTAGATGATGGCGACCAGGGTCAGGAGCGAACCGAGGAAGGTGTACAGGAAAAACTTGAACGAGGCGTACACGCGGTTCTCACCGCCCCAGATGCCGATGATGATGAACATCGGGATCAGCGTGGCTTCAAAGAAGAAGTAGAACAGCAGGCCGTCCATGGCGCAGAACACGCCGATCATCAGTCCCGACAAAATCAAAAAGGCGCCCATGTACTGGGCCACGCGCTTTTCGATCACTTCCCAGGCCGAAATCACGACGATGACGGTGATGAAGGCGGTCAGCGGCACGAACCACAGCGACAGGCCGTCGACGGCGAGCGAATAGAAAATGTTGAACTGGCCGATCCACGGCGTGCTTTCCACGAACTGCATGCCGTGGGCGGCGTTGTCGAAGTCCTTGAGCAGCAGCAGCGTCGGCACCAGGCTGACGAGGGCGCCGGCCAGCGCGAGCCAGCGCGAGGTGCCCGGCTTTTCGTCGCGGCCGATAAACAGGATCAAGACGCCAAAGGCGATCGGGAGCCAGATCGAAAGGCTCAGATACGGAGGAAATGTAGAAAGAGACTGCATCATGTTGTCGTTATCTTTGCGTGTCTGATTAAGCGGACCAGAACGGGAGGAAGTACATCAACGTCGCGAGGACGCCGAGGATCATCACGAAGGCATAGTGGTAGATGTAACCGGTCTGGCCGAGGCGCACCACGGTCGAGAACCAGCCCACCAGCTTCGCGCTGCCGTTGACGAGCAGGCCGTCGATCAGGGCCTTGTCGCCGAAGTTCCACAAGCCGCCGCCCAGGACGCGCGCGCCCTTGGCGAATACTGCGTCGTTGAACTTGTCCATGTAGTACTTATTGTCCAGCAGCGTGTGCAGGGCCTTGAACTTGGCATAGAACCAGGCCGGCACGCGCGGGTTGACCATGTAGCAGTAGTAGGCCGCAGCCACACCACCCAGGGCCAGCCAGAACGGCGCCGTCATCAGGCCGTGCAAGACCATCTGCAGCGGACCATGGAAGTTTTCTTTCAGGGTCGCCATTGCAGCATGCTTCGGATCGACCGTGATCACGCCGTCGAAGAAGGTCCCGAACAGCATGGCGTCGATGGTCAGGTAGCCGATAATGACCGATGGTACGGCCAGCGCGATCAGCGGGAAGGTAACCACCCATGGCGACTCGTGGGGCTTCTGGCCGGGAGCCAGACCGTGATGGGCGTGGTCATCGTGGGCATCGTGCGCGTCATGCGCATCGTGATGGTCTTCCTCGTTGTGGGCATCCGAATCATGGCCATGGCTATGGTCATGCGTGTGCGCCTTGCCGAAACGCTCTTCGCCGTGGAATACCAGGAAGTACATGCGGAAGGAGTAGAAAGCGGTCACGAACACGCCTGCCAGCACTGCGAAGTTGGCGAACGCCGCACCAGGGATGGTGGTGGCGTGCACAGCTTCGATGATGCTGTCCTTCGAGTAGAAACCCGAGAAGAACGGGGTGCCGATCAGCGCCAGGGAACCGAGCAGCGAGGTAATCCAGGTGATCTTCATGTACTTGCGCAGGCCGCCCATGTTGCGGATGTCCTGGTCATGGTGCATGCCGATGATGACCGAGCCGGCGCCCAGGAACAGCAGCGCCTTGAAGAAAGCGTGGGTCATCAGGTGGAACACGGCGATCGAATAGGCCGAGCAGCCCAACGCCACGGTCATGTAGCCCAGCTGCGACAGGGTCGAATACGCCACCACGCGCTTGATGTCGTTCTGGATGATGCCCAAAAAGCCCATGAACAGCGCGGTGATGGCGCCGATGACCAGCACGAACGAGAGCGCGGTGTCGGACAGTTCGAACAGCGGCGACATGCGCGCCACCATGAAGATGCCGGCGGTGACCATGGTCGCGGCGTGGATCAGCGCCGAAATCGGGGTCGGGCCTTCCATCGAATCGGGCAGCCAGACGTGCAGCGGGAACTGGGCCGACTTGCCCATGGCGCCGATGAACAGGCAGATGCAGGCCACCGACAGCAGCATCCAGTCGGTGCCCGGCACGGTCAACAGGGCCAGCGCTTCGCGCTTGGCGAATACTTCGGTGTAGTTCATGGAGCCGGCATAGGCCAGCAGCAGGCCAATACCCAGGATGAAGCCGAAGTCGCCCACGCGATTGACCAGGAAGGCCTTCATGTTGGCGAAAATCGCGGTAGGACGGGTGTACCAGAAACCGATCAAGAGGTAGGAAACCAGGCCCACTGCTTCCCAGCCGAAGAACAGCTGCAGGAAGTTGTTCGACATGACCAGCATCAGCATGGAGAACGTAAACAGCGAGATGTACGAGAAGAAGCGGTTGTAGCCTTCATCTTCGGCCATGTAGCCGATGGTGTAGATGTGCACCATCAGCGACACGAAGGTCACCACGCACATCATCATGGCCGACAGGGCGTCGATCTGGAAGCCGACCGCCATCTTGAGCGAGCCGACCGTCATCCAGGTATACAGGTCGCCGTTGAAGCTGGCGCCGTCGAGCACCGCCATCAGGGTCTGCACCGACAGGATCAGCGCGATCAGCACGCCGCCGATGGTGACGGTGTGCGAGGTCTTGCGACCGACCATATTGCCGAAGAACTTAGTGCCGAACAAGCCCGCAATGATCGCGCCGACCAGCGGCGCGAGCGGTACGGCAAGAAGGAGGTTAGGGTTGAGAATTTGCCCCGCCATGTTGAACCTTAATCGTTATGTATTCTGTTGAAATCGAACGTTGAACTGCAGGGCTTAGCCCTTGAGGCTGTCCAGGTCTTCCACATTGATCGTGTCCAAGTTACGGAACAGGACCACCAGGATCGCCAGGCCGATTGCCGATTCGGCAGCCGCGACGGTCAGGATGAAGAAGACGAAAATCTGGCCCGCCGCGTCGCCCAGGTAGTGCGAAAACGCGATGAAGTTCAGGTTCACGGCCAGCAGCATCAGTTCAATCGCCATCAACAGCACGATGACGTTTTTACGGTTCAGGAAAATGCCCACGATCGAGATCGCGAACAGGGCCGCTCCCAAGATCAAGTAGTGTGCGAGCGTTAAGGTCATTTGGTCTCCTTGCTGGCGGCGTCGTGCGCTTCGGCAGCTGCCAGTGCCGCAGCTTTCGAGGCGGCGTCGATGGCCGGCTGGTCGACCGTTGCCATCTTGACGATGCGCAGGCGGTCGTTGCGTTTGACGCGCACGGCGTCGCCCGGGTTGAATGCTTTGGTGTCCTTGCGCTTGCGCA
>JAZKGU010000033.1:0-29449 GCA_040385745.1 Pseudomonadota bacterium
TGGTCATCTCGCCCAACTGGATTGGCGACGCCGTGATGGCGCAGCCGCTGCTGCAACTGCTCAAGCGGCGTCACCCCGAGCGCGCCATCGACGTGCTGGCGCCGCCGGCGGTAGCGCCCGTGTGGCGCGCGATCGCGGAAGTCGACAGCGTCATCGAGACGCCGTTTCGCAGCGGCGCGCTGCAGCTCGGCGAACGCTGGCGCATGGCCCGCAAGCTGCGCGAGCGCGGCTATGCTGCAGCCTACGTGCTGCCCAATACCCTCAAATTTGCACTCATCCCTTTCATGGCCGGCATCGCCTCCCGGGTCGGCTACAAAGGCGAAATGCGCTATGGGCTGATCAACACCATGCACCATGACGACACGCCACCGCGCGCCATGGTGCCCTTCTATGCCGCGCTGGCCGAAGCGCCGGGCGCCGGCCTGCGCAACAGCGTACCGCGCCCCGCGATGACGGTGAGTGAGGAGCGCATCGCCAGCGTGAGCGCGCGCCTTGGCATCAATCGCGCCGCGCCGCTGGTGGTGTTTGCGCCCGGGGCCGAGTTTGGCGCGGCCAAGCGCTGGCCGGCGCGCCATTTCGCTGCGCTGGCGGCGGAGATCCTCAAGGCCGTGCCCGAGGCGCGCATCGGCCTGCTCGGCTCCCCCAAGGACAAACAGGCCTGCGACGACATCATTGCCATCACCGGCCCGGCCGCCATGCACAACCTGGCCGGCGCCACCAAGCTCGATGAAGCCATTGCCCTGATTGCCGGGGCCGCCGCCGTGGTGGCCAACGATTCGGGACTGCTGCATATTGCCTCTGCGCTGAACCGGCCTGTGATCGCGCTCTACGGGCCGACCGATCCGGATCATGCACCGCCGTTTGCCGACCTGGCGCGCTCGATGTCGCTGCGCCTTGCGTGCTCTCCGTGCCGCCAGCGCGAGTGTCCGCTGGGCCATCACGACTGTATGGAAAAGATGGAAGCGCCGCTGGTTTGGCAGGCACTGCGGCCCATGCTGGCGGCGCCGGCATAAACACGCCTCTGCGGCGCAGCGTGCGCCACTGTGCCCGCCGACTGGTTAACATCCTGATCATTGACACACGCGCAAACGGGAGCACGCAATGTTCATGGTCTACTGGACCACTTTCGATGGGTCGGCCCCAAGCCCGCATGCGCAGGCCTTCGAGGCCGACGCCATGGTGCAGGCGCTGGCGCTGATGGAGGCGCTGCGCGCGCGCCAGCGGGCCGGCGAGCCGGTACGCTTCGTGACCATGTCGTCCGAAAATCCGGACGTGATCGGCAATCCGGGGGTGGACGTTACCGGCCCCGGCTACCGCTGGACTAAGCGGCGGCAGCGCTGGTAAACCCATCACCGAAAGCTTGCGCCAGCGACATAATCTTGCCGGTGTCGGCTGCGTCGTAGCCGGTCAGCTCATTGACCCGCGCGTGATAGGCGGGCAGCTGTAAAATTTTCAGGAACTGGAGCACCAGCGGGTCGCTTAAGGCATCGTTGCGTATAGCAAAAAAATACCGTTCGCGCACCAGCGGAATGAAGTCCAGCTTGAAGCGCTGGGCCGCGGTGCGCACGCCGATGCCCACGTCGGCCATGTCGCTGGCGATATAGGCGGCAACGGCAGAATGGGTGAACTCCGCGCTGTTGAAACCGGCTACATCGGCGGGCGCCACATTGGCGTCGCGCAGCATCAGTTCGAGCAGCATGCGCGTGCCTGAGCCGGCCTGGCGATTCACAAAGCGCACATCGCGCCGCGCCAGATCGGCCAGTCCCTCGATCCGCAAGGGGTTGCCCGGCGCCACGAACAGCCCCTGGTGGCGCACGGCCAGGTGGATCAGGCAATGCTTGTCGGGATCGAGCCAGCGCGCATACCAGGCCATGGCTTCCTGCTCGAAGTGGCCGGTCGGCACATGGAAGCCGGCCAGATCGCATTCGCCGCGCGCCAGGGCCGCCACCGCGTCGGTGCTGTTGCGGTAGCGTAGCTCGACCGGCATCTCCACTTTGTTCAGGTGCACCATCAGGGCCGCGACGGCAAAGCCATGGCTGGCATCCATGCGAATCATGCGCAGGCGCTCTGCCGCCATCTTTCCCAATTCAACTTCCAATTCCGAAGCCAGGCTTTCGAGCAAGGGTGACAGGCGCGCGGCAATGCGCTTGTCGGCCCACACCAGCTTTTGCGCCAACGGCGTGAGCTGCGTGCCGCGTCCGCGTCCGGTCTGCAAAAGTGGCTCGCCAAAAAGCGTTTCGGCTTGCCGCAGCAAGCCCCAGGCATAGCGATAGGACAGTTTCACTGCCTTCGCAGCCTGCGCAATCGAGCCGGTGTCCTGGACGGAAACGAGTAATCCGAGCAGCGCTGCGGTATCCAGCGGAGGCTCGGAATGAAAGCTGATTTCCCAGTGGGGACGGATATTTACACGGAACATATGCTTAAAATAGCCTATTTTTATCCACGAAGCATCATGATAACCTCAAAAAATAATAAAAGTGGGTCGGGAGATATGCTTTTAAAAGCATATTAAGAATTATAAAAAAGTTGATCGGAGTGAGACATGGCATTTCTCGATATCTTGGACAAAGAACGCACTATTGCGGATCCGTCGTTCAACCGCTGGCTGGTACCCCCGGCCGCGCTCGCAATTCACCTGTGCATCGGCATGGCCTATGGTTTTTCGGTGTTCTGGCTGCCGCTGTCGCGCGCGCTGGGCATCAAGGACCCGATCGCCTGCCCGGCGGACATGACGCTGATGGGCGAATTGTTCACCAAAACATGTGACTGGAAAATTTCCTCACTGGGCTGGATGTACACCCTGTTCTTCGTCTTCCTGGGCTGCGCGGCGGCCCTGTTCGGCGGCTGGCTCGAACGCGCCGGTCCGCGCAAGGCCGGTGTGGTCTCGGCGTTGTGCTGGTGTATCGGCCTGGTCATTTCGGCCATCGGCATCTACCAGCATCAGCTGTGGATGATGTGGCTCGGCTCCGGCGTGATCGGCGGCATCGGCCTGGGCCTCGGTTATATTTCGCCGGTCTCGACCCTGATCAAATGGTTTCCGGACCGGCGCGGCATGGCCACCGGCATGGCCATCATGGGCTTCGGCGGCGGCGCGGTGATCGGCGCCCCGATGGCTGCCGAACTGATGAAGTATTTCGCCAGCCCGACCGGCGTCGGCGTGTGGCAGACTTTCCTGGCCATGGCCCTGATCTACTTTGTATTCATGATGGCCGGGGCCCTGTCGTACCGGGTACCCGCCACCGGCTGGAAGCCAGAAGGCTGGACTCCGCCGCCGGCCAAGGCCAACGCCATGATCACCACCCGTCACGTGCACGTGAAAAAAGTGTGGGGCATCCCGCAGTTCTGGCTGCTGTGGGGCGTGCTGTGCCTGAACGTGTCGGCAGGCATTGGCATCCTGGGCATGGCTTCGCCGCTGCTGCAGGAAATCTTTGCCGGCCGGCTAATTGGCGTGGACGTGGCCTTCAACGACTTGTCTGCAGGACAGAAGACGCAGATTGCGGCCATCGCCGCCAGTTTTGCCGGATTGCTGTCGCTGTTTAATATCGGCGGGCGTTTTGTATGGGCATCTTGCTCCGACTATATCGGGCGCAAGGCCACGTATTTCGTGTTCCTGATCCTTGGCTTCTTCCTGTACGTATCGATTCCATCGATGGCCCACGCCGGCAACCTGTTCCTGTTTGTGGCCGCATTCTGTATCATCCTGTCGATGTACGGCGGCGGCTTTGCTACCATTCCGGCCTATCTGGCCGACCTGTTCGGCACCCAGATGGTGGGCGCGATTCATGGCCGTCTGCTGACGGCATGGGCGGCGGCCGGCGTGTTCGGTCCGGTGCTCATCAATTACATCCGCGAGTACCAGATCGCCAATGGAGTGCCGAAGGCGCAGGCGTATGATGTCACCATGTACGTGCTGGCCGGGCTGGTCGCCGTGGGTGTGCTGTGCAATCTGCTGGTCACCCCGATCGCCGACAAGCACTTCATGACCGATGCGGAACTTGCGGCCGAGAAGAAGCTGGCCCACGAGCGCGATGTCAGCGCCAATCTGGCCCTGGCTGGCAAGTCGGGCGGCAGCGTGGCGATCAATGCCAATCCAGCGGTGACGGCGTTTGCCTGGGCCGCGGTCGGCATCCCGCTGGCGATCGGCATCTGGCTGACGCTGCAAAAGGCGGCGGTCTTCTTCAAGTAATGCGCCATGCGCGGGCCGGCCGGCCCGCGCTGCGCCGAAACGACAAACCAGGATGAGTCAATGAACCACCCCATCATTCCAATCGCTGTGCAGGGCGCCACGCGCCAGCGCAAGCGCGAGGCGCCCAAGGGCCGCCGCGTCGATCCGCAGGCGCTGCGCGAAGTGCAGGACCTGCTGGGCGCAGCCTCGCGCCAGGCCGACCTGCTGATCGAGCACCTGCACAAGATCCAGGACGCCTTCGGCTGCCTGTCGGCGGCCCACCTGGCGGCGCTGGCCCAGGAAATGAAGCTGGCCCAGGCCGAGGTGTATGAGGTGGCGACCTTCTATCACCACTTCGACATCGTCAAGGAGGGCGGCACCGCGCCGGCCGCGCTGACGGTGCGCGTATGCGACGGCCTGTCTTGCGAGATTGCCGGCGCCCAGGACCTGCTGGCCCGCCTGCCCGCGATCCTTGGCGCAGACGTGCGCGTGATCGCGGCGCCGTGCATCGGCCGCTGCGAGCAGGCGCCCGCCGCGGTGGTGGGGCAGCACCCGGTACCCCACGCCAGTTGCGAGACCATTGCGGCCAAGGTGGCGGCCGCCGAAAAAATCCATGTACCCGAGCCGTACACCGGCTACGCCGCCTATGTGCAAGCAGGCGGCTATGCGCTGCTGCGCCAATGCGTGAGCGGGGCGCGCGATGCCGAGTCGGTGATCGGCATCATGGAAAGCTCTGGTTTGCGCGGCCTGGGAGGCGCCGGCTTTCCGGCTGGGCGCAAATGGCGCATCGTGCGCAGCGAAGCTGGCCCGCGCCTCATGGCGATCAACATCGACGAGGGCGAGCCGGGCACGTTCAAGGATCGCACTTACCTCGAGCGCGATCCGCACCGTTTCCTGGAAGGCGCGCTGATCGCCGCCTGGGCCGTTGGCATCGCCACCATTTATGTGTACCTGCGCGATGAGTACCACGGCTGCCGCGCCCTGCTCGAAGCCGAACTGGAGCTGCTGCGCGCCGACCCGCCAATGGCCGGCATGCCCGAGATCATCCTGCGCCGAGGCGCTGGCGCTTATATCTGCGGCGAAGAATCGGCAATGATCGAATCGATCGAGGGCAAGCGTGGCATGCCGCGCCTGCGTCCACCTTACGTGGCCCAGGTGGGCCTGTTCGGCCTGCCGACCCTTGAGCACAATTTCGAAACGCTGCACTGGGTACGCGACATCGTCGAGCACGGCGCCGAGTGGTTCAGCTCCCAGGGGCGCAATGGGCGCAAGGGCTTGCGCTCGTTTTCGGTCTCGGGAAGGGTACGCTCGCCGGGCGTCAAGCTGGCGCCGGCCGGCATCACCATGCGCGAACTGATCGATGAATTTTGCGGCGGCATGCAGGACGGGCACCAGCTGTACGCCTACCTGCCTGGCGGCGCATCGGGCGGCATCTTGCCCGCATCGCTGGGCGACATTCCGCTCGACTTCGACACGCTGCAAGCCTACGGCTGCTTTATCGGCTCGGCTGCCGTGGTGGTGCTGTCGGATCAGGACACCGCCGCAGCGGCCGCGCGCAATACCTTGCGTTTTTTCCGCCACGAGTCGTGCGGCCAGTGCACGCCATGCCGCGTTGGCACGGCCAAGGCAGTGACGCTGATGGAGCAGCCGCAGTGGGACACGGGTTTGCTGGCTGAGCTGTCCCAGGTGATGCGCGATGCCTCCATCTGTGGACTGGGCCAGGCTGCGCCCAATCCTTTCGACTGCGTCGTCAAATACTTCCCACATGAGCTGGTGACACCATGAATGCGATTACCCGCCTGAACCGCAAAGCGCTGCAAGGCGCTGCGGTGAGCTTTGAAATCAACGGGCGTCCGGTTCAAGCCTATTCCAACGAAACCCTGATCGAAGTGGCGGGGCGCGAGGGCATCGAAATTCCGCGCCTGTGCTACAAGGAAGGCATGGACGAAGTCGGCAACTGCCGCTCCTGCATGGTCGAGATCGACGGCGAGCGGGTGCTGGCGCCATCGTGCTGCCGTTACCCGAGCAATGGCATGAAGGTGACTACCGACAGCCCGCGCGCAGTGGCGGCCCAGAAGATGGTGCTCGAACTGCTGCTGTCAGACATGCCGGAAACCGAGTACACGCGCCATAACGAAGTCGATTTCTGGGCGCGCAAGCTCGCGCTTGGCAAGCCGCGCTTTGCCGCGCGCATGCAGCCGCGCCAGGATGCATCGCATGCCGCCATCACGGTCAACCTCGACGCCTGCATCCAGTGCACGCGCTGTGTGCGCGCTTGCCGCGACGAGCAGGTCAACGACGTGATCGGCCTGGCCTTTCGCGGCGACCACGCGCAGATCGTGTTCGACATGGACGACCCGATGGGCAACTCCACCTGCGTGGCCTGCGGCGAATGCGTGCAGGCCTGTCCGACCGGCGCGCTGATGCCGGCCCGCGACGCAGCCATGACCATTCCCGACAAGCAGGTCGATTCGGTGTGTCCATATTGCGGCGTCGGCTGCCAGTTGACCTACAACGTCAAGGACAACAAGATTCTATTCGTGGAGGGCCGCGACGGTCCCGCCAATCATGCGCGCCTGTGCGTCAAGGGCCGCTATGGCTTCGATTATGCGCACCACCCGCACCGCCTGACGGTGCCGCTGGTACGCCGTGCCGACGCGCCCAAGCGCGGTGACTTCGCGATGGATCCGGACCGGGTCATGGACGTGTTCCGCGAAGCCAGCTGGGAGGAAGCGCTCGAACTGGCCGGCGGCAAGCTGGCCACCATCCGCGACACCTTCGGCAAACGGGCGCTGGCCGGCTTTGGCTCGGCCAAGGGCAGCAACGAGGAAGCCTACCTGTTCCAGAAGCTGGTGCGTACTGGCTTTGGCAGCAACAACGTCGACCACTGCACGCGCCTGTGCCACGCCTCCTCGGTGGCGGCGCTGCTGGAAGGGATCGGCTCAGGCGCGGTGTCGAACCCGGTGATGGATGTGACCAAGGCCGATGTGGTCATCATCATCGGCGCCAACCCGACGGTGAATCACCCGGTGGCGGCGACGTGGATCAAGAACGCGATTGAAAACGGCACCCGCCTGGTGGTGTGCGATCCGCGCCGCTCGGATCTGGCCCGCAGCGCCCACCGCTACCTGCAGTTCAAGCCCGACACCGATGTCGCCCTGCTCAACGCCATGATGCATGTGATCGTCAGCGAAGGCCTGGTCGACAAGGACTTCATTGCCAGCCGCACCATCGGCTATGAAGAGCTTGAAAAGAACGTGGCTGGGTACAGCCCGGAGCTGATGGCGCCGATTTGCGGCATCGATGCTGACACCATCCGCTACGTGGCGCGCCTGTACGCGACTTCCAAGGCGTCGATGATCCTGTGGGGGATGGGCATATCGCAGCACATCCACGGCACCGACAATGCGCGCTGCCTGATCGCGCTGGCGCTGATGACGGGCCAGATCGGCCGTCCCGGCACCGGCCTGCACCCGCTGCGCGGACAGAACAATGTGCAGGGCGCGTCCGACGCGGGACTGATTCCGATGATGTTCCCGGATTACCAGCGGGTCGACAATCCGGACGCGCGCGCACGCTTTGAAAAGGCCTGGGGCATGACGCTCGACGGCCAGCCAGGCCTGACGGTGGTCGAGATCATGCACGCGATCAAACGCGGCGAAATTCGCGGCATGTACATCATGGGCGAGAACCCGGCCATGTCCGATCCCGACGCTAACCATGCGCGCGAATCGCTGGCGGCGCTCGACCACCTGGTGGTGCAAGATATTTTCCTGACCGAGACCGCCTACCTGGCCGATGTGATTTTGCCCGCCAGCGCCTTCCCGGAAAAGACCGGCACCTTCACCAACACGGACCGCCTGGTACAGCTGGGCCGCCAGGCCATCGATCCGCCGGGTCAGGCCAAACAGGACCTGTGGATTATTCAGCAGCTGGCGCACAAGCTGGGGCTCAACTGGAACTACCAGCACGTGTCGGAAGTGTTCGACGAGATGCGCCACACGATGCCCAGCATCGGCGGGATCACGTGGGAGCGGCTCGAGCGCGAACATGCGGTTACCTATCCCTGCCTGAAGGAGGGCGACCCAGGGCAGTCAGTGGTGTTCACCGAGCAGTTTCCACGCGAATCCGGGCGTGCCCGCTTTGTCCCGGCCGATATCATTCCAGCCGACGAGCGTCCCGACGCCGAGTATCCGATGGTGCTCATTACCGGGCGCCAGCTCGAGCACTGGCACACCGGTTCCATGACCCGCCGCACCGCCGTGCTGGACGCGATCGAGCCCGACCCGGTGGCGCTGGTGCATCCGCTCGACCTGGCGCAACTGGGCGGCAAGCCGGGCGACGTGATTACCATCGAGTCGCGCCGCGGCGAGGTGGTGCTGTATGCCCGGGCCGACGACAGCTCGCCGCGCGGCGCCATCTTTGTGCCGTTCTGCTATTACGAAGCGGCGATCAACCGGCTCACCAACGCCGCGCTGGACCCTTTCGGGAAAATCCCCGAGTTCAAGTACTGCGCCATCAAGGTGGCGCTGGGCGGGCAAGTGGAAGCGCAGAGCAGCTATGGCGGCGGCCAGGTTTTGCAGGGCATGGCACAATCGTGAAGATGAGCGAGCCGCCTTTCCGGCGCCTGCCCCGGTTGTCCGAGGCCAGCGCCGCCCTGACCCACGATGTCGACGTTGTCGACGAGCGCGGACGCCTGTCGACCATCGCCATCCCGGCCGAGCGCCCGCTCACCGTGTACGTCGACAAACGCGAGCTGGTCACGCTCATGACGCTGGGCGGTGCGCCCGAGGCTCTGGTGCTGGGCTACCTGCGCAACCAGCGCCTGGTCAGGTCGGTGGAAGACATCGAGTCGGTGCAGGTTGACTGGGCGGTCGATGCGGTGGCGGTTGTCACCCGCAACGGCATCGCCGATGTCGAGGAGCGCACCGCTAAAAAAGTAGTGACCACCGGCTGCGGCCAGGGCTCGGTGTTCGGCGGGCTGATGGACGAAGTCGACCAAATCACCTTGCCGCCTGACGCGCGCCTCCACCAGGCCACCATCTATCGCATCGTCGAAACCATCCGCACCCAGCAGTCGATCTATAAAAAGGCCGGCTCGGTGCATGGCTGCGCCCTGTTTTCCAATCGCGGCGAACTGCTCGATTTTGTCGAGGATGTAGGCCGCCATAACGCGGTCGACGCGATCGCCGGGCGCATGTGGTTGAACGACATGGACGGGCAAGACAAAGTGTTTTACACCACCGGCCGGCTCACCTCCGAGATGGTCATCAAGGGCGCGCAAATGGGCATTCCCTTCCTGCTGTCGCGTTCAGGCACCACCCAGATGGGACACATGGTGGCCGAAAAAGTGGGCATGTCGCTGCTGGCGCGCTGCACCGGAAAGCACTTCCTGCTGCTCACCGGGCATGAGCGCGTCGACTTCGACGCCAGCCTGCTAGACCCGGCGCTCAAACCACTGTGATTGCACAGGCCATTGGCGACGCCTTCGGCCTGCTGCTGTCCGGTGACCGGGCGCTGTGGCACATCATCGGAGTGTCGCTGGCCACTACCCTCAGCGCGCTGATCCTGGCCACGCCGCTGGCGCTGTGGCTCGGCTATGTCATTGCCAGCTATCGCTTCCGCGGCCGTCGCCTTGCCATCTGGCTGGTGCAGGCTACCCTGTCGGTGCCGACGGTACTGGTCGGACTGCTGCTATACCTGCTGCTGTCGCGCCAGGGGCCCTGGGGTGGCCTTGGCTGGCTGTTTTCGCAGCCCGGCCTGGTGCTGGGCCAGTTGCTCATCGCGCTGCCGGTGCTTGTAGCCTTTACACTGGCGGCGGTGCAGGGGGCCGACGCGCGCTATGCCGAAACTGCCATCGCGCACGGGGCCTCGCGCTGGCGTACCATGCTCACGGTACTGCATGAGGTGCGCTTTGGCGTCATGGCCGCGGTCATTAGCGGTTTTGGACGCGTCATCTCCGAGGTCGGCTGCGCGCTCATGGTGGGCGGTAATATCGCCGGCCAGACCCGCACCATCACCACCGCCATCGCACTCGAAACCAGCAAGGGCGAGTTCGCCCAGGGCATTGCGCTGGGCATGGTCCTGATCACGCTCGCCTTGCTGCTCAACGGCGTGCTGATGCTGCTGCAGGGCGACGCCCACGCAGCGGGGAGGCGCGCGTGACGGCGCTGCTGGCGGCCGCCCGGCTGCGCAAGCTGCGTGGCGGCCAGGCCTTGTTCGATATCGATAATCTGCGTCTGGACGTGGGCGGCGCCTACGTGCTCACGGGCGTGAACGGCGCTGGCAAGAGCACCCTGCTGCGCGTACTGGCGGGGCTCGAAGACGCTGAGGCGGACGGTGTGGCATGGCTGGGCGCCGCATTGTCCCTGTCACCTTATCCGGCGAGCTTGCGCGAAGCGGTGGTCTATGTGCACCAGGACCCGATCATGTTCTCCACGAGCGTGCGCGCCAACGTTGTCTACGGCTTGCGCGCGCGCGGGGTGGGGCGCCAGGAAACCGACAGCGCGGTCGACGCCGCCATCGCCTGGGCCGGCATCGCCCATCTGGAAGCGAGCAACCCGGCCACGCTGTCCGGGGGGGAGCGCCAGCGCGTGGCCCTGGCGCGCGCGAAGGTCTTGCAGCCGCGCCTGTTGTTGCTCGACGAGCCCACCGCCAGCCTCGATGGCGCGGCGCGCGAGCAGGTGATTGCGCTGATACCTGCCCTTACCGCCAGTGGCTGCACGGTGGTAATGGCCTGCCATGACCGCGACATCATTGGCTTGCCGGACGTATGTCGCATTAAACTGATGAATGGAAGGCTTGAATACAAATGATCACCACAAAAAATTGGATGACGGTGTGTGCGGCTGCACTGTGCGCAGCGCTAGCGCTGCCGGTTCAGGCGCGCGAAGGCATCTACCTGGCCACGACGACCAGTACCGAAAATTCCGGGCTGCTGGCCCATCTGCTGCCCGCGTTCGAAGCCAGCAGCGGGCGCAAGGTATTTGTGGTGGCCCTCGGCAGTGGCGCCGCTCTCGCCATGGCCAGGCGCGGCGACGCCGACCTGGTGCTGGTGCACGCGCGCGCCGACGAAGACAAATTCATGGCCGAGGGTCATGGCGCCGTGCGGCGCGACCTGATGTACAACGACTTTGTCATCGCCTGCGCGGCCAGCGACCCAGCCAGGATCCGTGGCGGCAGTGATCCCATTGCAGCGTTCAAAAAAATCGCCGCCAGCGGCGTTAAATTCGTATCGCGCGGCGACCGCTCCGGCACCGAGACAATGGAGCAATCGTACTGGCTCGCGGCCGGCGTGCGGCCGGCGCCCGCGAACTACATTGCGGCCGGGCGCGGCATGGGCGAAGTGCTGACCATGGCCGCCGAACTGCAGGCCTGCACCCTGAGCGACCGCGCCACCTACGCAACTTACCAGGCAAAAACGGGGCTGGCGATCATGGTGCAGGGCGATGCACGCCTGTTCAATCCGTATGGTGTCATCACGGTCAACCCGCAGCGCCACCCCGGCGTCAACAGCGTCGGCGCCCAGGCCTTGATGGAGTGGCTGCTGTCCCCGCAAGGCCAGCAGCGCATTGCCTCGTTCCGGCCCGGCGGACAGCAGCTGTTTTTCCCATCGGTGCGCCCCGCGCCTTAGTGCCCGGTCCGCCCCTGGCTCAACAATTATTGAACAGCGCTTCCCGGCGGCGCCACGCCCGGCGCCGGCTTTTGCAAGGTCTTGCTGGCCTCGGTGCGCCATTGGCGCGCCTTGACCGGGTCCGGGCTGACCCCATCGCTGCCGCTGGCATACAGCTGGGCCAGCGTGGTCTGCGCGTGCATATGTCCACCCGAGGCCGAGCGCGTCATCAGTTCGACGGCGCGCACCGGATCTTTGGCCACGCCGTGTCCGTGCAGGGTGGCCTTTCCAAGATTAAATTGCGCGTTCGGGTCGCCCCGCTCGCTGGCCTTGGCCAGTAGCTCGAGCGCTTCAGTGCGGTCGCCCTGTTCACCCGCGCGGCGCATCAGTTCGATGCCCAGGAAAGCCTGGCCGCGCAGGTCGCCCGCGGCAGTGGCCTTGCGCAGCCATTCCATGCCTTCCTCGGGGCGCGCCTCGACGCCAGCGCCGCGTACCAGCAGCATGCCCAGCAGCGACTGCGACGATACAAGGCCTTGCTGCGCCGCTATGCGCATCAGACCCTCGGCCTCGGCCACGTCGCGTCCCACGTGCATGCCGAAATTGTAGAAGCCGGCCAGCGCTTCGTAGCTTGGAAGGTGACCTGCCTCTGCTGCTTTGCGCAGCCACTCCAGGCCGGCCTTTTCGTCACGCGCCACGCCGCGCCCGGCGACCAGCATGCCGCCCAGTTCGTGCATCGATGCAGCCTCACCGCGCGCCACGCCGGCGTTCACCTGGGCCAGCCGCGCTGCCAGTTCTTCGGGACTTTGATTGGCCAGCGTCCACACATACTGGATCTTGTTCCAGGCATGCAGCGCTGGGTCAGCCTTCAGCGCATTGGGCATCTTGCACTTCATGAGACCCTGGTGCGCCGCGTTGTCGAGCAGCGCATGGCCGCTCGATGTCACCACTTCCGCCTGCAGCACCGTGCCGTCGTGATCGGTCATGTAGCGCATTGTCACCTTGCCTTGCTGCCCGAGGCGCAGCGCTGCCGCAGGCCATACCGGCTTGGCGCATGGCTGCGGCGAGATGCCCTGGGCTGCGCTCGTGTCCGCATGTGCGATACGGCTGGCTGCGGCCAGGATCAGGGTGGAAGCTACAAGCAATGTGCGCATGATGGACAAACTGAGTTGAACAGACAGCCAACTTAGCATAAATGCAAGTGGTCGGTAAAGCACTTCCGCACGGGTGAGCCAAAAGCTGCGCTGCTGCGCGATAATGGGGTTTCGGCTTGAACCATTGACAAGGATGTGCGGCGTGAAAGTATTGATTTTTGGCGGTACCGGCATGGTGGGGCAGGCGGCGCTGCGCGAGTGTCTGCAGGCATCGGACGTGGAACTGGTGCAGACGGTCGGGCGCGCGGCGACCGGTCAGCGTCATCCGAAGCTGCACGAACTGGTGCACGCCGACATGTTCGATTATGCCGACATCGAAGCTAAATTGAGCGACTACGATGCCTGCTTCTTTTGCATCGGCATCACGTCGGCCGGCATGAAGGAGCCGGCTTACACGCGTTTTACTTACGATATGACGCTGGCGGTGGCGAGCACGCTAGCGCGCCTGAATCCGACGATGGTGTTCGTGTACGTGTCCGGCGCCGGCGCCGACACTGCCGAAAAGAGCCGCGTGATGTGGGAGCGCGTGCGCGGGCGCACCGAAAACGCGGTACTGCGCCAGCCCTTCCGCGGCGCCTACATATTCCGGCCCGGGATGATCCAGCCGCTCGACGGCATCAAGTCCAAGACCGCCGCCTACCGCATCTTCTACTCGCTGACCAAACCGCTGCTGCCGCTGCTGCGCGCCGCGCTGCCGCGCCATATTCTCAGCACCCGGGAGGTGGGCCAGGCCATGCTGGCGGTGGTGCGCAACGGCGCGCCGCGGCGCGTGCTCGAAAGCGCCGACATCGCGCAACTGGGACGCAAAGGCGGCGTCCCCGCCTAGCCTACGCTTCGCTCGCGAGCGCCTCGCTCAGTCGATCGAGCGCCACCAGCGCGGTAGCAAAATCGAAGCGCAGCAGCGCCACTTCGATCAGCGCCAGCGCCGCGCCGGCCTGGTGCTGCTGCAAAATTGCCTTTAGTTCGGCCAGCGGCTGCTCGGCGTCGGGGCTGTGCATGCGCAGCTGAACGCGCAATTCCCTGATCAGCGGGCCGACCTGCGCCAGTGCTGCCGGGTCCTGTTGTGGCGCCACAGGGACAGCTCCGGCCTGCAGCGGCTGGGCCGCGTGCGCGGTGCTCAGCACTTGCTCGAGCGCCGCCTCGAAGCCATCGAGCGCCTCCGCCAGGGCGCTGCGTGCAGGGTGGTCGAGCACCGCGTCCAGCGTGCGGAGCGCCGCGCACAGCGCGCTGGCGGACAGATTGCCGGCCGCCCCGTTCAGGGTGTGCATCAGCTGCTGCGCGGCCTGATACTGGCCGGCCTCTATCAGCGCCCGCATGAGCGCCAGCGCACTGCCATGCTCGCTGGCGAAGCTGTGCAGCAGCCGCACCAGCAGGGCCGCGTTGCCGCCCAGGCGCTGCATGGCTTCGCGCGTATCGATGCCGGCCATGGACTCCGGCAGCGCCGCCGGCAGCGGCGCCAATGTCGGCTGCGGACCCGGCGCTTGCAGCGGCAGGCGCCCGATGGCCGCCGTCAAGGCCGCGAACAGTCGCGCCGGCGCGATCGGCTTGGTCACAAAATCGTTCATGCCGGCGGCCAGGCACTTGTCGCGGTAGCCGGTGATGGCGTGTGCTGTCATGGCGATGATGGGCAGCGCTTGATGGCGCGGCTGCTCGCGAATGCAGGCGGTCGCCTCGTAGCCATCCATCCTGGGCATCTGAATATCCATCAGTACCGCGTCGTAATCGAACTGCTCGGCCATGCGCACTGCATCCACGCCGTTGCTGGCGACATCGACCAGCACCCCTGCGCATTGCAGCATTTCTGTGGCCACCTGCTGGTTGACCAGATTGTCGTCGACCAGCAGCACGCGCGCTCCGCGCAGCCGTTCTGCGGCCCCTGCGGCGGCGCGCACCAGATCGAGTTCGGCATCGTCGTCCCGCGCTTCGGCGCGGCCCGGATCGGCGCGGGGAAAACTGAGATCGAAGCTGAAGCAGCTGCCTTCGGTATTGCTGCTGCTGACCGTGATCTGGCCGCCCATCTCTGCCACCAGCATTTGCGATATGCTCAGGCCCAGGCCGGTGCCGCCGAACTCGCGTGTGGTGCTGGCGTCGGCCTGGGCGAAGGGCTTGAACAGTCGTCCCAGCTGCGCCTCACTGATGCCCACGCCCGAATCGGAAACCGTAAAGCGCACGCTCGAGTGGCCAGGTCCGCCCCGACGCAGCGCTTCGGCGCGTACCCGCACCCTGCCTTGCGGGGTGAACTTGATGGCGTTGCCGACCAGGTTGGCCAGCACCTGGCCCAGGCGCATCGGGTCGCCCATGACCTGTTTGCGCAGCCCTGGTCCGGTCTCAAGGGTGAGCGCAATATTTTTTTGCGCCGCCGTGACAGCGAACAGCTCGCCGATCTGCGCGAGCACGTCGTCGAGATTGAAGGCGACGGTTTCCAGTTCCAGCTTGCCCGCTTCGACTTTCGAAAAGTCGAGAATGTCGTTGATGATGGCCAGCAGCCCGTTCCCGGCCGACGAAATCTTGCGGAAGTAGTCGCGCGCACGCGGCTCCAGTTCCAGCGTCTGGCCCAGGCCGGCGAAACCCAGAATCGCGTTCATCGGGGTGCGGATCTCGTGGCTGATATTGGCCAGAAATTCGCTCTTGGCCTGGGTCGCGGCCTCCGCGCCGGCGCGTGCCTGTTCGAGCTGGCGCATGGCGCGCGCTTTCTGGAACGCGGTCACGAAATGCTCCTGCAGGCCGGTGAGCAGTTCGACGTCGCCCTGGTCGAAGCGATGGCGCCCGTCCAGGTTTTCAAAGATAAAGTAGCCCTCGACCTGCCCGTCGATGCACACCCGCGCGCCCAATACCGCCGGCGCGCAGCCCCCGCCGGTCAGGGTCTGGCCGCCGGACAGGAACACGTCGCGCTCGAGCGTTTCGGCGCGCCCGCTGTAGCGCCTCGCGGCCTGGGCCGCCGTGAGCGTGGCGGCGTCCTGGCCTGATTTGGCGTGGCCGTGCACCACAAACTCGTCGCTGTCGGCAGCGCGCACCAGGGCGCTGGCACGGTCGACCCCCTCGATCACCGCGCACTCGCGCAAGATGGCCTCTAGCAGGGCCTCGAAACTGAGCTGGCTATTGATCGATTTGACGATAGCATTCATTTTTTCCAGATGAGCGGTGCGCGAACGTACGCGCAATTCCAGCATCGCGTTTGCGCGCGCCAGCTTGCGCAAACGCCAGCGCAGCAGGACGGTAATGGCGCCGGCCCAGGCCAGTCCATACAATACGTAAGCCCACCACGTGCGGTACCAGGGCGCGACTACTTCCACCGCCAGGCGCAGCGGCTCGCTCCAGTGGCCGTTGCGGTTCGAGCCGCGGATCAGCAGCGCATAGCTGCCGGGCGCCAGGCTGGTATAGGTGGCGGTGCGCCGGCTGGCGTCGCTCTCGGTCCATGCCTGGTCGAAGCCTTCGAGCCGGTAGGCGTAGCGGTTCCTGGCTGGGGCGGAATAGTCGAGCGCGGCAAATTCAACGCTGAAGCCTGTCATGTCGGGCGTGACCACCAGCGGTGCGGCGCTGCCGGGCGCGCCGCCATAGTAGCGCCCGGGCGGCGACTGCTGGGTGCCCAGCTGTACCGCGGTGAGCACAACGGGTGCCGGGATACTGCGTTCGCGCAGCAGCTCGGGACGCAGCACCACCAGCGCGGAGCCGCCGAACAGCAAATCACCTTCGGCGCTGCGCGCCAGCGCGCCCATGTAGAACGCCGGCACCGCCATGCCGTCGGCGCGGTGCAGCACCCGCACTTTCATGCTGACCGGGTCGATGCTGAACAAGCCGTCGTTACCGCTGGCCCAGACCATTCCGGCGGCGTCCACGATGAGTCCCAGCACCACTGGGCTGGGCAGGCCGTGCTCGATGCCGAGGTGGCGAAAGCGCGGCTTGCCGCTGGCGTCGCGACCCTGCATGACGCTGATTCCGCCGCCAATATGGCCCACCCACAGGCGGCCCTGGCGGTCGCTTGCCAGCGCGGCGATTTGTCCGCTGGCCAGCGCGCCGGGGTCGCGCGCATCGGGCACGATGTGTTCTACCGTGCCGGCTTCGGGATCGACGCGGTTCAAGCCGGTGCGGGTGGCGGCCCACAGCTGGCGTCCGGGGCCGGGGGCGAGGGTGAACACGGCGCTGTCGAGCAATCCGCCAGCCTTGCCCTCGCCCTGCACCCAGCTGCGCGCGCCGCCTGTCGCGGGTTCGAAGTCAAGCAGGCCGTCGCCGGTTGCCAGCCACAGCCTGCCGTTGGCCGGCACAATGCTGCCCACGCGCGGAAACGGATTGGGCCGCGCCAGAGGCACGCGCGCCACGCTCTCGCCTGTGAGACCGCTGCGGTACAGGCCGAGGGTGGTGCCGATCCAGATAGTGCTGTCGTGGTCTTCGGCCATGGCCAGCACCGGGCGCGCGGGCAGGGCGCGCTCGGGACGGGCCGGGTCCGGACGTAGCGCAACGTTGCGGCTGCCGTCGGGCGCTACCAGGCGCAACCCGCGTTCGCCGGCGCCCAGCCACACCGTGCCATCGCTGGCGGCAAACACCGACGTAAAATCGATTTCCGGTTCATCGGCCGCGCCAAACACGCTGCGGATGGCGACGCTGCGCGGGTCGTGGCGATCCAGGCTGGCCCCGGCGGCGACCCACACCAGGCCGCTGCGGTCGCGCAGCAGCGCAGCGGTGCGGTTGTGCGCCAGGCTTTGCGTGACGGCCGCCTGGTGGCGCGCGCGCCGAAGGCGCCCGCTGGCCGGTTCGTAATCGGTGATGCCGCCGCCGTAGCTGGCGATCCACAGGCGCCCCGGACTCACTTCCAGGATCGCCAGTACCATGCTGCTGCGCAGTTCCTGCAAGGCTGGCGTGGTGACCAGGGTGCCCGCAGCAGCGCCAGCAGCGACGCTGCCGATGCCGCTGCGTAGGGTGCCGAACCATAGCGTGCCGCTGCTGTCCTCGGCCAGCGATAGCACGCTGTCGGCCAGCGGCGGGGCACCTGATCCAGCATCAAGCGGCACGCGCGTGAATTTGCCGCTGACCGGATCGCGCCAGGCCAGGCCGCTGGCACTGCCAACCCACAGCCGGCCGCGCCGGTCCAGTTTGAGCGAGCGAATATGATTGTCGGGCAGGCTGCCGGGCGTGCCGGCGTCGGCGCGGTAGCGCAGCACGGCGCCGCTGTGCAGATCGAGCCGGTCCAGGCCAGCCGGTGTGCCAATCCAGATTGCGCCGTCGTCAGCCGCGAGCGCCATGACCGTGCTGCTCAACAGGCCGCCAGGTCCGGCAGGGTAGCGTACGAAATTGTCCAGGGTGCGATCGTAGCGCGCCAGTCCGCCGGCGCTGGTGCCGATCCACAAACGCCCTTTGGAATCGGCCAGCATGGTCTGCACGAAGCCGGCCGGCACCGAGTCGGCGCGTGCCGGATCGTGCGCGTACATGCGGAAGCGATGCCCGTCCCAGCGGCCCAGCGCCGCCTGCGATCCCACCCACACGAAGCCGTCGCCATCCTGCGCCAGTGCGGTCAGGGGCGCCGACTTGAGGCCCTGTTCATTGTTGATATGCTCAAAGACGATGGTCGAGATGGGATCCCAGCGCGCCTGGCTGCGCTCCAGATCGCCCGGCGGGGCCGCCTGGAGCGCGCCGGCGGCCAGCAGCGCGCACGCCGCGATGGTGCGGCGCAGGCATGCCCATGACCTCATGCTGCGTGGCTCCGCACCCGGTTGCGGCCCGCTTGCTTGGCCTTGTACAGAGCGCGGTCGGCGGCGTCGAGCAGGGCCTCGGCGCGCTCGGCGCGGCCCGGATACAGGCAGGCCACGCCCAGGCTGAGCGACAGGTGCGGCTGGCCGGGACCAGGATGGGGAATCTGCATGGCCGACACCGCCGCATGCATGCGGGCGGCGACTATGCAGGCTTGTTCAATGTCGGTGTCGGGCAAAATGCAGGCGAATTCCTCGCCGCCGTAGCGCGCCACCAGGTCGGCGCTGCGCAGCCCGGCCATCGACAGGGCGCTGGCCACGCGCCGCAGGCAGGCGTCGCCGGCCGGATGGCCGCCATGGTCGTTGTAGGCCTTGAAGTGATCGATGTCGATCATCACCAGCGCGATTGGCGCGCCGCTGGCTGCCGCCTGCGACCAGGCCTGTTCCAGCGCCTGGTCGAAACAACGCCGGTTGGGAATGCCGGTCATGGCGTCGAGCATGGACTGGCGCTGCAGCTGGTCGCGGTAGCGCTTCTGGTCCAGGTGGGTGCGCAGGCGGCGCTGCACCAGCGGCACGCTGAAGGGCTTGACGATGTAGTCGATGGCGCCCAGTTCGAGTCCGGCCATTTCATGGTCAACGCCGGCCATGCCGGTGATGAAAATGACCGGAATCGGTTCGGTGCGCGGGTCGCTTTTCAGGCGCCGCACGACTTCGTGGCCATCCATGTCGGGCATCACGATGTCGAGCAGGACCAGGTCGGGCTGCTCGCGCTGGGCGATGGCCAGGGCGTCGCTGCCGCAGGTGGCGGCCAGAATTTTATAGTCGCCGCGCAGGCATTCGACCAGCAGGTGAATGTTGGCGGGCGAATCGTCCACCAGCAAAATCTTGGGCTGGCGCGCGGGGCTCTCGGCCTGCCGCGCTATGACAGGCTCGGCCACCCGGCCGCCTGCGCCTGGGGCGCCATGCTGTACACGCGCCAGCGCCAGGTGCAGGGCCAGCCTGCCGCGTAGTTCGGTGGCGCTGGCGGGCAGGGCAATCACATCGGCCGCGCCGCTTTCCCAGCAGGCTGCTCTTTGCTGCGCGCCGCCATCGTCGCACACCAGCACCACAGGCACCTCGGTCTCGCGGCGCCACTGGCGCAGGCGCGCCAGGCAGGCACCGGGGTCGGCGTCGGCGTGCAGCACAATCAGGTCGGGACAGGAGGAGGCCAGGGCGCCTGCGTTGGAAGCGTCAAGGCGCAGGCAGAACAGGCGGCAATCGAGGCTGCCAAGCAGCGCGTCCAGGGACGCCGATGGTGGCTCGGCAGCGGTGACAAGTAAGACGAAAGGAGACAAACGGACTTCTCTCACCTGGAGGTTGGCGGGGGGCGGATGACACAATTGGCCTGCTTTCTAGCCGAGTGACAGTAAGCGAGAACTGACCAATGTGTCAACGAATATGTGCTTGTGTGCAACTAATACCCAACACGCATGGGGTCAGCGCACGTTCTGGATCAGGAAAGTCTCGTCGCGGCAGCTGTTGTGGGAGCGCCGCAGCGACGACTCGCTGCAGGCGCGCGAGCGGCCGTCTTTGGCGAAGCAGGCGTGCAGCTCGCGCAGGAAGCGTCCGCCGCCGGCGCAGAACGGCAGGACGCTGCCATCGGCCATGCCGGGATTGGCGTTTTTGAAGGCGTGCACGAACTGGCGCGGAGTCAGGCGCACTGGTGCCTCGGGCTGGCGCAGCGCAGCCGGTATTTGCAACTGGTTCCTGAATTTGTCCGACAGGGCGAAGTAGCTGTCCGGATCCAGGCCCGAACAGGTGCCGTGGCGGCGCCATTCGTGGCCCACCAGCTTGGGTGAAGGGAACAGCGGCGCATAGCGCCGGACTGCGTCGTGCGGCAGGCGCGCGCCGCTGCAGTTTTCAGGGTAACCGTTCTCGAACTGGGGCCACAGGCCGTGCAGCACAAAACCGAGGCGGCGTCCGCTGTCGCATTGGTCCGGATCGTGGCTGGTGGCGCAGTACGAGGGCGACCAGCTCATGGCCAGCACATAATAGTCAAATTGGCCGGCCTGGCCGCGCGGCGCGCGCGCGTGTGCGTTGTTGAGGGCGGCGAGCAGGCAGGCCAGGGCGCACAAGCGGACTAAAAGCATGTTGGCCTTTTCAGAAAACTTCACGCATATAGATCACCGGCGTCGGGCTGTAATTGCCGAAGGTGGCGCGGGTGCGCGGGTTGCTGATGTAGGTGCCGCCGGGGACCCAGTTGCCGAGGAAATAAGACAAGTTGGCGCCGGTAGGGCCAAGGTTGACTTCGATGAGGGCGCTACCCCGCGTGGTGGGGACCGGGTTGGTCGGCTTACCGATGGTGATGAAGCTCGCGCCGGAGCTGAACACGCCGACCGATTGGATTTTTGTTTGCGGCAGGTTGGTGCTGGTCACTCCTCCCGTCCAGTCGCTCAGTGCCGCGTGAGTCGTCAGCAAGGTGGTGCAGTTGTCGTCAGTATTGGTGACGAAGCTCGAGCCGTTGTAGTACTGCGCCAGCACCGGGACGCGCAAATTGATCAGCTGGCTGCCGTAAGCAGGGCGCAGCGCCAGGCGGCCGAAGCGCATCTTTGTAGTACCCAGACTGATACGTTCGAGGGTGGACAGGGCGTCGCCATCGGCGTTCAAATCGAAACCGGTTCCGCCGACTGCATCAGTGTCGAGCGGCAAAATACCAATGTCGAGGGCGTCGAATGGCCCATCGGGCAACAACTGGCGGCTGAACGAGAGCGTCGAGGTGACGGTTGTGACGCCGCTCGCCCAGGTGCTGGCACTCGCGCCGGTCATGGCCAGGCGCGACACGCTGCCACCCGACACGAAGGTGGTGAAGGCGGTGGTATTGCTGTTGGTGCCGCTGAGGCGGAAGTTGTTGGCGTCGACCACGACCACGCTCGTGGTGGTGTTATTGAGCTCAGTCATGCCGCCAATGCCTGACAAGTAGACGGTGGTGCCGGTGCTGAGCCGGTGTGGCTGTCCAGTGGTCACCTGGCCAGGGTTAGCCTTGGTAATCCCCGTAATCGGTACCAGGAGCGGCATTGGCACTGCAGTATCGGCAGCACCATAGTTGAGGAAGCTGCTGCTGGTCGGATCCAGCTTCACCAGGTTTGCAGTCCCGGCGTAAGTTCCGCTGTAATTGACTGTGGGGTTGCCTGCAAAGTTGTTGGCAGTAAGCTTGAAGGTGGCCTGGAGAGCTTCGCCCATGTAGCTGAATTCCGATGGCGTAGCAGCGCCGCAATTGGCGATCAGCCGGTTCGTGATTTCGGTGTCGCTGACCTTGTAATGGTCCGGAATGAAGCGGCCGATCGTACTTGAGCCCGTGATGTAGCGGTCCGCCGTAGTAATGTTGGGATCGCCCGCGTCGACGATGGCAAACGTGGTGTCCTGGGCGGTCACGGTCAGGTAGCCGACGTCACTATATGAGGCGGTGGTGGAGACCTGGACGCCGGCGCTACCGCTCCAGGTGCCGGGCGTCAGGGTGCCTATGGTGGCCGGGCATGCCGTGGCGGTGGCGCAGGCGGAGGTAGTCAAGCTCGGGGTCACGAGGTAGTTGGTGACTGCGGTGTTGCCAAAGTTGCGGGCGGTGACGGCTAGGCGAAATGGCCGCCCAGCCTTGTGCGTGACAGCGTTGTTCGTGCCGGGCGTGGTCACCAGGCTACGCGTGGTGCCTGCAGCCAGCGGCGTGCCATCATCCGTCACTGCCACGAGGAAGTTATCAGGACGAATCGCGAAAAAATCGATCGAACAGCCCACCGGTGGCGCGCCGGCCAGACTAGTCATGCGCACAGCGACTTTTCTGTAGGACGTGTTGACGGTGTAGGGCGCCATGGTGAGCCGGCCCTGGTTGGCGTTCGTGAAGGTTACTGTCTGGGTGGTGCCGGCGATGGCGGGCCAGCTTGTGCAGGTTCCAGCGCCGCTGGCGTCGACCAGGACCGCGCTCACCTGACCAAGAAAATTGTTGGCCAGCGCACCGCCTGATTTACGCGCCACCATATGGAGCGTGAATGCATCGCCCACCCGTTTGGTATAGATATACCCGGTTGTCGCTGCATAGTTCGGCAGACCGAAAGCTGGATCAAAAGCGTTGAAGCCTTCGGCCAGTACGGTCAGCGTGAGGCTCGAGCTTGGGATACCGGTGACGGCAGGTGAAGTGCCCGTCACCGTCACTGTCGTGGTCTGGGCAGTGTTAATTGTTGCCCTGACGGTGGTCACGCCCGCGCTGGTGCTCATGTTGATGTAGGAATTGGTGCCGCTTGGCCCGGTAATGTTCCTGCCTGCAGGGGCGCCAAGCTCGGTCACGTTGTAATACGCATCGATTGACCGATATTCGAAGTCGAAGGGCGTTGAGGCGTACTGCGCCGATACAGTGCCGCTGTTGCCCACGCAGGGTGTGAAAGTCTGCCCTGGCAAGGTCACAAACATCCTGTTGGTGGTGCCGGGACTGACTGTCTCGGTGGTACTTGGCACCGATGTGGTGATGGTGGCGATGGTGCTGGTCAGCGTGGTAGCGCCAGCCTGGAAAAATGTCGTAGGGATCGTGGCCTGGCCGTTCACGAAGGTGACCGACGTGGTATAGATCGGGTTGGATCCAAAGCAACTTGCCGGTCCCGCAAAGCTGACCGTTTGGGTGCCGGAATAGGTGGTTACAATATTATTATTGGCGTTTGCGGCGTATAAAACCATATTGGCTGCTGTTCCCGCTGTGACGGGGCTAATCGCGCCAGTCGGCCCGGTGCCCGGCGTGAATACTTGCCCTGGCCAGCCGGTGAACAGTTTGGTCACCCCCACTTGCAGGTTGAGCGTGACTGCATTTGCGACCGCGAAGTTCGGAATGGCGATCGTCACGTATTTGATGCCCAGCGGAGTTGCCGCGGTCGGACGAATGGCCATGCCGGTCCATTGAATAGTATTTCTGGTGTTGCCCTGTGAAGTAGCACTGATCGTGATGCTAAAGCTGCCAGGCTGCCGATTCATGGTGAAAGCCGAACCAACAGCGAGGCCATTTGTATTGTTGGACGCAGTCGCGTTCGTACTGGCAGTCAATCTGGCCACGCCGACCGTCGTATCGAACTGGTAGCCGATAGGGGCGGTGATGGTCAGGGTTCCCGTGCCAATGTCGTTATTGGCTGTCTCGACGTAAGTCAGGGTAGGCAGGGCAGTGTAGACGCCGTTCACGGTGTCGTTGGACACGTTGACCGTGCCAGCGGGCGCGAGCGTGAGCGTGCCCGCCCGCGCCGAGCCGGCAAGCGCCAACATCAGCGCAAGGCACAGCAACAGGGCGCTACGGATCAGGAATGAAGTACTTCGCATGGCGACGGATTCAACTGTAAGTTGCGCAAGTATAGGCCGAATTCCTCCCAACAATGCTTGGTACAGGGAAATTGTCGCGCTACCGCTACGGGGAACGCCGATAAATGCCCTGCTCGGGCAGCAGGCAGACGAAATTGCGCACCAGTTCCGACGGCGCGATACTGGCCGGCGGCTCGATCTGCAAAATGCCAAAATTGCACAAGCTCTCGCTAAATACCCCCAGCGCCCGCAATTGCAGGGCCGGGCCCAGGTCGCGCAGCGGACGCTGGCAGGCGATCAGGTGGAATTCCATGAATGAGGCATCGCTGGCCAGGTCATGCTGGGCCCAGACGATATTGCGGCCATGCTCGGGCTTGAGGCGCATGCCGCCTTCGTGCGCTTCGCAGTAACTGGCCAGCGCCTGCGTGCCGCCGGCCTTGCGGTGCCGATCGTCGGCTGCCGCGAGATCACTCTCGTCCAGCCACAGCTGCGACACCTGCATCAGTACATCCTCGTTGGCGTTGGTGACGAACAGCTGGCTCTTGTCGAGCAGCCCTTCCTCTTCGAGCATGGCGGCTAGCTGGATCACCAGTGCAGGGTCGCCGCACTCGGCAATCCAGATGCCTGGCCAGGACGCCGAGCGCAGCACCGGCAGCGCCGCGCAGCGCATCGCGGTAAACGGGATGGAGCTGGTCAGGAAATCGCTTGGGCTTTCGCTGGCAAAGGCCATCGCGCGCCGCGCCAGATCCGGCTCGCGCAGGATCCGTCCCTGCAGGGCCGAAATACTGTCGACGCCTTCGTTCTGGCACAGTGCAGCCAGCCGGCGCCCCAGCGCGCCGCGCTCGAAACCGCGGAAATCGACACCGAAGCGTCGGTACAGGCACTCGACCAGCAGGTCCGTCTCGATTTCCGTCACGCCGTCCTGCGGCTGTATTGGCTCCACCATCAATGGCCCAACCATACACGCATCAGCGACAGCAGCTGGGCCACGTCAACCGGCTTGGTGATGTAGTCCGAGGCGCCGGCGGCGATACACTTGTCGCGGTCGCCCTTCATCGCCTTGGCGGTCAGGGTGATGATCGGCAGCGACTTGAATTTCGGGATCTGGCGGATCGCGCGCATGGTGTCGTAGCCGTCCATCTCCGGCATCATGATGTCCATCAGGACGATCTCGATGCCCGGCGTTTCTTCCAGCATGGCGATGCCGTCCTTGCCGTTTTCGGCGAAGTGCACCTTCATCTGGTAGCGCTCGAGTACGGTCGTCAGCGCAAAAATGTTGCGCAGGTCATCGTCGACCACGAGTACGCTGCGGCCCACCAGGTCGCCCTCGAGCGCCTGCACCTGTTCGAGCATCTTGCGCTGCTCGTCGGGCAGGCGCGCCGGCGAACGGTGCAGGAACAGCGCAGTTTCGTCCAGCAGACGCTCGCGCGAGCGGGCATCCTTGACCACGATGGTCTTGGCAAAGCGTTTGAGCTTGGTGACTTCCTTGCGCGACAGTTCGGCGGCGGTGTAGACCACCACCGGCAGATCGCGCAGGCTCGGCTCCTTGCTGATGGTCTCGAGCAGTGCGAAGCCGTCCATGTCGGGCAGCGTCAAGTCCAGCACCACGCAGTCGAAACGGCGCTCCTTGAGGATGGCCAGGGCCTTGGCGCCGGTGTCGACCGCCACCAGTTCCAGATCCTGGTCGCCAATCAGATTGGTGATGTCGAGGCGCTGGATTTCATCGTCCTCGACGATCAGCAGGCTGCGCCGGGTCTGGTTCATGAAGCGCATGATCTGGTTGAATTCTTCTTCCAGGCGTTCCACCTTGACCGGCTTGTTAATGTACGAAATCGCACCCTGGCGCAGCGCCTTTTCGCGCTCGCGCATGCGCGAGATCACGTGCACCGGAATGTGGCGCGTGGCCGGGTCGCGCTTGAGTCGGTCGAGCACGGTAAAGCCGTCGGTGTCGGGCAGGTCCAGGTCGAGAAGGATGGCGATCGGCAGGTAGTCGCGCGCCAGCGTCAGCACCGCTTCGCCGCTGGTGGTGATGACGCCTTTCAGACCACGCGCCCGCGCCAGCGACAGCAGCTGGTTGGCGAACGTCAGATCGTCTTCGACGATCATCACTGACTGATCGCCCGAGGCGATCAGGTTGCGGTCGTCGAAGTCCGGGTCATGCAGGTTGACCTGCGGGCTGGTGCTGCTGAACGGGATCGAAATGACTCCTGGCAATGGCGCGAGTGCGGTTGCCTCGTCGGGGAGGGCATAGGTACTAGCGCGGGCGCTGATGGCGTCCATGCCAACCTGGAACGGACGGAAGCCTGCATGGTTATACGGCAGGAACAGGGTAAAGGTCGAACCGGTGCCCACGGTTGAGGTAACGCGGATTTCGCCGCCCAGCAAACGCGCCAGTTCGCGCGAGATCGACAGGCCAAGGCCGGTGCCGCCGTAACGGCGCGCGGTCGAACCGTCGGCCTGCTGGAACGCTTCGAAAATAAGCTGCAGCTTGTCCGACGCGATACCTACGCCGGTGTCGGTGACCGAGAACGAGACAACCGAATCGGCGCGCGACAGGAATGGGTGGTCCGGGGTCCAGCCGCTGCCGACCATGCCGATCTTGAGCGTGACCTGGCCGTTGGCGGTGAACTTGAACGCGTTCGAGAGCAGGTTCTTCAAAATCTGCTGCAGGCGCGTGGTGTCGGTCATCATGGCCAGTGGCAGGCCGTGGTCCATCTCGATGAAGAACTTGACCGACTTGGCTTCGGCCATGTGGCGGAAGGTACGTTCCACATAGGTGGCCAGCACAGGGAAGCGCGATTCGCTCACTTCCAGCGTGACCGTGCCCGACTCGATCTTGGACAGGTCGAGAATGTCGTTAATCAGCGTGAGGAGGTCGGAGCCGGAGCCGTGAATGGTCTTGGCGTATTCGACCTGGTTCGCCGAGAGGTTGCCGTTCGGGTTGTCGCCCAGCTGCTGTGCCAGGATCAGCAGCGAATTAAGCGGCGTGCGCAGTTCGTGCGACATATTGGCCAAAAACTCGGATTTGTACTTGGAAGACAGCGCCAGCTGTGTGGCTTTTTCTTCCAGCGCCAGCTTGGCCTGCTCCACCTCGCGGTTCTTGCGTTCCACCTCGCTGTTCTGGTCCGACAGCAGGCGCGCCTTTTCGGCCAGCTCCTGGTTGGTCTGCTGCAGTTCCTGCGCCAGCGACTGCGACTGGGTCAGCAGCGACTCGGTACGGCTGTTCGCCTCGATCGTGTTCAACACCGCGCCGATGGAGCCCATCAGCTGGTCCAGGAAGCCCATGTGGGTCTGGGTAAAGCGGTCGAGCGAGGCAATTTCAATCACCGCCTTGACCTCCTGCTCGAACAGGATCGGCAGCACCACGATATTGGTCGGCGGCGCCGAGCCCAGGCCCGACGACACCATGATGTAGTCGCGCGGTACGTTGGTGAGCCACATGCGCTGCTTTTCGATCGCGCACTGGCCAACCAGGCCTTCGCCCGGGGCGAAGGAGGTCGGCAGGTCGCGGTCGGAGCGGTAGCCGTAGCTAGCGATCATTTTCAGGCGCGGTTTGATGCCTTCCTGCGCCGCGTCCATCATGAAGAACACGCCGTGGTGGGCCGATACCAGGGGAGCGAGCTCCGACAGAATCAGCTTGGTTACTTCTTCAATGTCGCGCTGACCCTGCAGCAGGCGGGTAAAGCGCGCCAGGTTGGTCTTGAGCCAGTCCTGCTCGGCGTTCTTCTGCGTGGTTTCCTTCAGGTTGCGGATCATCTCGTTGATGTTGTCCTTGAGGTCGGACACCTCACCACGCGCTTCCACCTGAATCGATCGCGACAAGTCGCCTCGCGTCACCGCTGTTGCCACCTCCGCAATCGCGCGCACCTGGGTCGTCAAGTTTGCCGCCAGCTGGTTCACGTTCTCGGTCAAGTCTTTCCAGGTACCGGACGCACCAGGCACGCTTGCCTGTCCGCCCAGCTTTCCTTCCACACCCACCTCACGCGCCACCGAGGTTACCTGGTCGGCGAACACCGCCAGCGTATCGGTCATCTCGTTAATCGTATTGGCCAGCGATGCAATCTCGCCCTGCGCCGCCACGGTCAGCTTTTTCTTCATGTCGCCGTTTGCCACCGCGGTTACCACACCCGCAATACCGCGCACCTGCGCGGTCAGGTTAGCCGCCATGAAGTTCACGTTCTCGGTCAAGTCCTTCCAGGTGCCGCCTACGCCCTTCACCTGCGCCTGGCCGCCCAATTTTCCTTCAGTACCCACCTCACGCGCCACCCGGGTTACCTCTGATGCGAAGGAGGACAACTGGTCCACCATGACGTTGATGGTGTCTTTGAGTTCGAGAATCTCGCCCTTGACGTCAACCGTGATTTTCTTCGACAGGTCGCCGTTCGCCACCGCCGTCGTCACTTCCGCGATGTTACGCACCTGACCCGTGAGGTTCGACGCCATGAAGTTGACGTTGTCGGTCAAGTCTTTCCAGGTGCCCGAGGCGCCCGGCACGTTCGCCTGTCCGCCCAGGCGTCCCTCGGTACCCACTTCTCGCGCCACGCGGGTTACCTCGGATGCAAAGGAGCGCAGCTGGTCCACCATGGTGTTAATGGTGTCTTTCAGCTGCAAAATCTCGCCGCGCACGTCCACCGTAATCTTCTTGGACAAGTCACCGTTCGCCACCGCAGTCGTTACGTCCGCGATGTTACGCACCTGCGACGTCAAGTTACCGGCCATCGAGTTCACCGAGTCGGTCAAGTCCTTCCAGGTACCTGCAACGCCCGGCACGTTCGCCTGGCCGCCCAGCTTACCTTCGGTACCCACCTCTCGCGCCACGCGCGTTACCTCGGACGCGAAGGAGGACAACTGGTCCACCATCACGTTAATCGTGTCCTTCATCTCAAGAATTTCGCCTTTGACGTCAGCGGTAATTTTCTTGGACAAGTCGCCGTTCGCCACCGCGGTCGTCACCTCCGCAATGTTACGCACCTGGCCTGTGAGGTTGGACGCCATGAAATTCACGTTGTCGGTCAAGTCTTTCCAGGTACCGGCCACGCCCTTCACCTGCGCCTGGCCGCCCAGTTTTCCTTCGGTACCCACTTCGCGCGCCACGCGCGTTACTTCGGACGCGAAGGAGGACAACTGGTCCACCATCACGTTAATCGTGTCTTTCAATTCCAGAATCTCGCCCTTGGCGTCAGCGGTAATCTTCTTGGACAAGTCACCCGTTGCCACCGCCGTCGTCACGTCCGCAATGTTACGCACCTGGCCCGTCAAGTTACCCGCCATCGAGTTCACCGAGTCGGTCAAGTCCTTCCAGGTACCTGCGACGCCCGGCACGTTCGCCTGGCCGCCCAGCTTACCCTCGGTACCCACTTCTCGCGCCACCCGGGTTACCTCGGATGCGAAGGAGTTGAGCTGGTCCACCATCACGTTGATGGTCTCTTTCAGCTCGAGAATCTCGCCTTTCGCGTCGGCGGTAATCGTCTTGGACAAGTCGCCGTTCGCCACCGCCGTCGTCACCTCCGCGATGTTACGCACCTGGCCCGTGAGG
>JAZKGU010000034.1:0-6840 GCA_040385745.1 Pseudomonadota bacterium
ATGGGCTTTACCGGCGCCATGCTGCGCGGTTCGGGCGTGGAGTGGGATCTGCGCAAGAAGCAGCCCTACGCCGTCTACGACAAGATGGAATTCGACATCCCGGTCGGCACCAATGGCGACTGCTATGACCGCTACCTGGTCCGCATCGAAGAGATGCGCCAGTCGAACCGCATCATCAAGCAGGCCATTACCTGGCTGCGCGCCAATCCGGGCCCGGTCATGGTCGACAACAACAAGGTGGCGCCGCCGTCGCGCACCGACATGAAGTCGAACATGGAATCGCTGATTCACCACTTCAAGCTGTTCACCGAAGGCTTCCACGTCCCGCCGGGCGAGGCGTATGCCGCGGTCGAGCATCCGAAGGGCGAGTTCGGCATCTACATCGTGTCCGATGGCGCCAACAAGCCGTATCGCCTGAAGATCCGCGCTCCGGACTATGCGCACTTGCAGAGCCTGGACGAAATGGCGCGTGGCCACATGATTGCGGACGCCGTCACCATCATCGGAACGCAGGACATTGTATTCGGCAGTATCGATCGTTAAGCCGTAGGCACATTGAGGCACTAAAACATGTTGTTATCAGAGCAGTCATACAAGAAGATCGACCGGGAACTCGCGAAATTCCCGCCTGACCAGCGCCAATCCGCGGTCATGGCGGCGCTCGCCATCGCCCAGGATGAAAAGGGCTGGCTTCCGCCAGAAGTCATGCAGGACGTGGCCGACTACATTGGCATGCCCGCCATTGCGGTGCAGGAAGTGGCCACTTTCTACAATATGTACAACGTCAAGCCGGTCGGCAAATTCAAGATTTCGGTGTGCACCAATCTGCCATGCCAGCTGTCCGGCGGCGAAAAGGCGGCCCACCACCTGAAAGAAAAACTCGGCATCGGTTTCCGTGAAACTACTGCCGATGGCCAGTTCACGCTGGTCGAAGGCGAGTGCATGGGGGCCTGCGGCGACGCACCGGTCATGCTTGTCAATAACAAGCGCATGTGCAGCTGGATGTCGAACGACAAGATCGACGCATTGGTCGAGGAACTCAAGAAATGACATCACTCCACAACCGCCACATTGCTCCGCTGATCCTGAAAGACCTGGACGGCAAGAACTGGCATCTGCAGGACTACGTGAACCGCGGCGGCTACAGCGCGCTGCGCCGCATCCTGGAAGAAAAGATCACGCCTGAACAGGTCATCGCCGAACTGAAGGCATCGTCCTTGCGCGGCCGCGGCGGCGCCGGTTTCCCGACCGGTCTCAAGTGGTCGTTCATGCCGCGTCAGTTCCCTGGCCAGAAATACCTTGTCTGCAATACAGACGAAGGCGAGCCGGGCACTTTCAAGGATCGCGACATCATTCGCTACAACCCGCACGCGCTGATCGAAGGGATGGCCATTGGCGCCTACGCCATGGGCATCACGGTGGGTTACAACTATATCCACGGCGAGATTTTTGCCGACTACGATCGTTTCGAAGAAGCCCTTGAAGAAGCGCGCGCCGCCAACATGTTGGGTGACCGGATCATGGGCAGCGACTTCACGTTCGAGTTGCATGCTTTCCACGGCTACGGCGCCTACATCTGCGGCGAAGAAACTGCCTTGCTCGAGTCGCTCGAAGGCAAGAAGGGCCAGCCGCGTTTCAAGCCGCCTTTCCCGGCATCGTTCGGTCTGTACGGCAAGCCAACCACGATCAACAACACCGAGACTTTTGCAGCGGTGCCTTTCGTCATCAACATGGGCGGCGAGGCCTACGCAAAACTGGGCAAGCCGAACAATGGCGGCACCAAGATTTTCTCGATGTCGGGCGACGTGGCCTTGCCGGGTAATTACGAAGTTCCGATGGGCACCCCGTTTGCCGAGCTGCTCAAGCTCGCAGGCGGCATGCGCGACGGTAAGAAGATCAAGGCAGTCATTCCTGGCGGTTCGTCGATGCCAGTGCTGACCGGTGACGTGATGATGGCGACCGACATGGACTACGACTCGATTGCCAAGGCCGGCTCCATGCTCGGTTCGGGCGCCGTGATCGTGATGGACGAGACGCGTTGCATGGTCAAGTCGCTGCTGCGCCTGTCGTACTTTTATTATGAAGAGTCCTGTGGTCAATGCACTCCATGCCGCGAAGGCACGGGCTGGCTGTACCGCATGGTCCACCGCATCGAGCACGGCCAGGGCCGCGCCGACGACCTGGACATGCTGAACTCGATCGCCGACAACATCCAGGGCCGCACCATTTGCGCGCTGGGCGATGCGGCGGCGATGCCGGTACGGGCCATGATCAAGAACTTCCGCGAAGAATTTGAATATCACATCGAGCACAAGCGCTGTATCGTGCCCGCTTATCTCTAAGGCCAGAGCAATCTCATGGTTGAAATTGAAATTGACGGTAAAAAGGTAGAAGTCCCCGCCGGTAGCATGGTGATGGACGCAGCCAACAAGATTGGCACCTATATCCCGCACTTCTGCTATCACAAGAAATTGTCGATCGCAGCGAACTGCCGCATGTGCCTGGTTGAAGTGGAAAAGGCCCCCAAGCCTTTGCCTGCTTGCGCCACGCCTGTGTCGGCCGGCATGATCGTGCGCTCCAACAGCGAAAAGGCTGTTCAGGCGCAAAAATCGGTCATGGAGTTCCTGCTGATTAACCACCCGCTCGACTGCCCCATCTGCGACCAGGGCGGCGAATGCCAGCTCCAGGATCTGGCAGTTGGCTATGGCAAGTCGAATTCGCGCTACGAAGAAGAAAAGCGCGTGGTGCCGCCGAAAGAAGCCGGCCCGCTGATCTCGATGAACGAGATGACCCGCTGCATCCACTGCACCCGTTGCGTACGCTTCGGCCAGGAAGTGGCCGGCGTGATGGAACTAGGCATGCTGGGCCGCGGCGAACACGCCGAAATCACTTCCTTCGTCGGTAAGACCGTTGACTCTGAAGTGTCGGGCAATATGATCGACCTGTGCCCGGTGGGCGCCTTGACCTCGCGTCCGTTCCGCTACAGCGCCCGCAGCTGGGAACTGTCGCGCCGCAAGTCGGTCAGCCCGCACGATTCGCTCGGCTCGAACTTGATCGTGCAGGTCAAGGGCGGCAAAGTCATGCGCGTGCTGCCGCTGGAAAACGATGCTGTCAACGAATGCTGGATCTCGGACAAGGACCGTTTCTCTTACGAAGCGCTGGACAATGAATCGCGTCTGACCAAGCCGATGATCAAGCAGGGCGGCCAGTGGGCCGAGACCGACTGGCAGACTGCGCTCGAATACGTGGCCCACGGCCTGCGCAACGTCAAGCATGAGCATGGCGCCGAGCAAATCGCCGCTGCCGCCACCGCTCACTCGACCAGCGAAGAACTGTACCTGCTGCAAAAAGCCATCAAGGGCATGGGTTCGCCGCACGTCGACTTCCGCCTGCGCCAGGCTGACTTTGGCCTCGACGGCCAGGTTACCCCGTGGCTGGGCATGACGATCGCCGAACTGTCAAGCGTGCGCCGGGCCCTAGTAATCGGCTCCTTCCTGCGCAAGGACCATCCGCTGGTGGCCACGCGCCTGCGCGCCGCCGTCAAGGCCGGCGCCAAGCTGTCGGTGCTGCACGCCTCGGACGATGAGCTGCTGATCCCGACCGCCAACAAGATGATTGCCGCGCCGTCCGACTGGCTCGCTGCCTTGTCCGAAATCGTGGTGGCAGTTGCTGGCGCCAAGGAAGTGGCAGTGCCTGCCGGCTTTGGCGACGTGAAAGCTTCCGAAGCTGCCACCAAGCTGGCTGCCAGCCTGAACGGCGAGGGCGGTGTGATTCTGCTGGGTAACGCAGTCACCCACCATCCGCAAGCTGCAGCCATCCACGCTGCCGCACAGTGGATTGCCAACGCTACCGGCGCCAAGTTCGGCTACCTGACCGAAGCTGCCAATACCGTTGGCGGCTATCTGGTCGGCGCGACCTCGAACCAATCGCTATTCGCCGAACCGAAAAAAGCCTATGTGCTGCTCAATGCCGAGCCTGAGCTCGACGCAGGCAACACCCAGCAAGCCCGCGCCGCGCTCGATGCAGCTGAAATGGTCGTCGTCATGTCGGCCTTCCAGCATGGCTTCGACTACGCCGACGTGCTGCTGCCGATTTCGCCGTTCAGCGAAACCTCGGGCACCTTCGTCAATTGCGAAGGCCGCGCCCAGAGTTTCAACGGCACCGTCAAGCCGCTGGGCGACGCGCGTCCGGCCTGGAAAGTGCTGCGCGTGCTGGGCAATCTGCTGGGCCTGCAAGGGTTTGAATACGACACCTCCGAAGCAATTCGCGACGAGTTGTTCGGCAAGGGTGTCACCGATCTGTCCGCCAAGCTCAGCAACGTAGCAAGCGCTACTGCCTCGAGCGCCGCCTACGGGACCTCGGGCGCGCTGGAACGCGTGTCGGATGTGCCGATCTACTTTGCCGACGCCATCGCGCGCCGCTCCGAGCCGCTGCTGCGCACGGCCGACGCCAATGCGCCGCTGGCCCAGTTGCCGGGCGCGCTTGCCGAGAAGCTGGGCGTGAAGGCCGGCGACAAGGTCAAGCTGACCCAGGGCTCCGGCTCGGCAATCGTGGTGGCAGGCATCGATGCCCGCCTGCCGGCGAATGCAGTGCGGGTGTCCACGGCGCACCCGGCAACGGCCGCGCTCGGCGCCTTGTTCGGTGCAATTTCGGTTGAAAAAGCAGGGGAGGGGATCTGATGCCTCAATTCTACGTCGACTTCAACACCTGGGGCACGAGCACCTGGCCGATGTTCTGGCCGATGCTGCAAACCTTCTCGTGGACCATGGCCAAGATTCTGGCGGTGCTGCTGCCGCTGATGGGCCTGGTTGCCTACGCCACGCTGTGGGAACGCAAGCTGATCGGCTGGATCCAGATCCGCGTAGGTCCCAACCGGGTCGGCCCTGCCGGCCTGCTGCAGCCGATCGCTGACGCGCTCAAGCTGCTGTTCAAGGAAATCGTGGTCCCGACCAAGGCTGCCGGCGGCCTGTTCGTGCTGGGCCCGGTCATGACCATCATGCCGGCGCTGGCCTGCTGGGCGGTCGTGCCTTTCGGTCCGGAAGTTGCGCTGGCCAATGTCAATGCGGGCTTGCTGCTGCTGCTGGCAATTACCTCGCTCGAAGTCTACGGCATCATCATTGCCGGCTGGGCCTCGAACTCGAAGTATTCCTTCATGGGCGCGATGCGCGCGTCGGCGCAGATGATTTCCTACGAAATCGCGATGGGCTTTGCGCTGGTCGTGGTGCTGATGGTGTCGGGCAGCCTGAACTTCTCCGAAATCGTCGCTGCGCAAACCCGCGGCTGGGGCGCCGAGAACGGCCTGAACCTGGTGTCGTGGAACTGGATTCCGCTGCTGCCATTGTTCGTGGTCTACATCGTGTCCGGCCTGGCAGAGTGCAACCGTCACCCCTTCGACGTGGTCGAGGGCGAGTCCGAAATCGTCGCAGGTCACATGGTCGAGTATTCGGGCATGTCCTACGCCATGTTCATGCTGGCTGAATACGCCAACATGATCCTGATCGGTACGCTCGCGTCCATCATGTTCCTGGGTGGCTGGTC
This sequence comes from Pseudomonadota bacterium, assembly GCA_040385745.1. GTDB lineage: Bacteria > Pseudomonadota > Gammaproteobacteria > Burkholderiales > Burkholderiaceae_D > Telluria_A. The sequence continues at coordinate 5,539 of JAZKGU010000034.1, forward strand.
GGCACCGTTCGGTTTCCTCGACATCGGTGGCGCCTTCGGCGGCTTCTTCTGGCTGTTCTTGAAAACCTTCCTGATCGTGTCGCTGTTCGTGTGGGTACGCGGTACCTTCCCGCGCTACCGCTACGACCAGATCATGCGCCTGGGCTGGAAAGTATTCATCCCGCTGACGCTGTTTTGGCTGGTCCTGGTTGCTACCTGGATGCAGACGCCGTGGAATATCTGGAAGTAAGGAAGCAAAAAAATGGATCGAGTTAAAGACTTCTTCAGCAGCATGCTGCTGACTGAATTGTTCAAAGGGATGGCGCTGACGGGCAAGTACATGTTCGCGCGCAAGATCACCGTGCAGTACCCGGAAGAGAAGACCCCGATGTCGCCGCGCTTCCGCGGCCTGCACGCGCTGCGCCGCTATCCGAACGGCGAAGAGCGCTGCATCGCCTGCAAATTGTGTGAAGCGGTGTGCCCGGCGATGGCCATCACCATCGAATCGGAACAGCGCGACGACGGTTCGCGCCGCACCACGCGTTACGACATCGACCTGACCAAGTGCATCTTCTGCGGCTTTTGCGAAGAATCCTGCCCGGTCGATTCGATTGTCGAGACCCACGTGCTGGAGTACCACGGCGAAAAGCGCGGTGATCTGTACTACACCAAAGAGATGCTGCTCGCTGTTGGTGACCGCTACGAGGGCGAGATCGCCGCCGCGCGCGCGGCCGATGCTCCTTACCGTTAATCCGCACGTCCACTAGGTTTAGTTATGGAATTTAAAACTGTCTTGTTTTACGTGTTCGCGGCGATCATGCTGGTCGCTGCGCTGCGCGTGATCACTGCCAGGAACCCGGTGCACGCCGCGCTGTTCCTGGTGCTGGCGTTCTTCAACGCTGCCGGCATCTGGATGCTGCTCAAGGCCGAGTTCCTGGCCATCGTGCTGGTGCTGGTGTACGTAGGCGCGGTCATGGTGCTGTTCCTGTTCGTGGTCATGATGCTCGACATCAATATGGACAAGATGCGCGAAGGCTTCTGGTCCTATCTGCCGCTGGCCTCGGCCATTGGCGCGCTGATCGTGGCCGAGATGGCGGTGATCCTGTTCCGCGGTTTCTACGACTTCGAGCAGCAGCCGGCGGCCATTGCCGCAAATATCGGTGGCACCAAGGAGCTCGGGATCCTGATTTACACGCGCTATATTTATGGCTTCGAAATTGCCGCAGCGATTTTGCTTGTGGCCATGATCGCCGCCGTGGCGCTGACCCTGCGCAAGCGCAAGGACACCAAAGCATTCAACCCGGGCGACGCCGTGCGCGTCAA
>JAZKGU010000035.1:0-9037 GCA_040385745.1 Pseudomonadota bacterium
CGGCATCATCATCCGTCAGCGCGGCACCCCGGTGCGCGCAGGCGAAAACGTCGGCACGGGCAAGGATCACACCCTGTTCGCGCTGGTAGACGGCAAGGTCAAGTTCGTCGTCAAGGGCATCGGTTCGAAGCAATTCGTTACCGTCGTACCTAACGCGGTCGAAGCAGTCGCAGCATAAGTAACACGCGCTTGCAAAAGCGCACATTTTTGTAAGGCGCAAGCCTTCAATCGAAAGGCTCTGCCCACGGTAGAGCCTTTTTAGTTTTTAGGCGGCAAAGAATATGAAGTTTATCGACGAAGCAAAAATCGAAGTCATCGCCGGCGACGGCGGCAATGGCTGCGCCTCGTTCTGTCGCGAGAAGTTCCGCCCCTTCGGCGGACCGGACGGCGGCGACGGCGGCAAGGGCGCGTCCATCTGGGCAGTTGCAGACCGCAACATCAATACGCTGGTGGATTTCCGCTACTCCAAAATGCACAAGGGCAAAGACGGCGAACCTGGCCGCGGCGCGGACTGCTATGGCAAGGGCGCGGAAGACATCTACATGCGCATGCCGGTGGGCACCCTGATCGTCGATAACAACAACGGCGAGATCATCGCCGACCTGACCGAACACGGCCAGACCGAACTGCTGGCCAAGGGCGGCGAGGGCGGCTGGGGCAATATCCACTTCAAGTCATCGACCAACCGCGCACCGCGTCAAAAGACCGAGGGCAAGGAAGGCGAACGGCGCGAACTGCGCCTTGAACTGAAGGTACTGGCCGACGTCGGCCTGCTGGGCATGCCCAACGCTGGCAAGTCGACCTTCATCACGGCTGTCTCGAACGCCAAGCCGAAGATCGCCGACTACCCGTTCACCACCTTGCACCCCAACCTGGGCGTGGTGCGCGTGTCGCACGAAAAGAGCTTTGTGATCGCCGACATTCCCGGCCTGATCGAAGGCGCTTCCGAAGGCGCCGGCCTGGGTCACCAGTTCCTGCGCCACCTGCAGCGTACAGGCCTGTTGCTGCACATCGTCGACATGGCCCCGTTCGAGACCAATGTCGACCCGGTCAAGGAAGCCAAGGCCCTGATCAAGGAGCTGGAAAAGTACGACGAGTCGCTGGTCGACAAGCCGCGCTGGTTCGTGCTCAACAAGCTCGATGTGGTGCCGGAAGAAGACCGCAAGAAGCTGGTCAAGGATTTCGTCAAGCGCATGGCCTGGAAGGGCCCCGTGTTCGAAATTTCGGCGCTCAGCCACGAAGGCTGCCCGGAACTGGTCAACGCGATTTACCTGCACCTCGAGACGGTCAAAAAGAGCGAACACCGGGCCGAAGAAACGCAGATGACCGAGGAAGCGCGCGGCATTGCGTCAATCGATCCGGACGATCCTCGCTTCAAGATCCAAGATTGAAGTGGTAGTACCCATGACGCGGATGCGGCAGCGTGAAGCGCTGTTGCGTTTCATTGCAGTGCTGTGTTCACTGGCGGCCCTGTCGGCCATGCTGGACCCGGACCGCACCGCGACCAATCTGGGCATGTTACTCGTTGGCGTAAACGGCTACAGCCAGTTCTACGCCATCTATGTCGGCGTCAGGCTTGCTACCGCGGGTCTGGCGCTGCTGGCAGCAAGGCACGGCGACCAGCCACTCCTCGGCGATATCACCGCATTGTTCGTCCTGGCGCAGCCGGCGGGCCGCCTCATCGCGGCCTTCGCCATCGGCCTGCCCCAGGGATTTTTGTTAGTCGTGTGTGGACTCGAAATTGCCGCCGGCTTCGCGCTGCTGGCCCTTCGTCCGCGCCCGCAATAAGAATTTGGGAGCGCCCTTGAAGTCAGTCATCCAGGCAGCAAACCGCATCATCATCAAAGTGGGTTCCTCGCTCGTTACCAACGACGGGCGCGGGCTCGATCACGCCGCCATTGCGCGCTGGGCCAGCCAGATCGCTGCACTGCGCGCGCTCGGCAAGGAAGTCGTTCTGGTCAGCTCCGGCGCCATTGCCGAGGGCATGCTGCGCCTGGGCTTTGACAAGCGCCCCACCGACATCCATGAACTGCAGGCCTGCGCCGCCGTGGGGCAGATGGGACTGGCGCAAATTTACGAATCGAGCTTTCGCGCGCACGGACTGGGCACCGCCCAGGTGCTGCTGACTCACGCTGACCTGGCCGACCGCGAACGCTATCTGAATGCGCGCTCCACCCTGACCACGCTGCTGCGTTTGAAAGTGGTACCGATCATTAACGAGAACGATACCGTTGTCACTGACGAAATCAAGTTCGGCGACAACGACACGCTCGGGGCCCTGGTGGCCAACCTGATCGAAGCCGATGCGCTGGTGATTTTGACCGACCAGCATGGCCTGTTTTCGGCCGACCCGCGCAAGGACCCCCAGGCAGTGCTGATCGCCCATGGCAAGGCGGGCGACCCGGCGCTCGAAGCGATGGCCGGCGGCGCCGGCAGCAGCATCGGGCGCGGTGGCATGCTGACCAAGATCCTGGCGGCCAAGCGCGCGGCTGGCTCGGGCGCCCACACCATCATCGCCTGGGGCCGCGACAGCGACGTGCTCACTCGCCTGGCCGGAGGCGAAGCTATCGGCACCGAGCTGACCGCCCAGACCGGGCGCCTGACTGCGCGCAAGCAGTGGATGGCGGACCATCTGCATACCGCGGGCCGTGTCGTGCTCGACGCGGGAGCAGTGTCCAAGCTCTCGAAAGAGGGCAAGTCGCTGCTGCCGATCGGCGTGATCGACGTCAAGGGCGAGTTCGGACGCGGCGCCGTGATAACCTGCGTAGGTGAAGACGGCACGGCCATCGCGCGCGGCATCAGCAACTACACCAGTTCTGAGGCGCGTCGCATCATGCGCAAGCCGTCGGCCGATATCGAAAAAATTCTCGGGTTCCTCGAAGGGCCCGAACTGATCCACCGCGACAATTTGGTGCTCGTATAAGGCGAGTTGTGCCCATGCCGATGATTGAACGATTCAAGTCACTGTTTAGCCGCAAAGCCGAAAGCGCGGCGCCTGAGCCGATTGGCGAAACGGTGCTGTTCAACGCCTACTGCACCCGCGTGGAGATCGCGCAGCCCGCGTTCGCGCACAAGCTGCATGCGCGGCGCGACCTGTCCGACCCGGCGCTGCTGGAACACCTCAATGGCTTTTGCAGCCATATCTTTGGTCTGGGCGATGGCGAAATGACGCGCGACAAATACCACGTCATCCTGCACCTGCAGCGCGTGCAGCAGGTGGTGGGCATCAGTGTAGGCGTGGCAGACGTCGCCGCCTTCTACGAGTGGGCGGGGCTGGCCAATGCGATCCTCATTTCACCCGAGGGCAACGTGGTCGACCCGCAGGGGCGGGTGCTGGTCGATGCTGTTGACGGCAGCGCCGATCCTGCAGCGCAGGTCCCGTATCCGCTGCAGGCCCTGGCGCGCAAGGCCGCCAGTGAAGCCGCGCTGGCCGCGCGCGGCATCGTGGTCGACGATACCCTGCCGGCCCTGGTGTGCGAAGACGAACTTACCCTGCGCGACAGGGATGCGGTAGTAGACCGTGCCCGCGCACTGCTGCTGGTGGCGTTGCGTGCTGAATCGGTGGCATCGGGCGAGCCGATACCGGTCGATACGCTGCTCAACAAGATGCCACTTGGTGACAACGCCTTGTCGCCGCTCGAGCGCGCGTTTCTGGACCTCCCATCGCCATCGGAGCACGAGTGCGCCCAGTTCACCTGGCGCTACGAAAGCCTCTACCTGCTCGAATGGGCGCTGGGCCTGGTGAACGAACTGCCTTACCCGTCCGAAGCTTGCGACACCGCCAGCACGGTCGCCACCCTGATCGAAATGCGCGGCCCTGCTCTGCGCCCGGCCACCGACATTCTCGACGCGCTCGACCTGCATTACCGTCTGCACTGGTTCATCCGCCAGGAGCGGCTCAGGAAATCGGTCGAAACCAAAGGGGTGGACGCGGACGTGGTAATGGAACGTCACCGCACGCTCAACTGGCTGGTGCGCTTTCAGCATGCGCCGTGGGATGAAGTCGACACCCCTACCTGATATGCATGCGCGGCCGCTTGTCGCGCACTGCCGCCATTGATCCATTGCGCGCCACCGTTCATCCTGCAGCGATTGCCATTAGGCGGTGCGGCTATTACGCTGTCGTTTCGATTAACTCGCGAAGACGACACAATGAAAACCTCCTTAGTCTCGGCCGTCCTGGCTGTTCTCCTGATTCCCTCCGGCGCCAGCGCCCAAGTCACCAACGACAACTGGGAAGCCAGTGTGCGCCAGTTCGACAGCGACTACTGGCAGGCTTTCAATACCTGCAGCGTGCAGAAGATGACGATGATGAATTCCGACGACCTGGAGTTTTACCACGACCTCGGGGGCATCATGCGGGGCCGCCCAGCTTTCGCGGAAGCGACCTCAAAGAATATTTGTGGCCGGCCGGACTGGCGCCTGCGCCGCGCCGAGGTGCCAGGTACGGTGAAGCTGTATCCGCTCAAGAGCAACGAGAAAGTGTATGGCGCGGTGATTTCGGGGGAACACTACTTCTACCACCTGAACAAGGGGCAGCCCGAGACACTGGAGGGCAGGGCGCGCTTCACGCACACAGTGCTGTTGAAAGACGGTCAATGGCAGGTGGCGCGCGTGCTCAGTTACGATCATGGGCCGGCAAAGTGAGATCTGGGAACGCCAAGTCCTAGACCCCGTCCGGCGCCGGCGTTTTCGGCCTGTACTCGCACAAATCCCGGATCACGCAGTTCCAGCACAGCGGCTTGCGCGCAATGCAGGTGTAGCGCCCGTGCAGGATCAGCCAGTGATGGGCATCGAGCAGGAATTCCTTGGGCACGAACTTCATCAGCTTGTGCTCGACCTCGACCACGTCCTTGCCCGGGGCGATATTGGTGCGGTTCGATACGCGGAAGATGTGGGTATCGACCGCCATCGCCAGCTGGCCGAACGCGGTGTTGAGCACCACGTTGGCGGTCTTGCGGCCCACGCCGGGCAGCGCTTCGAGCTCCTCCCGCGTTTGCGGCACCACGCCGCCGTGCTGCTCCACCAGGATCTGGCAGGTCGCCATCACGTTCTTGGCCTTGGTGGGATACAGGCCGATGGTCTGGATGTAGGACTTCAATTCATCGATGCCCAGATCGAGAATGGCTTGAGGTGTATTGGCCACCGCATAGAGCTTGCGCGTGGCCTTGTTCACGCCCACATCGGTAGCCTGGGCCGACAGCAGCACGGCGATCAACAATTCAAAGGGCGTGGTGTATTCCAGTTCGGTCTTGGGACTGGGATTGGCGCTGCGCAAGCGTTCGAAGATTTCTCGTCGTTTGGCTGGGTTCATTGGCCGGCTGCTTTCTGGCGTGCCCGTTCCATGGCTGCTGCGATGATGGCGCGCTTGCGCTCCTTCTCGGCCAGTTGTTCAGGCGTGTTGCTCACTTCGTCCGTCACTTCCTTCATTTTTGCCACGGCCTTGGCGGCCAGGCGCGCATCGTTCTCGTCGCGCTCACGCTGCAGGCGCAGGGTGCGGAAATCGTGACGAGCGCGCGCCGCATCGGCCTGCTGCTGGGTCCAGGCATCCCACCCGGTACGCTCGCCCGTCACCGGCATCATCACAATGCAATCGACCGGGCAGGGCGCCACGCACAGGTCGCAGCCGGTGCACAGGCTGGGAAGGATGGTGTGCATCTGCTTGTTCGCGCCAAGGATGGCGTCGACCGGGCAGGCCTGGATGCACAGGGTGCAGCCGATGCACAGGGCCTCGTCGATATAGGCCACGGGGCGCGCTCGTTCGACGCCGTTGAGCGGATTGATTGGAATGACGGCCCGGCCCAGCAAGCCGGCCAGACGCGCCACGCCTTCTCTACCGCCGGGCGGGCACTGGTTGATCTCGGCCTGCCCTGCGGCGATAGCCTGGGCATAAGGACGGCAACCGGCGTACCCGCACTTGGTGCACTGGGTCTGCGGCAGCAGGTCTTCAATCTGATCGGCGAGGGTTTTGATCACAGCGACATTATAGACGCCTGACCCAAGCAGGGCAGGCGAAAAAAATGCCGCGCGGTGGCGGCATTCTTGCAGAGCGTGGGCAGGTCAGCCGTGTTTGCGGATGAACTCGCCGATCTTGGGGCAGATCACTTCGCGGAAGCGGCGGCCCGAGAAGATGCCGTAGTGGCCGCATCCCGGCGCCACGAAGTCTTCCTGCATCGACGCTGGAATGCCGCTGCACAGGTCATGCGCCGCCTGGGTCTGGCCGGCTCCGGAAATGTCGTCGAGCTCGCCTTCGACCGTGAACAGCGCGACGTTGGTGATGTCCTGCGGACGTACCAGCTGGTCGCCCACTACCCAGGTTCCCTTGGGCAGGCTGTGGTCCTGGAATACCGTCTTGATGGTGTCGAGATAGTACTCGGCCGGCATGTCCAGCACCGCGTTGTATTCGTCGTAGAACTTGCGGTGGCCATCTGCCGGTTCATCGTCACCCGTCACCAGGTGCATGTAGAACTCGCGGTGGCTTTGCGCGTGGCGTCCCGGATTCATGGCGATGAAGCCGGCGTGCTGCAGGAAGCCCGGATAGACCCGGCGCCCGTACCCTGGGTAATTGGCCGGTACCGCGAAAATCACCGTGTTCTCAAACCACGAGAAGCTCTTTTCAACCGCCAGATCGTTCACGGCAGTCGGCGAGCGGCGCGGATCGATCGGGCCGCCCATCATCGTCATGGTCTTGGGCAGCTTGGGATCCTTGGCCGTGGCCATCAGCGAAATCGCCGCCAGCACCGGTACCGTCGGCTGGCACACCGAGATCACATGCAGATCGGGTGCCAGCAGGCGAATGAAATCCTGCACATAGTAGATATAGTCGTCCAGGTGGAACGGGCCCTCCGCGAGCGGCACCATGCGCGCGTCGGTCCAGTCGGTGATATAGACGTCGTGGTTGGGCAGCAGGCCGCGCACGGTGTCGCGCAGCAGCGTGGAGTGGTGGCCCGACAGTGGTGCAACCAGCAAAACTTTCGGCTGGTCGAGCTTGCTGATCTGCTTGTCGCTCAAGTCTTTTTTAAAGTGCAGCAGCTTGCAAAACGGGCGCTCGACGACCGTGCGCTCCATGATGCCAACGGTTTCGCCGCCCATCGTCGTGGATTTGATGTCAAACGCCGGCTTTTCATAGTCTTTGCCGAGGCGGTACATCAATTCGTAGCCAGCGGCGATGCGCTGCGCGAACGGGGTATGGGCCAGTGGCGATACTGGATTGGAAAACAATTTGGATGAGGCATCGGCCCACTGCATCAGCGGAGTCAGGAATGAGCGTTGCATCTCGTGCAGTTGGTAAAGCATACATATTCCTTCACTAAATTCGTTGCGCCGGCAAGTGCTTGTCGGAACGCCGAATAATTATAGGCTATTTGATGAGCCCACTAGCAATTTACGGTGCCGATTGGAAATTCTTCAATCCTGTAAATGTCACGTAAGAAAACCGTGTGCGGATAACTCCGTTTTATCACACTATGCTGCGCTGCATATATGGTCCACCTAACGCAAAATGAAAATGCCCCGCAGGGGCGGGGCATTGTTGTGTGCTAGTTACTGAACGATGTCAGTCAAATACCGGGGATTCGACGCCAAGGATCTTGTGCAGCTTGGGCGAGGTGGTTGTGTACTGCATATGAATCTTCTTGTCAGGGAAGATATATGGTGCAGCGCCGAAAGCTGCAAGGGCGGCTTCGTGAAAGCCCGACAGGATCAGCTTTTTCTTGCCTGGGTAGGTGTTGATGTCGCCCACTGCAAAGATGCCTGGTACATTGGTTTCGAACTTTTCAGTGTTCTGCACCTTGAGCTGGCGGCGCTCGATATCCAGGCCCCACTCGGCGATCGGGCCGAGCTTGGGCGACAGGCCGAAGAATACCAGCAGCATGTCGAGCGGAACGCGGCGCGTGACGCCATCGGCCCCGGTGACCTTCACTTCGGTGAGCTTGTCATCCTTGGTGTCGAAGCCGGTGACCTGGCCGGTGATCAATTGCATTTCGTACGCGTCGCACAGGGCTTTCATCTTTGCCACGGAAGCTGGCGCGGCGCGGAAGTCGTCGCGGCGATGCAGCAGCACCACCGATTCGGCCTTGCCGACGAAGTTGAGCGCCCAGTCCAGGGCCGAATCGCCGCCGCCGCAAATGACCAGGTTCTTGCCTTCAAAGATGGACGGATCCTTGACGCGATAGTGCAGCTGAGTGTTCTCGAACGCTTCGATACCATCGACCTTGATGGTGCGCGCCTGGAAGGAACCGACGCCGGCGGCGATGAAAATGGTCTTGGTGATGAAGCGCGTGCCGGTCGAGGTTTCGACATTGAAGCGGCCGTCTTCGCGCTTTTGCACGCCGGTCACTTCCTGGCCCAGGTGAAAGGTCGGCTCGAAGGGCTCGATCTGCTTGAGCAGGTTGTCGGTCAGTTCCTGACCGGTGCATACAGGCACGGCGGGGATATCGTAGATCGGCTTGTCGGGGTAGAGTTCGACGCATTGGCCGCCCACCGCCGGCAGCGAGTCGATGACATGGGCTTTGATTTCCAGCAGGCCAAGTTCAAAGACCTGGAACAGCCCGACCGGGCCGGCGCCGATGATCACGGCATCGGTATCGATGGCGCCGGCAAAGGAACTGTTGGCAGCGATACTGCCTGCGTCGTGGTTGGCGGTGAGAGTCATGCGTCTACTTCCTGTTGATTTTGAAAGGTCATGCTGTGGTGCAATGCAGCGCCGGCGCCTTGGACGCCGCGCCTGCGCTGGCAGGCTGGCGCGGCATCAGGGCCAGCGTGGTGACTAGCGGACCAGCTGGTCGAGCTTGTTCTTTACGTCTTTCCACTGCTCGGCCTCAGGCAGGGCAGCCTTGGTCTTGGTGATCGAAGGCCAGGCACGCGCCAGTTCAACGTTGATCTTGATGAACTGTTGCTGGTCGGCGGGTACGTCCTCCTCGGCATAAATCGCGTTGACGGGGCATTCGGCCACGCATACGGCGCAGTCGATGCATTCGTCAGGATCGATGGTCAGGAAATTCGGGCCTTCCCGGAAACAATCTACCGGGCATACATC
>JAZKGU010000036.1:0-18433 GCA_040385745.1 Pseudomonadota bacterium
AATTCACGCGCCGCGCCTACCTCAACGACAAGCTCGACCTGGCCCAGGCCGAAGCTGTGGCCGACCTGATCGATGCCTCCACCGAAGCGGCGGCCCGTTCGGCCTCGCAATCGCTCTCGGGCGCCTTCTCGAAGACCGTCAACACTCTGGTGGAACAAACTATCGGCCTGCGCATGCTGGTCGAAGCCACCCTCGATTTTCCGGAAGAGGAAATCGACTTTCTGGAGAAATCGGACGCGCGCGGCCAGCTGGCCGTGATCAGCGCTTCGCTCGAGCACGTATTCCAGCAAGCGTCGCAAGGCGCCTTGCTGCGCGAGGGCCTTAATGTCGTGCTGGTCGGCCAGCCCAATGTTGGCAAGTCCTCACTCCTGAATGCACTGGCCGGCGCCGACGTCGCCATTGTCACCCCCATCGCCGGCACCACCCGCGACAAGGTCAGCGAGACCATCCAGATCGAAGGCATTCCGCTCAACATCATCGATACTGCCGGCATCCGCGTGATCGACGACGCGGTGGACGTAGTCGAGCGCATTGGCATCGAACGCACCTGGGGCGAGGTCAAGAAGGCCGACGTGATCCTGCACCTGCTCGACGCCGGCCACGGCCCGGCCAGGGCCGACGATTCCATTGTCAGCGCCTTCCCAGAAGGCATTCCGGTGGTCCGGGTGTGGAACAAGATCGACCTCTCCGGTCACAAACCCTCGGTCGCGCTGGAGCAAGAAGCCACCATCATCTACCTGTCCGCGCACGAACATATCGGCATTGACCTGTTGCGCGGCGAGTTGTTGCGCATCGCCGGCTGGCAGCAGACCGGCGAATCGCTGTTCCTGGCGCGCGAGCGGCACCTGATCGCCTTGCGCTCTGCGCGCAAGCACCTGCACATGGCTGCTGAACACGCAGCCCAGAATGACCAGTCGCTGGACCTGTTCGCCGAGGAACTGCGGCTGGCGCAAACCCAGCTTTCCAGCATCACCGGCGAATTCTCCTCGGATGATTTACTGGGCGTGATTTTCAGCCGATTTTGTATCGGGAAATGAACGTGGCGTCGGCAGTGTTCCGGCGTACCATTAGCTTTCCATCATTTTCGGTGCTACAGGTGCTAGATCATGCTCACGGGCGGCTGCTACTGCGGTGCAATTAGATATGAAACCAGTGCAGCGGCCACCCACCAGGCGCTGTGCCATTGCACGATTTGCCGTCGCACCACCGGCGCGCCCTGTGTTGCCTGGTTTACGGTACCGGCCGATTCGTATCGCCTTCTATCCGGCACCCCCACCAGTTTTCGCTCCAGCCAGCACGGCACCCGCAGCTTCTGCTCCATCTGCGGCACTCAGCTCACATTTGCCGATGCCGATTTTCCTGCCGAAGTAGACATCACCAGCGCCAGCCTTGATCAGCCGAGCCTGGCCCCGCCGCAGTCGCACATCTTCGTTGCCGACGCCATCCCATGGCTGGTGCTGGGCGACAGGCTCCCCCGTTATACAGCCAGCCGAAGCCAGGGTTGAGTCGGCCAGTTTGTTATAGTTGCAATCCCCCGGCCCAAATTTTTTTCTGCATGTTGTGTCGATTGTCGCCAGGTTCGCGCGTCGTAGGTATAGCAAGTCCCTTTTTGATTCACCTTGAGGAGAATGATTGTGAACACTACCGTCAAACCAGTTCCGGAAGACATGCACACAGTAACCCCGCACCTCATCTGTGCCGGTGCGTCCGACGCCATCGATTTCTACAAGCGCGCCTTCGGGGCCGTCGAACTGCATCGCATGCCCGCGCCCGATGGCAGCGGCAAGCTGATGCATGCGATGATTCGCATCGGCGACTCGGCGGTCATGCTGGCCGATGAAAGCCCGGAATGGGGCTGCCTGGGACCAAATACGCTCAAGGGCTCGTCCGTGACCCTGCACGTGTATGTGCCCGACGTTGACGCGTCCTTTGGGCGCGCCGTGGAAGCGGGCGGCACGGCAATGATGCCGCCGGCCGACATGTTCTGGGGCGACCGCTACGGGATGATCAAGGATCCGTTCGGGCACAGCTGGTCGATCGCCAGCCACATCCGCGACATGACCCCTGAAGAAATGAACGAAGCCGCCAAGACCGGCTGCGGCGAACCAGCCACCCAAGCCTAAGGAGAAAACAACATGAAATTCATGGTGATTGTGAAAGCCAGCCCCGAGTCCGAAGCCGGAAAAATGCCAAGCCAGGAATTGATGGCCGCAATGGGCAAGTTCAACGAAGAACTGGTCAAGGCCGGCGTTATGCTGGCCGGCGAGGGCTTGCATCCCACCTCCAACGGCGTGCGGGTGCGTTTTTCGGGCGACAAGCGGACCGTCATCGATGGTCCGTTCTCGGAAACCAAGGAGTTGATCGCCGGCTTCTGGCTGTGGCAGTGCAAGTCGAAAGAAGAAGCCATCGAGTGGGTGCGGCGTTGCCCCAACCCCATGGAAAGCGATTCGGAAATTGAGATCCGCCAGGTGTTCGAGGCCGACGACTTCGGCGCCGAATTCACGCCCGAATTGCGCGAGCAGGAAGACCGCCTGCGCGCCACCATCGCGGCGCAAAACGCCTAAGGCAACATCAACCAGCAGGGATAGCTAGCATGCAATACATGATCTTGCGCAGGGCCGACCCTGCTTCGGAGCTGAGCCCGCTGCCGGCGTCCGAATCGGCACAGCTGCGCGCGACTCTGCAACCCAGCGCGAAGGCCGTGCGCCTGACGCTGGGCGAGGGCGAGCCGGTTATCGAGCATGGCCCCTTCCTCGACCCGGCGGAAATGATTGCCGGCTTCGGCGTGGTCGAAGCCGAGTCCGTCGCCGCGGCCGCCGAGTCGCTCAGGCAATGGCCTACGCACACGCCGGTGGAGATCGAGATCCGCGAGAGCGGTTGTCCGGGCGGCTGCGCCGAGGTGCATCCGGCCAAGGTGGATGATCCTCAGGGCAAGCGCTTCGCGGTGCTGCTGCGCGCCAGCGACGAGCTCGAGAACGAGGTTCCGGTGCCGCAGGTAAAACTCGATACCCTGGACCGGCACAATGCCTCCGAAGCTGCGCGCGGCATTTTGCTGGCGGCCGATGGCTTGCGTAGCAGTGCGCGTGGCGCCCGTGTGAAAGTGGGCAAGGGTTCGTTCTCGGTCATGGACGGGCCCTTTACTGAAATTAAGGAGATGATCGCGGGATACTGGCTGATCCGCGTTGCATCGATGGACGAGGCGATTGCCTGGGCCGTGCGCAATCCATACCCGACCGGCCCGAAGGTCGAGGTGGAAATCCGCGAGCTGGTCGAGGATGGCTTCACGGCGGCGCAATTGAAGGCCGATCAAAATATGCGTGCCAGTCAGCTGGACATGGCAATGCGCGCCGAGCTGGCCGGGCGCACCGCTTGACAGGCTGACTGGCGTATCCCCGCAGGCATGGCGCAGGTCCCGCTTGCGCCGCCTGGCTTTCTAGGAGATTATATTTTCCATATCTGAAAGCAGGCACTGTCCGCACCGGGGAGAAAATTTCGCATGGCAAGTTCCGCAACCGATCGCGCCGTTGAGGCAGTGTGGCGCATCGAGTCGGGCCGCATCATCGGGGCCCTTGCACGCATGTTGCGCGATGTGGGTCTGGCCGAGGAGATGGCGCAGGACGCGATGGTGATGGCGCTGGAGCGCTGGCCTACCGCAGGCATCCCGGACAAACCGGCAGCCTGGCTCATGACCGTGGCCAAAAACCGCGCGCTCGACCATCTGCGCCATCGCAAGCTGCAGCACGCCAAGGAAGGTGAGCTCACTTACGAAATCGAAAATCAGCTGCAAGACAACGCGCCCGACCTCGACGCCATGTTCGACGACGACATCGGCGACGATGTGTTGCGCCTCATGTTTGCGGCTTGCCATCCGGTGCTGGCGACCGAGGCCCGGGTGGCGCTCACCTTGCGCGTGCTGGGCGGCCTGACCACCGATGAAATCGCCCGCGCCTTCCTGGTGTCGGAGGCAACCGTGGCGCAGCGCATCGTGCGTGCCAAACGCGCGCTGGCCGATGCCAAAGTGCCGTTCGAAGTACCCAGCGGCGACGAACTCGCTGCGCGGCTGGGATCGGTGCTGCAGGTGATCTACCTGATTTTCAACGAGGGCTATTCGGCCAGCGCCGGCAGCGACTGGCTGCGCCCCAAGCTGTGCGAGGAGGCGCTGCGGCTCGGTCGCATTCTGGCCGAACTGGCGCCCGGCGAAGCCGAAGTCCACGGCCTGGTTGCGCTGATGGAAATCCAGTCATCGCGGGCGCGCGCGCGGCTCGGGCCCAAGGGTGAGCCGGTATTGCTGCTCGACCAGGACCGGACCCGCTGGGACCAGCTGCTGATACGGCGCGGTTTTGCTGCACTGGAACGCGCCGCGAGGCTGGAGCAGGGCGCGGGTCCCTATCAGCTGCAGGCTGCGATTGCCGCCTGCCATGCACGCGCGCTGGCGCCCGATCAGACCGACTGGCATCGCATCGCCGAGCTGTACGCCGCGCTGGCGCGGGTGGCGCCCTCGCCCGTGGTGGAGCTAAATCGCGCGGTGGTGCTGTCGATGGCATTCGGGCCGGCTGCCGGGCTGGAGCTGGCCGATCGCCTGGCCCTCGAGCCGGCGCTGCGCAACTACCATCTACTGCCCAGCGTCCGCGGCGACCTGCTCGCCAAGCTGGGCCGCAACGCCGAAGCGCGCGCCGAATTCGAGCGCGCAGCAGGACTCACCAACAACGATCGCGAACGGGAATTGCTGCAGGCCCGTGCGCGTGCCTGCCCATGAATCGTGCTACGCTTTTCACATGAATAAATTCACCAAAATAGGTATCGTGCTCGCGCTGGCTGGCGCGCTGCTGGCCGCGTGCGCCAGCCTGGTGGGCCCGCGCGATATCGAGTTGCCGGTGCACAAAATGCAGACCGGAATAGAAAAGCGCTTTCCCCTGGACAAAAAGATCTTGCAGCTGGTCGACCTGAAGCTGAGCAATCCACGCCTCACCATGCTCGAAGGCGAGCGCATCGGACTGAGCATGGACGCGCTGGTCGCGCCGCCGTTTACCGGCCGGTCCTGGCCTGGCAAGCTGGCCCTGTCGGGGCGCCTGGTGCTCGATGCGGGGCGCCAGGCCGTGCTTCTGGCTGAGCCAAGGATCGACAGTTTCGCGCTCGATGGCGTCGACGAGGCGCGGCGCCAGCAGTTTGCCAGTGCCGCCAATGCGCTGATGGCGCAGGCGGTGACGGACATGCCGGTTTATCATTTTCGCCCGGAAGACCTGCGCTATGCAGGAGTGCAATTTGTGCCTACACGGATCAGCGCCAGCGCGCGCGGCCTGGTCGTTGCGGTCGAGCCTGTACGCCAATGAATCCAATCCGTGCAGGATTTGCCATCATTGAATTCTATTAGCAAGGGCAAAAAATCGCAGGTATCATAATTTCTGCTTGGCAACGACTGTCCAGATTCACAGCATTGCGGCGCTGCGGATTTGCGTGCAAACTGGGAGCTGGTCCGCGTGACGCATGCACTACTTGCGATTTCTCATGTTCGCCGTATTCCACTATCGTAATCTTGCTGTAAATCTTTGATGTGCTGCCATGTGTGGGGGTGAATCTTGGGAACGATACAGGAGAGTGTGCAGGAAAACGAGGGCAGCGAGGTGTTGCCCCACGCTTCGGTGCAGGCGGGACGAACACGCCAGAGCCTGCCTCCCAAAGGGTCCTGCTGGTACTGCGAGAAAACGCTCGATAGCGTGCGTCGCTTTTGCGGCAAGGAATGTGCCGACGCCTTCGACGAAGAGCAGGAGTACACGCCCGAAACCGCGCATCCGCCCCTGCCCTGATCCGCCCCCCATCAGCCGCGCTTGGTCTCTTATGAGCGCAAGCAGCACGCCCCGAATCGCTTCCCCTGTCGACCGCTATTTTGTAGTAAATGACCAGCTTCTGGTCAATTGCGCGGTATCCGATTGCCCGGTGGTGGTAGTCGTGCCGATGAAAGTTACGTCGTAGGTGGTGCCCGCGCGCAATACATCAAGCGGGATGATGGCTATTGCCGAGGTTGGCGTCACCGGATCGGTGGCGCGCTGCATCAGCTTCACTGCCAGGTCGGCCCCGCCACGCGGACGCACCGTGAAACTGCTGACAGTGAGCGTCACGTCAATGTCGGCATGCACGCTGATGGGATAACCTACTTCGTTGCGTCCCGGGACCGGGTCGGGCGCTTCATAGTCGCTCAGAAAATTCGGAGTCACGCCAGTCTGGCCCTGGATCGGCCAATTGACCAGCTTGCCGCGACCGAGGCCGGGCCCGTAACCGCCGCGCGCGGCGAAGTTGGTGGTCAGATAGTTGTACCCCGCCGAGCTCACTGCCGAACCCACGCCAATCTCCTTGAACTTGGGCTCGAACATCACAAAGCGGTGATAAATTGCCGTGACCAGTTCTTCGGCAAGGTAATGGCCGGAGGTGCTGGTGGCAGCGGAAATGATTTCGCCGATGGCAAAGCCGGTGGCGGGAACGGTATAGCCAGCCGCGTTGAGCCTGTCCTGCAGCGTCACGCCTGTAAAACCTACACGTCCGCTAATCTGCTCGTGCGCCACCGTGTTGTTGGCGCGCTGGTATTCCGAATGCGATTGGGCGGCGATGTCCACCTGCGCATTGCGTGAAAGCACCGGCACGCCAAGCTGAGCGCGGCGGAAGTTTATCCAGTTCATGCCATCGGTGGCAACGTTGCCAAGCAAGGCAGGCGAACCGACTTCCACTGGGCTGGCGGCGATGGGCGCCGGTGCAGGCGCGGCAGGGGTGCCGCCACCGCCACCGCCGCAAGCAACCAGGGCGGACGCTGCAATTAAGCCGGCCATGTTACTGTGCCAGCGTTGGACTATACCCATGAGCTGCTCCTGCATAAATTTCTTAGGGGTAGATTCTAGGCGAAAATGAGATTTGGTGAGATTTGTTTCGAGGATAAATCGGGCCTACAACGCTGTAAAATATCAAGACATTAACCGTTCCCGACTGGACCCTTTGAAACCGACCCGACAGCAGCGCCTTGCGCGCGCCAAATTTGCCTTGCCCAGCTTCGTCACGCTGTTGTCGATTGCTTGCGGCTTTGGCAGCATTGTGATTTCGGTCGATAACGCCCACATCGGCAACCCTGGAGATTATCGCCTCGCCGCTATTTTGCTGGTGCTCGCCGGCGTGTTCGATGCCCTCGACGGCTTCGTCGCGCGGCTCACCAAGACCCAGTCCGATTTCGGCATGCAGCTCGACTCGATTGCCGACGTGATGAACTTTGGCTGCGCGCCGGCCATGCTGTTGTACTGCTATGGTTTTGCACAAATGGGCGTGGGCCATCCGACCCTGCTGCGCATGGGGGGCCTGGCCTGTTTCATTTTCGTCGCTTGCGGCGCGCTGCGTCTGGCGCGCTTCAATGTCAATGTGGGTCGGACCGATCCGCGCTACTTCGTCGGCATGCCGATCACCGCAGGCGCTGCTTGCGTGGCCTCGGTCGTGGTGGCGTGGCCGCAGCCGCTGGTCAATTACACCCAGGCCGGCATGCTCATGGCGCTGGTGGTGGCGGTGGGCACCTTGATGGTGTCCACCGTCAGGTTCCCCAGTTCTAAGCATCCCAAGGGCAAGGTCATGCTGGGTCTGCTCGCGGTATGCGCGGTATTGCTGGCGCTGCTGCAGTACCGCTTCTTCGTGCTGTTCTTCGTGCTCTACATCAGCGTCACCTTGCTGATGAATATCGGCTGGCAGATGGGCTGGCGCGGGGTTGCGCCGCCCGAGCTCTACGAGGACTAGCGCCCAGACGCTGGTGTCAGGCTACCTCGTGCCCGCGCGCGGCGCGCAGGATCTTGAACCAGTCGGGCTTGCTTAGCTCGAACTGGGTGCCGGCGACTGCGACGGAAATAGCTTCAATCCGGCCGGTGCCCGTGAGCGGGATCGGCTTGCATGGCAACTGCATAATCCAGGCAAACACCACGCTGGTGAAGGGCTGGCCCATGTCGTCGGCAATGCCCTTGATGACCAGGCGCAGATTATCGGCGTGCTCCTCGCCGCCGTTGAACAGGCGGCCGCCCGCCAGCGGTGACCAGATCATGGGCGATACCTGCAGGTCCTGCAGGCCGTCGAAAGTCTCATCGAACATCGGCGCGGTGTGCAGCGGCGAAAACTCGACCTGGTTCGTCGCCAATGGAATGCGGCGGTTCAGTGCTTCGAACTGGTGGCGCGAAAAATTCGACACGCCAAAATGCAAAACCTTGCCAGCCTGGCGCAGGCGGTTGAAGGTGTCAGCGATCTCATCAAAATCCATCAACGGATCGGGACGGTGAATCAGCAGCAGGTCGAGACGGTCGGTGCCCAGCTGGCGCAGCGATTCCTCGACCGAGCCCACGATGTGGGCAGCGCTGGTGTCGTAATGCTGGATGCTGTGTTGCGGCCGTTGCGGCGACACCAGTTTGATGCCGCACTTGGTGATCAGTTCCATGCGGTCGCGCAGCGAAGGCTGCAGGCGCAAGGCATCGCCAAACAGCGATTCGACCCCGTAGCCACCATAAATATCGGCGTGGTCAAAGCTGCTAACCCCCAGCTCCAGGCAGCGCTCGATAAAGGCTACCCGCTGCTCCGCCGCCATGGCCCATTCCTTCATGCGCCACATGCCTGCCACGATACGCGAGAGCGCCAGCCCCCCTGAGGAAACCAGGCGCGGGCAGGTCAGATCGGCGGGCAGGGCATGATTCATGGTGTTCCTTCTGGTTGAATGTTCTCTATGGCAATTATAGCCATGCTTTACTTCAACCAGAGGCGCATCGAGTCCCAAGCCCGTCCAAAAATCGAGGCCTGGCTTACTTCTTCCAGGGCCACGACCGGCATTTCCATCATCGGCTTACCATCGACCATCATCTTGAGGGTGCCGACCTTGCTGTTCAGGGCCAGCGGCGCTACCAGGGGATCCTTGCGCTCGAGCACCGGCTTCATCTTGCCGGCGACACCTTTCGGCACCGTCACCAGGACGTCGTTAGTGAAGCCGATTTTGACCGAGCCCGACGAGCCTTTCCACACTTCCGGAGTCTGGATGGCCTGGCCCTTGGAATACAGTTTGACCGTGTCGAAATTCTGGAAGCCCCAGTTGAGCAGCTTCTGGCTTTCCTGGGTGCGGCTCTGGTCCGAGTTGGTGCCCAGCACCACAGAAATCAGGCGCCGCTGCAAGCTGCCGTTGGGCCGCTTGGCCGAGGCGATCATGCCGTAGCCGGCCGCTTCGGTGTGGCCGGTCTTCATGCCGTCGACCGTCGGGTCGAGCCACAGCAGGCGATTGCGGTTGGGCTGGGTGATCTTGTTGTAGGTGAAGCTCTTGACCGAATCGATCTTGTAATACTCGGGGAAGTCGAGAATCACGCGCGCGGCCAGGATCGACAGGTCCTGGGCGGTGGAGAAGTTATCCGGATGCGGCAAGCCGTGCGGGTTGCCGAAGCGGGTGCCCGTCAGGCCCATGCGCTGGGCTTCCCGATTCATCAGGAACACGAAGGCGGCTTCGTCGCCGGCCACGGCTTCGGCCAATGCAACCGCTGCATCGTTACCCGACTGAACCATCAGGCCGTGCAGCAAGTCGTTTACCGATACCGGGGTGGCCGGATCAATAAACATCTTGGAGCTGCTGGCATCCACTTTCCATGCCTTGACCGAAACATTAATCATCTGGTCGATGGTCAGCTTTTTCTCGCGGATGGCGGCGAAGGTCAGGTAGGCCGTCATGATCTTGGTGAGCGAGGCTGGCTCGATACGAGCAACCGGGTCTTGCGAGGCGATCACCTGGCCGCTGGTCGCGTCGAGCAGCAACCAGGAGCGGGCGGCAATGGTCGGTGGCGGCAGGGTTTGCGCAACGGCGCTGGAGATGGCCAGAACACTGGCAGCCAATGCGGCAAATAATTTTTTCATGGGTTACTCAAAAAAGGTGTGTGGCAGAAACTGAGGCGGCAATTATAGCCCTAGAGCCTGCTCACCCTCGCGCCGCCACAGTTGAATCACGAGATTTTTTATGTGGCCGAGTTTGCGGTGGAAAAAGTGATCCGCGCCCGGGATGACGATGACGGGCACGTCAAGCGGACGGGCCCAGTCGAAAACTTGTGTGAGGGTAATTGTGTCATCCATCTCGCCGTGAATCAGGATCGATTCGGGCGCCACGGCCGGCATCGGCCACTTGCCCGCTGCCGTGCCCACCAGCACCAGACGCTCGGCGGGACGGCCCTGTTCAATCAGGCGTTGTTGCAGCTGCGCCTGCACGAAGGTGCCGAAGGAAAAGCCGGTCAGCGCCACCGGCAAGCCGGGGAAGCGCTCGACCATGTAGTCGTGCATGACGGCCATGTCGTCGGTTTCGCCATTGCCTTCATCGTGCGTGCCCTCCGAGCTGCCGACACCGCGAAAATTAAAGCGCGCGGTGGCGTAGCCGAGCGTGACGAAGGTGCGCGAGAGCGTGACGGCGACCTTGTTGTCCATGGTGCCGCCGTACAGCGGATGCGGGTGGGCAACCAGGGCAATGCCGCGTGGCGGCGTCAATGGCAGATCCAGCACGCATTGCATGGTGCCGGCCCCGCCTTTGAGGGTGAATTTTTCAGATTGCTTGTTCATCAGATTTTGAGGCGCTCGACGACTTTGCCGCCCACCAGGTGGGTGTCGATGATGTCGTCGATATCGCTGGTGTCGACGTAGGTGTACCAGGTGCCTTCGGGATAGACCACCAGCACCGGGCCTTCCTCGCAGCGGTCGAGACAGCCTGCCTGGTTGATACGAATTTTTTCGTGGCCGTTCAGGCCGAGTTCCTTGATGCGTTTTTTCGCATGCTTTTGTGCAACTTGCGCGCCGCGGTCAGCGCAGCAAGGGCGCCCGTCTTCCCGCACATTCATGCAGAAAAAGACGTGCTTGTCGAAATACGGTTGGTCGCTCATGATGGCTCTTGGTTGACGAGGCAGAAGCTTGCAATGATACGCGTTCCGCAAGTCAGACGCATTCGCCTGGCCAGCGCGCCCAGCCTAGGCGCGCCGGTTCTCCGTGCGGTTCAGTTTGTGCGATGGCAGCAGCAGAAACCAGATGGCAAAAAACGGCCATAGCAGCGACACGAACTGCGCCGCACCATTGAAGTTCAGAAATTTACCCTGCACCCAACCCTGCAGCGTGGACATGAAGTAAGGGTTCACGGGAATCGTATTCACCACGATCAAGCTGAGCAGCAGCGTGACCACGGCCAGGCGGCGCTGCGCCACCTGGGGCGCGAACGCCAGGCCCGACAGCATGATCAGCCCGATCAGAAAGCCACCTTGGGCGCCAGGCGTAATCCACACGAAGGCATTGTCCGGCGTGAACATGATGGAACTGGCCAGGGTCTTCATGATGAGCGCCGCTGCCAGCATGCACACGATGAGGATGGCGCGCGGCGCTTCGCGGTTGAGCAGGCATAGCAGGGTCAGCACTGCGCCCGTCATTCCACAGGCCGTGATGATGGTTTCCGATAGCCAGTATTGTTCCACCGTCATTGCAGCGCCGGGGCGCAGCATGGTGACCAGGTCGATGTCGGTCGCCATCCATTTCGACAGCCAGTCGGAAAAGATCGGCAACAGCTGGCCGTGCCCGAACATATAGCCCACCGGATAAATCTGCGCCAGCGGCCAGAGCGCCAGCAGCACCAGGCCCTGGCTGGCGTGCGGTGCGAACAGGCGCCGGCGCAGCTGGTACAGCTTGCTCTGGTTGAGGTAGGAACGCGCGCTGACCTGGCCGAACAGGGCGCCGATGATGGCGCCGGCCGAATTGGTCATGAAGTCCAGGTTGGACGGCACCCGGCTTGGCAGATAGGTCTGCACTGCCTCCATTGCGCCCGACACCAGGATACCCAGAATGGCCGCGCCCAGGATCGCCCACACCCCGCGCAGCAGCGGATACAGCGCCACCACCAGCAGCATGCCCAGCGGTATATAACCGATGACGTTGACGATGGCGTCGAACTTGGTCCAGTACTGCGGCATCTTGAGCGTCAGGAACGTCAGCGGCGGCAAGCCGGCGCCGCGCCAGCCCGTGAACGGAAACCAGCTGGCGTAGACTATCAGTAATAGATAGGCGAGCAGCGCGGCCCGGGCCACGGGCGAGCCGCGCGGGCGTTGCGGGATGGCGACGATGTCCGTCATTACTTGCGCGCGCGCAGGGCCGACAGCCAGGCCACCATGTCGGCAGCGATTGCATCGGTCGAGGCAGCCAGTGCCTGGGCGCCGCCGGCGGCGTTGGCGCTGCTGGCGCTGGTGTTGCGCACGAAAGTTTTTTGGTCGATCAGTTTATGCTCGGTGAATAAGGAGGCGCGAATGACAACCTGTCCCTCGCTCTGGTTGACGCTGGAAAAGCTGTGCGTGAAGTCATCCACTTCGACCCGCAGGATCGGCACGCCGGCGGCGGCATCGGTGGCGTTGAGGGCCTTGGCGCCGGACTGGGCGATGCGGGTCTTGAGCCGCTGCGTGATCAGCTGCAAGGGCGTAGCACTCCAGCGGCTCTGGCTGTAGGAACGAGCCTGCAGCGGGTCGGAATAATTGAGGCGGTAGTACATGCGCTCGCTGTCGAGCGCGGCTGAACCGGTCACGTCGGTCACCACCACCGCCCCGATCGCGCTGCCGGTGGGCGTGGCTGGCATCAGAGCCGGGCCGAAATCGAAGGTGGTGTTGCTGGGCGCCTTGTCGCTGGCGCAGCCGGACAGGACCAGGGTGGCGCCAAGGGTGGCAATGCTCAGGAGGCGGTGCAGGGTCGGGTTCACGGTGATCCTCATTTGGTCGGTGCGACGAAGCCGGCTTCGCCTGGGCCCGGCGTGCCATTGGGCGCGCCGAACAAGATGCTTTGCGGACGGTCGCTGAAGGTGTTGGCGGTACGGCGCACTGCCCGCAGCGAGGTTTTCGCCTCGTTGGTCATGGCGACAAAGTTGGGCAGGGTTTGCAGTTCAAGGTCGCTGGTGACAGCTTCCAGCGAACCGCCCACGCGCTCGACTGTGGTGTTCAGGCGGGCGATGGGGCCGTCCGGGGCTTGCAGCGAAGTGGCCAGCTGATCGTAGTTGCGCACGGTTTTGGTGGCGCTGGTCGACAGTTCATTGAATGAGGCCATGCTCTGCTCGGCCTTGTCGGCCAGCTGGGGCAGGCGCGCCAGGGTAGGTTCGAGCTTGGCCGGCAGCGTTTCGTAAGCAGCGGCGGCCTTGCCGATCGACTCGAAGGCGCCCAGCATCACCTTCTGGTTTTCAGGGCTGACCATGGCGTTGAGGCGTTCGGTCATTTGCTCGGCATTCTTGAGGATGACCATGCCGCGTTTCTCGAGCTGGTCCAGGAAGCCCGGGCGCAGGGGAATGCGCTGCACGCGTTGCTCGCTGCTCACCAGCAAGGGCGAACCGGTCTTTTCGTCATCGAGCTGAATGAAGGCAATGCCTGTCACGCCCTGGTAGCCGAGCGAGGCGAAGGTACTCTGGGTGATCGGCGCTTCCTTGGCCACCGACAGGCGTATCAGGATCTGGCCAGCGCGGCTCTGGTCGAACACGATCTCGTCCACGCGTCCCACTTCCAGCCCGCGATAACGCACGTCGGCCTGGGGATTCAGGCCGGGAATTGACTGGGTGGTGGCGATCTCGTAGGGCACGCGCTCGACGCGGTCGCGGTTGAACCACAGGCCGGCCAGGATGGTCGCCACCAGCAGCGTCAGGGTAAAAAATCCGGTGAGCAGCGCGTGTGATCTGTTTTCCATAACTATTTCTCCGATTCGTTGGCGGCTTCCGTTTCATCGAGCACTTCCAGGGCGCGTTGACCGCGCGCGCCAAGAAAGAATTGCTTGATGAACGGATGGTCCACCGCCAGCACATCGCGCGTCGGTCCGAGCGCGATCACATGTTTTTCAGCCAGTACCGCAATGCGCGTTGACAGCGCAAACAGGGTGTCGAGGTCGTGCGTGACCATCACCACGGTCAGTCCCAGTTCGCGGTGCAGCGACTGGATCAGCGCCACAAAGGCGTCCGAGAGGTCGGGGTCGAGGCCGGCCGTGGGTTCGTCGAGGAACAGCAACTGCGGCTCGAGCGCGAGCGCGCGCGCCAGCGAGGCGCGTTTGACCATGCCGCCGGACAGGTCCGATGGCATTTTCTTGGCGTGTTCGATGCCCAGGCCCACCATGTGCATCTTGAGCAGCACGGCGTCGTAAATCACATCTTCCGGCAGCGCGCGCAATTCACGCAGCGGCAGGGCGATATTGTCGAATACAGTCAGCGCCGAATACAGGGCGCCCTGCTGGAACAGCATGCCCCAGTGGTTGCGCATCTTTTGTAGCTGCACGGCGCTGGCGGCGCTGATATCTTCCCCGAACACGCGCACGCAACCGCGCGCGGGCCGCTCCAGGCCCAGCATCTGGCGCAGCAGCACCGTCTTGCCGGTGCCCGAGCCGCCCACGATGGTGAGGATTTCGCCGGCGTAAATGTCGAGATTCAAGTCCTGGTGCACGACAGTGCGGCCGAACTTGGTCCACAGGCCATCGATCTGGACTACCGGCGGCCCGACATCCTCGTCCGGCAGCATGGTGAGCTTGGGCGGGGCGCGCCGGGTCGATTTCGGGTCGTCCATCAGAACCCCACGCCGCTGAAGATGATGGCGAATACGGCGTCGGCCAGGATGACCACGGTAATGGCCGTGACCACCGAGGTGGTGGTGCCGCGTCCCAGGCTCTCGGTATTGGGTTTGATGCGCAGGCCGAAGTGGCATGACACCAGTGCTATCAGCATGCCGAACACGGCGCCCTTGAGCAGGCCGATCACGTAGTTGATCAGTTGGACGGCGTCGGGCAGTTCGCGAATGAAGTAGCGGGCCGACAGGTTCAGTTCCACCTTTGCGGCGACCATGCCGCCGATGAGCGCCATGGCATCGGTCCACACCACGAGCAAGGGCATGGAAATGGCCAGCGCAACTACCTTGGGCATGATCAGGCGGTAGCCGTGCGAGATGCCCATGACCAGCATGGCATCCAGCTCCTCGGTTACGCGCATCACGCCCAATTGCGCAGTAATGGCTGAACCGGAGCGGCCTGCTACAAGGATAGCGGCCAGCAGGGGCCCGAGTTCGCGGATGATACTCAAGCCGAGCAGGTCGACGATGAACACGTCGCCTCCGTAAGCGCGCAGCTGCTGCGCCGACAGGAAAGAGAGCACCACACCGATCAGAAACCCCACCAGCGCGGTAATGCCCAGCGCCTGGAAACCGGAATGGTAGATATTGGCCGATACCTCGCGCCAGGGCCCGGTAAGCGGATGGCGGATCCAGCGGATTACATCCTGCACCACTTGGCCGATCAGTTTGATGAAGCCGAGCAGGTGCTCAAAGAAAGAGATGATGCCAAAGCCGAGCACCATGACCCAGGTCAGGCGATTGGGCCGTACGCGCGGAATTTGCAGCTTGCCGGCTTCTTCAATGCGTTCGAACAGTTCGGCCTGACGCTCGGCCAGCTTCAGCTCGTCAGGACGCTTTTTGCCCCAGGCATTCCAGAACATCTGCGCGCCGATATGATCCAGGCTGGTCAGGCCGCTCAGGTCCCACACCACGCCCGGCTTGTTGCGCACCGAGGCCAGGCTGGCGGTGAGCGACTTGATGGCGTCGCGCTGGGCCAGCGCGTGCACCTGCCAGACACCCGTGGCGACGACCGATTGCGCCCCGCCTTGATCGGCGTGGTGAATGGTTAAAGTTGGCGCATTTTCAATCGTCATTGCGCCAGTGTAAAAGAGATTCGTTGTGGCCGCTACCGAAGTTCGTGCGCGGCTCAGGCCGCCAGATGGCGCACTTGGCGCGCCGGGGCGCTCACGCTCGCCTTCGGCTTGGCGGCGGGCGCGTCCGTCCGACCGGCGTAATCGCTGGCCACCAGCGCGCTGGCCTGGGCTGGCGCCATGCCGCGCTCTTGCAGCCATTGAGCTACCAGGGCGGCCAGGCGATCCAGTGCTATCCGGTGGGTGGCGTCGGTTTTGCCGTAAATCCAGTCCGAGAAGGCCATGAAATTGTCGAACGGGCGATCGCCCAGCATCGCCACGATGGTGTTGGTGAAGCGGCCCGAGTTGGCCACCAGATCCCAGTAGCGGGCAAAGCGCACAAGACGCTGCATGGTGGCAAAGTCGATCAGGCTGGTCGCCAGAATGGTGTAAGGCGGGTAGGGATCGAACACCAGGGAGTATGGTTCGGTATGGCGAATGATGGGGGTGCCGCGCAGCCGCTTGAGGATACCGAACTGGATCTCGTGCGGTTTGAGCGCCACTAACTGGTCAAAGCCGCGCGCAAAGCTGGCCACGTCCTCGCCGGGCAGACCGGCGATCAGGTCAACGTGCAGGTGAGCATGCGAGTGCTGGCACAGCCAGCGGATATTGTCGGCCGCCTTGGCATTGTCCTGGCGCCGGCTGACCAGCGCTTGGACTTCCGGGTTGAAACTCTGGATGCCGATCTCGAATTGCAGCGCGCCGGGCGGAAACTTGCTGATGCCTTCCTTGAGGGCGTCGGGCAGGTGGTCGGGCACCAGTTCGAAGTGGGCATAGACCGGGTCGTCCGGATTGGCGTCGATCTTATCGAGAAAGAACTGCATGATCTTGAGGCTGGTCTTGATGTTCAGGTTGAAGGTGCGGTCGACGAACTTGAACAGGCGCGCTCCACGTGCGTGCAGCAGCTCGAGCTCGCCCAGAAACAGGTCGAGCCCGAAAGGCCAGGCGGTCTTGTCCAGCGCCGACAGGCAAAACTCGCATTTGAATGGGCAGCCGCGCGATGCTTCCACATAAATGGTGCGGTTGGCAATGTCGTTATCGGTGTAGAGGCTGTAGGGCAGCTTGATCTCGGCCATGGGCGGCTGCACGCCCGCGTGTACTTTCATCAGGGGTTGCGGGCCGTTCAGAATTGCGCCGCACAGCTGGGGGAAGGTAATGTCGCCCCAACCCGTGACGAGATAGTCGGCCAGTTGCACGATGGCCTGGTCAGCCGACTCGTGCGAAACCTCGGGACCGCCCAACACGATGGTGACCTGTGGCGCCACGCGCTTGAGCATGGCGACCACCTTGGTGGTCTCCTCCACGTTCCATATATAGATACCGAAGCCGATGATGCGCGGCTGGTGAGCCAGCAACCTTTCGACAATCTCGGTGGTCTTGGCGCCAATGACGAATTCCTGCAAGGAGGTCTGGCTTTGCAGCGCACCCATGTTGGCCAGCAGATAGCGCAGTCCCAGCGAGGCGTGGGCGTAGCGGGCGTTGAGGGTGGACAGCAAGATGGTCATGGCGGCACGTCGGTTCGGCAAAGCAGACATTCTACGCCTGTCGCGGACGTCCTTACGCGGCAGTCTTGGCAGGCAAACAAGTCTATCCAGCACCTTTAGTTGTATCGAAACATCTTTTTACCTTTTAGATGGTGTCAAGACGTGCATTTGAGCAGGGAGCTACGTTAGTATGGACCTTCGACTCTTATGTACCAGCGGGCAGGTCCCGGCATCCATGTTCAAAACGACCTCACTATTATTGCTGTTGATCTCGGCCGCCGCTGGCGCTGGGGCGCAGCAATTGTATAAGTCGAAAGGGGCTGACGGGAAGCTGGTGTACTCGGACAGGCCAATCGACGGCAAGACCAAGATAGCCACGATGAAGGGCACGGTAATCCACCCTGTGGTGGAGGCGCCGGAGGCGGTTGCCAAGCCGGTTCAGCGTACTTTGGTTGCTGCCGACCAGTCGCTGGTCACGCCCGATATCGAAGACACTATGCTGCGCATCATGGAACTGGTGGAGTTCGGCAAACGCTTTCTGCCGCTGTGTTCGAGTTCCGACAAGGCGACCAAGGAATTCGTCGAAGCCCACAAGGGATGGATGTCGCGTAATGCGCTCTATGTGGAACAGCAGAAGCGTTTGTTGATGGAGGTGGTGTCGCCCTCAAGGCGCGCTGCCATGCTCCAGCGACTGGCAGCGAGCCAGCGCGGCGGGGTGAAGGGAAAGTCTGCCGCCGAGTCGGACCTGGCCTTGTGCGGCGGGTTCACGGCAGGACTCAACAACGGATCAAGTGACATTGTGAAGCCGGCCATGCTGGCCATTCCGCTGACCGCCTACCGAAGCAAGTAAATTTTCTTGCCGCCCTCTTGTCAAACGCCTGGCCGTTTGCTATAGTTTGCCTCCCGTTGAAAACGTATGCGAATCAAGCAGTTGCAGAGTATTCATCGGGTGGCGCATTAAAAGCGCGCTTGAAAAAAAGATGTTGACGACAATCGCTGAATACCGCATAATCTCATCTCTTCGCTGCCGACAAACACAACGCTTTGTCACCGAGC
This sequence comes from Pseudomonadota bacterium, assembly GCA_040385745.1. Lineage (GTDB taxonomy): Bacteria > Pseudomonadota > Gammaproteobacteria > Burkholderiales > Burkholderiaceae_D > Telluria_A. The sequence continues at coordinate 18,286 of JAZKGU010000036.1, forward strand.
AGCAGGCAGTTCCAAACAAAGTTCTTTAACAATTAACAGTCGATAAGTGTGGGCGTTTGATGAAGGTGCCAGCCGAGCGTAAGCGAAGCTGATTACTTAAATTATCAAATGTTCACGAAGAAGAAATATAGGCGCTTCGCAAGAAGTG
>JAZKGU010000037.1:0-8941 GCA_040385745.1 Pseudomonadota bacterium
CCGGCGCCGAAGAATTCGACGAACTTGCCGACCACTTTTTCCTTGCGCAGCATTTCGGTGATGGTCAGTACCAGGTCGGTCGCGGTGCAGCCTTCGCGCAGCGCGCCGGTAAGATTTACGCCGATGACGTCAGGGGTCAGGAAGTAGACCGGCTGGCCCAGCATGCCCGCTTCGGCTTCGATGCCGCCCACGCCCCAGCCGACTACGCCGATGCCGTTGATCATGGTGGTGTGCGAGTCGGTGCCGACCAGGGTGTCAGGGTAGTAAGTGTCGCCAGCCTTGTGCACGCCGCGCGCCAGGTACTCGAGGTTGACCTGGTGGACGATGCCGAAGCCCGGCGGCACGACGCCGAAGGTGTCGAACGCCTGCATGCCCCATTTCATGAACTGGTAGCGCTCGTTGTTGCGCGAGAATTCCAGCTTCATGTTCAGGTCGAGCGCGTTCTTTTCGCGGTAGTGGTCGATGGTGACGGAGTGGTCCACCACCAGGTCCACCGGCACCAGCGGCTCGATGTTCTTCGGATTCAGGCCCATTTTATTGGCCACATTGCGCATCGCGGCCAGGTCGGCCAGCAGCGGCACGCCGGTGAAGTCCTGCAGCACCACGCGCGCGACGACGAAAGGAATTTCGTCGGTACGTTCGCCGGTCGGATTCCAGTTCGCCAATTGCTTGACGTGCTCTTCGGTCACCTTCTTGCCGTCGCAATTGCGCAGCACGGATTCGAGAACAATACGGATCGACACCGGCAGGCGCGAGACGTTCACGCCCAGGCTTTTCTCCAGTGCGGGCAGCGAGTAGAACTTGCCTTTCTGGCCGGCCGACAGTTTGAAATCCTTGAGCGTGTTCAGAGTGTTGCGGGACATGACCTCTCCTTCAGTGGGGTATTTTGTTTTGGGTAGCTTGCTGCTTACTTTTTGATGTCTGTTGCGGCCGGCGGCAACACCAGCGGCGCTGGCGCCGCGCCTGGCGGAATGGCCGGCTCGACGACAACCTTGCCGACCGGTGCCACCAGGTCCGGCTTGGCGGGGACGGGGGCCGGGGCCGGCGCGGCGGCCTGCAGGCCCGGATTGGCCTGCTCGGCGTTCATGCATTCATTGGCCAGCTGGCGGTTCAGACGCGAATCGAGCAGCATGGACTTGGACGGGATGCCGATCCAGATCAGACCGTAGTTCGGGTTTTCATAGCGTACTGCTCCGGTGGTGGTGCCCACCCGCGTGAGCCGGTGCAGGCGTTTTTTCCAGCGCACCGCAATGCTCTTGTCGTCGCTGGTCTTATGGTAGACCGTGACCTTGTTACCAAGTTCGCAATTGAAATCAGTGGTGATGGTATCGGTGATGTCCGGCTCATCTTCGGCCGTGATCGGCGCGACGGTGCCGTCGGGCAGCTGGGTGATGACCGGCTTGGCCTTGGCCTTGGCTTTCGCCTTGCTGGCTTTGGCTGGTTTCTTGACCTCGGCGGCCAGTACGCTCGGGGAGCACAGCACGCTTGCGGCGACCGCGATGCCGAGGGCAAGCAGGAATTTCTTGGTAATTTGGGTAGCCATCAGATAGGTTCCGGTTGGGTGTCGTCATTGACAAGTGCGGCGGCGGCATCGGGCAATGCCAGTCCTGCCAGCTTTGCGCGCTGGAGAACCGTCCAATAATAGCGATAGCTGGCGCGGTCGTGCAAGCGCCCATTCATGGCAATCGGTCCCCAGCTGACCTTGACGGCTTCGCTCAGGATGTTGGTGGCTTCGTTCACTTCCGACAAGCGTGGTGTAAAAGCTTTAATAATCGGCTTGATCTGATCCGGGTGGATACTCCACATCCGGGTAAATCCAAATTCGGCGGCGGCGCGCTGGGCGTCGTTGGCCACCACCGCCGTGTCCTTGATTTCGGTGGTCACATTATGCGAGGGCACCTTGCCGTAAGCGTGGCAGGCGGCGACCATTTCGAGCTTGGCGCGCACTATGAGCGGATGGGTAAATTGACCCGGCGTGCGCATGGCGTTGCCTGGAATGGCGCCGAAGTGGGCCGAGACAAAATCCATGATCCCGAACGACAGGCATTCGACCTGGGGCAGGGCGGCAATGGCGCCGGCATCGCGCAGGGCGCCGTGGGTTTCGATCAATACATGGACCGGCAGCGGCGTGCTGCGGCCACCCTTGCCAGCATGCTTGTTAATCAACTCGATTGCATGAGCGACATCGGCCGCACTGTCTACTTTCGGCAACACTACATAGGCTAGCTGTTGCGCGGCTGAACCCACGATGACGGCAATATCGGCTTCGAAGAAGGGGCTGGCGATGTCGTGTACGCGCACGCCGATGCGCTTGTGGATATTGGCCGCGTCGTTCAGCAGACTCACGACCAGCTGCGCGTGCTGCGGCTCGGCGCCGGCTTCGGCCCCGTCCTCGCAGTCGAAGGTGATGTCGAACAGGGGGCCAAGCTCTTGTTGCAGGGCCATCGACTTACGCATCAGCTTTTCGGAGCCGGCGTAGTGATCGCAAACGGGCAGCAGCAGCGGCTGGCGTTTACCCTGGAATAAAACCTCGGAAGGATGCATGCGGCGGGGGGTACTCGGTGGAGGTGGGGCGCTCGATGCAGCCGTGTCCGGCGCATGGGCGTCGGACACGGCTGCGCTCGTGCCGCTCGGGGCGGCACGGCGGGTGCGGCGAATCGGGGGCGTGACCGGCTCCACGAATGGCCGCGGCGTGGCTTAGGCCAGCAGGTGGGCAACGCCCTCGCGCTCTTCGGTCAGTTCCTTGAGCGTGAGGTTGATGCGCTCTTGCGAGAAGGAGTCGATATCCAGGCCCTGCACGATGGTGTATTCGCCGCCGGCGACGGTGACGGGGAAGCCAAACATGGTGCCTTCAGGGATGCCGTAGGAGCCATCCGAAGGAATGCCCATGGTGGTCCACTTGCCGCCGGTGCCCACGTGCCAGTCGTGCATGTGGTCGATGGCAGCGTTGGCTGCCGATGCTGCCGACGACAGGCCGCGCGCTTCGATGATGGCGGCGCCGCGCTTGCCCACGGTTGGCAAGAAGGTGTCGCGGTTCCAGGCGTCGTCGTTGATCATGTCCTTGACCGAGGCGCCGTCGATGGTGGCGAAGCGGTAGTCGGCGTACATGGTCGGCGAGTGGTTGCCCCACACGCACAGCTTTTCAATCGAGGCGACCGGCTTGCCGGTCTTGGCTGCCACTTGCGACAGGGCGCGGTTGTGGTCCAGGCGCAGCATGGCGGTGAAGTTCTTCGATGGCAGCGACGGCGCCGATTTCATGGCGATGTAGGCGTTGGTGTTGGCAGGGTTGCCGACAACCAGTACCTTGACGTTGCGCGAAGCGACGGCGTCGAGGGCCTTGCCCTGCACCGTGAAGATCTGGGCATTCGCTTCGAGCAGGTCCTTGCGCTCCATGCCGGGACCGCGTGGACGGGCGCCGACCAGCAGCGCGAAGTCGGCATCCTTGAAGGCGGTCATCGGGTCGCTGTGCGCAGTCATGCCGGCCAGCAGCGGGAAGGCGCAGTCGTCGATTTCCATCATGACGCCCTTGAGGGCTTTCTGTGCTTTTTCGTCGGCGATTTCCAGCAATTGCAGGATGACCGGCTGATCCTTGCCCAGCATGTCGCCATTGGCGATGCGGAACAGCAGGGAGTAGCCGATCTGGCCGGCCGCGCCGGTGACGGCAACGCGCATTGGGGTTTTGCTCATGATGAATCTCCAAAGTGGGAAAAAATCGGTCGAAGCGGTCGATGCAGGGGCTACGCTTGTTCGGGAAAACCATAATGATAACAAAATCCTCTTCCCGAGGGCCTGGCGCGCGTATGCCGGAATGACCGCGAGTGTAGGCGCGGATGGCGCATCTGTCAATTCATATCATATGTCTTATATAAGACACATAAGATAGAATGAGTATTACTAGACTGAAAAGTGCTTTTGTGTTGAAATCGGCGCCATGAATCCTGCTTCGTCCAACCCGAACAACAGCGCAGCGCCTGGCGCCAGCGGCCCGGCCGCCAATGGCGCTTCGCCCACCTTCAGCCCGCTGTACCAGCAAATCAAGGCATTGATCACGCAAAGCCTGCAGTCTGGCGAGTGGAAGCCTGGTGAACTCATTCCCAGCGAAGTCGAGCTGGCCGGGCGCTTCAAGGTAAGCCAGGGCACTGTGCGCAAGGCCATCGACGAGCTGGCGGCGGAAAACCTGGTCATGCGGCGCCAGGGCAAGGGCACCTTCGTGTCCACCCACCACGAGGCGCGCGCCCACTTCCGCTTCCTGCGCCTGATGCCCGACGAGGGCGTGCCGCATCAGCCCGACAACCGGATCATTGAAGTCAAGCGCATGCGCGCCCCGGCCGAAGTGGCGCGCCTGCTCGATCTGAAGTCGGGCGACGCGGTGGTCTACATCAAACGGGTGATGTCGTTCGACGGCGCCCCCACCATCCTGGAAGAAATGTGGCTGCCCGGCCTGCTGTTCAAGGGACTAACCGCCGAAAGGCTGGTCGAATACAAGGGGCCGATGTATGGACTGTTCGAGTCCGAGTTCGGCACGCGCATGATACGCGCCAGTGAAAAGATCCGGGCCGTTGCGGCCGATGCTGGCGCAGCGCTGTTTCTGGACGTGTTCGAAGGCACGCCGCTGCTGTGCGCGGAGCGGGTGTCGTACACCTATGGGGACAAGGCGGTGGAGCTGCGACGCGGGCTGTATCTGACCGCGCAGCACCACTACCAGAATGATTTGAGCTGAGAGCCGGACGGGGCGCGCGTTCGTCGTTTGCCCAAGAAAAACCGTCTCCCCCGCGAAGGCGGGGGGCTATAGCGCACCAATTCTGTGTTTGCGTGCTACAGGCCCCCGCCTTCGCGGGGGAGGCGTGTGTCAGGCGCGCCGTACTGACAAGCGCGCCTTGACCCGCTGTGATCGTGGCGCGGTGGGTCGCTCCTCAGCAGGGAACATGCATACCGATTAAAATGCACGGTGCTCAGAAACACTAAATCGTGGTGCGATAGCTCTATTTTTTGCCGTAATACAAAATTAGATATTGGTGCAGCACACCAAAATAGGCGAAAATTACGAGTTAGTCATTTAAAAGATCGTTAAGGGGAGGTCCGTTATGTCCGAAGCCGTGAAAGAAGTTCCAAAAAAAGAACGGCCAGAGTTCCGTAACATCCACATTACAGAACTACCAAATTACCGCCTGCCACCGGCAGGCTGGGTATCCATTTTGCACCGTGTCAGTGGCGCCGGCCTGTTCCTGGCGCTGCCGTTCCTGCTCTATCTGTTCGACCGGAGCATCCGTTCCGAAGACACCTACGCCATGATCCTTGACTTCATGCAGAACCCGCTCGTCAAGCTGGTCCTGCTGGGCCTGATCTGGGCCTACATGCAGCATTTCTGCGCCGGCGTGCGCCATTTGTTCATGGACGTGCACCTGATGATTGAAAAAGATTCCTCGCGCCAGAGCGCGATCGGGGTCCTGGTAGTGAGCCTGGTGCTGACGGCCCTGGCTGGTCTCAAATTGTTCGGAGTGTTCTGATGGCTAAAAATAACGTAGGACCCAACCGCCTGGTCGTGGGCGCCCATTACGGCCTGAAAGACTGGCTGGCGCAGCGCATCACTGCCATCATCATGGCCGTCTACACCTTCGTTTTGCTCGGCGCTTTCCTGACCGGCGAGGACTTCAGCTACGAAGGCTGGGCCGGCCTGTTCGCCACCCAGTGGTTCAAGCTGTTCAGCCTGGTGACCTTCCTGGCGCTGTACTACCACGTCTGGGTCGGCATGCGCGACATCTGGATGGATTATGTGAAGCCGGCCGGCATCCGCCTGGCCCTGCAGTCGCTCACCATTGTCTGGTTGATCGCCTGTGCTTTTTACACCCTGCAAATTCTCTGGAGCTAAGTCGTGGCGGCAATTAAAAAAGCATTACCATCGCGCCGCTTCGACGCGGTCATCATTGGCGCCGGCGGTTCCGGCATGCGCGCCTCCCTGCAACTGGCTGAAGCCGGCCTGAACGTCGCGGTGCTGTCGAAAGTATTCCCGACCCGCTCGCACACGGTGGCAGCCCAGGGCGGCATCGGCGCTTCGCTCGGCAATATGAGCGAGGATGACTGGTACTGGCACATGTTCGACACCGTCAAGGGTGGCGACTATCTGGGCGACCAGGACGCGATCGAATTCATGTGCCGCGAAGCACCGAAGGTGGTCTACGAGCTCGAGCACTTCGGCATGCCGTTCGACCGTAATCCGGACGGCACCATTTACCAGCGCCCGTTTGGCGGCCACACCGCCAATTTCGGTGAAAAGCCGGTCCAGCGCGCCTGCGCGGCGGCCGACCGTACCGGCCACGCGCTGCTGCACACCCTGTACCAGCGCAACGTGCGCGCCCGCACCCACTTCTATGTCGAATGGATGGCGATCGATCTGATCCGTGATGCCGAAGGCGACGTGGTCGGCGTGGTTGCGCTCGAAATGGAAACCGGCGAATGCATGATCCTGGAAGCGAAGACCACCATTTTCGCGACCGGCGGCGCAGGCCGTATTTTTGCAGCCTCGACCAACGCCTTCATCAACACCGGCGACGGCATGGGCATGGCTGCACGCGCCGGCCTGCCGCTGCAGGACATGGAGTTCTGGCAGTTCCACCCCACCGGCGTGGCCGGCGCGGGCGTCTTGATTACCGAAGGCGTGCGCGGTGAAGGCGGCATCCTGATCAACAGCCAGGGCGAGCGTTTCATGGAGCGCTATGCGCCGACCCTGAAAGACCTGGCGCCGCGCGACTTCGTGTCGCGTTCGATGGACCAGGAAATCAAGGAAGGCCGCGGCTGCGGTCCGAACAAGGACCACGTGCTGCTGGACCTGCGCCACATCGGCGCCGACACCATCGCCAAGCGCCTGCCGTCGATTCTCGAAATCGGTCACAAGTTCGCCAACGTCGATGCGACCAAGGAACCGATTCCTGTCGTGCCGACCATTCACTACCAGATGGGCGGCATTCCGACCAATATCCACGGCCAGGTGGTCGCGCCCAAGAACGGCAACCCGGTGGCTGTGGTCAACGGCCTGTACGCGATTGGCGAGTGCGCCTGCGTTTCGGTGCACGGCGCCAACCGCCTGGGCACCAACTCGCTGCTCGACCTGATCGTGTTCGGCCGCGCCGCCGGCAACCACGTGGTCGCGTCCAACCTGAAGCAAAAGGAAAACAAGCCTTTGCCGAAGGATGCTGCCGACTTCGCGCTCGAGCGCATGAATCGCCTGGAAACCTCGACCGGTTCCGAAAAAGTGCAGGGCGTCGCCAACGACATCCGCGCCACGATGCAGAAGTACTGCGGCGTGTTCCGTACCGACGAGCTGCTCACGCAAGGCCTGAAGGAAATTATGGTCCTGGACGAGCGCCGCAAGCATGTATCGTTCAAGGACAAGTCGATGGTGTTCAACACCGCCCGCGTGGAAGCGCTGGAGCTGGACAACCTGATTGAAACCGCGAAAGCCACCATCACATCGGCACAGGCACGCAAGGAATCGCGCGGCGCCCACGCGCACAGCGATTACCAGACGCGCGACGACGAGGTATGGATGAAGCACACGCTGTGGTTCTCGGAAGGCAACCGCCTCGAGTACAAGCCCGTGATCACCAAGCCGCTCACCGTTGATACCTTCAAGCCGAAACCACGTACTTTCTAAGGCACGACCATGACTCGCACAGTAAAACTCAAAATCTACCGTTACGACCCGGACCGTGACGCCAAGCCGTACATGCAGGACGTGACGGTGGAACTGCAGGACACCGACAAGATGCTGCTCGACGCACTGCAGCGCATCAAGTCGGACGTGGACGATTCGATCGCCCTGCGCCGCTCGTGCCGTGAAGGCGTGTGCGGTTCCGACGCCATGAACATCAACGGCAAGAACGGCCTGGCCTGCACCACCAACCTGAACGAGCTGACCCAGCCGATCGTGTTGCGTCCGCTGGCCGGCCTGCCGGTCATCCGCGACCTGATCGTTGACATGACCCAGTTCTTCAAGCAATACGATTCGATCAAGCCTTACCTGATCAACGACACCATTCCGCCGGAAAAAGAGCGCCTGCAGACCCCGACCGAGCGCGAAGAGCTCGACGGCCTGTACGAGTGCATCCTGTGCGCCTGCTGCTCGACCTCGTGCCCGTCGTTCTGGTGGAATCCGGACAAGTTCGTCGGCCCTGCCGGCCTGCTGCAAGCCTACCGTTTCATCGCCGACTCGCGCGACGAGGCTACCGGCGCGCGTCTGGACAATCTGGAAGATCCGTACCGCCTGTTCCGCTGCCACTCGATCATGAATTGCGTGGACGTATGCCCGAAGGGCTTGAATCCGAACAAGGCCATCGGCAAGATCAAGGAATTGATGGTCCGGCGCGCGATTTAAGGCTCGCTTTGGCCGGGTTTGGCGTCTTCGTGACGCCAAAGCCGGCGTTTAGTACCGTAAAAGTACCGTACTGCTTAAAATCGGCAGCCGGAGTATAGTGTTGACCGAACGACAGGCTTAAGTGTGAATACGCATCAATCCGATCCGGCCAACCGGTCCCGCTTGCGCTGGCGCAGCCGCCGGGGCTTGCTGGAAAACGATCTGATCCTCACGCGCTTCCTCGACGCGCATGAAGAAGCGCTCACCGATGAGGAGGTCGACGCCCTGACGCGCTTGCTGGACCTGGCGGACAATCCGCTCATGGACCTGATTCTGGCGCGGGCAGAGCCTGAAGGTGAAGTCGACCTGCCCCATGTGCGCGCCTTGCTGGCGCGCTTGCGGCAGGCTTAAAAGTTTCCTGTATTTTTTATTGTGTAGACCTCACCTCCCAAGAAGGAAGTGCCATGAATATCTCTGAGACCAAAGCAACACTATCCTTTTCCGATGGCAGCACCGCCATCGAGATGCCTATTTATAAGGGCACCGTTGGCCCGGACGTCATCGACATCCGCAAGCTGTACGCCCAGACCG
>JAZKGU010000038.1:0-3227 GCA_040385745.1 Pseudomonadota bacterium
TCGGCCGACTGGATGATGCCCGAGCTGAGAAACAGCCCGTCGATGTAATTACGCAGGTAAAAATCGACGGTGAGCTTGACCACCTCGTCGACGCTAAAGCGTGCGCGCGGCACGTTGGACGTGCGGCGGTTGACGCAGTACTGGCAATCGTAGACGCAGAAATTGGTGAGCAAAATTTTGAGCAGGGAAACGCAGCGCCCGTCTGGCGTATAACTGTGGCAGATCCCCATGCCGGTGGTGGCGCCGATGCCGTCCTTGCCTTCGGAGGAGCGCTTGGGCGCGCCGCTGCTGGCGCACGACGCGTCGTACTTGGCAGCATCGGCCAGAATTTCAAGCTTGTCGCGCAGTTCCATGAGCTGGTCCGTATTGGCGCATACAACTGTATGCCTATACAGTATCTTACACCAGGGCTGCAGCCGAGCGGGGAGATTCTCGCCTATTGTGCGAGCGGCGTGTTGCGTTCTGCGACGTCAATACGAGCGTCGCGCTGCGCGCCCAGCACTGCAAGGAAGGCGGCCAGCGGCATCGGCCGGTGGTACAGATAGCCCTGCATGGCCGGGCAGCCGTGCGCTTCCAGATAGCGCGCCTGCACGGCCGTCTCCACGCCCTCGGCCACCAGGTGCAGGCCCAACCCGCGCGCAATCGAGATAATCGCCAGGATTACCGGGTAGTGGCCCTGCTCGTCGCGAATCTCGCGCACGAAGGACTGGTCGACCTTGATGGTGTGGATCGGAAAGCGGTGCAGGTAGGACAAGGACGAATAACCGGTCCCGAAATCGTCGATGGCCACCGACACCCCCAGTTCGCACAGCTTGTTGAGCTGATCGATAGCGTACTGCGGGTTGCGGATGCAGATGTTCTCGGTGATCTCCACCTCGATCTGGGATGGGGCAATGGCGTGCTGCTGCAGCGCGCCGCGCATTTTTTCGACAAAGTCGCCGCGGTCCAGGTATTGCGGCGACAGGTTCAGCGACAGGCGCACATGCTCGCCGCCGTTGGCATTCCACAGACGCAGATCGCGGCACAGGGCCTGGATCATCCAGTCCGAGATCGGCAGCATGAGGCCATTGTCTTCGGCGAAGGGCAAGAATTCTCCAGCTTCGAGCAGGCCGCGCTGCGGATGATTCCAGCGCATCAGACCTTCGGCGCCGATGATGCGCCCGCTCGCGCGGTCGACCTGCGGCTGGTAAAACATCTCCAGCTCGCCAAGTTCAAGCGCGCGCCGCAAGCTCTGTTCGAGCGTGATCTTTTGCTGCGACACGTCGCGCATTGAAGCCTGATAGAAGCTATGGCCATTCTTGCCTTGGGCCTTGACCTGGTACATGGCGATATCGGCGTGGCGCAGCAGTTCATCGACCGACTCGCCATCGTGCGGATAGAGCGCGCTGCCGATGCTGGCCGACATATGCACCTGCTGCCCGTCCAGCTGAAAAGGCAGCTGCAGGCAGGCCAGAAAGGCCGCCGCCAGTTCGCTCACTTCGGCGCGGTCGCGCAGGTCCGGCAGCAGGACAGTAAATTCGTCGCCGCCCTGGCGCGCCATGGTGTCGCCGCGCCGCAGGCACTGCTTGAGGCGGCCCGAGACCTGCTGCAGCAGCTCGTCCCCCTTGACGTGGCCGAGCGTGTCGTTGACCAGCTTGAAGCGGTCCAGGTCGATGAACATGACGGCCAGCTCGCTCTGCTTACGCTTGGCCTGGATCACGGCCAGCCCCAGGCGGTCCTTGAACAGCATGCGGTTCGGCAGATCGGTCAGGATGTCGTGGTAGGCCTGGAAGGAAGTGACTTCTTCGCTGCGTTTGCGCTCGGTGATGTCGCGCGCCACGCCGTAGGTGCCGAAAAATTCAAGCTTGCGCACCTCGCTGTCAGGCACATGCATGCCGATGGCGTTGAGCGAAATCGTCATGAGGGTGGTGTTGAAGGTACGCTCGGCGCTGCCGCCCTGCCTGCATTTCAGGCGTAGCTCGACATTGCGGGCGGCGCGTTCATCGACCCGGCGCTCGTTGAACACGTAGCGCGCGCGCTCCTGGTCGTCATCGTGCACCAGAATCGAATAATGTTTGCCGATCAGTTCGTCGCGCTCGAAGCCGAGCAGCTCGTAGGCGCGCGCATTGACAAACGTGAAGCAACCCTCGTGATTGAGGGTGTAAATGATGTCGGGCGAGCTATCGACCAGGAAGCGGTACAGCTTCTCCGAACTCTCGAGACGAGCAATCGCAGCCAAGGACTGGCTGGCATCCGGATACGGGGCTGGATCGTGCTCTGGTGGATGCATGTCTCGGGCGCTGCGCGATGTAAAAGAGACATCTTAACATATACACACGAAAGTTTCATTAACGACAATAATTCAGGCCATGTAGGCTGGCCCGATCAAGCCTGCGTTGGCGTGGCCTGTCTGCGCTTGTACACCCGCGACAACAACCACAGCGCCAGCGCCAGCAGCGTGAACGCGGCCTGGCCGATGGCCAGCCACAGCACCGAATGCGAGAGCACCGGCGCAATCACGCCCGCCACCACTGCGCCGAGCAGCGTGACCGCGAACGACTGGCAGGAGGCCACCGTGCCGCGGATGTGCGGGAACAGGTCAAGCGCGAGCAGCGTGGCCGCCGGTGCGATGATCGACGTGCCGAAGGTGTACAGGAACAGCGGCGCCACGGTCCACGGCAGCGCCGCTGGCAAGAACAGGTGATAGCCCAGGTTGAACGCCACGGCCGTGAGCGCGCAGGCAAAGCCGATGGCGATCTGGCGCGAAAAAGCTATACGCCCGGCGATGCGGTTGGCCGCCAGCGCGCCGAGGAAAATGCCGCTCACGGCCGGGATGAACAGCCACGCGAACTGATCGGGCCCCAGGTGCAGCAGCTCGGGCAGCATCACCGGCGCCGACGAGATATACAGGAAAAGACCGGCGAAGTTGAGGGCGACAATACCCGCTTTCATGTGGAACAGCGGCGAGCTGAAAATCGCGCTGTAGTTCTCCCACAGGAAGCGCGGATTGAAGGGCTGCCGATGTTCGGGCGCCAGCGTTTCGGGCAGGCGCTGGTAGCACACGTAAAACAGCACCACCGTGTAGCCTAGCAGCGCCAGGAAGATGGTACGCCAGTCCGACAGCGCCACAATCCAGCCGCCCAGGATGGGCGCGATGGCCGGCGCGATAGTAAAAATCATGGTGACCAGCGACAGCAGGCGCGCCGCCTCGGCGTCGGAATACAGGTCGCGGATGATGGCGCGCCCGA
>JAZKGU010000039.1:0-10470 GCA_040385745.1 Pseudomonadota bacterium
ATGCAGACTGAACCTGGTTCAATACGCGAGACATGAAAAAATTAATCGTTGCGATATCAATCGCACTCGGCGTGCACGCTAGTGCGAGCGCCGGCTTTACCGAAGGCGCCCAAGCCTACAACGCCCGCAATTATGCGCTGGCGCTGAAGGAGATCACGCCGCTGGCCAACAAGGGCCACGTGGAGGCGCAGCATTTGCTCGGCCTGATGTATTACATGGGCCGCGGCGTCGCCCAGAACTACAAGCTGGCCATGAACTGGCACCGCAAGGCGGCCGACCAGGGCAAGGCCGACGCCCAGTACGTGGTGGGCGCGATGTACTACACCGGCAACTCGGTCCCGCTCGACCACAAGCTGGCCGTGTCGTGGTTTCGCAAGGCTGCCGAGCAGGGTCACGCCGATGCCCAGCATGCACTGGGACTCATGTACCGCTATCACGCGGCGGGCCTTCCGGCCGACAAGGTGCTGGCCTATATGCTGTGGAACCTGGCGTCCGCCAACGGCAACATCAACGCCACCAACCAGCGCGCTGAAATCGCCAAGCGCATGACCCAGGAACAGATCGAGGAAGCGCAGGCGATGTCGCGCAACTGGCGCGTTGGCACGCCACTGCCCACTTCTTCACGCACTGGAGCCAGTGTATAGTTGACCCTGTCGCCGCGGCCAGCCCGCGGCTCCTTACCAGGGATCCAATGAAGCGACTTCTCCTCGCCGCGCTGTTGTGCGCTGCCTCCGTCAGCCACGCACAAGTGCTCTCCGTCCGCGACCAGGCACGGGTGGTCAACGAAATTCTCTCCGAACGGCTCGACCATGTTTTACCGGGGCTCATGCAGCGCACCGGGATCGACATGTGGGTCATCGTTTCGCGCGAATACAATGAAGACCCGGTGCTGCGCACCATGCTGCCGGCCGAATGGCTCAACGCGCGCCGCCGCACCATTCTTGTGTTCCACCGCAATCCGGCCAATGGCCAGGTGGAGAAGCTGGCTATCGCCCGCTACGACGTGGGCAACGGCATCAAGGCGGCGTGGGATACCAAAAAATATCCGGAGCAGTGGGACGCGCTGGCGGCCTTGATCAGCGCGCGCAATCCGGCCCGCATCGGGATCAACACTTCGGTTGATTACGGTCACGCCGATGGCCTGGACCATACCGATTACCTGGAGATGATGCAGAAGGTGCCGGCTGCATTCAAGAGCCGCGTGGTCAGCGCCGACAAGCTCGCCGTGGGCTGGCTTGAAACGCGTACTGAGCGCGAGATGCAGATCTATCCGCAACTGGTCAGTGCCACCCACCGCATCATCGACGAAGGCTTTTCCGAGCGCGTGATCACCCCTGGCATCACCACCACCGACGACGTGGTGTGGTGGTTCCGCCAGAAGATCCGCGACGCCGGCTACGACACCTGGTTTCATCCCACGGTATCAATCCAGCGCATGGATGCGCCGACTGCCGACCAGACTGCCGCATTTTCTGCGCGCCCGAAGAGCAATGTGATTTTGCCAGGCGACCTGCTGCACGTTGACATTGGCATCACCTATCTGCGCCTGCAGACCGACGTGCAGCAGCATGCCTATGTGCTCAAGCCTGGCGAGAGCGCGGTGCCGGCCGGCTTGAGGGCTGCATTCGCCAACGGCAACCGGCTGCAGGATATTTTGACCGGGCAGTTCAAGACCGGCCGCAGTGGCAATCAGATGCTGGCTAGCGCGCTGGCGCAGGCGAAGCAGGAAGGCATCGGCGCCACCATCTACACCCATCCGATTGGCTCCCATGGCCACGCGGCCGGCCCTACCATCGGCATGTGGGACGCGCAGGGCGGGGTGCCGGGAAGCGGCGACTATCCCCTGTACAACCGGACTGCATACTCCATCGAGCTCAATGCCGAGACCATGGTCCCCGAGTGGAACAAGCCGGTGCGCATCATGCTCGAGGAAGACGGCTACTTTGACGAAGCCGGCTTCCGTTACATCAGCGGAAGGCAGCGCGACATTTACCTGGTCCCGCGCGTGCTGCGCTAACGTTAGGAAAACGAAGGACAAGCAAGCTACACGACGGCATACATACAAGCAAGTTCTGCTTGATGCTCGTGCGCAAGATATGACAAACTCGTATCCTTCAGCCACGATGAGATCTGTCCCATGCCTTCGCCAACTATTCTTGCCCGCGCCTTGCTTGTCGCGGGCCTTTTCAGCACCAGCGCCGCCGCCTGGTCAGATGCATATTTCCGCTTCCCCGCCATTCGCGGCAATACGCTGGTGTTTACCGCCGAGGGCGACTTGTGGAAGATCAGCGCGACCGGTGGCGTCGCCCAGCGCCTCACCACTCATGCGGCGGCCGAGACCCATTCAGCGCTGTCGCACGATGGCAAATGGATAGCATTCTCCGCTTCCTACGAAGGTGAGCAGGAAGCTTACGTCATGCCGGTCGACGGTGGCCTGCCCAAGCGCTTGAGCTTTGAAGGCGGGGGTGTGGCAGTTCTCGGCTGGACTCGTGACGGCGAAGTCTTGGTCAGCACCCAGAATTCGACCGGCCCGAGCCAGCACCGGATCATCGCCGCCATCAAACCGGGGAGCCTGGAACGGCGTGTGTTCCCGCTTGCCGACGCCAACGATGCGGTGCTCGACGACAGCGGCAAGACGATCTTCTTCACGCGCTTCGGCTTGACGCTGTCGAACGATAACGTGAAGCTCTACCGCGGGGGCGCCCATGCGCAGCTGTGGCGCTTTGACATCGATGGGGGGCGCGAGGCCGAGCCTGTGTTCAAGGCCAATCCTGCCAACAACCGCCGCCCGATGTGGTGGAACGGTCGCCTGTTCTTCATCAGCGATCGTGATGGCGCCGACAAGATCTGGTCGGCCAAACCCGACGGCAGTGAGACGCGCGCCCATACCGCAAACAAAGACTGGGATGTGCGAAACGCGGCCCTGGGCGACGGAAAAATCGCGTATCAGATGGGGGCCGATATCAAGGTCATGGACCTCGCGTCCGGCGTCGAGCAGATTGTGCCGATCCAGCTGGTGTCCGATTTCGACCAGCAGCGCAAGCGGCTGATCCGCTCCCCGCTGGAGAGCCTGACTAACGTCCAGCTGGCAGGCCGCACAGAGCGCTTGATTTTGACCGCGCGCGGTCGCGTCAGCATCGCCGGCACCGGTTCACAGCGCCGCGTGGAGATTGCCATCCCCGAAGGCGCTCGCGCACGCAGCGCCGTATTTAGCCACAACGAGCGGGCCGTCTATGCCATCGTCGATGCCACCGGCGAGAACGAGATCTGGCGCTTTGCCGCCGACGGTTCGGGACCGGGCGAGCAGCTCACAAGCGACGGCGCCACCCACCGCTTGCGCCTGTATCCATCGCCGGACGGGCGCTACCTGGCGCACACCGACAGCCAGGGCCGCACCTGGCTACTCGACTTGGCCAGCAAAACCAATACCATCGTCGACGACGGGGCGAAGACCGGCGTGGATGCGCCGGATCAGGTGCTGTGGTCCCCCGACAGCAAGAACATGGCCTTCCTGCGAGTTGGTTCGGCTGAGGGCCGCGAGCAGATTGGCCTGTTCAACCTCGAAACGAAGCAGCTGGCCTTCGTCACCAGCGATCGCTACACAGCAAGCTCGCCGGCTTTTTCGCCAGACGGACGCTGGTTGTACTTTCTCTCGGCGCGCAACTTCAACCTCGGCAACGGGGCGCCTTGGGGTGATCGCAATATGGGACCTGTATTCGACAAGCGTGTCGGCGTCTATGCGCTGGCCCTGCAAGCAGGCACCCGCTTCCCGTTCAAGCCTGACGATGAGCTGAGCGCACCAGCATCGGATCCGGTTGCCGTTGCAGCCGCGGCCGTGGTGAAGGAGGGCGCCAAGCCCGAGCCCACCAAGCCGGTTACCGACCTCAAGCCGGTCAAGCCGTCACTACCCGGAGTGGTCTACGCGGGTTTGGCCGGCCGCTTGTACGAAGTTCCCCTGGCTGCGGGAAACTATCGCACTCTGGAGGTTGATGACAAGCGCCTTTACTTGCTCGATGCCGAAGGCGACGGCAAGGCGACCCTGAAGACGCTGGCGATCGCACGTAGCAATCCGCAGCCGGAAGTGTTCGTGGCGGGGATACGCGAATTCGCTCTATCGAGCGACATGAAGAGAATCTATTACCGCACCGCCGGTCCGGGCACTGGCGACATGCTGATCGTCGATGCCGGCGCCAAGCAGCAGAGCGATATCAGCAAGTCCAAGATCAAGGTTGATGACTGGAGCATTGCCTCGAGCCCACGCCTGGAATGGCGCCAAATGTACAACGACGCATGGCGCATGCATCGCGACTTCCTGTATGACGCCAACATGCGCGGCGTGAACTGGAAGGCTGTGCGCGCCAAGTACGCGCCGCTGGTCGAGCGTGTAACCGACCGCGGTGAACTCAACGACGTGCTGGGCATGATGGCGAGCGAAATCGGCGCGCTGCACTCGCAAATTCGCCCCGGCGATATTCGGCGCTCGGCCCCGGAAGGCGCGCCCGCCGGCCTCGGGGCGGTGCTTTCTCGAGTAGCTGGCGGCTTTAGGGTCGATCGCATATACCGCAGCGAACCCGAGCTGCCGTCGGACCGCGGGCCGCTCGAACAACCGGACGTGGATGTGAAAGAGGGCGACGTCATCACTTCGGTGAACGGCCAGAATGCGGCCACGGCGCGCGACATTGCCGACTTGCTGCTCAATCAGGGCGACAAGCAGGTACTGTTGCAGGTCAAGCGTGGCGAAGCTGCGCCGCGCGCTGTGATCGTCACGCCGGTCGCGATGGCGCGTCATGCTGCCCTGCGCTACAGCGACTGGGAGCAAAGCCGCGCACGCGAAGTTGAGCGTGTTTCGAAGGGCAAGATCGGCTATCTGCATTTGCGCGCCATGGTCGGGCGTGACATGGCCGCGTTCACGCGCGAGTTTTACACCAACATCCAGCGCGAGGGCCTGATCATCGATGTGCGCCGCAATAACGGCGGCAGTATCGACAGCTGGCTGATCGAAAAGCTGCTGCGCAAGTCGTGGGCCTTCTGGGCCACCAACGGACGCCAGCCTTATTCCAACATGCAGGGCACTTTCCGCGGTCACCTGGTGGTGCTCACTGACGAGCTGACCTATTCCGACGGCGAAACCTTTGCCGCTGCAGTCAAGGCGCTGAATCTGGGGCCTGTGGTCGGCAAGCGTACTGCCGGTGCTGGCGTGTGGCTCTCGGACGTCAACGCGCTGGCTGATAATGGCATGGTGCGGGTGGCTCAGTTCGGCCAGTTCGCCGAAGATGGCCAGTGGCTGATCGAGGGTGTCGGGGTGATTCCTGACGTGGAAGTCGATAACCTGCCGCATGCTACATACAAGGGCCGGGATAGGCAGTTGGAGGTGGCGATGGAACTGCTGGAGAAAAAAATGAAGGCGCAGCCTATCCGCCCGCACAAACCCAATCCGATTCCCGCCCTGAGCAATTAATCGTACAGGACCGGTAAAAGTGCATGGCCGTCTGGCGGCGTACAATCGCGTTTTGCTTTTGACAAGGCCAAGCCATGCGCGCAATCGAAATCACCATGCCTGGCTCGCCGGACGTTCTGCGTCTGTGCGAGCGTCCCCTTCCTGAACTCAAGGCCGGCGAAGTCCTGATCCGCGTCCACGCGGCCGGGGTCAATCGGCCCGACGTGCTGCAGCGCCTTGGGCACTACCCGGTTCCGCCGGGCGCGTCCGATCTGCCCGGCCTCGAAGTGGCCGGCGAGATCGTCGAGGGCGACCTGGCGGGCAGCCACTTCGCCAAGGGCGACATGGTGTGCGCCCTGGTCCAGGGCGGGGGCTACGCCGAATACTGCGCCGCGCCCCTGCAGCAATGCCTGCCGATCCCGTCGGGCCTGAGCCCGCTTGAGGCGGCCTCGCTGCCGGAAACCTTCTTTACTGTATGGAGCAATGTATTCGACCGCTCGAACCTGTCCGGCGACGACACTTTGCTGGTGCAAGGCGGCAGTTCGGGCATCGGCGTGACGGCGATCCAGATGGCTGCAGCGATGGGGCACCGCGTGTTCGCGACCGCTGGCAGCGACGACAAATGCCGCGCCTGCGAGGAGCTGGGCGCCGAGCGCGCGATTAATTACCGGACCGAAGATTTTGTCGAGGTCGTGCGTGAACTGACTGACGGCAAGGGCGTCGATGTGGTGCTCGATATGGTGGCGGGCGACTACGTAGCGCGCGAGATCAGCTGCCTGGCCGACGACGGGCGCATTGCCCTGATCGCGCTGCTGGGCGGGGCCAAGGCCAACATCGACCTCGGCCAGGTTCTGCGCCGCCGCCTGAGCATTAGCGGCTCGACCCTGCGTCCGCGTCCCGTGGCGTTCAAGGCGGCCATTGCCTGGCGCTTGCAGGAGAAAGTGTGGCCGCTGATTGAAGCGGGGAAGATCAAGCCGGTGATTTTCAAAACTTTTCCGCTGGAGCAGGCAGCCCAGGCACATGCCCTGATGGAAAGTTCCACGCATGTAGGAAAGATTATGTTGCAGGTCCTCTAGGCAGGCAGGCGCAAAATCAAGCCAGTTTGACCAGCCCCCAGCAGAGGGTTAAAATAGCGGGTTAATCGAATCTGGGCTACTATGCGTCGCAAACTCGTCGTCGGTAATTGGAAAATGAATGGCAGTCTTGCCGCGAATGCAAGCCTTTTGGCTGGCATTTCTGCCGGCTTGAACGGTTCGGGCGCCTCTTGCGCCGTCTGTGTTCCGGCGCCATATCTGGCCCAGTGCCAGTCGCTGCTGGCTGAAACGCCGATCGGCTGGGGTGCGCAGGATGTCTCGGCGCACGCTTCCGGCGCCTTCACGGGCGAAGTGTCAACGGCCATGCTGGGCGATTTCGGCTGTCGCTATGTGATCGTCGGCCACTCCGAGCGCCGCGCGTATCACGCCGAAAGCAGTGAACTTGTCGCCAAAAAAGCACTCGCAGTACTGGAGGCAGGGATGGCTCCCATCGTTTGCGTCGGCGAAACGCTGGCCGAGCGCGAGGCGGGGCAGACCAGGGTCGTGGTGCGCCATCAGCTGGAGGCGGTGCTGGCGCTGGTTGGGGCGCGTGTCGCCGAGATCGTGATCGCCTACGAGCCGGTATGGGCAATCGGCACCGGCAAGACCGCTACGCCCGAGATGGCGCAGGAAGTGCATGCGCAGCTGCGTGCCCAGCTGGCGGAAAAGCATGCGGTGGAATGCAGCGCCGTGCACATCCTGTACGGCGGCAGCATGAAGCCGGACAACGCCAGGGAACTGATGGCCCAGCCCGACATTGATGGCGGCTTGATCGGTGGGGCGGCGCTGAAGGCGGCCGATTTCCTCGCCATCATTCACGCAGCAGCATAAGAATTTTTTGTAGCAAAGACGTACTTACACTTGGAATGGAATAAGCAATGAATACCTTGGTCAATCTGGTGGTTGTTTTGCAGGTCATTTCCGCGCTGGTCGTGATCGGCCTGGTCCTGCTGCAGCATGGCAAGGGTGCGGATATGGGTGCAGCCTTCGGCTCGGGCGCGTCGGGAAGCCTGTTCGGCGCCAGCGGCTCGTCGAATTTCATGTCCAAGTCGACTGGCGTGTTCGCCGCAATCTTTTTTGGCTGCACCCTGGCTCTGGCCAGCTTTGCCAAGCAAGGCGAAATCACCACCGACAGCGGCGTTATGGATCGCACCACGGTGCCGGTCGCGCCGCCTGCGCCAGTGACCGGTCCGGCTGCAATCCCGCAGACTGCGCCAGCTACGCCAGTTGAAGCGGCGCCGGCAGCGCCAGTCGAGGCCGCGCCTGCGGCAGTAACGCCGGCAACCGTGCCAGCACCTGCAAGCCCGGCCGGCCAGGTACCAAAGTAATTTTGCAGCACCCGCTGCCCGGTTTTTCCGGGCAGTGTGCCCAGCTTTTGGGCAGCATGGTTCTTTTCTACCTCATAGCAAAAAAAGAACCATAGTTTTTACGTTTTATCCTTGTTTTGCCGCAAAGATGCATTGAATACAGCTCTGTAACAATGTAGAATAGCGCACTCAAGCCGACGTGGTGAAATTGGTAGACACGCTATCTTGAGGGGGTAGTGGGAGAAATCCTGTGCGAGTTCGAGTCTCGCCGTCGGCACCAAGATATTTAGAAAAGCCAGCAAGGACGCATGAGCTCATGCTCATGTCTAAGCTGGCTTTTTTACGAGGATCAGTCGTGGATCCTGGTTGGTAGGCTTCAAGCCAGGATCGTGCGATAGGGCGCTGCTACGCAGTGGTTCATTAACCGATCGTTCAATAAGGCTCATCTTTCCGTGAACCTCGAAAATTACTTCCCCGTTTTACTGTTCATTCTGGTTGGTATCGGCGTCGGCGTCGTGCCCCAGGTGCTCGGCTATCTGCTCGGGCGCAACAATCCCGATGCTGCCAAACTGTCGCCCTATGAGTGCGGCTTCGAAGCGTTCGAAGACGCCCGCATGAAGTTCGACGTGCGGTACTACCTCATCGCAATCCTGTTTATTTTGTTTGATCTGGAAACGGCATTCTTCTTCCCGTGGGGCGTGTCCATGCGCGAGCTGGGCTGGTCCGGTTACGTGACGATGATGGTGTTCATTGCTGAATTCATCGTCGGTTTTTGGTACATCTGGAAGAAAGGTGCCCTTGATTGGGAATAAGCCATGTCAATTGAAGGCGTATTAAACGAAGGTTTCGTCACCACCACGCTCGACACCGTTATCAACTGGGCCCGCACCGGGTCCATGTTCCCGATGACGTTCGGCCTGGCCTGCTGCGCGGTCGAGATGATGCACACGGGCGCTGCCCGCTACGATATGGACCGCTTCGGCGTGGTGTTCCGTCCATCGCCGCGCCAGTCCGACGTCATGATCGTGGCCGGCACGCTGTGCAACAAGATGGCGCCAGCGCTGCGCAAGGTCTACGACCAGATGCCGGAGCCGCGCTGGGTCATTTCGATGGGTTCCTGCGCCAACGGCGGCGGCTACTACCACTACTCCTATTCGGTGGTGCGCGGCTGCGACCGCATCGTGCCGGTCGACGTCTATGTGCCGGGCTGCCCGCCGACCGCTGAAGCGCTGCTGTACGGCATTCTGCAACTGCAGAACAAGATCAAGCGCACCAACACCATCGCCCGATAATGATGACTTCCAAAATTGAAATGCTGGCGTCGACCCTGGCCTCCGTGCTGGGTGAGGGCGCAACCATCACTACCGCCCTGGGCGAAGTGACGGTGGTGGTCAAGGCCGCCGATTACGCCAAGTCCATGCTGGCTCTGCGCGATGATCCTTCCTTACAGTTCGATCAGCTGCTCGACCTGTGCGGCGTCGACTACTCGACCTATGGCGAAGGCACCTGGGAAGGTCCGCGTTTCGCGGCCGTGTCACACTTGCTGTCGCTGGTGCACAATTTCCGCGTGCGCGTGCGCGTGTTCGCCGCCGACGACGAGATGCCGGTGCTGGCCTCGGTCACCTCGATCTGGCGTTCGGCCAACTGGTACGAACGCGAGGCATTCGACCTGTTCGGCATTCTGTTCGAAGGCCACAACGACTTGCGCCGCATCCTGACCGACTACGGCTTCATCGGCCATCCGTTCCGCAAGGATTTCCCGATCACCGGTTTCGTCGAGATGCGTTACGACCCCGAGCAGAAGCGCGTGATCTACCAACCCGTGACGATCGAGCCGCGTGAAATCATTCCGCGCGTGATCCGCGAAGAAACCTACGGGATGAAATAATGGCTGAGATTAAGAACTACACCCTGAACTTCGGTCCCCAGCACCCGGCAGCGCACGGCGTGCTGCGCCTGGTGCTCGAGCTCGACGGCGAAGTGATCCAGCGCGCCGACCCGCATATCGGCCTGCTGCACCGCGGCACCGAGAAACTGGCCGAGACCCGCACCTACCTGCAGTCGGTGCCCTACATGGACCGGCTCGACTATGTGTCGATGATGGCCAACGAGCACGCCTACGTGATGGCGATCGAAAAGCTGCTGGGTATCCAGGTGCCGGTGCGCGCACAGTACATCCGCGTAATGTTCGACGAGATCACGCGCCTGCTGAACCACCTGATGTGGCTGGGCGCGCACGCGCTCGACGTCGGCGCCATGGGTCCTTTCCTGTACGCTTTCCGCGACCGCGAAGATCTGTTCGACGCCTACGAGGCTGTATCGGGCGCGCGCATGCACGCGGCCTACTACCGCCCGGGCGGCGTGTACCGCGACCTGCCGGACGCGATGCCAAAGCACAAGGCCTCGATCATCCGCAGCGCCAAGGCCATCGACGAGCTCAACGAGGCGCGTCAGGGTTCGCTGCTGGACTTCCTCGAGGATTTTTCGAAACGTTTTGTCACCTACGTCGACGAGTACGAAACCCTGCTGACCGACAACCGCATCTGGAAACAGCGTACCGTCGGCATCGGCGTGGTTTCGCCGGAAGACGCGAAGGCCATGGGCTTTACCGGCGCCATGCTGCGCGGTTCGGGCGTGGAGTGGGATCTGCGCA
>JAZKGU010000040.1:0-6084 GCA_040385745.1 Pseudomonadota bacterium
AACATGGAGCGCTCCTCAGGCTACGTGGTTGGTGGCCGGCTGCGCCTTGGCGTCAACCAGGGTCGGGCCCTTGCGCACCAGGTCCGAAACCTGGCCGTCGATGATGTGCACATTGCGCTGCGCGCGCACGGCCAGTTCCGGATCGTGGGTGACCATCAAAATGGTCGTGCCCTGGGCGTTGATTTCTTCGAGCAGTTCCATCACGCCGCGCGCCATGGCGGTGTCCAGGTTGCCGGTCGGTTCATCGGCCAGCAGCAGCTTGGGTGCGCCGGCCAGTGCGCGCGCGATGGCCACGCGCTGCTGCTGTCCGCCCGACAGTTCGGCCGGGTAGTGCTTCATGCGCGAGGCCAGGCCCACCTTGGCCAGCGCGTCTTCGATGCGCTCCTTGCGTTCGGCGGCGTTGAAGCCGCGGTAGCGCAGCGGCACGTCGACATTGTCGAACAGGGACAGGTCGGGAATCAGATTGAAGCCCTGGAAAATGAAGCCGAGTTTTTCATTGCGCAGGCGCGAGCGTGCATTGTCGTCCATGCCCTTGACGTTGACGCCGTCGAGCACATACTCGCCCGAGGTGAATTCTTCGAGCAGGCCGGCGATGTTCAGGAAGCTGGTCTTGCCGGAGCCCGAAGGCCCGGTGACGGTCACGAATTCGCCTTGCTTGACATTGATCTCGAAGCCGCGCAGCGCGTGGGTTTCGATCATGTGGGTGCGGTACACCTTGCTCAGATTTGACATGCGCAGCATGGGAAGTCCTTTCGGTTTGACTGGTTGTTGATTTAATTATTGATAGAGATGCGCTGGGCGTTTTCGAACGTATCGGTGCCGGCCACGACGACCTTGTCGCCCTGCTTGAGGCCGGACAGGATCTCGACTCCCGAAATGCTGGTCGCGCCGATGGTGATCGGAGTGCGCACGGCGATGCCGTCGGTGACCACATAGGCGAAGCGTCCGCCTTCGCTTTCCACGAAGGGACCGCGCGGCAGCATCAGCACGTTGGGTTTTTCCTCGATCAGCAGGCGCGCGGTGACGCGCTGGCTCTGGCGCAGGCCCTTGGGCTGGGCGCCGTCGAAGCGCACCCGCGCCAGCACCTGGTTCTTGACCACTTCGGGGGAGAGGGCCGACAGTTTGCCGGTGGCGCTGACGCCATTGAGCTGGATTTCGGCGGTCATGCCCAGGCCCATGTCGTCGACATAGGTTTCCGGCACTTCCAGTTCGACTTCAAGGCGCGACAGGTCCACCAGCGTCATGAGGGCGGCGTTGGCGGCGACCACGCTGCGATTCTGCACCGACAGCGTGCCGATGAAACCGTCCACCGGGGCGCGCACGGTCAGTTCGTCGACCCGGCGCTGGGCATTGGCCATCGACAGGCGCTGGCGATCAAGTTCGTTGATCTTGGTTTTCAGGGCCAGGCCGACGTCGTCGCTTTCCAGGCCGGCGGCCTTGGCGGCGTGCCTGGCGCGGATATCGGCCGAGGACAGGGCATCCTTGGCCTTTTGCATATCGATCTTGGCGATGATGCCGACGTCGCCCACGGCCTGGTAGCGCTCCAGGGTGCGCTGGGCCGAAATGCGGTCAATCTCCGCGGTATCGGCTTCGCGCTGGGCCAGCAGCTTCTGCTTGCGGGCCAGGATCTGCTGGCGCGCCACTTCCGCTTCCAGCTGGCTGTAGCTCGACTGCTCGCGCTTGAGAGCATCGGACAGATCGGGCGACTCCAGCACCGCCAGGATCTGGCCGCGCTTGACGGTGTCGCCAGCGGCCACTTTGAGGGTGACGGTGGACGGCGCGGTCGAGTACAGGGTAGGGCTGACGGCGGCCACTACGCGGCCATTGACCAGCGCGTCGCGCACCAGGGTGCCGCGGGTGACGGGGGCAATGCGCAAGAGGGCCGCGTTGGCCGAGGTGTCGCTGGAAGTCCAGGTGTCGAGCGTGAAAGCGGCGCCGGCCAGAACGGCGATCACGACGGCAGCGATAATCGCCCGTTTTTTATTGGCGACGCCCGGTTTGGCGGTCAGGACAGCGTCTTGTGAAGAGGTATCGCGAATCATGGTGGCTTGAAAAGAGGACAATGCAGCCTCTGATGCAGGAACCATGCCACATGCTATGTGCTTGATTTGTAACGCACTGTTTCGTTCTGTTCGGTGTCCGCACTGTCCGTACAGTGCTCGCTGGACGTTCGCGGACAGCGCCCTGAGCTGATGACCGCCCCCGGTCGGCTGCCGTCAAGCTGCATGAGGCACAACCGGACCAGCGCGCGTGCCCTGGCGCCAACGGCACCACAGCAGCGTGAGGGCGTACATCAGCACCAGCATGGCGGCCCATGCAAGGTAGACCACCGTCAGCGAAGCCTCGTACCCGGCAGGCCACACAGCTTGCGGCCCCGAATAGTCGGGCCCGCCGCCGAAGCGCAATTCCATGTACAGATTGCCCAGAAAATGGATCAGCGCCACGTGGACCAGGTAGAAGAACATGGGCGTGCGGCCGAACAGCGCGATTACCCGATTGCCGCCAAAACGTTCGAACGCGAGCAGCAGGCCCAGGCTGATGGCGCCGGTGATGCACAGGTACAGCAGCGACGGGGGATACTTGTTGACCCGCATGAAGGACATGAAGTCGAACATCAGGCCGCGCTGCTGCGGCGCCCAGGTCCACGGGTCGCCATACATATTCACGCTGCGCAGCGCTACAAACACCAACAGCAGCGCACAGGCCGCGACAAGCAGGAAGCGCTGGCGGCGCGCGCGCTCCCACAGAAATACCGGGCCGAGCACATAGCCGGCCGCCATCAGCCCCACCCATGGCAGCAGCGGATAGCGCATCACTACGCCAGCAAGCGCAGCGCCATGTGCAAACGGGATGAAGCCTTCCTGGTGCAGCGCCATCCAGGCCAGTTCCTTCCAGTCCCAGCCGTCGAACATATTGACCTCGATGGCGTCGAGCGCGTTGTGCCCAGCGATGAGCGCGAGGGCGATGAGCGCAATGACGCTGCGCGGCAGCCAGACCAGCGCTGCCATGATCATCATGCCAGCGCCGATCGCCCACAGCACCTGCAAAATGATGACGTTATAGCCAAGCTGCCAGCTGAACGACAGCCAGGTCACTTCCAGCGCGATCAGGATAGCGCCGCGGGTGAGCAGATAGCGTGACAGTTCGGGTATGCCGCGCGCGCTCCCGCGCAGGAATGCGGAGCTGCCGGCCAGCAGGATAAAGGCGGTGGCGCACAGGTGCGTGATCCAGCGCGTCCAGAACCAGCCGGGCGTGGTCGCGGCCAGGTCTTCCGGGGCAAATGGCGCCAGGCCGAAAAAGTCGCGCGTGTGGTCGAGCGCCATGAGCGCGATGACAAAGCCGCGCAGCAAATCAATGGCCGGGATGCGGGCTGCTTTCTGCATAGTTCCTTTCCCGTGTCCTGGGCTTGTTAATACGTGGGGAGTGGCGGGCCGACAGCATTTCTACTATTTCTCGCGCGGCAGCGGTTTGCCCTTGTCGATCACTTCGCGGCAATCGCCCTTCAGAGTGGCGTTGTCATAATCTGCCCAGCCATAGCTGTCGACATAGCGCTTGTGCAGCTTGAACTGCGGGCTCATGAAACTCCACTCAAGGCGCTCGCCTGGGTAGTGGATATCGGCCAGATCGAGCAGGCTGTGGAACATGTTCTCGAGCGACAGTTTTTGGGTGCGATGGCGCGCCAGTTGCGCGATCTTGTCTGGATGGCGTTCGGCATACTGGTCGGAATACCAGAGAAATGCCGGCACATGGAATTCATATTGCGTATTGTGACCGTGAAAGGCCAGGTCGCAGCTGTTGTCGTACAGCGTCTGTCCGTGGTCGGCCACATACATCATCGCGCTGCGTTGTTCGGACTGCTTGAGCATGCCGATCACGTTGGCCAGAAACCAGTCTGTATACAAGATGCTGCTGTCGTAACTGTTATTGAGCAGGGGCTTGATCTTGATGTCGGTGTAGACCGGCTTGTCGACCCCGAACAGGGAAGGCTGCCAGCGGTCAAATTCCTTGGGGTAGCGCTGGCTGTAGTTCCAGTGGCTGCCCAGCGTATGGAGCACGATCAGCTTTTTGGGCGCCGCGTCTGCCAGGGCAATTTTCAAGGGATTGAACAGGATCTGGTCGAAATTGGAGTTGTTGGTGAAGCCGCCGAGGTTGAGGAACTGGACCACGTCGGCCTCCTTGGCAAATACCGACACCGGCGTATCGAACTCGCCGAACGACACCTGGTTCGATAGCCAATAAGTCTTGAAGCCGGCTTCCTTGTATGCAGTGAGGAAAGATTTTTCGGAAAACCCATCTTTGAGGCTCTTCAACACAGGTTTTCGGGAAATCATGACTGGTACTGCCAGCCGGGTGGCCGATACCGATGTGATCACATCCGGAAGCATGACCAGATTGCTTTCCTTGCCCAGCAGGGGATTGGTGTCGCGCTGGTAGCCGTTCAGGCTCCAGCGGTCGAAGCGCGACGATTCGCCGATCACCATGACCACGATCTCGGGCTTGCCGTCGGGCGCAGCCTGGCGCGCGCCGAAGGTAAAATTGCTATTCCGTTCACCGAGGGCGGCCAGGTGCTTGCGTTCCTTGTAAAAATCGATTCCTCGCGACATCAATCCGAAGGGCCAGGAACTGGCGAAGGCGCTGAATTCAACCGGCAGCTTCAGCACATGGGGCAGGGGGCGCAGCGTCCAGCCGGTGTAGCCGGCGGCGGGGACGGGCTTGTCGCCCGCAGGGATACTTGCCGGCGCCGCCTGGGCTGACAGCATGCGCTTGCCTTCGATGCCGAATTCGACCCCGTAGCCCCAAACGCAGGCACCAAGCAGCAGTACTGCAAGCGCCACCCAGCGCGACGAGTCGTTCCAGTCAAATGCCCGGGTGCGGCGAGCAATGTGGAAGGTCGCGGTCCACCAAACGCCCACGGCGATCATCACGGCCAGCATCAGCCATGCTGTGCGCCCCAGGAACTCCATCGCCTCCTTGGGACTGGTTTCGGCGATGATGCCCAGGTGATGGGTCGAAATGCCCTGGCCATAATAGGTATACAGGTAGACTTCGGTGGGCAGCGCCAGAAATGCCGGGATCAGCAACCAGTGAAACCAGGCGGGGCGCTTGAAGACTGCCCACACGCCCAGCCAGGCTACCAATTCAATGCCCAGCACCTGCCAGGGACGTTCCAGTGGTTTTCCCAGAAGGACAGGGATGAATGGAATGGCCGAGATTGCCAGATAGGTCAGCAGCAGGAACAGATTGGCAGGGCGCAGCGCAGGATGCATGGGTGAAGCCGGAAAGATGGGAAGCTTGTCATTATCCCGATGTTTGTTGCTGGGGTGGAGTTTAAATTGGCTCTGGAGCATGTGCTACAGTGCAAACGCCATCGGCGGCCGTCGAGCCCTTGACCACGTCGCCTTCAATAAGTTGACCCCCAGACGGTAAACTGATTGACCTGTCTGCAATAGCGCCTTATACTCGCGAGTTCTCGAATTTATTCTGCACATTGTGTGCGCACCACAGCCGCTCCCTTGCGAGTGGCTTTCGGCGCCTCCGCTGTCGGTCCAAACCGAGCTAAGTTTTAGTCCCCGGGCGTTTGCCCGGGTTATTCATGTTGTAATTTTGTTGGATTAATAACGATGCCAACCATCAATCAACTGATTCGCAATCCACGCGTCGCTCTGACCGTGAAAAGCAAATCGCCGGCGCTGGAAAACAGCCCGCAAAAACGTGGTGTTTGCACCCGTGTATATACGACGACTCCAAAGAAGCCAAACTCGGCTCTGCGTAAAGTCGCCAAAGTTCGCCTGACCAACGGTTTCGAAGTCATTTCGTACATCGGCGGTGAAGGCCACAACCTGCAAGAACACAGTGTCGTGCTGCTGCGCGGCGGCCGTGTGAAGGACTTGCCGGGTGTGCGTTACCACATGGTTCGCGGTGCACTGGATACCCAGGGCGTTAAAGACCGTAAGCAAGCTCGTTCCAAGTACGGTACGAAGCGCGCTAAAGCAGGCAAGAAGTAATCTGGTTCATTCCAGATCGCTGCGAGCCCATTAATAGTTGAACCGACCAGAAACGGTCGAGTAAGTGGTTGGTCATGAT
>JAZKGU010000041.1:0-49102 GCA_040385745.1 Pseudomonadota bacterium
GGACTTCTTCGCGGTGGATACGGATCGAACCGCCGCCCAGTTCCCAGCCGTTCAACACCATGTCGTAGGCCTTGGCAATGCAGGCGCCCGGATCGGTTTCAAGCATGTCTTCGTGGCCGTCTTTTGGCGCGGTGAACGGATGGTGGGTCGCGGTCCAGCGGCCCGACTCTTCGTCGTAGTCGAACATCGGGAAGTCAACCACCCACAGCGGCTTCCAGGTGTCGTCGAACAGGCCGGCTTTCTTGCCCAGATCGGAGTGGCCAATCTTGACGCGCAGCGCGCCGATTGCGTCGTTGACTACCTTGGCCTTGTCGGCGCCAAAGAAAATCAGGTCGCCGTCTTCGGCGCCGGTCTGCTCGAGCACCGCTGCCAGGGCAGCGTCGTCCAGGTTCTTGACGATCGGAGACTGCAGGCCGTCACGGCCCTTGGCCTTCTCGTTGACCTTGATGTAGGCCAGGCCCTTGGCGCCGTAAATGGCGACGAACTGGGTGTAAGCGTCGATCTCGGAACGTGGCATGCTGCCGCCTTGCGGCACGCGCAGGCCGACCACGCGCCCGCCGACCATGTTGGCGGCGCCGTTGAAGACCTTGAATTCGACCGACTTCATTACCTCGGTCAGGTCGGTGAACTGCAGCTTGACGCGCATGTCCGGCTTGTCCGAGCCGTACAGGCCCATTGCGGTTGCAAAGTCCATGACCGGGAACGGGTTGGGCAGCTCGATATCGAGCGTGTTCTTGAAGACGATGCGGATCATGTCCTCGAACAGGTCACGGATTTCCTGCTCGGTCAGAAACGAGGTCTCGCAGTCGATCTGGGTGAACTCGGGCTGGCGGTCGGCGCGCAGGTCTTCGTCGCGGAAGCACTTGGTGATCTGGTAGTAGCGGTCGAAGTTGGCCACCATCAGCAGCTGCTTGAACAGCTGCGGCGACTGCGGCAGCGCGAAGAAGTTACCGGCGTTGACGCGCGACGGCACCAGGTAGTCGCGCGCGCCTTCCGGCGTGGACTTGGTCAGCATCGGCGTTTCGATGTCGATGAAACCGAGGGCGTCGAGGTACTTGCGCACTTCCATCGTCACCTTGTAGCGCAGGCGCAGGTTGTTCTGCATTTGCGGACGGCGCAGGTCGAGCACGCGGTGGGTCAGGCGGGTGGTTTCCGACAGATTGTCGTCGTCGAGCTGGAACGGCACCGCGACGGACGCGTTGAGCACTTCCACGCCGGTGGCGACGACTTCGATCTTGCCCGACTTGAGGTTGTTGTTGATGGTGCCTTCGAGGCGGTTGTTGACCTTGCCGGTGATGCGCAGGCAGTACTCGTTGCGCACAGCTTCGGCGGCCTTGAACACGTCGACGCTGTCGGGATGGCACACTACCTGGACGATACCTTCGCGGTCGCGCAGGTCGATGAAAATCACGCCGCCGTGGTCGCGGCGACGATGCACCCAGCCGCACAGGCTGACGGTTTGGCCCAGCAGTTCTTCAGTGACAAGGCCGCAGTAGTTGGTACGCATGGAGGACATATTATTTTCAGTCTAGGTTAATTATTTGGTTGGCAAACTCTCGGGGGCGACGACGCCCATCGAGACTATATATTTGAGGGCCGCGTCGACCGACATGTCGAGTTCGATGACCTTGGACCGTTCCAGCATCAGAAAAAAGCCGGAGGTCGGGTTGGGCGTGGTCGGCACATAGACGCTGACGTAGTCGCCCACCAGGTGGTTGCGCACATCGCCGCCGGGCACGCCGGTGAGAAAGCCGATGGTCCAGCAGCCCGGCGCAGGATACGGCAGCAGCACCGCCTTGCGGAAGGCATTGCCGGACGACGAAAACAGCGTGTCGGACACCTGCTTGACCGAGCCATACAGCGAGCTGACCACGGGAATACGGTGCAGCAGGCGTTCCCACAGCCTGACCAGGTAATTGCCAACCAGGTTATTGGTCAGCAGGCCTGTCAGGAAGATGATGGCGACCGTCAGGATGGTGCCCAAGCCGGGGATATCGAAGCCGACCAGGGTGCGCGGCTGCCAGCGCTCGGGCACGATCAGCAGCGACTGGTCCATGGTGCTGATGACGGCGTTCAGGACCCACAGCGTGATAGCCAGGGGAACCAGAATCAGCAATCCGGTAATAAAATATTTACGCATCGATATCTCGGTGAGGGTCTCAGCTAGTGCTGGTTCCCGTTGCCGCCGGAGTGGCTGCCGGCGCTGGCGCCGCAGTTTCCTTGGCGGCGGGGGCTGGCGCGGGAGCGTCGGCCGGACCGCTGGCGGTGGCGGTGGACGGCGCGGCGCCTCCGCGGAAATCGGTCGCATACCAGCCAGTACCCTTGAGCTGGAATCCTGCTGCAGTGAGTTGCTTCTTGAATGCTGGCTTGCCGCATGACAGGCAATCCGTCAGCACAGGGTCGGATATCTTCTGCAGCACATCCTTGGCAAAACCGCATTCATCGCAGCGGTAAGCGTAAATCGGCATTGAATACTCCGCAAAAATCGTCAAAACCCTGAATTATAAGCCTTTTTTAAGGCGGTCAGCGTAAAGTCGCCCGACTGGACAGTGCACTGTTGCACGAAACTGGTAAGATGCTTGCCTGCTGCGCGGGCATTCGCCGGGCCAACTTAAAAAAGGAAAGTCAACGATGTTGAAGAAGTCACGTGTTTTGATCATTGGCGCAGCCTCGGTGCTGGCGCTGGTCGGCTGCACCGCCAAGGATTCCACCAAAGAGGCCGGCAAGACTGCGGTCGTCGTGGGCGCCAGCGACAACACTGTTGCCGCAACCGTCAACGGTACCCCGATCCACGCTGCCACGGTGGACATGATGGTCAAGGAGCGTACCGCCCAGGGCCAGCCGGATACCCCGGAACTGCGCAAGGCCATCATCGAAAACCTGGCGATGCAGATCATGGTCGCCAACGAAGCTGTCAAGAAGGGACTGGACAAGTCGCCCGAAGTGACGCGCCAGATGGAACTGGTCAAGACTTCGCTGCTGGCCAACACCTTCGTGCAAGACTACCTCAAGAACAACCCGGTCACCGATGCGGCGGTCAAAGCCGAATACGACAAGCAGGTCGGCAAGAACGGCGGCAGCGAATTCAAGGCGCGCCACATCCTGGTACAGGGCGAAGCTGACGCAAAAGATATCATCGCCAAGCTCAAGAAAGACGTGAAGCAGTTCGAAGCACTGGCCAAGGCCAAGTCGATGGATCCGGGCTCGAAGGCCAATGGCGGCGACCTGGGCTGGTTCAACCCGGCCGGCATGGTGCCTGAATTCGGCGCGGCCGTTGCCAAGCTGGAAAAAGGCAAGTTCACCGAAGAGCCGGTCAAGTCGCAGTTCGGCTACCACGTCATCATCCTGGACGATTCGCGCGCGATCACCCCGCCGCCTTTCGATGAGCGCATCAAGGAAGGCATCAAGCAGAGCCTGCAGCGCCAGAACATGAAAGCGTTCCTGGACGATATGAAGGCCAAGGCCAAGATCGACATCAAGGGCCAAGCGGCGGCACCAGCAGTTGCGGCGCCTGCAGCTACGGCACCGGCGGCAGCGGCACCGCAATAATTGCTGCAGCTTGAAACGAGAACGGCGCCTGCGGCGCCGTTTTTTTTGCAACAAAGCGAGTTTGACCTCTCCGGCAGTTTAAGCGCGCCGCTGCCACACCTGCCAACGCTCCTTGCCCGCGAACACCGCAACGGAATCGCTCACCGGCGCGTCTTCAATTTTTGTGAAGTGCGGGGCCAGCATGCGCTCCAGCTGTGGCATCGCTATCCCGAACGGCGGCCCCTTGGCCGTAGCGTCAAAAAAGAAAAATCCTGCCAACAGCGCGCCCGGGGCCAGCAGCTCGGCCCATCGCGCGCCAATGCTTGGCCACATTGCCGGCGGTAGCGCGCACAGGAACGCGCGCTCGTAGAGCAGCTCAAGCGGTGCGTCGGACTGCCACGTGAAAAAATCCGCCGTCTGCACATGCGCGGCCCACGGCCCGGCAGCGGCCTTAGCGGTGGCCACTGCTGCCGGAGAAAAGTCGATCGCCGTCGCGTCCCAACCCGCCTCGCACAAATGCACCAGTTCCCAGGCCGAGCCACAGCCAGGAATCAGGGTACGCAAGGGCCGGGGGGAACGCGCCACGAAATCGCGCAATTGCTGCGGTACCCCGCCCCTGTCCCAAGGCGTGAACGCGCGCTCGAAGCGCTCATCCCAAAAGGCCGGCAAGGTGGGGTCGCGGCTGATAAAGCCGGACATGTCAGAACAGCTGCGGCCAGCGCTGGTAGACCTGGAGCGCGAGCAGGCCAAGGCCGAAAGCGCCAGTGAAGTACACGAAGAAAGCCAGCATGCGATTGGTGCGGCGCTGCTCTATCACGAGCAGGCGCAGCAGTTCGTCGTTGACGCTGCTTGGCTCGGCAGCCTGCGTCAGCGCACGGTGCACCAGGCGCGGCAGTTGCGGGATGATGTGGGTGAAGCGCGGCGCCTCATCTTTGAGACGCTCGACCATGCCCTGGATGCCGACCTGCTCGCCCATCCAGCGCTCCAGGTAGGGCTTGGCGGTCTTCCACAGGTCCAGATCCGGGTCGAGCTGGCGGCCCAGGCCTTCGATATTGAGCAGCGTCTTTTGCAGCAGCACCAGCTGCGGCTGCACTTCCACATTGAAGCGGCGCGAGGTCTGGAACAGGCGCAGCAGGATCTGGCCGAAGGAGATGTCTTTGAGCGGACGGTCGAAGATCGGCTCGCAGCAAGCGCGCACCGCTGACTCGAGCTCGTCCACGCGGGTTTCGCGCGGCGCCCAGCCCGATTCGATGTGGGCTTCGGCCACGCGCTTGTAGTCGCGCCGGAAGAAAGCCAGGAAATTCTGCGACAGATAATCCTTGTCGAAGTCGTTGAGCGTTCCCACGATGCCGAAGTCGAGCGCGATGTAGCGGCCCATGGACTCAGGTGCAATCGATACCAGGATGTTACCTGGGTGCATATCAGCGTGGAAAAAGCCGTCACGGAACACTTGGGTGAAAAAAATTTCCACTCCGTCGCTGGAGAGTTTTTTCAGATCGACGCCCTCGGCGGCCAGGCGCTCGATCTGCGAAATTGGAATGCCGTGCATGCGCTCCATCACAATCACGCTGCTCGAGCAATAGTCCCAATACATTTCGGGCACCATCAGCAGGTCGGAACCGGCGAAATTGCGGCGCAGCTGGCTGGCGTTGGCCGCCTCGCGCATCAGATCCAGTTCGTCATGCAGGTACTTGTCGAATTCGGCCACCACTTCCTTGGGCTTGAGGCGCTTGCTGTCGGCCCAGATACTGCCGATCAGGCTGGCGGCGATGTGCATCAGCGCCATGTCCTCGTCAATCAATTTTTTCATGCCGGGCCGCAGCACCTTCACGGCTACGTCCTTGCCGTTCTTGAGCACAGCAAAGTGCACCTGGGCGATCGAGGCCGAGGCCACCGGGGTGCGCTCGAAACTGGCGAACAGGTCGTCCGGGTGAGCGCGCAGCGAGCGCTTGATCTGGGCGATGGCCAGTTCGGAACTGAAAGGCGGCACGCGGTCCTGCAAACGCGCCAGTTCGTCAGCGATATCGGGCGGCATCAGGTCGCGCCGGGTCGAGAGCACCTGGCCGAACTTGACGAAGATCGGGCCCAGTTCTTCAAGCGCCATGCGCAGGCGCTCGCCGCGCGGGGCGGAAATGTCGCGCCAAAAAATCACACTATCGATCAGGGCCGCCGTGCGCGGAACCTTGAGGCCGGAGATGGCAATTTCGTCGAGACCGTAGCGGATCGCGACGCTGAAAATTTTAATAAAGCGCAGGAATTTCAATAGCATCAAAGATCCAGTTTCTGTTGGCCTGCCCTGACGATCAAGGACTCCTGGCTGTCGGGCTCATCGCGCCGGGCCAGCCGGCTTTCGAGGCGGGCAATACGCTTGGCGGC
This sequence comes from Pseudomonadota bacterium, assembly GCA_040385745.1. GTDB lineage: Bacteria > Pseudomonadota > Gammaproteobacteria > Burkholderiales > Burkholderiaceae_D > Telluria_A. The sequence continues at coordinate 5,905 of JAZKGU010000041.1, forward strand.
GCGTTCGACGTCGTCGCGCAGGCGCGCCACGTCAGCGGCGAAGTCGTCGACCATGACCGGACGCACCAGCACCGGCTGCTCCTCGGTGAGGAATTCGGCCACATTCTCGGCCACTCGTTGCTGGCTGGCGCGCGCGCTCTCGAACACGCTCCTGGCGCCACCGACCAGCCGGTTGGCCGCAATCGGTCCGAGCAAGCGCTCGATGTCGTGCGCAGCTTCCCAGCGCAGGCCGCGGCTCAGGTGCGATATGGTGTTGGCAAATTCGGCGTCGCCCTCGATCTTCACGTATGAAAAGGCGCGCTCGGGGTTTTGCGCAATCAAGGGCAGGTCGGCCAGCTTGATGCGAATCGTCACGTCGGCCGTTGCGTCGGGCGTGCCCGATTCGCACATGCCATCCCTGGTCACGCTCAGACGCAGATCGATGCCGCTGGCATCGATGCAGGCTTGCTTGCCGGCGTGCTGCATCAAGGCATCCCGGGCCCAGGCTTCCTGGGCCAGCAGGTGGTTGATGGCCGCGACGGCAGGAGCCATGAGCGGCGATGGGGTGGACGATGAATTCGAAGGTGGCATGCTGGGGTCGCGTTAAAAAGCAAAAAACCGCCCGGGAACGCGGGCGGTTTTGATCTTACCAGTTTGCCGGGCACATTTCCGGTAGCACAAGAACTTTCCTGCTAATTATTACTTTGCCATCAGGAAAGCTGCTGGATGCCTGCGAGAACCCATGGACCTTTGGCGGTGCGTGCGCGCGACATGTTCCATACCTCGGCGAACGGTTCGGCAGGCGCGGCAGCTTCGGGCTTGATCATGCCGGTGAACTTGACGCTGGCCAGTTCATCTTCGCCCATCTCCTGGACGCCCAGCAATTCGGCATCGATCGCCACCACTTCGGTCACGTTAGCGGTTTCGCCGCGCCCGCCAATCTGGGCGCTCAGCTCGGCAAAGACGGCCGGCGTGGTGAATTGCTTGAGGTCTTCGGTATCGGCCTTGTCCCAGGCTGCCTGCATGCGGATGAAGCTGGCCTTGGCGTGGGTCAGGAAGGCGGCGCTGTCGAAAACCGGCGCGGCGGGCACTTCAACCGGCTTGGGTTCGAAAGTGCGCTTGACCGGGGGCACAGGCTGCTTGGCCGTGAATACCGGCTCGTTGGCGGCCATGTCCTTGCGGCGGCGCGAGCGTGCGATGAAGTAGCCGGCAAAGCCGACCACGATAAGGGCAATGCCGCCGCCCAGGGCGCTGACGCTGACGCCTTCGGCCGGTGGTGTGGCTGGCGCAGGCGTGGTGGCAGCCGGCGCCGGGGCTTGCTGGGCCGAGGCAGGCAGCGCCACGGTCATGGTCATGCTCGATGCTGCGAGCATCATGCTCAGCACGAATTTTTTCATCGTTGGGTTCCTAGAGTTTGATGCCAGTGTGCAGCGCGGCGACACCAGCCGTCAGATTGAAATATTCCACCCGTTCCAGACCGGCGCTTTGCATCATGGTCTTGAGCGTGTCCTGGTCGGGGTGCATGCGGATCGATTCGGCGAGGTAGCGATAGCTTTCGGCGTCGCCAGCAATTTTTTGGCCCAGCCACGGCAGCACCGAGAAAGAATACACGTCGTAGGGCTTTTGCAGCGGCGCGGCGACCTTGGAAAATTCCAGCACCAGCAGCTTGCCACCTGGCTTGAGTACGCGCCGCATTTCGGCCAGCGCCTGGTCCTTGTGGGTCATATTGCGCAAGCCAAAAGCCACGCTGACGCGATCGAAATAATTGTCTGGAAACGGCAGCTTTTCAGCGTCGCACAGCAAAGTGGGAATGGCCATGCCATTGTTGAGCAGGCGATCGCGCCCGACCCGCAGCATGGATTCGTTGATATCGGTGAGCCACACTTCGCCGCTCTTGCCGGCCTGCTTGGCAAAGGCCTTGGCCAGGTCGCCCGTACCGCCGGCGATATCGAGCACCTTGAAACCGGGGCGCACAGCGGCATTGGCGATGGTGAAGGTCTTCCAGAGCCGGTGCAGGCCAGCGGACATGAGGTCGTTCATCACGTCGTATTTCGCCGCGACCGAATGGAAGACCTTGGCGACTTCCTTGACCTTGTCGTCTTCCGCAACCGTTTTGTAACCGAAATGAGTGCTGTTTGTCATAGTGGGCTTGCCGTTTGAACTGGCTGCATTATACAAGCGACATGCATTTCGGCGCGCAGGCATCGGGACAGCAGTCAGTTTGCCCACCGCGGCCGGCCCAACTTATCGAAAAAATACCATTTGCGCGGATTGACGGATATGATTCCACACCCCCAAACTCCCCAGGATCTCACCATGGCCCAACACGCAAAGCAGCAGCAGGGCATCAGACTCGTCAACAAGCGCTACTGGGCGGCCATGCTGAGTACCCTGCTGCTGGGTGCAAGCGCAGCTGCTGCCCAGCCCGGCATCGCCGGTCTCGACGCTATCTATCCTGCGCTCGATGCGCTATACCGTGACCTGCACCAGCATCCCGAGATCTCGTTCCAGGAGGAGAAAACTGCGGCGAAAATCGCGGCCCAATTGCGCGCAGCGGGATTCGACGTCACTGAGCGGGTCGGCGGTTTCGGCGTGGTCGGGGTACTGCGCAACGGCACAGGCCCCACCTTGCTGGTGCGTACCGATATCGATGCCTTGCCCATGCCCGAACAAACCGGCTTGCCCTATGCGAGCAAGGTGACCACCCGCGACCACAAGGGCGTGAGCGTGCCAGTGGCGCACGCCTGCGGCCACGATCTGCACATGAGCGCCTGGGTGGGCGCGGCCACGCTGCTCGCGCGCAGCAAGGACAACTGGAAAGGCACACTGGTGTTCGTCGGGCAGCCGGCGGAGGAAGTGCTGCAGGGCGCGCGGCTGATGATCAAGGACGGTTTGTTCACGCGCTTTCCCAAACCCGACATGGTGCTCGGCCTGCACACCAGCACCTTGCTGCCTTCCGGGCAGGTGGGTGTGGTTTCAGGACCGGCATCGGCCGCCTCCAATTCGGTCGACATCACCTTTTACGGCAAGGGCAGCCATGGCGCCGCACCGCACATGGGCATCGATCCCTTGCTGATCGCCGCACGCTCGGTCGTCACGCTGCAGACCATTGTCTCGCGCGAGAACAGCCCCTTCGACCCTGCTGTCGTCACCGTGGGCACCTTCCACGCGGGCACAAAGCGCAACATCATCCCGGACGAAGCGAAAATGGAATTGACGGTACGTTCTTATAACGCCGAGGTCCAAAAGCGCATGCTCGCCTCGATCGCGCGCATTGCCAAAGCCGAGGCCATGGCGGCCGGCGCAGCGCGCGAGCCTGCGGTCGTCAACCTGGCCGACGAGGCCAGCGATGTGGTGATCAATTCGCCGGCGATGGCCACGCAACTGCTAGCGTCGCTGCGGCGCGACATGGGACAACAGAACGTGATGCCGATCGGGCCTGTGTCGTCCTCGGAAGACTTCGGTGTGTACGGCACCGAAGCCGGAGCGCCGTCCCTGCAGCTGCGCATCGGTACGGTGGAACCGACGCTGTTTGCGCGATCGAAGACTGGTGGCGCCAGCGTAATCGGCACCCACAATCCATCTTACGCGCCCGACCGCGAACCATCTCTGCGCGCCGCCGTGACAGCGCTGACCTATTCCGCGCTCGAACTGCTGGCCCGACCGCTGAAGTAAGCGCGGGCCGACAATCCCGGCCTAGTGACTGTGGCCACAGCCTTTGTGCGCTGCGGCTTCCTGAGCGACGGCGCCCGGCTGGCGTCCGCTGTCGCCATCGAAGCCGGCGGCGTGCAGGCGCTGCATGTAATCGGCCCATAACGCGGCCTGTTCCCTGCCCAGCTTGTGGAGCAGGTCCCAGGTGTACAGCCCGGTGTTGTGGCCGTCCGTGAAGTGCGGCTGGATCGCGTAGTTCCCCACCGGTTCCAGCGCGGTGATGCCGACATCGCGCTTGCCCAGCTGGAGGACCTCCTGCCCGGCCCCATGGCCGCGCACCTCAGCCGAGGGCGAGTACACGCGCAGCAGTTCGAACGGCAGCATGTAGGTTTCGCTGTCGTTGAAAGTGATCTCGAGGACCCGCGACTTCTGGTGTACTGTCAGTGCTGATGGCGTCATATTATTTACTCAGGCGGCGCTTGATGTCGGCCGCCAGGGTGGGAAGGAGTGCGCGGCGGCCCGCGAGGATAGCTTCATCGGTCACACGCACCGCTGCGGCCCACACCGGATTGGGAAAATGCGCATCGTCGGCAAAGCGCGGAATCACGTGCCAGTGCAGGTGCGGCGTCATATTGCCAAGGCTTGCCACATTGATTTTTTCAGGCGTCAGAACCCCGCGCTGCGCCAGCTCGACTTGGGTCACGGCCTCGTTAAGCAGCGCGCGATCGTTCGGCGCCAGGTCGCTCAGTTCCTTGACATGCGCGCGCCAGATCACCCGGCAAAATCCCGGGTAGGCCGCGTCGTCCACCAAAATGACCGATAGCTTGTCATCCTGATAGACCGGTACGACGGCCAGCGCGCACAGTTCGCAAGCGCTCATACGAGGACTCGCTCGATGCCGCCGTTATTGGCGCGCGCCACGTACTCGGGCAGCCAGTTCTCGCCCAGCAGGTGACGCGCAATCTCGACCACGATGTAGTCGGCAGTGGTGCCCGAATCGTCGTTGTAGCGCGACAGGCCCTGCAGGCAGGACGGGCAGCTGGTGAGGATCTTGACGTCGCCATCAAAACCATCGGCGCGCAGCTTGTCGGCGCCCTTGACCATCTCGCCTTCCTTGCGATAGCGGACCTGGGTTGCGATGTCAGGGCGCGAGACGCCGAAGGTGCCGGACTCGCCGCAGCAGCGGTCGTTCTTCTCGATCTTGATGTTGTCCACAGTCGATACCAGCGCATTGACGGTCTTGACCGAGTCCTGCAGCTTCATCGGATTGTGGCAAGGCTCGTGGTACATGTAACGGGTGCCATTGACCCCTTCGAGCTTGACGTTTTTCTCGAGCAGATACTCATGGATGTCCATGATGCGGCAGCCCGGGAAAATCTTCTCGAATTCATAGGTCGCCAGCTGGTCGTAGCAGGTGCCGCACGAGACCAGCACGGTCTTGATGTCGAGGTAGTTGAGCGTGTTGGCCATGCGGTGGAACAGCACGCGGTTATCCGTCATCATCTTGTCGGCCTTGTCGAACTGGCCGGCGCCGCGCTGCGGATAGCCACAGCACAGGTAACCCGGTGGCAGCACGGTCTGCACGCCCACTTCCCACAGCATGGCCTGGGTGGCCAGCCCCACCTGCGAGAACAATCGCTCCGACCCGCAACCTGGGAAGTAGAACACAGCTTCCGTATCGGCGTTGGTGAGCTTGGGATTGCGGATGATCGGGATGACCTTGTCGTCTTCGATGTCGAGCAGGGCGCGCGCGGTTTTCTTGGGCAGGTTCCCCGGCATCTTTTTATTGATGAAGTGAATGACCTGCTCGCGCACCGGCGCCTTGCCGGTAGTTGGCGGCGGCGCCTTGGCCTGCTTGCGCGCCAGCTGCTTGAAGATGCGGTTGCCGAAGCGCTGCGCCTTGAAACCCCATCCGGCCATGACCTGGCGCGTAGCATTGATGGTGGTCGGATCGGTCGCGTTCAGGAAGAACATGGCGGCGGCATTGGCCGGCTTGAAGGACTTCTTGTCCATCTTGCGCAGCAGGTTACGCATGTTCATCGAGACGTCGCCGAAGTCGATATTGACCGGGCACGGGGTCACGCACTTGTGGCATACGGTGCAGTGATCGGCCACATCCTCGAACTCTTCCCAGTGCTTGATGGAGACGCCGCGCCGGGTCTGCTCTTCGTACAGGAAGGCTTCGATCAGCGCTGAGGTTGCCAGGATCTTGTCACGGGGCGAATACAGCAGGTTCGCGCGCGGCACGTGGGTGGTGCACACCGGCTTACACTTACCGCAGCGCAGGCAGTCCTTGATGCTGTTGGCGATCTCGCCGATATCGCTTTGCTGCATGATCAGCGATTCGTGGCCCATCAGGCCGAACGACGGCGTGTAGGCGTTGCGCAGGTCGGCGCCGAACTCGGGCAGGTTGAGCAGCTTGCCCTTGTTGAAGCGGCCTTCCGGATCGATGCGCAGCTTGTAGTCGCGGAAGTCGCCGATCTCTTCGTCGGTCAAAAATTCAAGCTTGGTGATGCCGATGCCATGCTCGCCCGAGATCACGCCGTCGAGCGAGCGGGCCAGCTTCATGATCCGGCCCACGGCTTCATGCGCGTCCTGCAGCATGGCGTAGTCGTCAGAATTGACCGGCAGATTGGTGTGCACATTGCCGTCGCCGGCGTGCATGTGCAGCGCCACGAACACGCGCGAACGCAGCACGCGCTGGTGGTAGGCGTTGATCTCGTCGAGAATGAGCTTGAAGGCGGCGCCGTTGAAGATCTGGCGCATCTGCGCGCGGATCTCCTGCTTCCACGAGATGCGCACGGTGCGGTCCTGGACCACGTCGAACACGGTGGCGCCGGGCTGCTGCGCAAGGCGCGCGTCAAACACCACGTCCATGCGCTCCATGCCGTGCGCGTACAGCGCTGCGCGGCTCGACGCCAGCGGCTGGTCGAGATTGGCCAGCAGCCAGGTCCAGCGCGCGCGCGAAGCATGCAGCACTTCGAGCGCCTGCGGCACGCGGTCGCCCAGCATTTCTTCGGCGCCGATTGCTTCGCCGGACGCGTCGTCGCTCTTGCCCACCGGGAGGTGGCCGGCGTCGATAAAATCGATCAGCTGGTCGGCCAGCTGCAGCTTGTTCTTGATCGACAGCTCGATGTTGATGCGCTCGATGCCGTCGGTATATTCGCCCATGCGGTTCAGGGGAATCACCACGTCCTCGTTGATCTTGAAGGCGTTGGTGTGCTTGGCGATGGCGGCGGTGCGGGCCCGGTCCAGCCAGAACTTCTTGCGCGCCTCGGCGCTGACGGCCACGAAGCCTTCGCCCACGCGGGTGTTGGCAATGCGGACCACTTCCGACGCCGCCTGCGCCACGGCGTTCTCGTCGTCGCCGACGATGTCGCCGAACAGGGCCATTTTGGGCAGCACGCCGCGTTTGGATTTGGTGGCATAGCCCACCGCGCGCAGGTAGCGCTCGTCCAGGTGCTCCAGGCCGGCCAGGCGAATCGTGGAAAAGGCCTCGCCTCCCTTGGCCGGCAGGCCGTCGAGGTAGTCCTTGATTTCAACGATCGATGGAATCGCATCGCGCGCCTGGCCGAAAAATTCGAGGCAGACTGTGCGCGCGTATTTGGGCAGCTTGTGCAGGATCCAGCGCGCCGAGGTAATCAGGCCGTCGCAGCCCTCTTTCTGGATGCCCGGAAGACCGGCCAGGAACTTGTCGGTGACGTCCTTGCCCAGGCCTTCCTTGCGGAAGCGGCTGCCTTTAATTTCCAGCATCTCGGTCTTGAACGGCGCGTCTTTGGCTTCGCCGCGCGCGTTCGGATGGGTCCATTCGAGCTTGAAGCGGGCCGTTGGCGCGTCGTGGATCTTCGACAGATTGTGGCCGATGCGGGTAACTTCGAGCCAGTCGCCATTGGGGTCGACCATCTTCCACGACGCCAGATTGTCGAGCGCGGTACCCCACAACACTGCCTTCTTGCCGCCCGCGTTCATGGCGATATTACCGCCGATGCAGGAAGCTTCGGCCGAAGTGGGGTCGACCGCGAACACGAAGCCAGCCTTGTCGGCGGCGTCGGAAACGCGCTTGGTGACCACGCCCGCGCCCGAATAGATGGTCGCGTATTCGCGCTCCACTTCGGGCAGCATGGTCATTTCGACCTCGCCCAGGTCAATCAGCTTTTCGGTGTTGATCACGGCCGACATGGGCGTGAGCGGAATTGCACCGCCCGTGTAGCCGGTACCGCCGCCGCGCGGAATGATGGTCAGGCCCAGTTCGATGCAGCCCTTGACCAGGCCGGCCATCTCGTCTTCGGTATCGGGCGTGAGCACCACGAACGGATATTCGACGCGCCAGTCGGTGGCGTCGGTCACGTGGGCCACGCGCTTCATGCCGTCGAAGCGGATGTTGTGCTTGTCGGTGTAGCGCCCCAGCACCTTGGTGGCGCGCTTGCGCAGGTCCCAGGTGGCGCGGAACTCGGCGCTGAAGTCGTCGACCGCCTTGCTGGCAGCCTTGAGCAGCTTTTCGACATTGGCGCTGCGCGCCCGCGAGGCATCATCGTCCTCGGCATCGACCGTCAGGCGGCGCTTGTCGACTTCGGCCAGACGGTGATGCAGCGCCTCGATCAGTTCCTGGCGCCGCTTGGGGTTGTCCAGCATGTCGTCTTGCAGGTAGGGATTGCGGCGCACCACCCAGATATCACCCAGCACCTCGTACAGCATGCGCGCGGAGCGGCCGGTCTGGCGCGCGCCGCGCAACTCGTCGAGCAATTCCCACGACGACTCGCCCAGCAGACGGATCACGATTTCACGGTCCGAGAACGAGGTGTAGTTGTACGGGATTTCGCGCAGGCGGGTGGGAGCGTTGCCGTTGGGCGTTTCCGCCAGCAGGGCGGTAATTTGTGCGGGGGCGTTCATGTATGCGTTTTGACCGATTGGACTGACCCTAAGGAGAACCATTCTATCGTATTGCGGTGCACCACGCAGTGGCCGAGGCCGCTTTCAAGCGTGGCGCGCGGCTGCAGCGCCATCACTTCGACGGCGAGACCCCCTTATTTGTAAATTTCGAGGCGGCATGTGCGCGATAAGGCATATTTAGTATCGCCACCCTGCATGATGACCAAACACTTCGCCGTGCCAGGCTATGCCGCCGGCAGCACCGGAATATCGAAGTGCAGCACCTCTTCGCGCGTTCCGAGGCTGGTGTACAGGGCGATGGCAGCATCGTCGCCGTGGTCGGCCTGGATGAAAATCACATACGCGCCGCGCGCGGCGGCGATGGATTGCAATGTGCGCAGCAGCGCCGTGGCGATGCCGCGCCGCCGGTGCGTGACCGCGACCGCCAGGTCGTAGACATAGATCTCGCTGCGGGCCTGTTCGAATTTCATCAGTTCGTAGGCTGCCAGGCCGCCGACTACCGCGCCGCCATCGCTGGCGGCCAGGGCGATGAAGCTGCTGTTGCCAAGCAGCCGAGCGTGGTAAGCAGCATCGGGCCGCGCATCGGTGTAGCTGGCCATGTCGTCGAAGGCCGCGCCGAACATGTCGAGCATGCCGTCCATGAGGCCCAGGTCGCCCGGTCCCAGATGCTGGATATCGCAGGAAGCCGCTTGCATGGTCGCTCCGTTTCAGTGCCAGGGTTTTAGCCGCCCAGCAGCTCGGCCGCGCGGCGCCAGAAGCCGTCGGGCACGTACAGCAATGCGGTCGTCATGGTCAGGTAGCGCATGAACTTGCCAATCGCCATGTAGCCAAGGCTGGGCCAGAACGGCAGGTGCAGCCAGCCGCCCAGCGTGCACAAAGGGTCGCCGATGACCGGAACCCACGACAGCAGCATGGTCTTGGCGCCATAGCGGGCCAGCCAGGCGAACCAGCGGCTCTCGCGCTCCTTGGCGAAGGCGACTTTGGCGCGGTAGCCGATGAAGTAGTCGAGCGCGCCGCCCAGGGTGTTGCCACAGGTAGCCACCAGGATGGCGGGCCAGAACATGGCGGGGTTCGCCTTGATCACGGCAAACACCGCCGGTTCCGAACCCATGGGCACCAGCGTGGCCGACACGAATGCAATGATGAAGACCGAACTCAGGCCGACAGCAGGCGCTGCGACCAGTTTGAGGATCCAGAGGACCGCCGACTCAATCATGAGTTCGGCATGCCCGGCTGACCGGGGCGGTGGGGAAATCGCGGTTTGTGGGCATCAGGCTATCCATTATGATCAGTCCATTATAATGAGGAAAACCCATTGCATCGACACGATACGCCGAGCCCGCTACCCGGGTAAGCACATCGCACTGCAGGCCTCGGTCATCCGCCGACGACACAGTCAAGCGTCAACAGAAAAATTGCGTCCCGGGTCACCGGCCCAGAATCATCTTGTTTGCAGACTATGACTATCGACTATCTTAAAAAAATACTGACCGCGCGCGTGTACGACGTGGCGTCCGAAACCCCGCTCGAGCTGGCGCCCCAGCTGTCGCAACGCTTCGACAATCGCATCTACTTCAAGCGCGAAGACGTGCAGGACGTGTTCAGCTTCAAGATTCGCGGCGCCTACAACAAGATGGCCAATCTGCCGCCCGCCCAGCTCAAGCGAGGCGTGATCTGCGCCTCGGCCGGCAACCACGCCCAGGGTGTGGCCATGTCGGCTGCCAAGCTCAACTGCCGCGCCGTGATCGTGATGCCCACCACCACGCCAAGCGTCAAGGTCGATGCCGTCAAGGCCTTCGGCGGCGCCAATGTGGAAGTCATCTTGCACGGCGAGTCCTATACCGATGCCTACAACCACGCGCTCACGCTCGAGAAAGAACAGAAACTGGCCTTCGTGCACCCGTTCGACGATCCGGACGTCATTGCCGGCCAGGGCACGATCGGCATGGAGATCTTGCGCCAGCATTCCGGCCCCATCCACGCAATTTTCGTGGCCATCGGTGGCGGCGGCCTGATCAGCGGAATTGCTTCCTACGTCAAGGCGATTCGCCCGGACATCCGCATCATCGGCGTGCAATCGATGGATTCGGACGCCATGGCGCGCTCGATCAAGGCCGGCGCCCGCGTCACCCTTCCCGATGTCGGCCTGTTCGCCGATGGCACCGCGGTGCGCCTGGTGGGCGAAGAAACCTTCCGCATTGCGCGCGAACTGGTCGATGAGATCATCATCGTCGACACCGACGCCATCTGCGCCGCCATCAAGGACGTGTTCCAGGACACCCGCAGCATTCTCGAGCCGTCCGGCGCGCTGGCCGTGGCCGGCGCCAAGGCCTATATCGAGCGCTCGGCCCTGACCAAAAATCCGATCCGCAACGAGACGCTCATCTCGGTGGCGTGCGGCGCCAACATGAACTTCGACCGCCTGCGCTTTGTTGCCGAACGCGCCGAACTGGGCGAGGCGCGCGAGGCAGTGTTCGCCGTGACCATTCCCGAACAGCGCGGCAGCTTCAAGCGCTTTTGCGGCCTGGTGGGCGGACGCAATGTGACGGAATTTAATTACCGCATCAGCGATGCGCGCGAGGCCCATGTGTTCGTCGGCGTGCAGATCGCCAGCCGCGGCGAGTCCGGCATCCTGGCCCGCACCTTCGAAGAAAACGACTTCCGCACACTCGACCTGACCCACGATGAACTGGCCAAGCTGCACATTCGCCATTTGGTCGGCGGCAAGAGCGCGCTGGCCGAAGATGAGCTGCTGTATCGTTTCGAATTCCCTGAACGCCCGGGCGCGCTGCTGCGCTTTCTCAACAGCATGGCGCCGAACTGGAATATCTCGCTGTTCCATTACCGCAACCAGGGCGGCGATGTAGGCCGCATCCTGGTCGGCCTGCAAGTGCCGGGCGGCGAAATGGAGCAGTTCCGCCAGTTCCTGGCCACGCTCGGCTACCGTTACTGGGACGAGAGCGCCAACCCAGTGTACAAACTGTTCCTGGGTAACTGATCAACACGAGCCGAAAGCAGCATGAGCAATAGCGTCGAACACTCACCATTGGGCAAGACCTCCGCATACCAGAGCCAGTACGCGCCGGACTTGCTGTTTCCGATAGCGCGCCAGCAAAAGCGCGACGAGCTCGGGCTCACCGGCACCCTGCCCTTCATGGGTGTGGATATCTGGAATGCTTACGAGCTGTCGTGGCTGAACATGCGCGGCAAGCCGCAGGTGGCCATTGCCACGATCACGGCGCCGGCCGACTCGCCCAATATCATCGAGTCCAAATCCTTCAAGCTCTATCTCAATTCCTTCAACCAGACGCGCCTTGCCAATACGGACGCGCTGCTTGCGCTCATGCGCGAGGATCTGTCAGCCGGGTTCGGGGCACCGGTACATATCGCCCTGACCCAGCCCGACACCTTCGACACGCTCAAGATGGGCGAGCTGCCGGGCCTGCTGCTGGACCGGCTCGATATCGAGGTGGACAGCTACAGCCCGTCCCCCTCACTGCTGAGCTCGATGAAGGACGAGGCGCCGGTCGAGGAAATGCTGGTGTCGCACTTGCTCAAGTCCAACTGCCTGGTGACCGGTCAGCCGGACTGGGCCAGTGTGCAGATTCACTATGTAGGTCCCCAGATCGACCAGGAAGGCTTGCTGCGCTACCTGATCGGCTTTCGCGAGCACAATGAATTTCACGAGCAATGTGTCGAGCGAATCTTTATCGATATCCAACGCCAGTGCGCACCGCAAAAGCTGGCGGTCTATGCGCGCTACACGCGCCGCGGTGGCCTGGACATCAATCCCTGGCGCAGCAACTTCAGCGGCCCGCGCCCGCCGAACTTGCGCACAGCCCGTCAGTAATTTGATCCGACGCAAACACGATTGAAAGCTGCTTGACTCAATTGCCTTAGGGGAATATGTTGAAGTCAGTGGATGGCGAGGAAAGCGCAGATTTACATAAAAACAACAATGACGGCTGCCACGGCAAGCTGATCAATACTGCAGGGTTTTCAGGAAGAATAAGCGGTCGGTGAGTTGAGGCGAAGAAATGTCAGAAAAACACTTCATTTCGACTCGGAAATTCATCGTTGATGCTGGAAGACGGCAGTTTGTGCGCCCGGACTTGATGGATTGATCACGCAACTTGCGCGACACCAATGCCAGGAGGATAGACCAGCACGACGAATTACGGTGCCACGGCCAGAAAACAGGCCTATAATTCTGGCTCGCAAGCACCCCTGTGCCATGCACCAAGTGAAATTGTTATGACCAACCTCAGCAAAATTTTATCGCTCGAGAACGTGTTACTCGATCTTGAAGTGTCCAGCAAGAAGCGCGCCTTCGAGCAGGCTGGACTCATTTTCGAGAACAATTGCGGCATTGCCCGTTCGACCGTCTCGGACAATCTGTTTGCACGCGAGCGCCTTGGCTCGACTGGCCTGGGCCATGGCGTGGCGGTCCCGCACGGGCGCATCAAAGGCAGCAAGAGCCTCAAATCGCCGCTGGGCGCTTTTGTGCGCCTGGTCGAGCCGATCCCATTCGAATCGCCCGATGGGCAGCCAGTCAATCTGCTGTTCTTCCTGCTCATTCCCGATCACGTGACCCAGCAACACCTTGAAATTCTGTCCGAGATCGCCGAAATGTTTTCCGACGATGCCTTTCGGGCGGCGCTGGCCACCGATCCCGACCCGAAATCGGTCCATGCGCGCATCGTCAATTGGCAACCGAGCCTGCAGGCCTTGGGTTAAACTTGCCGGTGCCGGGCGGCGCGCCGCCCCCACCTCACCTTGCGACCATTCATGCTGCAAACCCCGCTGACCATCCAGCGTCTGTATGACGACAACCGCGAAAGTCTGCAGCTAGGCTGGTTCGCCGGCTTCCCCGGCGGCGAGCGCCTCATTTCCGGCGACGTGGCCTCGGCCGCCGACCAGGTCGGCCACCTCAACCTGATCCACCCCGGCCGCATCCAGGTGTTCGGCCACCAGGAACTGACCTATTACCACCGGCTCAAGTCCGGTTCGCGCAGCCACGTGATCATCGAACTGATCGCCGGCGGGCCGCCCGCGCTGATCATCGCCCAGGGGCTCGATACCCCGCCCGACATCCTGGCCATCTGCGACGAACAGAACATCCCCCTGTTTTCCACGCCCTTACCGGCGGCGCAGGTGATCGACTTTCTGCGCGTGTACCTGTCCAAAAAGCTGGCCCAGCGCATCATCATGCATGGCGTGTTCATGGACGTGCTCGGGGTGGGCGTACTCATCACTGGCGACTCGGGCCTGGGCAAGAGCGAGCTGGGCCTGGAACTCATTTCGCGCAGCCACGGCCTGGTGGCCGACGACGCGGTGGAGTTCTCGCGCATTGCGCCCAATATGATCGAGGGACGCTGTCCGCCGCTGCTGCAAAATCTGCTCGAAGTGCGCGGCCTGGGCCTGCTCGACATCAAGGCAATCTTCGGCGAGACCGCGGTGCGCCGCAAGATGCGGCTCAAGCTCATCGTGCACCTGGTGCGCCGCAGCGCGCTCGAAGAAGAAGTCGAGCGTCTGCCCTTCCTGTTTCCGACTGAAGATGTGTTGGGATTGCCAGTTCGCAAGGTCGTGATTCCCGTGGCGGCCGGCCGCAACATCGCGGTGCTGCTCGAGGCCGCCGTGCGCAATACCATCTTGCAGCTGCGCGGAATTGATACCTTGCAGGAATTCATGGAGCGCCAGCGCCAGGCCATGTCGGGCGACTGAATCGAGAAGGCTTGAGCATCGCCATCGGCAAGAGCAATGCTCTTGCGGTATCATCTGCGCATGCGCATCGTACTCATCACTGGCATTTCCGGTTCCGGCAAATCGGTTGCCCTCAACGTTCTCGAAGACGCCGGCTACTATTGCGTCGACAATCTGCCGCCCGCTTTGCTGCCCAGCATTGTGACCGCGCTGGCGCTTGAACAAACCGAACGACTGGCCGTGGCGGTCGATGCGCGCAGCGCCCAGTCGCTGGTTGAACTGCCGGCCAATGTGCGCATGCTGCGCGACGAAGGGCACGAGGTCAAAGTCATTTTCCTGACGTCCAATACGCATTCGCTGGTAGCGCGTTTTTCCGAAACCCGGCGCAGCCATCCGCTGTCGCACCAGTTGCGCCCGGATGAAAATCCTTCCGCCAGGCGCACCCTGATCGAATGCATTCTGGAAGAGCGCGAACGGCTCTCGGCCATCGAGCAGCTGGGCCACGTGATCGATACGTCCGAGCTGTCGGCCAATAAATTACGGGCCTGGATCAAGGAGCTGGTCGACCTTGAACATGCGCCGCTGACGCTGTTTTTCGAATCCTTCGCCTTCAAGCTCGGGGTACCGCTCGACGCCGATTTCGTGTTCGATGTGCGCGCCCTGCCCAACCCCTATTACGACCTGGCGCTGCGCCCCCTGACCGGCATGGACAGCCCCGTGATCGCCTTTCTCGATGCCCAGCCGAGCGCAGTCGAACTGCTGGCCGACATCCGCGTGTTCATTGCCAAGTGGCTGCCGTCGTTCAAGACCGACAACCGCAGCTACCTCACGGTGGCGCTGGGCTGCACCGGCGGCCAGCACCGTTCGGTCTACATGGCCGAGCGCCTGGCGGCCCATTTCAGCCCCACCGAACGGGTGGTGCTGCGCCACCGCGAGCAGTAAGCGCGGCGCCTACAAGTCGCGCAGCGGATGCGCGTGCACGGGCCATACCTGGCCAAAGAAGCGCAGCACCATTTCCTCGCTCACCGCGTGCAGACTGGCCGGATTCCACAGCGGCGCATTGTCCTTGTCGATCACCAGCGCGCGCACTCCTTCGAGCACTTCGCCGTGTTCGAAATTGTGGCGCACCAGCGTGCGCTCCATGCGCAGGCAATCGGCCACATCGAGCCCGCCGCCGCGCCTGAGCAGCTCGTGCGTCACGCACATCATCAGCGGTGAACGCTGCCGCATGGCAGCCAGGGCGCGCTGCGCGAACGCGCCGCTGTCAGCGGTCAGCGAGTCCATGATGGCGCCGACCGAGCCGGCGCTGAAGTGGCGGTCGATGGCGGGGCGCTCGCCATGCAGCACGCTGGCGCCAGCGCCATCGGCAAATGGCGCGGCGAAGTCCGCAATGGCCGCGCGCAGCAGGCTGCCCGGCGTCGACGCGATCAGCGTGGCCAGTGCGCCCATCTGCGCCTGCGGCACGAACAGGTCGGCCAGCTGTGCATAAAGCGCGTCGGCGGCGCCGATGGTGAGCCCGGTCAGCGCCAGATACTGTCCCAGTTGTCCCGGGGCGCGCGACAGGAAATAGCTGCCGCCGACGTCCGGGAACAAGCCGATATTTACCTCTGGCATCGCCATCTTGGTCTTGTCTGTCACCACGCGCAGCCGGGACTGCGGGCCGCTTTGGGCGATGCCCATGCCGCCGCCCATTACCACCCCATCCATCAGCGCAATGTAGGGCTTGGGATAGAAATGGATCAGGTGATTGAGCGCGTATTCCTCGGTGAAAAAATCCTCGAGCAGCGCGCTGCCCCCCAGTGGCGTGGCCTTGCCGCACTCATAGAAAAAACGGATATCGCCGCCGGCGCACAGGGCTTTTTCGCTGCTGCTGCCGATCACGACGGCGTCGACGGCGGGATCGTCGCGCCATGCCAGCAGCACCGTGGTCAGGGCCCGCACCATGTCGAGCGAGAGCGAGTTGAGCGCCTTGGGGCGGTCAAGGGTAATCATGCCGGTGCCGTTGGCAACGCGGGTGTGGACGAATTGGCTCATGGGCGCAAAGATATCAGTCAGGGAGGCCCATTTTACAGTGCGCCAGACGCAAAAAGGGCGCCCCGAAGGCGCCCTTGTCGATTGGAAACGCGCTGGCTTTATGCCTCGGCGGGCGTCTCTTCTTCAGGCAGATGCTTGATGGCCTGGTGATTATGGTCCTGCACCTTGTTTTTGTATTTCATGACCTGGCGGTCGAGCTTGTCGACCAGGGTGTCGATGGCGGCGTACAGATCGTGCGAAAGGCTTTCCACGTACACGGTCTTGCCTGACAGGCGCAGGTTAATTTCAGCTTTCTGGCGTTTTTCTTTTTCAGTGAGGTTGTCGACGGTGAGGATGACAGCGATATCGATGACTTGGTCGAAATGGCGTCTTACGCGCTCGAGCTTGGTTTGTACGTATTCACGGATGGCTGGGGTCACTTCGAGATGATGTCCGCTAATTGTGAGATTCATACACACTCCTAAAGATGGTGACACTTTCTGTTCATGCGCGGCGCGCAGAGGAACAGTACAAGGTACGTCCGATCACAGGCATTTTCGTAGGGCAACGGGTGGGATTTTGAGCGCTTCGCGGTACTTGGCTACAGTGCGGCGAGCGATGACCATACCCTGTTCCCCCAGCATGTCCGCAATCTTACTGTCGGATAATGGATTTTTAGGGTCTTCTGCTCCTGTCAATTGCACGATGAGTGCACGAATCGCCGTGGAAGATGCTTCTCCCCCCGCTTCGGTGGCGACATGGCTACCGAAAAAATACTTCAACTCAAACATGCCGTGGGGGGTCAGCATGTACTTCTGAGTTGTTACACGAGAAATGGTGCTCTCATGTAAACCTAGTGTATCAGCTATTTCGCGCAGCACAAGGGGACGCATCGCAACCGCGCCATGGGAGAAGAAATTGCGCTGGCGCTCGACGATGGCCTGGGCCACGCGCAAGATGGTGTCGAAGCGCTGGCGCATATTCTTGATCAGCCACTTGGCTTCCTGCAGCTGGGCCCCCATCTGGCCCTCGCCCTTGCCCTGCTTGAGCAGAGCCGCGTACATGCTATTGACGCGCAGGCGCGGCATCACATCATTATTCAGGGAAACTGTCCAGCCCGTCCTCGACTTGCGCACTATCACGTCGGGCACGACGAAGTCGGCGGCATCGGAGGCAAAGGCGGCGCCCGGGTGGGGGTTGCACTGGCGAATTACGGTCTGGGCTTCGCGCAGGTCTTCATCGTCGCACAGCAGGGCTTTTTTCAGCTTGGTGAATTCACGCTGGGCGAACCAGCCGAGGTGGTTCTCGACGATGGTCAGGGCCATGCGCCGCGTGACCAGCGCCACACCCGGCATGCGCCGGATCTGCAGGGCCAGGCATTCGGCCGCCGAACGCGCGCCCACGCCGGACGGATCAAAACTTTGCAGCAGCGCCAGCGCGGTCTTGAGTTCGTCCGGATCAATTTCGAGTTCTTCCGGCAGGCGCGCGTGGATCTCCTCGAGCGTCTCGGTCAGGTAGCCATTGTCGTCGAGCGCATCGACCGCCAGTTCGACCAGGGCCCGGTCGCGCGCGGACAGGCCGGTGCAGCGCACCTGCTCCATCAGGTGTTCGCGCAAGGTGGTGGCGCTGGCCTCGATCTGGGGTCGCGAGTCTTCATCGTCAGGCGACTTGGCGCGGCCCAGGTCACCCCAGTCGCTGTCGCTGTTGTCGCCCGAATCGGCGCTGGCGGTGTCGGCAGGCGCCTCGCCTGCCTCGCCCTCGGGCGCCGGTGCCGCCTCGGGTGTACCTGGTTCGGGCGCGCCTTCAGTGGGCGTGGCAGTGCTGCCGATGGCGCCATCGGCCAGCAGGCGCACCGAGTGATCGAGCGGATCGTCGAGCCGCTCCAGCAGCGGATTGTCGGTCAGCAGCTGCTCGAGCTCCTGGTGCAGTTCGAGCGTGGACAATTGCAGCAGTCGGATCGACTGCTGCAGCTGGGGGGTCAGCGCAAGGTGTTGTGAGGTCCGTAGTTGAAGTGACTGTTTCATGGACTACATGCGGAAATGTTCACCCAGGTAGACGCGCCGCACCGACTCGTTGGCGATGATGTCGTCCGGCCTGCCCGAGGCCAGTACCGCGCCCTGGTTGATGATGTAGGCGCGGTCGCAGATGCCCAGCGTTTCGCGCACATTGTGGTCGGTGATCAGAACCCCGATGCCGCGCTCCTTGAGGAAGCGCACGATGCGCTGGATCTCGATCACGGCGATTGGATCGACGCCGGCGAACGGCTCGTCGAGCAGTACAAAGCGCGGATTGGTGGCCAGCGCGCGCGCAATCTCGACCCGGCGCCGCTCGCCGCCCGAGAGCGACATGGCCGGATTCTCGCGCAGCTTTTCAATCTGCAGGTCGGCCAGCAGCTCGTTCAGGCGCTCGGCGATCTGGGCCTTGCTCATGGCCTTGCCGTCGATGCGCTGCAGCTCCAGCACGGCCATGATGTTCTCTTCCACCGTCAGGCGCCGGAACACCGAGGCTTCCTGCGGCAGGTAGGACAGACCGAGCGTGGCGCGGCGGTGGATCGGCAGGCTCGAGATGTCGACTCCGCTGATGTCGATCGAACCGGCGTCGGAAGGCACCAGGCCCACGATCATGTAGAACGAGGTGGTTTTGCCAGCGCCGTTGGGGCCCAGCAGGCCGACCACTTCACCGCAGTCGACCTGCAGCGAGACGTCGCGCACCACCAGTTTCTTGCCATAGCTTTTCTGCAGACCGCGCACGATCAGCGTGCTGCCGCACGCCTTCGCTTCCATTATTTGGTTCCTGGCGCTGGGGTTGCCGGCGTAGCCGCAGGCGCGGCGCGCGGCTTGCGTGGCGCGATGATCATGGTGTTGCGGCCCTGGCCGGGCTTGCTGACACCGGACGAATCGTTGAGCCCCTCGAACTGCTCGCGCAGGCTGTCGTAGGAAATGAACTGGGCCTGCAGTTCATCGGTCGTGCGCGCGCCTTCGAGCTGGCGGATCTGGGCATTGGTGAACAGCTTGACCATGCTGACGCGGTCATCGTACTCGATGCGCTGGGCCTGGCCTTCCACCCACAGGTCCGGGCCGCCGTCGCGCTTCTGGCGAAAGGTGGCCGGCTTGGCGCCGGCGGCGGTCAAGGTGACGAACATGTCGCCTTCCGGGCTCTCCTTGATCACCGCCTTGTCGGACTTGAGCAGCAAGGTACCCTTGCGGATCTCCACGTTGCCGCTGATGACGGTGGTCAGGCTGATCTCGTCGCGCTGGACCGAGTCGAAGTTGATCACGGTCTGCTTGGTGGCGTCGGCTTTTTCGGCCTGCACATTGAAAGCGGACATTCCAAGCAGGGCCAGGGTGACTGTGAGGATTTTTTTCATGTTCTATACCTATACTGATTGGCGCCTAGCGCGCTCGATTGGGTGGGTAGACGATCTGGCCGCGGCCGCCAAACTGGAGCAGGCGGGTGGCATTGTTGGCGCGCACGCCGTTGCCCACGATCGATGCGGTGCCAAGCTTGACGCTGATTTTGTGGTCCGACGCCATGCGGTCTTCGTCGGGAAATACGGTGAGCGCCTCGGTCTCGAGGTGGAGGAACTGGGCCGCCGGCGTGGCGGGGCGCAGGATGTCCACTGCGCCCATCAGGTCAACCTGGTTTTCTACATGGCGCACCCGCGCGGTATTGGCGCGGATGGTGACCGGCGGCGCGCCGGGTGCCACGTTCTTCATGAGCGGCTTGACGACGTCGGAGGTGTCGTCGTGCGGATGATGGGTGAGCTTGGCCCCGGAAAGCAGGTAGCGCGGCTTGCCCTCGGGCGTCATGCGCACCACGGAAAAATTTTCGACGATGTAATCAGGCTCGCCTTTGAAGGCGTCGGGATCGATGCGCGGGTCGGTGCGGTTGATCAGCTCCACCAGCCAGAAACTGCCGAACGCGATCATGGCACCGACTGTAATCGTCAGGAGCAGCCAGCCGCGGTGCGCAGTACGTTTATGCATCGGCATTGACGGACCTCAGGCGAAATACGGCGCCAGCGCCGTGTCGTAGTTGCCCTGGGCGCGCATGAGCATGTCGCACACTTCGCGCACGGCGCCCCGTCCGCCGCCGGCGCGGGTCACATAGTGGGCGCGGTGCTGCACTTCCGGATGCCCGGTGGGCACGGTGACGGCAAAGCCCACCTGCAGCAGCAGCGGCAAGTCGATTACATCGTCGCCGATATAGCCGCACTGTTCGGGCGTGACACCGGTGGCCTCGAGCAGCCTGGCGAACGCGATGCGCTTGTCGTGAATGCCCTGGTGGACGTGGGTGATGCCCAGGTCAGCCGCGCGCCGCACCACGATGGGCGAGGAGCGCGCGCTGATAATGGCGGTGGCCACGCCGCTCTTTTGCAGCAGCTGGATGCCCAGCCCGTCGAGTACATTGAAGGTCTTGGTGGCCTCGCCATCCGGCCCGTAGGTCAGGCTGCCGTCGGTGAGCACCCCGTCAACGTCGAAGATCATGACCTTGACCAGGGCCGCGCGGCGCATATGATCGAGCTGGATCATCAGATCACCTTGGCGCGCGTGAGGTCATGGATATGCAGGGCGCCGACCAGGCGGTCGTTCTCGTCCACCACCAGCATCTGGTTGATGCGGAACTCTTCCATGACGGCCACCGCATCGACCGCCAGCTGCTCAGGGTTGACCCGGCGCGGGCTCGGGTGCATGACGTCGCTGATGAGGATCTTGGTGAAATCCTGGACCCGCTCGATCAAGCGGCGCAGGTCGCCGTCGGTGAACACGCCGACCGGGCGGCCGTCGGCGTCGACCACCGCCGTCATGCCCATCCCCTTCTGGGTAATCTCGAGCAGCGCGGCCGTGAGCGGCACCTCGGCGCGCACCCGCGGCACCGCATCGCCGCTGCGCATGACATCGCGCACATGGGTCAGCAGGCGCCGGCCCAGGGCGCCGCCCGGATGGGAACGGGCGAAATCGTCTTCCTTGAAGCCGCGCGCATCGAGCAGCGCGACCGCCAGGGCGTCGCCCAGCGCCAGCGTGACGGTGGTGCTGGCAGTCGGCGCCAGGTTGAGCGGACAGGCTTCCTTGGCCACCGACACGTCAAGGTGGACATCGGCCAGGCCGGCCAGGCTGGAATGCGGATTGCCGGTCATGGCGATCAGGGGCGAACCCATACGCTTGATAATCGGCAGAATCGACATCAGCTCGGAGGTCTCGCCCGAATTGGAAATGGCGATAAAGGCGTCCTGCGCGGTCACCATGCCCAGGTCGCCGTGGGCCGCCTCGGCCGGATGGACGAACATGGCCGGAGTGCCGGTGGACGCGAGCGTGGCGGCGATCTTGCGCCCGATATGGCCCGACTTGCCGATGCCCGACACCACCACGCGCCCGCTGCACTCGAGCAGCATGGCAACTGCCCGTCCTACCGCATCGTCGCTGAGCAGGCGTTGCTGCAACGCGCGCATGGCATCGGTTTCGATTTCGAGGGTTTCGCGCGCCATCTGCATGGCCCGCTCGGTGATGTTTTTGTCAAAAGCTTTCTGCATTGTTTTTTCATCGGTTACACTCATGCCAAGAGTATAAACGAATTGCGAAAGCAAAAAACTTGCCAGACGCAACAAAACACGATTTACCCCTACCGCACGGGAACGCATGTTTTCAGGACTAGAACTCACTCTCCTCTTGTTAGGCAGCGCCGTCCTCGGAGTGGTCGCCTTCCGCATGCTGCATTTGCCGCCCATGCTGGGCTACCTTGCAGTGGGCATCGTGATCGGCCCGCACGCCATGGGCCTGGCCGACCACAATCACACCACCGAATTCCTGGGCGAGCTGGGCGTGGTGTTCCTGATGTTCTCGATCGGCCTTGAATTCTCCCTGTCCCAGCTCATGGCCATGCGCCGCATCGTGTTCGGGCTGGGGATGGCGCAGGTGGTGCTGACCATCCTGGCCACCATGATGTTCGGCTACCTGATCGCCTACCAGCTCCCGCCCGCCATCACGATCAGCTGGCAGGCCTCGTTCGCGCTGGGTGGCGCACTGGCCATGTCGTCCACCGCCATCGTGGTCAAGATGCTCACCGAGCGCCTGGAGCTGGAAAGCCCGCACGGGCGCAAGATCATCGGCATTTTGCTGTTCCAGGATCTGGCCGTGGTGCCCCTGCTGATCTTGATCCCGTCGCTGGGCAAACCGCCCGAGCAGCTGGCCGAAACGCTGGCCTGGGCCAGCCTGAAGGCGGTCATCGTGCTGGTACTGCTGCTGTTCATCGGCCAGAAGATCATGCGCAAGTGGTTCGCCATCGTCGTCAAGCGCCGCTCGCAGGAGCTGTTCATGCTCAACCTGCTGCTCATCACCCTGGGCGCGGCCTGGATCACCGAGCGCGCCGGCCTGTCGATGGCGCTGGGCGCTTTCGTGGCCGGCATGCTGATCTCCGAAACCCAGTACAAGCACCAGGTCGAGGAAGACATCAAACCCTTTCGCGACGTGCTGCTCGGGCTGTTTTTCATCACCGTGGGCATGCTGCTCAACGTGCAGATCGTGCTGGAACAGTGGTGGCTGGTGCTGGCCTTGCTGGTGGGGCCGGTACTGATGAAGTTTGCCCTGATCGCGGTGCTGGCCAAGCTGTTCGGGGCCTCCGACGGCACCTCGATGCGTACCGGTCTGGCGCTGGCGCAGGCCGGCGAATTCGGCTTCGTGCTGCTCAACCTGACCTCGGGCGCCAAGCTGATCGACGACTTCGTGATCCAGCTGGTGCTGGCCTCGATGGTGCTGTCGATGCTGGTGGCGCCGTTCCTGATCGAGAAGTCCGACAAGATCGTCATGAAATTCTCGGCCAATGAATGGATGATGCAGTCGCTGCAGCTCACCCAGATCGCCAGCCGCACCATGTCCACCCAGAAGCACGTCATCATCGCCGGCTTCGGGCGCAGCGGCCAGAGCCTGGCCACCCTGCTGTCCGAGGAAAAGGTGGCCTACCAGGCGCTCGACCTCGATCCCGAGCGGGTGCAGGAAGCCCAGGCGGCCGGCGCCCATGTGTCCTACGGCGACGCGGCGCGCAAGGAGAGTCTGATCGCGGCCGGTGTCTACCGCGCCAGTGCGCTGGTGATCACCTACGCCAATACGCCGTCCGCGCTCAAGGTGCTGCACCTGGTGCATGAGCTGGCGCCGGCGCTGCCGGTGATAGTGCGCAGCCACGACGACACCGATCTCGACATCCTGAAAAAAGCCGGGGCCGCCGAAGTGGTGCCCGAGGCGCTCGAGGGCAGCCTGATGCTGGCCTCGCACGCGCTGGTGATGATGGGGGTGCCACTGCGGCGGGTGGTGCACCGGGTGCAGAGCACGCGCGACGAGCGCTACTCGGCGCTGCGCGGCTACTTCCACGGCGCCGACGATGCGTCCGACGATCCGGAGCACATGTACGTGCGCCTGCATTCGGTCACGCTGCGTGAAGACGCGGGCGGGGTCGGCAAGCGCCTCGAAGAGCTGGAACTGCACGAAGTGGGCGCCGAGGTGACGATTCTGCGGCGTGGCAAGGAGCGCCTGGAAGTCACGCCCAAGACGGTGCTGCACAGTGGCGACGTGGTGGTGCTGCGCGGTTCGGCCGACGCGGTCGACCGCGCCGAAGGCCGCCTGCTGCAGTAGTTATTCGGCCTCGAGCGCCAGGTCGAACGGCACCACCCGGTTGCGCCCGCCCTGCTTGGCCTTGTACAGGCCCTGGTCGGCATGCGCCACCAGCGCCGTGGCCACCGCTTCGATGGTATGTTCGCGCGCGAAGTCGCGCAGGGTCGCCACCCCGATCGAGGCCGTGACCAGCAGCGCCACCCCGGTCGAAATTTCGAACGGGACGTTGGCGATGCCGGCGCGGATGCGCTCGGCCACCATGGTGGCGTTGGCCAGGTCAGCGTCGATCAGCAGCACCACGAATTCTTCGCCGCCAAATCGTCCCAGGGCGTCGGACAGGCGCAGCTCGGCCTTGATGCGCGCGGCCACTTCGCGCAGCACTTCGTCGCCGCCCTGATGGCCGATAGTGTCGTTGACCAGCTTGAAGTGGTCGATATCGATATACATCACCGACATGCCGTAGGCCTGGCGCCGCGCGCGCGCGATTTCTTCGAGCAGGCGCCGATCGATGTAGCGCCTGTTATAGACGCCGGTCAGGGAATCGGTCAGGCCGATATACTTGAGCATCTCGTTGCTGATCACGTTTTCCAGGCAGATCGCGATGATCGACGCCATGTGCTCGACAAAATCGGTGCCCATGGCCGGCGTGAATTTGCCCGGGTCCAGGCTGCCCAGATTCAGGCTGCCGATCAGGCGCTTGTTGCGCAGCAGCGGCACCAGGGCGATGCTTTGGAGACCTGCCGGCGGCAGCGGAAACATCGGCTGGTGCGTGGCTGGAATATACGGGCCCAGCATCGGCTTGGGCGGCCCGGTCAGCGTCTCGCTGCGCGACGGCACGAAGCCCAGCGCGGCCTGCGAGGAAACGAAGACCAAGTGCGGGAATTCATTGAAATCGACGCCCAGCTTGTGCATCACGGCCTGGATGGCGCCGTCCTGGTCCACCAGGCTCAAGGTCACGATATCGAGTTCCGACACCACCGGCAGGCTGCGGAAAATCGTGCTGATCAGATTTGGGAAGCTGTCGGCGCCGACGATCTCGAGATCGAAGGCCTGGTGGCGGCACATGATGTCGTGATTGCGTTCAGCCTGCTCCATCATGTAGGCCATCTGCGCGCGCAGCGACGCATTTTCCTCAGTCAGGTCGTGGTCCGAAGCTACCGCGTCTTGCATACCGTGTCTTCCCGTTCAAATCCGTTAATCGTTGAGTCTTATCACAACAGAACGCTATCTTACTAGTAAATAAACAGTAAAACGACAGCAAAATAGTAACGGTTTGGAGCAGGCCAGGCTTGCGCGCGCAAGCGCACTATCCATTGCTCAAAATGCAATGGAAAAAGTCACGGGCTGGCCGACGTAGAGGCGTTCGCCGTCACCGGCGGTCACAATGCAGTTCATGCCGAAACAGATGGCGTCGTCCATCAGGGCGCGGCTGCGGTACGTGCCGAGGATATCGAGCGGGTCGGGGCCAAACGCGCCGCTGGCCTGGTCGATGGAGGGCATCGGGCAGCGCCCGCAGGGCTTGACCGGTTTCAGACGCGCGGCGCCGAAGCCGAAATGCTCGCCGAAGTCTTCTTCGTAGGGGCCGATGCCTTCCACGACCACATTGGGCCGGAAGCGGTTCATCGGGATGGCCTCGCGCCCGGCCTCGACCAGTCTGGCATTGAGGTCGGCCAGCGATGCAGTACCGATCAGCAGCACCGGGTAGCCGTCCGAGAACAGGGTTGGCGCCGCGATATCGCCGGTCCACTTGGCGCTGGCGAGGCGGCTGGCGCTGGCATGGAAGCGCACCAGCCGGCATGGCGTGCCCACCGCGGCCGAAAACCAGGCGTTGGTGGTGGCGTCCGATTCGTAGGCCAGCACGCTGTCGTCCCAGATCGTCACCTGGCAGGTTTGTTCGTTCTCCGGATCGGGCAGGCCGAGCGGAATTTCCAGGCGCAGCATGCCCGGCGCGCGCAACTCCAGCGTGTCGCTCCTGATGCGCGGCGAGATCAAGGCCATGCGCGGAAATTCGCGCTGGGTCAGAAACTGTCCGTGTTCGTCGATCACCATCCATTCACGATCATAGACCGCATCGACTGACAGGCCGGCTGTGGTGAGCGTAGCCTCTTTGACCGAAATGCCGGCGCAGGATTTGATGGGGTAAAGAATCAATTCGGACAGGATTGCCATGCTGGTCAGTTTGTCATTGAGCGTGTCGGTAGTATGCCGCAAGTGCGCCAAGGGCGAGCCTGCGGCCCGAGGAGGGCTTATTTCGGCGCGCTGGCGCGTTCGGTGGCGATGCGTTTTTCCAGGCGCACCCTGGAGGCGGCTGCATAGTTCTTGCAGCTATTGGCATCGATGAACGGATTGCTGGCCGGGGTCATGGCGGCAAATTTTTGCATGGTGTCGGTGAAGCCCGGATGGGTCGACACCACGATATCGCACTTGAGCGCAGCTACCTTGTCGATCACGGCCATGAAGGCCGGTGTCAGGTCCGGGCTGCCTGCTGCACCTGTGAAACGGTAGCCATCGGCCGATACCGCGGTCAGGCTGTCGGCATAGACCACATCGAGGCAGCGCCCCTTTTCGCAGGACTGCCAGCTCCAGGTAGTGCCGCCGGGCGAATGGGCCGGGGTCAGGTGGGCCGTCAAGGCCAGGGGGCCGACCTTGAGCACTTCGCCATCCTTTACTTCCGACACCACCGCCACGCTCTCCACGCGCGGGTCCTGGCCTGCTTCCCACTGCGGATCGTCCTTGCCGATGGCGCCGTCGCGCAACACGCGCGCCCCCACCGGGCTGGCCGCCACTTTGGCGCCGCTGGCGCGCTGCAGGGCGGCGATGCCGCCGGCATGATCGAAGTGTTCGTGCGAATTGACGATCAGCTTGACGTCACGCATGCGAAAGCCGAGCGTCTTGATGTTCGCTTCTATGAGCGGGGCTGACTGCGGCAAGGCGCCGTCGAGCAGGATGTGACCTTTGGGGCTGGTCACCAGCAGCGCCGACAATTCCTTGGTGCCGACATAATAAGTATTGCCGTATATCTTGAAAGGCTTTTGCGGCTGATTCCACTCCTTGCAGCTCGAGCATGTGAACTCCGTAATCGCCTTGATGCCACCCTGCGCCGCGGCCACCTGGGCTACTGCTGCCAGTCCCATCGCCAACGCCAGCTTGCTTACTTTTGCCATTCCACTTCTCCATGAAAAAAGGGCGCCGCAGCGCCCTTTGTCTTGCCTGCCAAGCAGGTATTGTTACACGTTAAACAGGAAATTGAGCACGTCGCCATCCTTGACTACATATTCTTTTCCTTCGGCGCGCATCTTGCCTGCTTCCTTGGCGCCGCCTTCCCCTTTGTACGCAATGTAGTCGTCATAGGCGATGGTCTGGGCGCGAATGAAGCCGCGCTCGAAGTCGGTGTGGATGACGCCGGCCGCCTGCGGTGCGGTATCGCCCACGTGGATGGTCCAGGCACGCACTTCCTTCACACCTGCCGTGAAGTAGGTCTGCAGGCCGAGCAGCTTGTAGGCGGCACGGATCAGGCGGTCCAGGCCCGGCTCTTCCATACCCATGTCGGCCAGGAAAGCGCCCTTGTCGGCATCGTCCAGATCGGCGATTTCGGACTCGATGGAGGCGCAGATGGCCACGATGGGCGCGTTCTGCCCCTTGGCGTATGCGGTCAGCTGGTCCAGCAGCGGGTTGTTGGTGAAGCCCGTGTCCGACACATTGGCCACATACATGGCCGGCTTGGCCGTGATCAGGCACAGCGGCTTGATGATCAGCATTTCATCGGCGTCCAGGCCCATGGCGCGCACCGGCTTGGCGTCGTTCAGAAAAGGCATCATGCGCTCGAGCAAGGCGACCAGCTTGGCAGCGTCCTTGTCGCCTGAACGGGCCTTTTTGTTTTCGCGATGAATCGCCTTTTCCACGGTGCCCATGTCGGCCAGTGCCAGCTCGGTCTGGATGACTTCGATATCGTCCAGCGGGCTGATCTTGCCGGCCACGTGGATCACATTGTCGTCTTCAAAGCAGCGCACCACGTTGACGATGGCGTCGGTCTCGCGGATGTGCGAGAGGAACTGGTTGCCCAGTCCTTCGCCCTTGGACGCGCCTGCCACCAGGCCGGCGATGTCGACGAACTCGACGATGGCATTGACCATGCGCTCGGGCTTGACGATGTCGGCCAGCGCCTGCATGCGCGGATCCGGTACTTCCACCACGCCCACATTTGGCTCGATGGTGCAGAACGGATAGTTTTCAGCCGGGATGCCCGCCTTGGTCAGCGCGTTGAAAAGGGTGGACTTGCCGACGTTGGGCAGGCCAACGATGCCGCATTGGAGACTCATGGAAAGACTTTCTAATTCGATTGACGATGGGCGCCGTGCTGAACACGCAAGCCGTAACCCCATATTGTACCGCGTGACGCTGTTGCAGGCCGATTTATCGGCCGCCAGCCCGACACCCGTTCTTCCAGTATGATTCTGCCATTTATGGATTCCCCAATTACCATTCGGCTGGGCGCGCGGGCCAGACAGCGCATCGCCAGCGACGGGCTGCAGGCAGCCGACATCGCCATCATTCCGGCTGCCGCCGGCGGGCCCAAGGGCCTGATCCTGCACGGTATCGACAACTGGCTGTTCGGCGCGTGGCTACCGACCGCCCCGCGCGAGCGCAAACTGATTGGCGCCTCGATCGGCTCGTGGCGCATGGCCGCAGCCACCTTTGACGATCCCATCGCGGCCCACCAGCGCCTGGCCCACCACTACATCCACCAGACCTATCCCGAGAAGGTCGATGCCGCCTATGTCTCGCGCGTGTGCGCCGGCCTGCTCGATGCAGTGTGCGACGGGCGCGACGCCGAACTGCTGGCCAATCCCCACTACCGCCTGGCGGTCATCACCATGCGCGGTATCGGCGCGCTGGGCCGGGCCAACGGCAGCCGCCGGCGCGAGATCATGGGCTTCATGCAGGCTGCTGCCAGCAATACCCTGTCGCGCGCACGCCTTGCCGGTTCGATGGAGCGGGTGGTGTTTCACGATGCGCGCGACAGTCACGCCTGGCTGCGCGATGGCTTCGACCAGTTTGCCTCTCACTTCGTCGGCCTGGACCAGCACAATTTGCGCGCCGCGCTGCTGGCATCGGGCTCGATTCCGCTGGTGCTTGAAGCTGTCAGGGACATCGCCGGCGCCCCGCCCGGCGCCTACTGGGACGGTGGCCTGATCGACTATCACCTGCACCTGCCCTACCAGCGCGATCCGGGCCTGGTGCTGTATCCCCACTTTAGCGATTTCCTGGTGCCGGGATGGCTCGACAAGAGCATGCCGTGGCGGCGTGCGCGCGGGGCCATGCTCGACAACCTGATCCTGGTATCGCCCTCCCCCGCTTTCGTGGCGCGCCTGCCGAACGGCAAACTGCCCGACCGCTCCGACTTCAAGCGCTATGGCCAGCACCACCAGGGCCGCATTCGCGACTGGTTGCAAGCGCTGGGCGAGAGCGAGCGCATGGCCGAGGCGCTGGCGCGCTGGGCCGACAAGCCCGATCTGGGCCAGGCGCGCGCGCTGTAGTGCGCAGCGCGACGCCGCCACGCTTGCGCGCAGTCAAACGGGGCGCAGCTGGCTCTGCGTACCATGGATGCTCGCCTCACCCACCGGAGCCTCCATGCCCGTTCGCCTTGTCGCGGCCCTGTGCTGCCTGCTGCTCGCCGGCGCGGCGCGGGCTGACGATACCGACCCCTCGCTCGTCATCGAACGCTATGTCCAGCATTTCGTGGTCAACCCCGATGGCAGCTATCAAATGACGGTCGATAACGTCAAGTCCATCGCCCAGCAGCGCGCGGTGCAGGCGCACAGCCAGTACTACATCAGCTACAACCGCACGCTCGACGAAGTCAGCGCCATCAGCGCCTATACCCGCAAGCGCGATGGGCGCCGCATCGCCGTGGGGGCCGACCAGATCAAGGACCAGCAGGAAGCCGCTTCCAGCGAAGCGCCCATGTTCCAGGACACGCGCATGAAAGTGATCGTGTTCCCCGACGTGGCCGTGGGCGACCAGCTGGTGGTGCACTATGTCCTCAAGCGCCACAGCGCGCTCTTTCCCGGCCATTTCGAAGACCTGTCCTCGTCGATGTTCGTGCTCAACCGCCAGTTCGAGCTGATCTACGACATGCCGGCCTCCATGCCGCTGCACGCCGACGCGGTGGGCTTCGTGGCGCTGCCGGCCGCCAGCAGCCCCGGACGCCAGGTCTACCGCTGGCAGTACGTGAACGGCCCCAACGACCGGGTCGAGTCCGAGTCGGTCAGCTACCTCGATTACGGCAAGCGCCTGGCGGTGAGCACCTTTGCCGACTATTCCGCCTTCGCGCGCGCCTACCATGGACCGGCGCAGGCGCGCGCCGTGCCCAGCGCCGCCATCACCGAACTGGCCACCGACATCACTTCGGGCCTGGCCGACGACCGCGCCCGCGCGCTGGCCCTGTCAGACTGGGTGCGCCGCAATATCCGCTACGTGGCGGTGTACATCGGCCCGGGCGGGGTGGTGCCGCACGCCGCCGCCACGGTACTCGAGAACCGCTACGGCGACTGCAAGGACCACGCCGCCCTGCTCGAAGCCTTGCTGCAGGCGTCCGGCATCGACAGCAGCGCGGTGCTGGTCAACAGCGGCAACGCCTATCGCCTGCCGCGCGTGCCCACGCTGGGCATTTTCAATCACGTAATCACCTATGTGCCGGCGCTCGAGCTGTACCTCGATTCCACCGCCGAATCGATAGCAGCGGGCTACCTGCCGGCATCGGTGATGGGCAAACCGGTGCTGCACGCGCGCAGCGGCCAGCTGGCGCGCACGCCGGCCACGCAGCCGGAGCGCAGCCGCACCTACGGCCGCTTCGAGATCGAGCGCGACGGACGCAGCAAGTTCAGGATCGCCAAGGTGACCCAAGGCGCCATGGCCGAGCCCTATCGCCAGGCGGTGCGCGACACCAAGCCGGCCGACCGCGCGCTGTTTGTGCGCCAGCTGCTGCAAGGGCTGGGGCAACAGGGCGACGGCAGCTTCGATCCGGGCAAACTTGACAGCGATGGCGACGAATACAGCATGCGCATGGCGGGGGTGAGCGACAATTTTGCCAATCTGCCCGGCCCCACTGGCGTGCCGACCAGCTTCGATTTCTGGGGCGGGCTGGGCGCGACTGTGCTCGCCCTGGCGCAGGAAAAGCAGCGCAAGCACGAATTCATGTGTCCCGCCATCGACAGCGAGGATGAAATCGGCTTCACTTTTCCAAAAGACGTCAAGATCATCGCGTTGCCGCGCGGGCTATCGCTGCGCGACGCCAATTTCAGCTACCAGGCGCGCTACCTGCGGCGCGCCAACAGCGTGACAGTTCGGCGCCAGCTGCGCTTTCGCCACGATGGCATGGTGTGCACGCCGGCGCACTACCAGCGCATGCGCCCGCTGCTCGAGCGCATGCTGCGCGATCTGAAAAGCCAGATTATCGTCGCCGGTTCAGGCTAGACGGTATGGAGCTGCATGGTGGCGATGTCGAATTTGCCCTCGACAGCCAGCGGCAGCACCCGCAGACTCTTGTCGATCGACTCATCGATCAGCAGCTGTTCCTCCTTGCGCGGCCGGTGCAGCACGTAGTCCGCCACCGGCTGCTGGGAGCCGAGCACGCGCGGGTGGCCGATGCCGATACGCAGGCGCCAGTAGTCCTGGGTCCCGAGCGCTGCGGTGATGTCCTTGAGGCCATTGTGTCCGCCTGAAGAGCCGCCCTTCTTCATCTTGACCACGCCCGGCGCCAGATCGAGTTCATCATGCACCACCAGCACCTCGTCCGGATTGATCTTGAAGAACCGCGCCAGCGCGCCGACCGACTGGCCCGAGCGGTTCATGAAAGTCTGGGGTTCGAGCAGCCACACTTCCTGGCCCTTGATGGAGGACCTGGCGACGAGCGCGTTGAAGCGCGATTCGCGCTGCAGGCGGCAGGCCGGCAGGCTGTTGGCCAGATTGTCGACCAGCCAGAAGCCGGCGTTGTGGCGGGTCAGTTCGTATTCGGGGCCGGGATTACCCAGGCCCACGATCAGGCGAATTGGCATGGTGATTGGTCAGGAAAATGAAGTGGCAAGGATAACAGACGTTAAAAAACCCGCAGGCTGTGCGCCATGCGGGTTTCGCATCGAATCCGCGTTGCCGCGGACGCGAAGATTACTTCTTGCCCTTTTTTGGAGCAGGAGCAGCAGCAGCGGCGGCGGTAGCTTCAGCAGCAACAGCGCCAGCTGGAACAGCGGCGGTAGCAATGGTGAAGTTTTTACCGTGGGTGATTGCGGTCACGCCGTTTGGCAGCTTCAGGTCGTTCACGTGGATCGAGTGACCAACGTCGATGGTCGACAGGTCAACCGAGATGAACTCAGGCAGATCGGTGGCCAGGCACGATACGTCCAGCGATTCCATCACGTGCGACACGGTGGCGCCATGCAGCTTGACCGCTGGCGACACCTCGGCATTGACGAAGTGCAGGGCGATCTTCTTGTGGATGCGCGAAGTGGCATCGACGCGCTGGAAGTCAGCGTGCAGGACCAGTTGCTTGTATGCGTGCATCTGGAAGTCGCGCAGCAGCACAGGCTGGGTCTTGCCGTCGATTTCCATCTCGAGCACGGAACCGTGGAACGCTTCCTTTTTCAGGGCGTGCCACAGGGCGTTGCCGTCGAGCTGGATCAGGGCCGGGGCTTCAGCGCCGCCGTAGATGATGCCTGGGGTTTGGCCAGCACCGCGCAGGCGGCGGCTCGCTCCGGACCCCTGCAGATTGCGGTTAAATGCGATAACTTTCATTTGAAACTCCAAAAAATGCGGGGCAACACTGCCCTGCGTTGTGAGAACCCCCGCGACCAGGCGGCTCCCGTAATCCGGATGCAAACGCATCCGGGAAAAAACTAAACGTCGCCACTGCTTGCGCAATGACGACGTGGTGACATCGGTGCTACTGAATCAGTCGATAAACAGCGACATGACCGAGTCGCCCTTGCTGATCCGTTTGAACGTTTCGGCCAGCAGCGGTGCGCAGGTCAGCTGGCGAATCTTGCTGCAGCTGGCCGCGGCGGCGGACAGGGGAATCGTGTCGGTGACCACCAGCTCGTCGAGGGGCGAGGCCGCAATGCGGTCGATCGCCGGGCCCGACAAGACCGGGTGGGTACAGTAAGCCACTACTTTCTTGGCGCCGCGCTCCTTGAGCACTTCGGCCGCCTTGGTCAGGGTGCCGGCGGTGTCGACCATGTCGTCCATGATCACGCAGTTACGGCCTTCGACTTCACCGATGATGTTCATCACTTCCGACACGTTCGCCTTGGGGCGGCGCTTGTCGATGATGGCCAGGTCGCAACCGAGGCGCTTGGCCAGCGCACGTGCGCGCACCACGCCGCCCACGTCGGGCGAGACCACCAGCAGGTCGTCGTAATTGCGCTTTTGCAGGTCGCCCAGCAGAATCGGCGAGGCGTAGATGTTGTCAACCGGGATATCGAAGAAGCCCTGGATCTGGTCGGCGTGCAGGTCCATGATCAGGACGCGCTCGACACCGGCCTTTTCCAGCATATTGGCCACAACCTTGGCCGAGATGGCCACGCGCGCCGAACGCGGGCGGCGGTCCTGGCGGGCGTAACCGAAATATGGGATGGCGGCGGTGATGCGGCCGGCCGAGGCGCGCTTCAAGGCATCGACCATCAGGATGATTTCCATCAGGCTGTCGTTGGTTGGGGCGCAGGTCGATTGTAGAACGAACACGTCTTTGCCGCGCACATTCTCATTGATTTCGACCATCACTTCGCCGTCCGAGAACTTGGACACGACTGCCTTGCCGAGCGGGATGCCGAGGTTTTTTGCGACTCCTTCTGCCAGCGCGGGGTTAGCGTTGCCGGTAAAAACCATCAGGTTTTCGTAAGCCATGGGAGTCCCAAGAGAGAAGCGTTGATTCTTGAAAGACGCCAGTCGAATCATGCTGACTGACGCTATGCTAAAGATGACCCGCGAGAGCGGGTCCATCGGATTCACCGGCTGGACGCGGACTTCGCATCGACAGGCAGTAAAACGAATGGCAGGGGAACAAGGATTCGAACCTTGGTATGCTGGAATCAAAATCCAGTGCCTTAACCAGCTTGGCGATTCCCCTACGCAACTGACTGCTTGTCGTCACATTTCACGATTTTATCGTCAAACCCAACGCCAGGCCAAATTTTATTCTATAACTCCATCAACCTGCAACACGCTTTGCAGCGGATGCCGGGGCAGCGATTTCGCTTTCCAGGCTCGCCAGACAGGGCGCATATCGGCCAGTACCGCATCGGCCTGGGCTTCACTGGAAAACGCGCAAAACACGCACGCTCCGGAGCCGCTCATCCGCGCATCGCCGTACTTGCCCAGCCATTCAAGCGCCTCGGCTACCGGCGCGAACAGACTGGCCGCTACTGCTTGCAAATCGTTCTTTCCGAATCCGCTCAAGTCTGTTCGACTTGTGAGGTGTCTGGAAAAGTCCGCTATTCTGACGGGTTTCGTGTTCCTTGTCAAATGCTCGGAGCAAAATATTGCCGCCGTGGGCACCGCGACGCCAGGTTCGATCACCACGTACCAGCAATCGGGCACGGCCACTGCCTGCAAGGCCTCGCCCACGCCTTCAGCGAACGCGGTCTGGCCAAAAATAAAAAACGGAATGTCGGCGCCGAGCGGCAATGCCAGTGCCATCAGGTCTGCGCGCGTCAGGCCGCTCTGCCACAGGTGATTGCCCGCCATCAGCGCGGTGGCGGCGTCCGAGGAACCGCCGCCCAGTCCGCCTCCCAGGGGCAGGCGCTTGTCGATGGCCACCTCGATACCGGGGGGCAGTCGGCCGTGGCGGCGCAAGTGTTCAGCCTGCAGCAGCGCCAGCGCGCGCACTATCAGGTCGTGCTGCTCGGGCACGCCGGGCACGTCGCTGGTGCGCCGGATCGCGTGATCGGCGCGCAGGTCGAAATGCAGCAAGTCGCCGTAGTCGAGCATCTGGAACACAGTTTGCAGCTGGTGGTAGCCGTCGGCGCGGCGTCCGACCACGTGCAGGAACAAATTGAGCTTGGCCGGCGCCGGGCAGCCGTGCAGCGAGCTTGACGCCATGCTCAGGCCTTGGGGTCGACGACGATGCGGATAGTAAGTTCGCCCGCGCCTGCGCTGGCGCTGCGCTGGGCGTCGATGCGCCTGGGCGCCGGACGCGCCGCGCCGCCCTGCGCTTCGTGCCAGCTCACGAAAGTCAGGCGCCAGCCGTCGGGCGTGGTGACGCTGTTGCTGGCCGGCGAAGCTGCAAAGCGGGTGCCGTCGGCGGCCGTGGCGTAGCCTTGCAGCCAGTCGCGCAGGCCCGACACCGGCAGCGACCAGCCCAGCGTCTGCGCGGTCAGGCTGTCGATATCGGCCGCCACGCGTGGGGCGCTTCCGGACTGGGTCAGCGTTGCCACGCCCGGTTTGACATTGATGGTGGCAATGGTCTGGCCCAGCGGCGAGGCCAGGTTCACATCGACCCCGGCCGGACTTTGCGACCAGCTGAATTTGCCGGTCAGGGTGTCGGGCTTGCCGTCTTTTTCAAAATTGATGGTGAGCCGTCCGCTCAGTTCGATAGTGTCGCTGTAGGCGGCCACGCCGGTGGTCGAGAGCGGCGTGCCGGTGCTGGCGCAGCCGCCCAGCAAAGTGGCGCACAAGGCAAGGATGAAGGCGTTATTCTTGTTGATCATGGGTGTTCCTGCGGTTGTTCATGCCGCATTATCACCCATCACAGACTCAGCTGCAGGCGCGCGAGGGTGCTGCGCAGCGTATCGTTGCGGGGGTCGCGCGCGCGCGCCTCGCGCAGCAGTTTCTGGGCATCGGCCTTCTGGCCTTTTTGCCACAGCACTTCGCCCAGGTGCACCGCGATGTCGACGTCGCTGCGCAGCGCATAGGCGCGGCGCAGGTGCGCTTCGGCTTCGTTCAGTTTGCCCATGCGGTAGTAGACCCAGCCCATGCTATCCATGATGAAGGGATCGCCCGGCGCCATCTGCAGTGCCTTGGCGATCAGCGCCAGCGCCTCGGGCAGACGCTCGTTGCGGTCGGCCAGCGAATAGCCGAGCGCATTGTAGGCATGGTGGTTGTCGGGGGCCTGCTCGATGACGGTGCGCAAACTCGCCTCCATCCGGTCCAGCTGGCCCATTTTTTCAGCCATCAGTGCGAAATCGTAATGCAGGTCCGGGTTGAGAGGATGGGCAACGATGCCCTCGGCCAGCATTGCATAGGCTGCCCCCGCCTGGCCCGCATCGCGCAAGATGCCGGCCTCGGCCT
This sequence comes from Pseudomonadota bacterium, assembly GCA_040385745.1. Classification (GTDB taxonomy): domain Bacteria; phylum Pseudomonadota; class Gammaproteobacteria; order Burkholderiales; family Burkholderiaceae_D; genus Telluria_A. The sequence continues at coordinate 42,021 of JAZKGU010000041.1, forward strand.
GTATCAGCTGGGCCTGCTGGGCCGGTTCGCTCGCCTTGACCACGGCCAGCATGGCACGCGCGCCCACCACATTGCCCTCGCGCGCGGTCAGCTGCGCCAGCTTGAGCTGGGCGCTGAACCAGGCGTCGGACTGGCTGTCAGTGATCTTTTCCAGCCATTGGCGGGCGGCGGGCAAGTCCTGGCGCGCCTCGGCCAGCTGCGCCAGGATCAGCAGCACCCGGCCCGGCTCGCGCTCGTCCGTGGGATTTTTTTCAAACGCCTCGATAAAGCGGGTGAAATACTGTTCGGCGCCAGTGGCATCGTTCAACTGGGTCGAGACGTAACCGAGCGCATACAGCGCGCCCGGGTTGTCGGGCTTTTGCGCCAGCAAGGTGGCAAATTCCTTGCGGCCCTCGGCGTACTGCTTGCGCGACACCAGCAGGCGGCCGTAGGCGGCGCGCACCTCGCCCGCTTGCGGATAGCTCGCCAGAAACCGGGTAAACAGGGCGGCCACCGCGTCCGGGTCGGGCGCGACCTGGGCCAGCACCAGCGCCGCCAGCTCGGAATCGGGCTTGATGGCCAGCGCGGCCTGGGCATGGACCAGCGCGCCGGCAGCGTCGTTGCGCGCCAGTGCATTTTGCGCCAGCAGCACGCGCGCTTCCCAGCTGGACTGGTAAGGGGTGAGCAGGCGCTCGAGCATGGCCGCGGCAGCTGCCTTGTCGCCCATGCGCGCCAGGTACTGGCTCGATTCGTACATGGCGAGCACGCGCGCGGCCGGGTCGGGACGGGCCAGGCGCTCGCGGATCAAGGCCTCGGCCTCGGCCGGGTCGCCGCTCTGCAGCACCAGTGCCAGGTAGAAGCCGGCCGCCTCGTCGGAGGCGGGCGCCAGCTGGCGCCACAGGCGCACCGCGGCAAAGGTCTGGCTCTCCTGGCGTGCTGTGCGCGCCATTTCGGCGGCGCGCCGGGCCAGACGCGGATCGCGGGTCTGGGTGGCCAGGCGCATCAAGGTGTCATACGGGCCCTGCCAGGCGCCGCTGCGAAATTCAAGTTCAGCCTGCATCAGGCTGTAAAGCAGCTCACGGGTGAGTTCGTTTTTGGGCAAGCTGGCCAGTTCGTCCGCCGCCTGCCTGGCTGCTTGCTCGGCCGCCAGTTCCGGTCCCGCCGCATCCGCCACGGTTTCCGCCTGCACCAGCGGCGCCGGGGCGGGGGGCGGCGCTACGGCGCAGGCCGATAACAGGCCCGAGAGAGTTACAATAACGAATGCGTTTTTCACGGCAATTCCAGAATGACAGCAAGTTGTTCCGATTCTACGCCCAAGCCTTCGGGAGCGCGCGCGCCTGAAGCAGCAATTTACACCAAATCGTTTTATCTCCATGCCTGAACTGCCAGAAGTTGAAGTCACCCGGCGCGGGGTCGCCCCGCATATCGAAGGCCAGCGCGTCGACAGCGTGGTCATGCGCCGCGCCGACCTGCGCTGGCCCTTCCCGCCCGGACTCGAGGCGCTGCTGGCGGGACGCCGCATCGGCCAGACTTCGCGGCGCGGTAAATACCTGCTGATCGGCTTCGAGCACGGCACCATGATTGTGCACCTGGGCATGTCCGGGCACTTGCGGGTACTGCCCTTCGGCACCGAAGCGAAAAAACACGACCATTTCGATCTGGTGGTGGGTCAGGGCGCGGCGCGCCAGGTGTTGCGACTGAACGATCCGCGCCGCTTCGGGGCGATTTTATGGCATGACAATAACGACGGCGACCTCGATCAGCACGTCTTGCTGCGTGGCCTGGGCGTGGAACCGCTCGAAGACGGGTTTTCCGGCGCCCTGCTGCACCGGGCAACGCGCAAGCGTTCAGCCCCGGTCAAGCAAGTGCTGCTGGCCGGCGACATCGTGGTCGGCGTGGGCAATATTTACGCGTGTGAGAGCTTGTTTCGGGCCGGAATCAATCCAAAGACACAGGCCGGGCGGATCAGTCGTAGCCGCTATGACAAGCTGGCCGAGGCCATCCGCACCATCCTCGCTGAGGCAATTGTGCAAGGAGGCAGCACTTTGCGTGATTTTATTGCGGTGAATGGACAATCGGGCTATTTCCAACAGACATATTTCGTCTATGATCGTACTGGAGTACCGTGCCGGCAATGTGGCTCTGAAATTCGCCAGATCAAGCAGGGGCAGCGGTCGACATTTTATTGTGTCATTTGTCAAAAATGATAAGAAGGCAAGGTTCGTAAGAACTTGCATGCGAGGGCAACATGAGCATCATGGTCCAGGATTTCCGTCACTACAGCGCCTGGCGCCAGGGCGTCGTTACAGCACTTGAAGATTACCGCGCCTGGGTTGGCAAGCAGGAACTGACCGACCTGGCCAGCGACCAGCGCATTGCGCGCGCGCTGGCGCGGCTGGCCGATGACAAGCTGTCGGTGGCCTTCGTGGCGGAATTCTCGCGCGGCAAGTCCGAACTGATCAACGCCCTGTTCTTCGCCGAATACGGCCAGCGCATTTTGCCATCCTCGGCCGGCCGCACCACCATGTGCCCGACCGAGCTGATGTTCGATGCCGCCTTCCCGCCCTGCATCCGCCTGCTGCCGATCGAAACGCGCGCCAAGAACATGTCGACCAGCGACTACCGCGAAGTGCCGGAGGCCTGGACCATGCTCCCGCTCGCGCTTGACGACGGCGACGCCATGAGCGAAACGTTCAAGCAGGTCAGCATGACCAAGCAGGTCAGCGTGGCCGAAGCCAAACGCTACGGCCTGTATGACGAAACCGACCCCGACGTGGCCGCCACGCTGGACGACAATGGCGAGATTGAAATTTCGCTGTGGCGCCACGCCATCATCAATTTCCCCCACCCCCTGCTCAAGCAGGGTCTGGTGATCCTCGATACTCCTGGTCTGAACGCCATCGGCACCGAGCCGGAACTGACCCTGAACCTGATTCCGAGCGCGCACGCGGTGCTGTTCATCCTGGCCGCCGAAACCGGCGTGACCAAGAGCGATATCGAAGTGTGGCGCAGCCACATTGGCGCCGGCGCCGGGCGCATTGTCGTGCTCAACAAGATCGACGCCATGTGGGACGAACTCAAGAGCGAGAAAGACAACAACGCCGAGATCGAACGCCAGCAAAACAGCGTGGCCCACATGCTGGCCCTGCGCCAGGACCAGGTGTTCCCCGTGTCGGCGCAGAAGGCCCTGGTGGCCAAGATCAACGGCGACAAGGCGCTGCTGGAAAAGAGCCGCCTGGGCGCGCTCGAGGCGGCCCTGTTCAATGAAATGATTCCGGCCAAGAAGGACATCATCCGGCGCCAGCTGGCCGAGGACATCGACGCCCTGGTCGCCACCCAGCAAGGCTTGCTGGCCGCGCGCATCCGCGACATCGTCGAGCAGCTGCAGGAACTTAAGAGCCTGCGCGGCAAGAACCAGAGCGTGATCGCGCACATGATGCGCCGCATCGATGTGGAAAAGAAGGAATTCGACGGCAGCCTGTTCAAGCTGCAGGGCACGCGCTCGGTGTTTGCGCGCCTGTCCACCGAGCTTTACACAACGCTGGGCATGGACATCGTGCAAGGCGAAATTGGCCGCGTGCGCGAAGAAATCGAGGCGGCCCGCTTTGCCACCGGCATCCGCGGCCCGGTACGCGACTTTTTCGAGCAGGCCCGCGCCAACCTCGACGAGTCGTCCGGCAAGATCACCGAAATCAGCAATATGATGGACATGATGTACAAGAAGTTCGCGGCCGAGCATGGCCTGCAGCTGTCCGCTCCGATGTCCTTCTCGCTCGACAAATACCGGCGCGAGATCGACAAGGTCGAAGAGGTCTACACCAAGCAGTTCGGCACCGCCACCTTGCTCATGACCAGCCGCAGCGTGATCATGGAGCGCTTCTTCGATTCGATCGCTTCGCGCATCCGGCGCATCTACCGCGCCGCCAATGCCGACGTCGAGGCCTGGCTCAAGGTGATCATGTCGCCGCTCGAAGCCCAGATCCGCCAGCACAAGGATCAGCTCAAGCACCGCCTTGCCTCGATCCAGCGCATCCATGAAGCCAGCGACACGCTGGAGCAAAAAATCGGCTCCTACGAGGGCAGCCAGGGCGAACTGGAACAGATCAAGGCGCGCCTGACTATGCTGGCCAACAAGGTCACCCTGGCCATGAACAACCAGGGCGGACCGGTGGTGCTGGAAGCGGCCGCGTGAAGCGGCTGACCGAATTTTCCGACCTGTCCGACCCCACATTTTCCAGCGCGGTGATCGGCTGGCAGCAGGCCCATGGCAGGCATGCCCTGCCCTGGCAAAACACCCGCGACGCCTACCGCATCTGGCTGTCGGAAATCATGCTCCAGCAAACCCAGGTGGCCGCTGTGCTGGGCTACTACGCGCGCTTTCTGGAGCGCTTTCCGACCCTGGCCGCCTTGGCCGATGCGCCGGCCGAAGCGGTCATGGCGCAGTGGGCCGGGCTGGGCTACTACACCCGCGCGCGCAACCTGCACGCGTGCGCCAAGCGCGTAATGGCCGACTATGGCGGTGTGTTCCCGTCCGACCCGGCACTGCTGGCCGAGCTGCCGGGAATCGGCCGTTCGACAGCAGCGGCGATCGCGGCGTTTTCCAGCGGCGCGCGCGCGGCAATTTTGGACGGCAACGTCAAGCGCGTGTTCGCGCGCGTGTTCGGCATCGACGCCTACCCCGGCGAGAAAAAGGTGGAAGATGGCCTGTGGCGGCGCGCCGAAGCGCTGCTGCCGGACGCCTCGATCGAATCCTATACCCAGGGCCTGATGGACCTGGGCGCCACGCTGTGCACGCGCAGCAGCCCGGCCTGCCCGCGCTGCCCGCTACAAGCGCGCTGCGTGGCCTTTGCGACCGGGCGCACCGCCGATCTGCCGGTGCGCAAACCAAAAAAGACCCAGCCCGAAAAGCAGGCGGCCATGCTGATCGTGATCGACCGCGGCCAGGTACTGCTCGAGCAGCGCGCCGATAGCGGTATCTGGGGCGGGCTGCTGTCGCTGCCCGAAGCCGACGGCCATAGCGTGCGCGCGGCGCTGGATCCGGCGCGCCTGACGGCGTCCGCGCTGGTGTTTGGCGAGGTCGAGGAAATGCAGGCCTTGCTGCCGCTAGTGCACGTGTTCACCCATTACAAGCTGCACATTGCGCCGTATAAGGTGCGCTTGTCGGCGCGCGCCGCCATGCCTGCCGGCTATGTGTGGCGCGAGTTGAGCGAGGTCGCCACGCTGCCCCTGCCGGCACCGGTCAAGAAGCTGCTGGCCGACCTGGCCGCGCCGTCGCTGTTTCAATAAGCAGCGCCGGCTACAACTCGTCGATCGAAAAAATGCGGCGGTGCTCGCGGATCGCAAAACGGTCAGTCATGCCGGCGATGTAGTCGGCGATCTTGCGCGCCTGCCGGCTGACGTCGCCGGAGGCGTCCAGGTAATCGGGCGGCAGCAGCACCGGCTCGGCCATGAAGGCTTGGTACAGTTCGCGCACGATGCGGCTGGCTTTGACGCGCATGCGGTTGACCTGGTAGTGGCGGTACAGGTTCTGGCGCAGGAAGCGTTTAAGCTCGGTTGCGTCCTTGCGCATCGGGTCCGAAAAGCGAATCAGGGGCGGCCCGGCGCGCACCGCCTCGACATCCTTGGGCGCGGCATCAGCCAGCAGCGTAGTGGAAGTGGCGATCAGGTCGTCGGCCAGCACCGTGATCAGGCGCCGAAGGGTTTCGTAAATCGCGCGCCGGCCCGACAGGCCCGGGTAAGCGGCCTGCACCTCGTGCCAGCGGCGCGCAAAGAAGTCGACCTGCTCGAGCTGCGAAATGGTGATCAGGCCCGAGCGCAGTCCATCATCGATATCATGGCTGTTGTAGGCGATTTCATCGGCCAGATTGGTCAGCTGCGCTTCGAGCGTGGGCTGGGTGCGGTCGATGAAGCGCTGCGCCACCGGACCCAGTTCGCGCGCGTGGGCCAGCGAACAGTGCTTGAGAATACCCTCGCGGGTATCGAACATCAAATTCAGGCCATCGAAGGCGCCGTAGTGCTCTTCGAGCGTGTCGACCACGCGCAGGCTCTGCAAGTTGTGCTCGAAACCGCCATGGTCGCGCATGCATTCATTGAGGACGTCCTGGCCCACGTGCCCGAATGGCGTGTGGCCCAGGTCGTGGGCCAGCGCCAGCGCCTCGACCAGGTCTTCGTTCAGGCGCAGGTTGCGCGACAGCGAGCGCCCGATCTGGGCCACTTCCAGGCTGTGCGTCAGGCGCGTGCGGAACATGTCGCCCTCGTGGTTGAGGAAGACCTGGGTCTTGTACTCAAGCCGGCGGAAGGCCGAACTGTGGATGATGCGGTCGCGGTCGCGCTGGAAATCGCTGCGCGAGGCGTGCGCCGGCTCGGGATGGTGGCGTCCGCGCCCGGAGCCTGAACGCGCCGCGTAGGGCGCCAGGTGCGCTTCGGGATTCATGGGCGCGCCACGCAGGCGGCCAGGGTGTCGAGCAGCGCTTGATGCGGCACGCTGGTGATGCAGTGGCCGCCCAGCGGCTTGAGCAGGATGAACTTGATGGCGCCGCCCTCATTCTTTTTGTCGACTTCCATCAGCTCGAGCCAGCGTTCGGTGCCCAGGTCGGGCGCAGCCACCGGCAGGCCGGCGGCGCTCACCAGGGCCCGCACGCGCGCCACACAGGCAGCATCGACAAAGCCCATGCGCTGCGACAGGTCGGCCGCCATCACCATGCCGCATCCCACCGCCTCGCCGTGCAGCCAGGCGCCGTAGCCCATGCCTGCCTCGATGGCGTGGCCGAAGGTATGGCCGAAATTGAGGATGGCGCGCAGGCCGCCCTCGCGTTCGTCCTGGCGCACCACGTCAGCCTTGATTTCGCAGCTGCGCGCAATGGCGTAGGCCAGCGCTTGCGGCTCGCGCGCCATCAGGGCAGCGATATTGTGTTCGATCCAGTCGAAAAAAGCAGCGTCGATAATGGCGCCGTGCTTGATGACTTCGGCCAGGCCGGCCGAAAGCTCGCGCGCGGGCAAGGTATTCAGGGTGGCAGTATCGGCCAGCACCGCGCGCGGCTGATAAAAAGCGCCGACCATGTTTTTGCCGAGCGGGTGGTTGATGCCGGTCTTGCCGCCCACCG
>JAZKGU010000042.1:0-36927 GCA_040385745.1 Pseudomonadota bacterium
GGCGGCGCAGCTCCTCGATCTTGCGCGCTTCGGACGGCAAGACATCGGCGATATTTTCAGGCAGGAGCCAATTCGGCATGGGCAGAAAGCGGTAAGGCGGTTATTGAATCAGGGACAGCGTGAAGCACACGGTCGCGCACTAAATGTAGCGCCGAACCATCAATTTTACCCGAAAATGGAATTGGCTTGGCGGGAAATGTTCATTTGACGATGTCCAATGCGCAGCGTGCGGAACGTTGAGCCACCAAAACATCATCCAGTTCGCCGACCTCAAAACACCGTCGTCCCCGCGAAGGCGGGGATCCATAGCACATCATTTAAGCAGACAAACTCAAGAGAATCAATCGCTTACCGAAGGTGGTATGGATCCCCGCCTCCGCGGGGAAGACGGAGTGGGGTAGCGGGTGAGGAGGCTGGCGGAAGGCGGCGGCGATTCCTGCGGCCGCGGGCCTCCGGCGCAATGCGGCTTACTTCTTGGCGGCTGGCGCGGCCGACCCGCCCGGGCTACGGAAGTACTTGAAGAAGTCCGAGTTCGAGTCGAGCACCATCACGTCGCCATGTGTCTTGAAGGTGGCGCGGTAGGCTTCCAGCGAGCGGTAGAACTTGTAGAACTCAGGGTTCTTGCCGAACGATTCGGCGTAGATCGCGGACGCCTTGGCGTCGCCATCACCCTTGACCTTTTCAGCTTCGCGGAACGCTTCGGCCAGAATCACGGTGCGCTGGCGATCGGCATCGGCCTGGATCTTTTCCGACTCGGCCGAACCGGTAGAACGCAGTTCGTTGGCCACGCGCACGCGCTCGGCCTTCATGCGGTCGTACACCGACGCGTTGATCTGCTCGACATAGTCAACCCGCTTGAGGCGCACGTCGACGATCTCGATACCGATGGCTGCCGACTCGGCCACCACTTTCTTCTGAATCGCTTCCATGACCTTGCCGCGCTCGCCGGAGATGACTTCACGCACGGTGCGCTTGGTGATCTCATCGTTCAGGGCCGCCTTGACGATCTGCGCCAGGCGGTTGCTGGCGCTGCGCTCGTCACCGCTGAAGCTCACGTAGTACAGGCGCGGCTTGACGATGCGCCACTTGACGAAGGCGTCGACCAGGATGTTCTTCTTTTCAGCCGTGATGAAACGGTCGGCATCGGGCGTGTCGAGCGTAAGCACGCGCTTGTCCAGGTACTTCACGTTCTGGAACGGCGGCGGCAGCTTGAAGTACAGGCCCGGCTTGCTGATCTCGGTGCCCACCTTACCGAAGGCGAACAGGATCGCGTGCTGCTTCTGGTCGACCACGAAAACGGTCGAAGTCAGGATCATCAGACCAATGAAGCCCGCGACGAGAATGGTAACTATGCGGTTCATTAGCGGGTCTCCCGATCACGTGCGGATTCGCGCGAACGGTTGTCCCGCTGGCGCACCTGGTCCATCGGCGGCATCATCTCGGGCGGAACAGGCGTGGCCTGCACCGGGCCGGACTTGGAGCCCACGGCGGCGTCGTTGGCCGCGGTTTGCGATATGAGTTTATCGAGCGGCAGGTAGAGCAGATTGCTACCCGACTTGGCATCGACCATAACCTTGCTGGCGCTAGTGAAGATCTGCTGCATGGTGTCGAGGTACATGCGGTCGCGCGTGACAGCAGGCGCCTTGGCGTATTCGACCACCACCTGATTGAAGCGCGAGGCATTACCGGTTGCGTTTTCAGTGACCATGGAGCGGTAGGCTTCTGCGTCCTGCAGCAAGCGGAAGGCGCGGCCGCGCGCCTGCGGGATAACCTGGTTGGCGTAGGCTTCACCTTCGTTGCGCGCACGGGCGCGGTCCTGGCCGGCCTTGACTGCATCGTCAAAGGCGCCCTGCACCTGCTCGGGCGGCTGCACCGCCTGCATGGTCACGTTGGTAATCTGCGCGCCCAGCTTGTATTTCTCGACGATCTGCTGCATCAGCTGATGGGTGTCGTAGGCGACTTTTTCACGGCCCTCGTAGAGCACGAAGTCCATCTTGCTCTTGCCGACGATTTCGCGGATCGCGCTCTCGGCGACCTGGCGCACGGTTTCGCTGGTCTCGCGGTTGTTGAACAGCCAGGCCACCGGATCGGACAGGGTGTACTGCACGGCGAACTGGATGTCAATGATGTTCTCGTCGTCGGTCAGCATGAGCGCTTCCTTGAGATCCTTGGAGCGCACATTACCGCGGTAGCCGACTTCTTCGGTACGCACCTGCGACACGTTGACGGTCTGGTGCGCCTGGAACGGCGCCGGCCAGCGCCAGTTCAGACCCGAACCGGCAGTATGGCTCACTTCGCCGAAGGTGGTGACCACGGCCTTGTGGCCCTCCTGAACTATGAAGGTGCCGCTGCCCAGCCAGACCAGGCCAATGATGGCGGCCACGATAATGGCGGCTGCGCCCGCGCCCTTGGAATCGGGCCGGAACGGCGATGGGCCGCCGGCGTCGCCGTTATTGTTTTTGGCGCCGAACAGGCGGTTCAGGCGCGCATTGAAGTCGCGCCACATCTGGTCGAGGTCGGGAGGGCCTTCGCCCGGGCGTTTGCTGTCCTGAGCCATGGGGGCGTGTTTGCGCCCCCAGCGTGGCAATGCGGCAAGGCGATTGAGTAATGAAGCAAGCATCTATCGTGATCCGACGTTGGTGGAGGTTTGAATTTCGGCCGGCTCTGTGTCAGGCACAAAGTCCGGTTCGGCATCGTCCTGCTCTTGAAAAAGATGGATCAGGCCAGGCGCGCTCTTGGCGCTTTCAACGACAGAGTCGCGCAGCATATCCAGGCCGGCGCCAGTATGGGCGCTGATAAAAACGCGGCTGATTTTATCATATTCATCACGTTCAACGGCAGGCTCGAGCCCCGCGGCATCGATCTTGTTCCAGACCAGGATCTGGGGAATGTGATCGGCGCCAATTTCTTTCAGGACCAGGTTGACCTGTTCGATCTGTTCCATGCGCACCGGGCTGGCAGCGTCGACTACATGCAGCAGCAAGTCGGCGTGGATGGTTTCCTCGAGCGTGGCGCGAAACGCGGCGACTAGCTGGTGCGGCAATTCGCGGACGAAGCCGACGGTGTCGGAGAACACTACATTGCCCACGTCCTCGCCCAGGTAGACGCGGCGCGAGGTGGTGTCGAGCGTGGCGAACAGCTGGTTAGCGACGTAGACGCCAGCCTTGGTCAGGGAATTGAACAGGGTCGACTTGCCGGCATTGGTGTAACCCACCAGCGAGACTGAAAAGGTATGGCTCTTGCCGCGCTGGCGGCGCTGGGTTTCGTGCTGCTTGCGCAGCTTGGCCAGGCGCGCGCGCAAGGCCTTGACGCGCTCGCCGATCAGGCGGCGGTCAGTCTCAAGCTGGGTTTCACCCGGACCGCGCAGGCCGATACCGCCTTTTTGGCGCTCAAGGTGGGTCCAGCCGCGAATCAGGCGCGTGGACAGGTGCTGCAACTGGGCCAGCTCGACCTGCAGCTTGCCCTCGTGGCTCTGGGCGCGCTGGGCAAAAATGTCGAGAATGAGGCTGGTGCGGTCGAGCACCCGGATATTGAGGCGCTTTTCAAGATTGCGCTGCTGGGCGGGCGAGAGTGCATGATTGAAAATGACGATTTCAATCTGCAGATCGGCGCAGGCCAGGCCGATCTCGTCAGCCTTGCCGGTGCCGACAAAGTAGGCGGCATCGGGGCTGGAACGCTTGGCAGTGATGGTGGTAATCGGTTCGGCGCCTGCCGACCGCGCGAGCAGCGACAGCTCTTCGATGCTCGCGTTGAAGTCGCCAACACCGAAATCAATGCCCACTAGTGCTGCGCGCATACGCCTCCGGAGAAGTGATGGGCCATCGCGCACATGCGCATGGCCTTACTCGGCGTCGGCGTCAAGATTGAGATTGACCGCGCGGGCCGGTACGACGGTCGAAATTGCATGCTTGTAGACCATCTGGGTGACGGTGTTACGCAGCAAAACGACGTATTGATCGAAGGACTCGATGTGGCCTTGCAGCTTGATGCCGTTGACCAGGTAGATCGAGACGGGGACGTGCTCTTTGCGCAAGGCATTGAGGAATGGGTCTTGTAACAGTTGCCCTTTGTTGCTCATAACAGCTCCGTGATGTTGTTGTAGTTAAGAATTGGAGGCGACTCGCTTGTTTTTCAAGTGCCCGGAACGCCAATCTATAAAAAGGCGAATGATGTTCCAAAGCTACTGTAACCTGTTTTACAAAAATCTGTCGTTTGACCGGTATCACTTCTGCGTTTTTGCAAATGGGTTCTTCCCCATTCGTAATTCAATGCGCAGCGGTGTGCCGACCAGGTTGAAGGTGTCGCGGAAGTGCTTTTCCAGGTAACGTTTATAGGGCTCACCGATGGCGTCAAGCGCGTTGCCGTGAATGACGATGATCGGTGGATTCTGCCCGCCCTGGTGAGCATAACGCATTTTAGGACGGATCGAGCCTTTGCGGCGCGGCTCCTGCTTTTCAACCGCCTCGATCAGGGCGCGCGTCAGGCGTGGGGTCGACAGATCGGCGGTGGCGGCGGCGTAAGCTGCGTCGACCGACTTCATCAGCGGGCCGATATTGGTGCCCTTGAGCGCCGAAATAAAGTGGGTCTTGGCAAACGAGAGGAAGTCGAGCTTGCGGTCCAGGTCGATCTTGATTTCGTCGCGCTGGTCCGACTGCAGGCCGTCCCACTTGTTGACCGCCACTACCAAAGCGCGGCCCGATTCCAGAATGAAGCCGGCGATGTGGGCGTCCTGCTCCGAGATGTCCTGCTGGGCGTCGAGCAGCAGGATGACCACGTGGGCTTCCGAGATCGATTGCAGCGTCTTGACGACCGAGAATTTTTCAATGGCTTCGAACACCTTGCCGCGGCGGCGGATACCGGCCGTGTCGATCAGGGTGTAGTTGCGCCCGTCGCGCTCGAACGGCACTTCGATCGAATCCCGGGTCGTGCCCGGCATGTCGAAGGCGATGACCCGCTCTTCGCCGATGAGGGTATTGACCAAAGTCGACTTGCCCACGTTGGGACGCCCGACGATGGCGATCTTGACGCCGCGCTCGGGCTTTTCAAGTTCTTCCGGTTCGTCCGGGCGCGAGGCGAAGGCTTCATTGAGCGCTTCCTCGACCAGGTCGGTCACGCCGTCGCCGTGGGCGGCGGAAATGACGTAGGGGTCGCCCATGCCAAGCTCATAGAAGTCGGCCACCACGCTGCTGTACTTCATGCCCTCGCCCTTGTTCACCACCAGCATGACCTTGCGGCCCGACTTGCGCAGGAAGTCGGTGATGGTCTTGTCGTGCGGCGTCATGCCCTGGCGGCCGTCGACGATGAAGATGACGACGTCCGCTTCGGCGACGGCCTGCTTGGTCTGCAGGGCCATCTGGTGCATGATGCCTTCCTTGGCGACCGGCTCGAAACCACCGGTGTCGATGACCAGGAAGGGACGCTCGCCGACGCGGCCTTCGCCGTAGTGGCGATCGCGCGTCAGGCCAGGCAAGTCTGCCACGAGTGCATCACGCGAGCGCGTGAGGCGATTGAATAAGGTCGATTTCCCGACGTTGGGGCGACCAACTAATGCTATTACCGGCTTCATGGTGTTATTCGACCGCGATGGCGGTCACTGTCCCAGATTGTGTTTGAAAAATGATGTTCGAGCCAACCACCAGCGGTGGCGACACGATGGCGCTCCCGTCGGTGGCGGCGCGAGCGAGGAAGGCGCCGTCTTCACGCGACATGAAGTGCACGAAGCCCTGGTAGTCGCCCACCGCGACCGCGCGGCCATACGACACCGGGGTTGACAGGCGGCGGTAGGCCAGCTTGTCGTTTTTCCAGGCGCTGGCGCCGCCTTCGCGATTAAAGGCCGAGACGGCGCCCTTGTCGTCCACGGCAAACACGAAACGCTGGTCGACCGCCACGCCGACGTCGGACGAGAAGTCCTTGGTCCAGCGCGGGCTGCCGGTGGCCACGTCGAAGCAGCCCACGCGGCCCTGGTAGGTGGCAGCGCACACGTCGCCGCCGAACAGGGTCGGCGCGCCGCCGATGTCGGTAACGCGCTCCAGTTCGGTGGCGCCGCGCGCCTCGCCCACGGCCACTTCCCAGCGCGGTGCGCCGGTGCTCATGGTCAGCGACAGCATCTTGCCGCCCGGGGTGGTGACGATGACTTCCTTGTCGACCACGATCATGCCCGGCGCCAGGCGCAGCGTCAGCGGTGGCGACACGCGCTGCACGGTCCATTTCTTTTCGCCCGTCTTGGCGTCCAGACCGATGATGCGGTTGTCGATCGAGCGCACCACCACCATGCCCTGCCCGACCACGGGCGCAGTCAGGATTTCGCTCGAGGCCTGGCCCTTCCACAGGGGGCGGCCATCCATGTCGTATGTCAGAATGGCGCCCTTGGCGCCGCCCACCACGATCATATTGCCATCGGTGGCTACGCCCGCGGTCAGGCCCGACTCGGCCTTGATGCGCCACAGCTGGCGGCCGCTGTCGGCTTCCACACGGGCGATGGCGCCGTCGGCGCCGGCCACGATCAGGGTGTTGCCGGCCACGGCAGGGACGAACTGATAATTCGCCGCCTTGCCGATATCGAGCTTCCAGGCGGTACGCACGGCCATCGAACCTTTCAGTTCAAGCAGCGCTGCAGGTGGCGTGGTGTTCTTCTTGGCGAAGGGATTGAGCGAATTGAGCGATGGGAGCGCGCTGAGCGGGTTAAAGCTCGAGCAGCCAGCCACCAGGGCCAGCATGGAAACGCCAACAATCTTGGTAATACGCATAATTTTTTACCTTGGTCTAAAACTTGGACGGGATAGCGCAGACGGCCCGCCAGCACTTGCGCGCCGGCGGGCCGCTTCAGGCTTGCAGCTTAAGCAGCGGCCTTGCTTGCAGGTACGGTACCACCAATTGCTTCGAACTTGACCTGGACCAGCGGACGGCCAGGATGCTGCTTTTCCATGGCGTCGAGCGCGGCCTGATACGCGGCGCGCGCTTCGGGAATCTTGTTCTGTGCGACCAGGATGTCGCCCCTGCGGTCGGCCACGGCGCCGGCAAATGCCGGCGGGAAGGTGGTGCCCAGCAGTTTCAGGCCTTCATCGTAGGCTTTTTCGTCGAGCAGAACACCGGCCAGGCGCAGCTTGGCGACCGCCTGCTGTTCATCGTTGCCATTGTCGATCGCGAACTGCAGGCGCGTCTTGGCGGTCTTGAGGTCGTTGGCGACAAAGGCGCTCTTGGCAGCAGCGAGCGCACCCAGCGACGCGTAGGTGGTGCGCTTGTACTGCGCCTGCAGGTCGGTGGCGGCGCGCTGCGCCTTGGCATTGTCCTTGGCCAGCACCGACTCCTGCAGCTGGTCGAACAGCGCCGAAGCCTTGGCCGACTCGTCGCGCTGGTACTTGTTCCAGAACTGGTAGCCGGCGTAGGAACCGAGCACGATGATCAGCAGCCAGGTCAGCAGATTGCCCCACTTGGTCCAGAAAGCCTGCAAGGAAGCTATTTGTTCTTGTTCTTCGAGATCGTATGCCATGGTAATTGAGGTGATGGTTGGTCGAAAAAATGCGTTTCTGCGTTACTTAAGTTTTAGTGATGATAATGCACGTGGTCGTGATCATGATCGTGGCCGACGATCTGGTCAACCAGGTAATCGACTACCTGATCGAACTGCACGCTGGCCTGCTGCTCGCCTTCGGCGCCGCGCATGGCCTTGACGGCCGCCATATTATTGGCCATTTCGTCCTCGCCCAGGATCACGGCAAAGGCTGCGCCGCTGCCGTCGGCCTTTTTCATCTGGCTCTTGAAGCTGCCCGGACCGCTCGCAGCCGCGCAATGTAGCACAACATCGAGGCCGGCATCGCGAATTCGTTCGGCCAGCACAAAGGCCTGCAGGCGCGCGGCGTCACCCTGGTGCACCATGTAGACGTCGCAGGTGCCAGGATCGGCCGGCTCGCCCGCCATCTTCATCAGTTCGATCAGGCGCTCGATGCCCATGGCGAAACCGACCGCCGGGGTTGGCTTGCCGCCGAAGGACTCGATGAGCGGATCGTAACGCCCGCCCGCGCATACCGTGCCCTGCGCGCCCAGTTCGCTGGTGACCCATTCGAACACGGTGCGGTTGTAATAGTCCAGGCCGCGCACCAGGCGCGGGTTGACCGTGTACTGAATATTGTTGTGGTCCAGGATGGCCTTGAGTGCTTCAAAATGCTGGACCGACTCGCCTTCGAGGTAGTCGAGCAGCTTGGGGGCTGCATTGACCAGGTCCTGCATGGCCGGGTTCTTGGTGTCGAGGATCCGCAGCGGATTGCTATGCAGGCGGCGCTTGGCTTCCTCGTCGAGCAGTTCGCTGTTTTTTTCAAAATAGGCGATCAGATCGGTGCGGTGGCGCGCGCGTTCAGCAGCGTCGCCAATCGAATTGAGTTCGAGGCGGATATTTTCCAGGCCCAGATCGTCCCACAGGCGGCGGCACAGCATGATCAGCTCGGCGTCGATGTCCGGGCCGGCAAAACCGATGGCTTCAGCGCCGACCTGGAAGAACTGGCGGTAGCGGCCGCGCTGGGGACGCTCGTGGCGGAACATCGGGCCCTTGTACCAGAGGCGGCGCGGGCCGTCGTAGACCAGATTATGTTCGATGACCGAGCGCACCACGCTGGCCGTGCCTTCAGGGCGCATGGTCAGTTCGTCGCCGTTCATGGAATCGGTAAAGGAATACATTTCCTTTTCCACGATGTCGGTCACGGCGCCGATGGCGCGCTTGAACAGGGCGGTGTCTTCGATGATCGGGGTCACGATTTTCTGATAGCCGTAGCTTTTCAGGACCGAGTGCACGGTGTTTTCGAACAACTCCCACAGCGGCGCGTCGGCCGGCAGGATGTCGTTCATGCCTTTGACGCCGGTGATTTTGACGGGTTTCTTATTTTCGGACATGGTGCTAGTTTCTTATGTTGGCCCGTCGTCCCGCGCGGGCGGGGATCCATATCACTTGATTCAAGGCGCTATGGATCCCCGCCTGCGCGGGGAAGACGGTTGCTTTTAGGCTGTTATGGGCAGATCGCTTCTGCCGTAATTCTTCTGTACGTAGTTCAGCACGATCGACTGGAACTCTTCGACGATCTTCTCGCCGCGCAGCGTGACGAACTTCTGGCCGTCGACAAATACCGGCGCGGCGGGGGACTCGCCCGTGCCGGGCAAACTGATGCCGATATTGGCGTGCTTCGATTCACCGGGTCCGTTGACGATGCAGCCCATCACGGCCACGTTCATGCCTTCCACGCCCGGATACAGCTTTTTCCATTCCGGCATCTGCTCGCGCAAATAGGTCTGGATGTCGTCGGCCAGCTCCTGGAAGGTGGTCGAGGTGGTGCGACCGCAACCCGGGCAGGCGATCACCATGGGCGCGAACTTGCGCAAGCCCATGGTCTGTAAAATTTCCTGTGCGACTACCACTTCCTTGCTGCGGTCGCCGCCCGGTTCCGGCGTGAGCGAAATGCGGATGGTGTCGCCAATGCCCTCTTGCAGCAGCACCGCCAGCGCCGCGGTCGAGGCCACGATGCCCTTGCTGCCCATGCCCGCTTCGGTCAAGCCCAGGTGCAGCGGATAGTCGCAGCGGCGCGCCAGTTCGCGGTAGACGGCGATCAGGTCTTGCACGCCCGATACCTTGCATGACAAGATGATCTGGTCGCGCCCCAAGCCCAGTTCCTCGGCCCGCACCGCGTTTTCGATGGCCGAGGTGACCAGCGCCTCGTACATCACGGCCTGCGCCGAAAACGGCTGGGCGCGCGCCGCGTTGTCATCCATGATGCGCGCCAGCAGCGCCTGGTCCAGGCTGCCCCAGTTGACGCCGATGCGCACCGGCTTGCCGTAAGTGCAGGCGGCCTCGATCATCTGCGCGAACTGGGTGTCGCGCTTGGCGCCCTGCCCCACATTGCCAGGATTGATGCGGTACTTCGACAGCGCCTTGGCGCAGTCCGGATAGTCGCGCAGCAGGGTGTGGCCGTTGTAATGGAAGTCGCCCACCAGCGGCACGTCGATGTCCATCTTGTCGAGCTGCTCGCGGATGTAGGGAACCGCGGCGGCAGCTTCGGGACGGTCGACCGTAATGCGCACCATCTCGGAGCCGGCCCGGGCCAGTTCCTTGACCTGGATTGCGGTGCCCACAGCATCGGCGGTGTCGGTATTGGTCATCGACTGCACTACCACGGGGGCATCGCCCCCGACCCAGATCTTGCGCGCGCCGTGCGACACCAGCACGCGCCGGCTCAGGCGGCGCGCCAGCGGACCGGAAGGAATCGCCAAATTCGAAGAAGACATGAAATGAAAGCCTGTTACTTGAGTTGGACGCGTGCTACCCGGCCGCCGGGGACGGCAGGCAACTCCACCGCGCTGCCGCGCAGGCTGGCCGTGACGGCGTCGGGACGGCCGACAATGAGCGTGACCGGCTGGTCGCCGACATCAACGGTCTCGACGGTGCCGCCCTTGACCAGGCGCGAGAACAGGGCCTTGCCCTTGGCGGGACGCACTTCGATCCAGGAGTCTTCGCGCACCGTGACCACCAGGGCGTTGCTGGTGGGCGCAGGCGCAGCGGCGGCCACGGGCGCCGGCACGCCGGCCGGGGCTGCCGCAGCGGCAGGCGCGCCGTCGGTGGTGGATGTGGCCGGCGGGACCGAAATGAGCGGCACCGAATTGCTGATGACGGGCTTGAGATCGGAAGCGCCCTGCACCGGCGCGGCGACCGGGGCGGCCTCGACCGGAGCCGGCAGCACGGTGACGCTGGCCTGCGGCCCGGCCTCGGCCGGCGCTACTGGCGCCGCCGCTTCGCGGCCCAGCAACTTATCGGGAATCACATCGAACTGCCAGGCGGCCACGGCCGCGCCGGCCAGCACCACCACGCCGGCGATCAGGCCGATCGGCAGGGTTGACTGGCGCTTGCCATTGGTGGGAAAGCGCACCTCAGAAAACGAGGCCGGCTTGTTGTGGCGCACGGCGCTGGTCGCGGTCTCGGCGGCGGACGGCGTATCGAGCGCAATCATTGCCACCAGCGGCGCAGCGTCGAGCTTGACCACCTTGGCATAGGCGCGCACGAAGCCGCGCACTACGGCCGGGCCTGGCAAGGAGGCGTAGTCGCCCGCCTCCAGGGCCTGCACCTGGCGTACCGCCAGTTTCAACTGGTCGGCCACTTGCTCCACGCTCCAGCCCATGGCTTCGCGCTGGGCGGCCAGGATCTTGCCGGGGACGCCGCCGTGATCAGGAAGGGACGGCTGATCTGCCCACTCTGCACTCATTGTTTCTGTCTCACTCATCAAATGCACCGCGCTGGTAAGCGGCAAGCTCGGGCGAGAGCGGGAAGCGGCGGCGCAACTGCGTCACCAGGCTTGCTTCTTCGGCTCTCTCACCCATCTTGCGGTCGACCCGGATGGCCAGCCACAGCACGTCGGCGGGCAAGGTTTCCAGTTTCGAGGTAGCTTTCAGGCGGTTAATAAAAAATCCGGCGCGGGGATAGTTGCGCCGTGCGTAATAGACACCGGCCAGATTGGCGTGAACGGCCGTCATTTCCGGCTCGAGGCGCAAGGCTTCGAGCAGGTAACGTTCGGCGGCGTCGTAGTTCTTCATTTTCAGGCTGCACGAACCTGCATTGATCAAGGCCTTGACCGGCGAGCGGTACATGGGATCCTTGAGCGCCAGTTCAAACTGCGTCATGCCCTGCGCGTAGCGCTCGGTCTGGCACAGGAAGGAACCGTAGTTATTGGCCAGATCGGGGCTGCGCGGGGCGAGGCGCACTGCGCGCTGGTGGTTTTCTTCGGCCAGGGCCATTTCGCCCATCGCCGTGTAGATCAGGGCGCGCACGCTGTAGGCGTCAGCCAGGTCGGGCTGCACCTGCAGGGCCTGCTTGATATTGTCGAGCGCGACCGTGTAATTGCCGTCCTGGTAGTAGCCCACGGCCAGCTGCATGCGGATCGAGGCGCGTTTTTCATCGCTGGTCTGGTCGGACGCGGTCTTGAGTTCCTCGGTGGCACCTTGCAGGCGCGAGGAACCGGCAACCCCGCCCCCGCCGGTGGAACAGGCAGCGAGCAGCGCTGCGGCGGCGAGCAGCGCCAGCGTGCGCGCAGCGGTCGGGGCGCTCAAGAGCGGATCTCCACGATGCGCCCGAAGTCGGCGCCAAACTTGTTTTTATATTCAGCCATTTTTTCCATGCGCTCCTGTACGCGGGTACGGTCTTGCACTTCACCGGCCAGCTGGCCGCACGCAGCGTCGATGTCGTCGCCGCGGGTCTTGCGAATGGTGGTCACGAGTCCGGCATCCATCAGCACCTGGGCAAATGCCTTGATACGGGGATTTTTTGAACGCAACAGGCCCGACTCGGGGAAAGGATTAAACGGAATCAGGTTGAATTTGCAGGACACGCCCACCACTGGGTCGTTGACCAGCGCTACCAGCTGGCGCGCGTGCTCGTCGCTGTCGTTGACGCCGTCGAGCATGCAATATTCGAAGGTGATGAAGTCGCGCGGAGCGAATTCGAGATAGCGCTTGCAGGCAGCCATCAGTTCGCGCAGCGGGTACTTTTTGTTCAGCGGCACCAGGCCGTCGCGCAGGGGGTCGTTGGAGGCGTGCAAGGACACCGCCAGCGCCACCGGCACTTCCTGCGACAGCTTGTCCATCATGGGCACCACGCCCGAGGTCGACAAGGTCACGCGGCGGCGCGACAGGCCGTAGGCGTTATCGTCGAGCATGAGCTTGAGGGCCGTGACGGTCGGCTCGAAATTGAGCAGCGGCTCGCCCATGCCCATCATGACTACATTGGTGATCTGGCGCTCGCCCTTGGGACCGGGTTCGATGCCCTTGGTGCGGCGCAGTTCGAATTCGGCCATCCACAGCTGGCCGATGATCTCGGACACTGACAGATTGCGGTTGAAGCCTTGCTTGCCGGTCGAACAGAAGCGGCAATTGACGGCGCAACCGGCCTGGGTGGAGATGCACAGGGTGCCACGGTTTTCTTCCGGTATGAACACGGTTTCGACCGCATTGCCATTGCCCACGTCGACCAGCCACTTGCGCGTGCCGTCGGTGGAGGTGTGATCGCTGATGACGGCCGGCGCGCGTACTTCGGCGCGGGTCTTGAGCTTGTCGCGCAGCGACTTGGCCAGGTCGGTCATGCTGTCGAAATCGGCCGCTCCGAACTGGTGGATCCAGCGTTGCAGCTGCTTGGCGCGGAACGGCTTCTCACCCAAGTCGGCGCAATAAGCGACGAGTTGCGCGGGATCGAAGTCCAGCAGGTTGGTGAGTGTGGTCATATTCTGTATTCCAAAAAGCAGTTCCGAGCGCGCAGGCGCAGCCTGGAACGGCGTTGGCGCGAGGCGCCACAAACAGGCGCCCCTCGCCGCATTACTGATTACTTCATCTCTGGGAAGAAATAAGCGATTTCAACTTTTGCAGCTTCAACAGCGTCCGAACCGTGCACGGCGTTGGCATCGATCGAATCGGCGAAATCGGCGCGGATGGTGCCTTTTTCTGCTTTTTTCGGATCGGTAGCGCCCATCAGGTCACGGTGAGCCAGGACAGCGTTTTCGCCTTCCAGGGCCTGGATCATGACAGGACCGGAGACCATGAAGTCGACCAGATCTTTGAAAAAGCCACGTTCTTTGTGGGCGGCATAGAAGCCTTCAGCCTGTTCGCGCGACAGTTGGGTCATGCGGGCAGCGACGATCTTCAGGCCAGCGCCTTCGAAACGGCTGTAGATTTGGCCGATGACGTTTTTTGCAACTGCGTCTGGTTTGATGATCGACAGGGTGCGTTCGATTGCCATTTGTAAAAACTCCAATAAAAAGAAAGGTTTAATGTCGAGTTTGTGACTCAATCAACCTTTGATTTTACCATACATCACCCCATATGACGGATATTGCACCGGCTGGGGCGATAGTGATAGAGTGGCGCCAGCAAATGCAAGGCGGTACAAAGTGGTACAAAGCGATTTTGCGCGCTTTTCGCCAGCCATGCTATTCTTTTGCAAGTAGTATCATTTTTTTAATCGGAGGCACTATGTCAGTTAGTTTTGAAAAGGAATACGTTCCTGCACTAGAGCGCGGCGCGGTCCAGAATCGCGTCTTGCGCAATACCTACTGGCTACTCGCGCTGTCGATGATCCCGACCATGCTCGGCGCGGTCGTCGGCGTGTCGTTCCAGATCCCCGTGTTCAGCGGCTTCCTGGGCTTTATTGCATTTATGGCAATCGCTTTCGGTTTCTTCTGGGCAATTGAGAAGAACAAGAACAGCGGCGTGGGCGTTGCCCTGCTGTTGGGCTTCACCTTCTTCATGGGCCTGATGATGACGCCCTTGCTGACCCGCACCCTGGGTTATACCAATGGCGCCTCGCTGATCATGCTGGCGTTCGGCGGCACGGCATCGGTACTGGCCGTGATGGCAAGTATTGCCACCGTGTCCAAGCGCGACTTCTCGGCGATGGGCAAATGGCTGACCGCAGGCGTGGTGGTGGTGCTGCTGGCGGCAGTTGCCAACATCTTCCTGGGCATGCCGGCGCTGTCGATCGTGATCTCGGTGATGGTCATTGGCATTTTCTCCGCCTTCATCCTGTATGACGTGCAACGCATCGTCAACGGCGGCGAGACCAACTACATCAGCGCCACGCTGGGCCTGTACCTGAACGTGTACAACATCTTCACCGCCTTGCTGTCCCTGCTGGGCATCGGTGGCGGCAGCAACGACTGATCGTTGCGCGCCCCAATCAAAAGCCGACCCGCGGGTCGGCTTTTTTACGTCCTTCCAACTTGTGCGAAGCTTACTGGGCAATGTGCATGTCGAAGCGGGCGCCGCTGGAAAAGGTGCAAGAGCCCAGGCCGCGCTGCGCGGTCGCCATGCTGTAGTCACAGCGCGCAAAGCCGCCCCGGTTGCCGCTGGCATTGGCGATTCCCCTGGGGGAGTTGGCGATGCGGGTGGCTTCGCCGGTGAAGGTTTCGCCGCCAACTGTAAAGCTGAACTCGCCGTGCCCCTGTTCTGGATTGGTGATCACGCCCGAGACCCCGCCCATGCGCGCGGCAATGGGATTGCCAGGATACAAGCGCGCTACGTAGGGTGCGCGCGTCGCGCTGGCGCCGCTCATGGGCACCACCGTGACCTGCGTATTGTTGTGGTGAAAAGGCTGGACCGGCGGATACTCGCTGATCGGCACGATCATGCAAGCGGGCAGTAATACCCCCACCGCCGCCAGCGCGGGAAAAGATGTGAACCTGGACATAATTTGACTCCCTGTAATGACCCCGTTTGAACCCGGAGCCAAGTATAGGCAGGCAGACTGTAATTGCCATTCAAATCACAAAAGTAGCGGCTGGCAGTACCATTCGCCTTTCACGATGCCACTTGAGTGCTCAGGCGTCCGGCACCAGTTCGAACACTGCCATCGATTCCACGTGCGAGGTATGCGGGAACATATTGACCACCCCCGCCTTCTTGAGCTGGTATCCGGCTTCGTGCACCAGGATGCCGGCGTCGCGCGCCAGCGTAGACGGGCTGCACGATACGTACACTATGCGCGTTGGCATCATATCGGGACGTGCTGCCTTGAGCCCGGCCAGCGCCTGGGCCAGCGCGTGGGCGCCGTCGCGCGGCGGGTCGATCAGCATGCGGTCGAATTTTCCGAGCGCTACCAGGTCCTCGACCGTGACATCGAACAGGTTGCGCGTGTAAAACGTCGTCTTGTCCGACAGTCCGTTGGCTTTGGCATTGGCCAGGGCACGTTCGGTGAGGGTGGTGCTGCCTTCGATGCCCACCACCTCCCTGCCCTGCGTGGCCAGCGGCAAGGTGAAGTTGCCCAGGCCGCAGAACAGGTCAGCCACACGGTCACCCGGCTGCACTTCCAGCAAGCCCAGTGCCTTGGCCACCAGCACCCGGTTGATGTGGTGGTTGACCTGGGTAAAGTCGACAGGTTTGAACGGCATGGTGACGCCAAATTCGGGCAGCGTGTAGTACAGCTGCTTGTCGAGCGGGTAGTACGGCGCGGCAGTCTCGGGACCCTTGGTCTGCAGCCACCACTGAATGTTCCACTGGTCGGCAAAAGCCTTGAGCAAGACTTCGTCAGCCGGGCTCAGCGGAGCCATGATGCGCAATACCATGGCCGTGGTGGCCTCACCCACCGCCACTTCGATCTGCGGCAGCTGGTCGAAAATCGACAGCGCCCCGATCAGCGCGCGCAGCGGCAGCAGCATGGCGGCCACGTGCGGCGGCAGGATCTTGCAGTCGACAATGTCGGCCACGAAGGCCGAGCGCTTCTCGTGAAAGCCCACCAGCACAGTATTTTTCTTGGCCACGTGGCGCACCGACAGGCGCGCGCGGTAGCGGTAGCCCCAGGTCGGCCCGTACATGGGGCGCATGATGTTCTCGGCTTTGACCTTGCTGATATGCCACAGATTATCTTCCAGCACGCGCTGCTTCATCGCCACCTGCGCCGATGGTTCCAGGTGCTGCATCGAGCAGCCGCCGCAGTAGTCGAAGTGCTGACACTTCGGCTGCACCCTCATTGACGAAGCGCGGTGCAGTTCGGTCATGCGCGCAGCTTCCCAGTTCTTTTTCTTCTTGAACGTCAGAAAGCTCACCTTTTCGCCCGGCAGCGCGCCTTCGACGAAAATCACCTTGCCGGGCGAGCCGTCCTCGTTGGCGAGGTGGCCGACGCCGCGGGCGTCCATGTCGAGGGATTTGATGTCGATGATGTTGTCGGGCATGGCGAAAACACGCGCTGGGCGTGCTGGTAAGGTGCTAAAAAAGGGGAATAAACAGCGCTGTGGAGGCGGCGCGCAGCGATTCAGTCCGCGCGCATCATAGCAAGGAATCGCGCACCACGCCACGGGCAGCCATGGCCCGTTTGAGCTTGACGAGGGCTTCCTGCTGGATCTGGCGCACCCGTTCGCGCGTGACGCCCATCTCTTCGGCCAGGGTTTCCAGGGTGGCCGGATCGTCGTTGTCGAGCCCGAAACGGCGCATGATGACGATGCGCTGCTTGTCGGGCAGGCGCGTGAGCCAGTCGCGCACCAGCAGCGTCATTTCGTGGTGTTCGGCGCGCGCGTCGGGGCTGTCGTCGGCGTCGCCGGGCAGCATGTCCATCAGGCTGGACTGGGGATCGTTGTCAAGGGGCGCGTCGAGCGAAGTGGCGTGTTCGGACAAGGCCAGGATGTCCTGCACCTCCTCCACGGGGCGCCCCACCAGATGGGCGATGTCTTCGGCGGTGGCATCCTTGCCGTCGTGGTGCTGGGCTTCGAGGTGGTATTTGGCGCGCAGGATCTGGTTCAGTTCGCGCACCATATGCACCGGCAGGCGCACCGTGCGGGCTTGGTTCATGATAGCGCGCTCGATGCTCTGGCGGATCCACCAGGTGGCGTAGGTCGAAAAGCGAAAGCCGCGCTCGGGCTCGAACTTGTCGATGGCGCGCATCAGGCCGATGTTGCCTTCCTCGATCATATCGAGCAGGACCACGCCACGGTTGATGTAGTGCTTGGCAATCGACACCACCAGGCGCAGATTGTGTTCGATCATGGTCTGGCGGGCTGAAAAATCGCCGGCCTTGGCCAGGGTGGCGTAATGCACTTCCTGGGGCGCCGTCAGCAGCGCGCGGGTGCCAATCTGGTTGAGGTAGTGCTGGGTGGTGTCGGTGGACAGCTCGGCGGCGAGCACCTTCTTGAGTTCGTCGACGCTCTCGAGCACCACGCTGGCCTGGGGTAGCGCATCGCCATCTTCGTCCGGCTCGATGACCGCAT
Organism: Pseudomonadota bacterium; assembly: GCA_040385745.1. Taxonomy (GTDB): domain Bacteria; phylum Pseudomonadota; class Gammaproteobacteria; order Burkholderiales; family Burkholderiaceae_D; genus Telluria_A. The sequence goes on from JAZKGU010000042.1 coordinate 17,712, forward strand.
CGTCCAGCGCATCGTCCGAAAATTCGTCCGAGGCTGAGTCGTCGTCGAGCTGGTGCGAAGAGTGTGTCATTGGCGGCTTGTCGCGCCCAGTGTTACCGGCTGGGCAGGAACCTCGATGGATCGACCGGCTTGCCCTGCTGCCGGATCTCAAAGTGCAGTTTCACCGAATCGGCGTCGGAGTCGCCCATTTCGGCGATCACCTGACCCTTGTTCACGCTGTCGCCTTCCTTGACCACGATGGCGCGGTTGTGCGCGTAGGCCGAGAGCAGGCTATTACTGTGTTTCACAATCACGAGATTACCATAACCGCGAATGCCGCTGCCAGCGTACATGACCTTACCGGAACCGGCCGCCATCACCTGCTGGCCAGCCTTGCCGGCAATGTCGATGCCCTTGTTCTTGCCTTCGTCGAAGGTGGCGATGATCTTGCCGGCCGAAGGCCACATCCAGCTCATCTTGTCGTCGTCGACCGCGCTCACCATGCTGCCAGTCACGATACCAGCGGGCGCTGGCGCGCTGGCCTTGGGCACGGCGACGGCCACATCAGGAGTGTCGGGCTTGTCGCCGGTCTTGTTGCTTTCGCTGCGCAACTCGGCCAGCGCGCTGTCGCTGTAAGGGCGCTTTTCGGCCTTGGGCGCGGTCTTTTTCGGCACTACCGGCGTGCTTGGACGGTCCGAAATCACGGGCGAAGTCACCACGCCGGCCACCTGTTCGGGCGGCGCCACGCGCAGTACCTGGTCGACCTTGATGTCGTTTGGATTGGACAGGCTGTTCCAGTTGACCAGATCGCGGTAATTCTGGCCGTAGTCAAGCGCTATGCGCAGCAGGGTGTCGCCCTTCTTTACGGTGTAGAAGGTGCGCTCGTCCTTGGGCTCGGCCGGGGCGGGCGCGGGACGGGTCTCGGCCACCGCGCTTCGCTCGATGACAGGAGCTTGCAACTTGGTGGTGGTACATGCGCTCAGCAGTCCGAGGGTGCTCAACAGCAGGGTAAATTGGCTTGTTCGTTTCATTCTCATAGTATGTTGGTCGATGTCGCGCCAGCCTAGATGGTACCTGGCCGCAAAGGAACGAAATGGCAGGCTTCCAGCGTTTCGCTGCGCCACTCGGCCTTTCCCAGGCGCGTAATCAACTGCAGATGTTGCACGTGTGCACCAACGGGGGCCACCAGGCGCCCACCGATGCTCAGTTGTTCCAGCAGTGCTTGCGGCACTTCCAGGCCTGCTGCCGCCAGGATGATGCCGTCGAACGGGGCAGCCTGAGGCAGGCCAAGCATACCATCTCCGTAGTGCAAACGCAGATTAGCGATGCGCAAGGGACGCAAATTGGTTTTGGCGAGCTCATGCAACGGTTTGATGCGCTCGATCGAGTACACCTCCACCGCCACGCAGGACAGCACCGCGGCCTGATAGCCGCAGCCGGTGCCGATCTCGAGCACCCTGTGCAGTTGGCCGCCGTTGCGCATCACTTCGATCATGCGCGCCACGATGTAAGGCTGGGAAATAGTTTGCTGATGGCCGATCGGCAGCGAGGCGTCGATATAGGCCTGGGCCGAAAGCGCTTCGTCGATAAAACCGTGGCGCGGCACAATGTTGAGCGCGCCGAGCACGACGGTATCCTGCACGCCCTGCTTGGCCACGCGCGTGACCATGGCGCGCCGGATCGCGTCCGACACCATCAGGTCGGGGCGCGGCAGCACCTGGGCGGCGGGCTGGGCCCGCGCCATGGCCTGACTGTGCGACTTCGAGGGCGAGGCGTACTGCACTGGCGGCGTGTAGGGCTTGACCACGCCGGTGTGGGCGACATTGCGGGTAGCAGTTTGCGGCGTGGCGACCTTGGCCGGCGCGTACACAGGCTGCTTGCCGTTGGTCCCGGTCACCGAGGACAGGGGCAAGGGAAAATTGCTGCTGCGCTTGTCTTTCACGCCAGCTCCCGCGCCAGTTGCTCGAGCTGGGTCTTGTGGGTCAGATCGACCTGCAAGGGCGTGATCGACACTTCGCCCTGGGCGGTGGCATGGAAGTCGGTGCCTTCGCCAGCATCCTTGCAAGCGCCTGGCGGGCCGATCCAGAAAATGTCGCGCCCACGCGGATCCTTGCCGCGAATAACCGGCTCGGCCTGGTGACGGCGCCCCAGCCGCGTGGCGCTGATCCGGGTCAGCTGCTCGTACGGCAGGTTGGGAATGTTCACGTTCAACAGGTACGGCGCAGGGATCGCGTCGAAGCGGCGCAGCACGAGGTCGCGCGCCAGCCGGGCCGCGGCGTCGACATGCTCCCAGCCATGCGCAACCTGGGAAAACGCGATAGCAGGAATACCGAACAGATACGCTTCAGTGGCGGCAGCAACCGTGCCCGAATACAAGGTGTCGTCGCCCATGTTCTGGCCATTGTTGATGCCGGACACCACCAGGTCGGGGCGGTAATCGAGCATACCAGTCAAGGCAACGTGGACGCAGTCGGTGGGGGTTCCGTTGACAAAATAAAAACCATTGGCCGCCTGTTGTACTGAAAGCGGCCGGTCCAGAGACAGGGAATTGGAAGCGCCCGAGCGATTGCTGTCGGGCGCCACAACAACGATCTCGGCTATCGAAGCGAGTGCATCAGCCAGCGCATTGATACCCGGTGCAAGATAGCCATCGTCATTACTGATAAGAATTCTCATACTGCGATTTTACCTGAAGCAACGGTTTTATCGCTCGCCGAGCCGACTATTTTATGTCGCCGCCTCCCTATGGACCGGGACTGGACGACCCGCCGCCGCTTCCATCAGGGCCTCTTGCAGGGACGATACCTCGTCCTGTGTAAAAGATAGCAATGCGTCCTTATCGTTGTCCCGCAGATACACTTCCTTGATCATGGCCACCGCGCGCAGGCGCAAGGGGTTGGAGGCGTTGCGCCGCAATACCGATTTGCGCAGGCTGTCGGCCAGCTCGCGCGACTCGCGCTCGCTGCGGTTGTCCATCAGCTGCTGCAACTGGGCCAGCTTGTGCGACAAGGTTTCGCTCTGCCCCAGGCTGTCGCGCGCGTCGAGAATTTCGGCGCGCAGGCCGACCGCGCCGGCATGCGAGGCGTGCGGTCCGGACGAGACACCCGGCGTGCCGATCAGCTTGGCGCTGCCGGCCAACACGGTTTCTTCGAGCTTGCGTGCATCGACGCTGTGGCCCTGGCGCGACAAGGTGGTGGCCAAGGCTTTCTTGCTGCTGAGCGTTTGCAAATCGTCCAGGCCATGCACCCGTTCATGCACGCTGACCAGTTTTTGCTGCAGGCGGCGCGCGGCATCCAGGTCGCCGCGGTCGCACAGCACCGACGCCAGCCTGAGCTGAGCGCTCAGCGTGTCGGGATGCTCCGAGCCAAGGCGCCGCTCGCGGCCCGTCGAGAGCGCCTGTAGCACTTCGTGCACCCCATCGATATCGCCTTGCGCAGCGATGATCTCGGCCAGCAGCTCACGCGCTTCGAGCGTGACAGGATGATCGCTCCCGGCGTGGCGCAGGCGCGCCTCGACCACGCCGTGCTGCAGCTTGCGAGCATGACTAAGGTCCCCCATTTCGAGCAGCAGCGCCGACAGATGCTGGGCACATCGCAAGGTGTCGCCATGTTCGGCGCCGAGCAGCCGCTCGCGCCCTTCGAGCACGCGCTCATACACCATGCGCGCACGGCTGAATTCGCCGCGCCGGGTCAGCGTTTGCGCGTGGCCTGCCAGGCTGTCGAGCGTCATGGCGTGGATGGGTCCGTAGAGCAGTTCGCAGCTGGACACAACTTCCTGGTGCAGTGCGAGGGCGCGTTCGTATTCACCCAGCTGGGCCAGCGTGGCGGCCAGGGCGGCGCGGGCGCGCAGGGTATCGGCGTGTTCAGCGCCCAGCAGGCGCTCGCATTGCTCGACCAGTAACTCGTGCAAAAAACTAGCTTCGGGTAGCTTGCCGCTGTCGCGCAGCAGAGCGGCCAGGCTACTGCGGCTGGCGCGGGTGTCGGCATGCTCGTCGCCCAGCACGCGCTGGCGTAGCGACACGCTTTCTTCAAAGCAGGTAATGGCTTCGCCCGCGCGTTCCTGAACCCGGTACAGTTCGCCCAGCCGATAGAGGTCGCGCGCCAATCCCAGGGCGATGCTGCCGCTGGCGCCCTCGCCGCCTGCCGCGCGCGCACTGGCAACTGCCTGAACCAGACGCAGCTCGGCTAGGGGTTGCCAGGGAAATCGCCCTTCGGCCAGCCAGTCGAGCAGGGAATCGAAAGTGCGCGCCAGCGAAAACCGGTCGGCGTCGCCCGGCACGCCGGTGGGTAACTGCTCGCCGCCAGCCAGGGTATTGGTTTGCTGAAGCTGGACTTCATCGAAATAACTGTCGAGCGACAGGCGCGACATACCGTAGCACTGCCGCAATAACTTTTCGAGCACGGCCTGGTAGCCGGGAATGCCTTTGTGCGGCTCGCCGCGGCGCCATTGCATGCGCCGTTCGCAATCGGCGCTGTCGATAGCGCTGGGCAAGGGATAGACCAGCAGCGGGCGCTGTTCTTCCTCGTGACTGCAGCGGTAATCGATGGCGCGCTTGACCACCCCGGACAGCCCCTCGAGGCTGCGCTGATTCGGTGTAAACAGCGTCACCAGCTTGCGCGGCAGCAGCGTGGTGCAGATGCTGACGGCGGCCGAGCGGCCGCTGCGCGCGTCGACCATGATGTGGCGAAAGCGCTTGCCCAGGTGCTCGCCGAAGCAGCGAAACAGCGCCGGGCAGGCGGTAAACAGGGCGTCCCAGTCCATACTGCTGACGCGCTCGCCGTAACTATCGTCAAAGCGGCCCGCACGCATCAGATACAGGGGCCGGCTTTCGTCGACCCGTTCCACGTACAGCTCCCAGTCGATGGCCTCGAGCACCTGGCGCGCAAGCGCGCTGTCGTCGGCAGCGGCCGGGCCCCGACCGAGCAGGGCGAGATGATCACGGCAGGCCTCGAAATATTCCAGCAGCCCATCATGCTCGCCGGTCCGCCGGAAGTGGTGGTGCAGCCCTGGTGATTCGGTGTCCCAATCGATCATCAGCACAGGGACGGTGGCGTTGTCGCGCCCCGCCATCAGCACGGCTGTGTTCGACAACGCGACACTGCGCGCCGTTCCGCTCTCAAAGGAGTAAAAGGTGGTCACTTCGCCGGGAGCGGTTATCGGCGGAAGCGTAATGCGTTTGAGTTCCATTGGTGCTCCTCATTTTTTTGGGAAGGTCAGATCCGGTAAAGCGCGCCACTCAGGTGGGACAGCAGGGAGCACAAATTGGTTGCAGTCATGGCCTGGGGGAGTGAATTTTCTTTGATACTGATAGTGAGTCACAATACGATCCACAATCTTTTGAATGTCTGGCAAGAAATCCGGATTTGACTTCAGGTCGCTGGTGGCCATCGTGAAGTGGGAAAAATCCACATACAGGCTGGAGTTGGTGATTTGCGGCGGCAGTTTGTCGGGATGCATGGTCATGATCACCGGAATGATCAAGTGGCTCGGCATCGTGTACCACTGGGCCCTTTCGAGTTCAAGCAATTGCATGGCCGCGTACTCGCGCCGGGTGTAGCCGTGCGCCTCGTACTTGGGCGTGTAGATCAGGATCATGGCCACGCTTTCACACATGGCCCGGGCAATGCGGCGGTCGATGTCGTCACCGCCACCGAGCTGTTCGGTATCGATGAACAGTTCGTCCTCGTTGTCGAAATAAGGTTCCAGGTAGCACCGGATAGCATCCGACAATGCCGCTTTGAACTTGTTCATGAGTTCGTAGCGGCCATGCGCATAACTGAAGAAACAGCCGTAACGGATTGCCATTGCAGCCTCCCTTTCCAAAATGCTAACTGGCGCGCTCGCGTCTTCGACTTTAACAAGCTCGTCATTTCCCTCTTTGCGATCTGTCAATCCCACCTTGGCGCACGGGCGGGAATGGGGCATAATAAAAATCAAACGGTCGTACTATTTTTCAAAACCAATACTGGAGACGCCAATGAAAGCCGTGGTTTGCAAAGCATGGGGTTTGCCCGACACCCTGGTTGTGGAAGACTTGCCCGATCCGGCCCCGGGTCCCGGCCAGGTGGCGCTGACGGTGCATGCGGCCGGCGTCAATTTCCCTGATGTATTGATCATTCAGGGCAAGTACCAGTTCAAGCCAGAACTGCCCTTTACCCCGGGCAGCGAACTGTCAGGGGTGGTCAGCGCCGTGGGTGATGGCGTGAGCGCATTCAAGGTGGGCGACAAGGTGATCGCCTTTACCGCCCAGGGCGCATTTGCCGAACAAATCGTGGTTCCGGTGCAAGCCTTGATGCCCATGCCTCCCGGCATGGACTTCGACACCGCAGCGGCCATCACGCTGACCTACGGCACCTCGCACCACGCGGTGGTGGACCGGGCCGCGCTCAAGGAGGGCGAAACCATGCTGGTACTGGGCGCAGCAGGCGGCGTTGGCCTGGCCGCCATCGAAATCGGCAAGGCGCTGGGCGCGCGCGTGATTGCGGCGGCCTCCAGCGACGAGAAACTGGCAGTGTGCCGCGCACATGGGGCCGACGCCACCATCAACTACAGCAGCGAAGACTTGCGCGAAGCAATCAAGGCCGCCACCGGCGGCAAGGGCCCGGATGTAATTTACGACCCGGTCGGCGGTCACTATGCCGAACCGGCGTTTCGCTCGATCGGCTGGCGCGGCCGCTATCTGGTGGTGGGCTTTGCCAATGGCGAGATTCCCAAGCTGCCGCTCAACCTCACGCTGCTCAAGGGAGCCTCGCTGATGGGCGTGTTCTGGGGCGAATTCGCCAAGCGCGAACCGAAGGCCAATATGGCCGCGATGCGCCAGCTGATGGGCTGGCTGGGCGAAGGCAAGATCCGTCCCCACATTTCAGGACGCTATGCGCTGGCCGAAACCGCCCAGGCCTTGAACGACATGGCTGCGCGCAAGGTGACTGGCAAGGTTGTGATCGTACCCGGCAAATAAGCCTAAACGAAAACGGGCCCCTTCCGGGGCCCGCTGCGTGCTTGTTACTGCGTGTTAGAACTTGTATTCGACCGACATGCGATAGACCCTGCCCATCATATCGGCCAGGCTGGTGATGTAGCCGCCGCCGTACAGCGTATTGGCGGTCAGCGGCGGATCTTCCGCGGTCAGGTTGTTCACGCCAACCGAGATCGTGGTGTTCTTGATGCCGCTGTACTTCACGTTCAGATTGAACTGGCTGTACGCATCGATCTTGGTGAGCGTCGAACCAGCACGCGGCGTCAGGTCGGTCAGGCCGGAGGTGTAGCGCTGCGACAGAGTGCCGCGCCAGTCGCCGTAGCTGTAGCCCAGCGATGCCGTGTGCTTCCAGCGCGGATTAATCTGCGGCAGGCCTGCCAGGCCGGAGTTCGGACCGGCGCTGCCGTAGCGGCCATCGTTAGTGATCACACCCACGTTCTGCAGCCACACGCCGTCCTTCTCACCCTGGAACTCATACTTGTGATACCAGGTGCCGTCGAGCTGCGCGTCGAAGGTGCCGAAGCCGGTCTGCGGGAAGCGATAGCGGGCCGACAGATCGGCGCCGCGAATGCGCGACTGACCGCGATTGGCCTGGCTGGCGATGATGTAGTTGATCGTGCCGTCAGCGCTGCGTACGAAGTTCCCGCCGTACTTGACAGGGTTCTGCTGGATCTCTGCAATCGCCACCGCGCCAAGAACATCACGCAGGTGCAGGCCCCAGTAGTCGATCGTCAGCGACATATTCTTGATCGGCTCCCAGGCGAAACCGTAAGAAAAGCCACGCGATTTTTCAGGCTTGAGGAAGGTGTTGTTGGGCGACTTGGTCCAGTACGAGGTCAGCACGTTGCAGACCTGCTCTGCGGTGTAACCAGCAGCCGGCACGCCGGTGGCAGGCACGGTTGGCTGGGCGCTTGGGCACAGGACCGGATCGTCCATGAGCTGGGTGCGTACTTCCGGTGTCGGGTTCTGGATGTCCATGATCGACGGCGCGCGGAAGCCTGTCGACAGGGAGCTGCGCAGCACCAGCGAAGGCAAAGGCTGCCAGCGCGCGGCCAGTTTCGGATTGATGGTGCTCTTGTCCAGATCCTTGTAACGGTCGGCACGCACGGCGGCGTTGATCAGGAAGGTGGAGGTGACCGGAACGTCGAGTTCGAGCATCAGCGACGAAATATCGCGCACCAGCTTTTTCGCCACGCCCTGCGGCAATTCGCCTACCAGATCGCTTTGCACCACGTTGCCCGAAGCGTCGATGTTATAGCTGCCATCGGCCTTGCGCAGTACGTAGTCGAGCGGCAGGTTATGCGTGCGCGCCCAGTCGCGGCGCAGTTCGCCCGACACGGCCAGCACCACGTCGCCGCCGCCCATGGTCCACAGGGGGCGCGTGAGCGTGACGTCCACACTCTGGTTGTAGGCCTTGTTCAGGCGATAGGTGTAATCAAGCGCCTGGATGCTGCGCAGGTAATCGACGCCGGCGGCATCCTGCAGACCAAATGGATTGAGGATGCCCTTGTCGAAGCCTTCCTGCGCCTTGGAATACAGGATGTAGCCTTCGCCCACGCGCGTATCGCGCATCGAACGGCCATAGTTCACCCCGGCGCGGTAATCGAAGCCCATTACCTCGCCTTCGGCGGTCAGCACGATGCGTTCGTTGGTCTGCTCGTCATTACGGTATGCAGGTCCCAGCTCGGCCGGGCCCCACTGGAAAAACAAGGCGCGGTTGTTCAAATTCAGATCGCTCACGGTACCGGGAGTGCGCGCCTGATCGATGAACATGGTGGGCGTATTGGCGCCGGTATTGCTGCCGATGACCTGCACGCCCGGCGTAATGCCCTTGCCCGGGTAGAAGCGACTGGTGGACGGCAGCGTGTAGGTGGTGAACGGCTGATTGGCGTTGGGGACCTGCATGCCGCGGAATTTCTGCACGGTGAAGTTACTGTGCAGGATATCGAGGTCGATCTTGTGGCCACCCGACAGGTTCATGCTGGCGCGACCTGCCACTGTGGTGATCTCGCTGCCGTCGGTAACCGCGGTCCAGTACAGGCCATTGCGGGCGCAACCCGGCGCGTAGACCGGCGGCGTATTGGCGCTGGCCGCGCCCAGTACCGGGATCGTGTACTGTGTGTTGCAACCGGTGGCAAAATTGGGGTTGTAGTTGGCGTTGGCCGCGCGGGTGAAACCGAAGTTCGCGAGCGGCGATGGGTTGCGCGCATCCGGCAGCAGGCCCAGGCCCAAGGTACGTAAAATCTCGGGATCGTGCTGTTCGAAGCGGTCCTTCTGGAACAGCGCCGACTTCTTCTGATGGTCCACCGCCAGATAGGCATTCCAGCCGTTGGCATTCAGGTCGCCCCAGCCCGCAATCACGCCTACGCTCTTGGTCTGGCCGCCGCCATCCTGCTCCGGCGTTGCGTATTCGGCCTTGACCGACACGCCCTGGTAACCGCGCTTGGTAATGTAGTTCTGCACCCCGCCGATGGCGTCCGCACCGTAGGTGGATGCAGCGCCGCCGTTGAGCGTTTCGACGCGCTCGAGGGCCATGCGCGGAATCACGTTGACCGACACGTACTGGTCCTGCAGCGGCTCATTGGCAAGACGGCGGCCGTTGAGCAAAGTCAGGGTCCGCATCGGGCCCAGACCGCGCAAGTTGGTCACCGGACCGGCAGCGCCGGTATTGGTACCGAGCGAGAGCGACTGCGGCTGCTCGAGCACAAAATCTTTCAGCTCCATGTTGCCGCGCGCTTCAAGTTCGGTGGCCTTGATTGTGACGAGCGGCGTGGCGCCTTCGTTGGCGATGCGGCGGATCAGCGAGCCGGTCACCGTAACAGCTTGCATAGGTCCGGCCTGCAAGGGCGCCTGCTCCTGGGCATAGGCCGGGACGGCCAGTTGCAGCATGGCGGAAGCCACGGCGGCGGCCATGATTGCAGGTTTGATTTCGTATGAGCGCGAACGGTGCATCTTGTCTCCTTGTCTGGCAATCGAATTGGTTCGATCACTTCTTTTATGTGATTAGACCAAATACTAAACTGGCCCAACCAATTCAACAAGTAAAATTTCTTACTTGTCTGTTTCCTGATACCGTGCGCAGTGCTGCCGCCTTGCCAGATTGGACAGACCAACCTAGAATCGCGTATCTCCACCCCCTGCGTGCCCTGCCCCCACACCCCCGATGAGAAAAAATTCCGCAACCCAAGACGCGAACCATGCCGAACCGCGCCTGTACCGGGTCGTCGCCAGCCGCATCCAGGCTCTGATCGAGAGTGAGAACATCCGCCCGGGCGAGCGCCTGCCTTCCGAGCGCGACCTGGCGCTCAAATTGAGCGTGAGCCGCACCTCGCTGCGTGAAGCCTTGATCGCGCTCGAACTGGGCGGCTTCATCGAAGTGCGCGGCGGTTCCGGGGTATATGTCAGCGAACAGGCTGCCCCGCAGGCCCCCGTGGTCGAAGTGGGCCCGGGCCCGTTCGAAGTACTGGCGGCGCGCCGCATGATCGAAGCCGAGGTGGCGGCACTGGCAGCCAAGAACGCCACCGATTCGGCCATCGACGCCATTTTGCTGGCGGTACTCGAGATGGAGAAACACCACGACGACCGCAGCGCCAACGAGCAGGCCGACCGCAACTTCCACCTAGCGATTGCACGCGCTACCGGCAACAGCGCCATGGTTGGCGTGATCGACTACCTGTGGAACCAGCGCGGCAGCTTGTGGCACAAGCTCAAGGAACACTTCCAGACCGAAGACCTGCGCAAAAATACCCTCAACGACCATCGCGCCATCCTCGAAGCGATTGCGGCGCATGATGTGGGCGGCGCCCGCCAGGCCATGCGCGCCCACCTTGAACGCGTCACGCGTACCTTTTCTCGCGGCTAATGAAAATTGGCTCATCCAGATTGCGTAATTGGTCCAACCACATTAGAATCGGTTGGTCAATTGACGCCTATCTGAAGGAGAGCACGATGTTCCGTTTAGCTTTACTGGCTACGCTGTGCGCAAGCGCGGCCACCGTGCTTGCAGCACCTTCCCTGCCGCCCAGGATCATCCTGGTGGGCGACTCCACCATGGCCACCCGCACGGGTTATGGCGAGGCACTGTGCGCCCGCTTTGAACCGGGCGTCGCCTGCCTGAATTTGGCGCGCGGTGGGCGCAGCACCGGCAGCTACCGGGCCGAAGGCTTGTGGGACAAGGTCCAGGAACAGCTGCGCGACAGTGGCGCGTACAGCGCGACCTATGTCCTGATTCAGTTCGGCCACAATGATCAGCCGGGCAAACCGGGCCGCTCCACCGATCTCGTGACGCAATACCCCGCCAACCTGGCCCGCTATGTGAGCGAAACCCGGGCACTGGGCGCGGTGCCGATTCTGGTGACCCCACTCACGCGCCGCAGTTTTCGCGGCGCCTGGCTGCACGACGACCTGGCGCCATGGTCCGCGACGGTGCGATCCATCGCGCGCCAGCACCAGGTCGACCTGCTCGACCTGAACAAATTCAGCATGGCGGCAGTCCAGGCAATGGGCACGGCACAGGCAGACACCCTGGCCCAGGACCCTCCCCCCAAAGACGCCATGATCGACGGCCGCAAGAGCGCATTTGATTACACCCACGTCGGCCCCAAGGGCGCCGAGCTTTTTTCAGGCCTTGTGGTCAAGGACCTGGTGCGCCTGCGCCCTGCACTGGCAGCCTCGCTGCGCCAGCAATGAGCGCCCTGCGCCGGCTGGCCGCAGCCGCACTGCTCACCAGCGCGACAGCGCAAGCGCAAATGGCCGATGGCTGGGCCAGCCAGGACGGCGGCACCACGGGGGGCGGCGCAGCCACACCAGTGACGGTGAGCAGCGTAGCCGAGTTGCGCGCGGCGCTGGCGGGCGGCGCCCGGGTCATCGAAGTGGCGGGCATCATCGACATGCGCGACGGCCAGCCCTTTGCCAGCCGGGCCGACCAGCAAAAGCGCGGCACCATTCGGATCCCGAGCGACACCACGCTCACGGGCGCCGGCGCCGGCTCCGGCCTGCTGAACGCCAGCCTGGTGCTGGACAAGGTCAGCAACGTCATCATCCGCAGGCTCAATCTGCGCAACCCTTGCGACGTCGAGCCCACCTGGGACCCCAAGGATGGCCCCAAGGGAAACTGGAATTCGCAGTTCGATGCTATCGCGGTGTCGGGCTCGCGCAGGGTGTGGATCGATCACAACAGCTTTACCGATGCGCCGCACACCGATGACCGCGCACCCATCGAGAACGGCGTCATGAAGCAGTGCCATGACGGCGCACTCGACATCAACCAGGGCTCGGATCTGGTGACGGTCTCGTACAATCGCTTCGCGCAGCATGAAAAGAACACGCTGGTCGGATCGGGCGACAATGCCCTCGGCGATATTGGCAAGCTGCGCGTCACCTTCAGTCACAACCTGTTCGAACATGTCGCCAGCCGCGCCCCGCGCGTCCGCTTCGGCAAGGTTCACCTGTATAACAACTACCACGTCGGCGCGCGCCGCCATCCTGTCTACCCGCATCAGTACAGCGTTGGAGTGGGCAAGCAGGCCGACATCATCGGCCACGCCAATGTCTATGAAGTCGAGGGCGCGCGTGGCTGCAATGACGTGGTGCGCAGCCACGGCGCGGAAAACTCCTTTGTTGATACCGGATCGATCCTGAACGGCGCTACCCTCACTGCCTGCGACCAGCCGGTCGCCACTGCCTGGCAAGTGCCCTACCCGTTCAAGGCGCGACCGGCGGCGCAGGTCAAACAGCATGTGCTGGACAACGCCGGCGCGGGCAATTGGCACATCGACGCGGCCCCGGACGGTGCGTTCATCGCACTCGCGCCGCCAGGCTCGCGCCTGCAGCCGGCATCGTCCGATTTTTTCGTGGAAGCGCGTGTGCGGGCGCTCAAGCCGGGATCCGGTAGCGGCCAGCTATATCTGGTCGGTCGGCAGCAAGCGGGCAATTGGTCGGGCGCCGGCCTGGCGTTGACCAATGGCGTATTGGAGCTGAACGTGCTGCGCATGCAGGATGGTGTGCTGACGCGCGTGAAGCAATTGCGCCGGCTCGAGGCCGGCGGCCGCCGTTCCGACCTGCTGCGCATGGAACTGGCCGGCAGCGCCATGACGATCTACCTGAACGGCGAAAGGCTCGGCACCGCGGTGACCGATGCACGCTTCGCGCACGACAGCACCCAGGTCGGCTTCTACAGCAAGGGCAATGCGTTCGACATCGACCAGTTCCGTACTGGCGCGGCGTCGGACAAACCGGCGCGCATCGCCCTGTCCGGCAGCGCCGGCCTTGTGCATGCCCAGGCTGGCGACAAGCCGTTGACCGTACCGGTCAGCGCATTGGCTGGTGACGGGATCACCCGCATTGGCCTTACGGCACGCGTCGACAACCCGCTCGTGGCCAATGTCGCGGTCAAGGATGGATCGGTCACGATCACGCCGCATGCGCCGGGCGAAACTAGTGTAATGCTGGGCAGCGCCACCGAACCCTCGCTGCAAACCTGGTTCGATGTCAAGGTAGGTCCGCGCTTCGTGATGGCGCCGCCGCGCGCGCCGGTAGCGGTCCTGTTTCCGGCTGACGGAGCGCGCGGCGTGCCGGTGGATACCCCGTTGCGCCTCACCTTTGTCGCGCCGCCCACCTTGGGTGCGGCCGGCTCGGTGCGCATTTATCGCAAGCGCGACATGGCGCTGGTCGACATCGTGCGTGTGGGCGAAGAAGTCACGCGAATGGGGCCTCCCAAGGCTGAACGGCACCGTTACGTGCGGCGCCACCCGATACGCGTGTCAGGTAATAGTGCCATTATCGACATGCATCCCGGCGCGCTGGCGTACGACACCGAGTATCAGGTTGTGATCGGCGCGGGAACCATTGACAACGCCGGGGGGCGCTGGTCGTTCCGCACCCGTAAGGACATGGGCGCGCGGCCGCGCCTGACGGTCGACGACGACGGCCAGGCCGACTTCCGCACTGTGCAAGGGGCGTTCGATCATGCGATGGCGCGCTACCCCAAGGCCTCGCCGCTGACCATCAACATCCGCAATGGGCGATACCAGGAGCTGTTGTTCCTGCGCGCACGCGACGGCGTGACCTTGAAGGGCGAAAGCCGCGACGGCGTCGTGATCGAGGCGACCAATAACGAAGGCTTGCACTCGGGTTCGGGCGCCAGTGCGCCAGCGGGCGCGCCCGGAGTGGGCGGCGGCCGCGCGCTCTTCCTGGCCGAGGACCTGGATATGCTCACGCTCGACACGCTCACGCTGCGCAACACCAGCCAGCGCCGCACCAGCCGTTCGGCCCAGGCCGAGACCATCTACTTCAACAGCGATGCTGGCCGCCTGATAGCGCGTAACGCCAGCTTTTTCAGCGAGCAGGATACGCTGCAGCTGAAAGGCTACGCCTGGTTCTACCGCACGCTCGTGGCCGGCAATGTCGACTTTATCTGGGGCGCCAACCGCGCAGCCCTGTTCGAGCAGAGCGAAATCCGCTCGGTTGGCGACAGCGCCAACCCGGAATCGGGCGGCTATGTGGTGCAGGCGCGCACAGTGTCGGCAAACGAGAAGGGATTTGTATTTCTGGACAGCGTGCTGACCCACGGCCCCGGCCCGGCCGGCAACTCGATTGCTCCCGGCCGCACCTATCTCGCGCGCAGCCCCGGCACGGCCACTACCTGGGACAACGTCAGCTTCATCAACTGCCGCATGGACCAGCACATAGCAGCGGAAGGATGGGCTGGCGCCGGCGTCAGGCTGGAACCGGCGCCCAATCCTGCCAAAGCCGATGCACTGCACGGCTGGCGCGAATATGGCAGCACCGATCGGGCGGGGAAGCCGCTCGACCTGGGCAAGCGCGTTGGCGGAGTCGTGCTCGATGCTGCGCAGCGCGACGCCCAGTTCGGCAGCCGCACCAGCATCTTCGCCAGTTTCAACGGCGGCAAGGGCTGGGCGCCGGACATTCCAGCTGATGGCGCAGAAATTCGTCGATAGCTTCAGCCGTCGGATCAATCCAGGGATCGAGTAGCCAGAAAGAATGCGGCGCAGCGGCCAGCAGCACTACCTTGCTGGCGACGCCATGCGCTTGCAGTTTTTCCACCATTTCTTCACGCCCTACCGAAAAGCGCGCCTGGCCGCTGCCGATAAATAGTACCGGCGGCGTGGCGCGATTGACGTAAAAAATAGGCGATGCCTCGCGCCAAAGGTCTGCGCGTTCGGCATAGCGTCCACCGAACCATGCGCCGGCCGATGAAGGCTGTTTGGCCGGGTCGTCTTCGTAGCGGCGCGCGGCGATCGAGGTAAAGTCGGACAGCCCGTCGATGTTGATGATGGCAGAGACCTCACCTGGCGCGCTGCTCACGCCCACCAGGCTGGCGATCTGGCCACCGGCCGAGCCGCCCGCCAGGACCATGCGCCCCGCATCGAGGCCATACACGTTTGCCTGTTCGCGCAGCCAGCGCAGCGCCGCCCTGACATCATCGACCGCAGCCGGATAACGCGCCTCGCCGGACAGGCGATAGCTCACCGCCGCGCTGGCGTAGCCGCGCGCGGCGAGCCGAACGGCCAGTGCTTCGAAATTACCCCGGTTCCCGGAACGCCAGCCACCGCCGTGCACCAGCAGCACCACCGGCACCGTCATGCGCGGATTCGGCTGCGGCAAATACAGATCAAGTTGCAGGCTTCGAAAGCCGTGGCGGACGAACGTCAGGTCGCGCACTACCGTCGCGCCGGGTGGCAATTCCCGGCTCGCAATGCGAATGCCAGGGTACTGGCCAAGCAGCTTGGCATAGGTGCTTTCGGGGGTGTATTCGGGGCTGGTGGCGCATCCGCACAGCGTGAGCAGCAGCGCCAGCGATGCAGCTTTCATGCGCCTTGAAAGCTGACAGTCCTGGCCAGCGACTGGCCCGGCGCCAGCAAGCTTAATCCATGCTGGGCCGGACCGCCCGCCAGATTGTGCGCATTGATCATGTGGTCGACCGGTTCGAAGCAAAAGAAATCCGCGCCAAGGCGGGTGTACACGATAAAGTAATCCATATCCGCGCGGATCAGCAGGCGCTGCCCGCTTTCAGGCCATATTATCTCGGCTTCGCCGTCCCACCCCGAAAACACGTTGTCAATTCCGCCCTCGGGCAAGCGCCGCGGGGCGCTGAAATCCCACTCTGGTGGTATCGCGATTGGCGCGGCAGGCAATCCATCGGCACCCCGCTCCCAGCAAGTTTGAGCAGCAGCGCGCAGCAGGACGCCGCCGGTGCGCGGCATCCAGGGATGCAAGCCCAGGCCGAAGGGCATGGTCGCGTCTCCATGGTTGCTCACCTCCAGCGTGACCTCGAGCGTCGTTCCAAGCAGTTTGTAGCGCATGCGCGCCTCGTAGGAAAACGGCTGGCGCCCCCGCCGCTCGAGCAGCAGTTCCACGCTGGTGGCCGAACAGCGCTCGACGCTCCAGGCCTGCTGCCAGCCCTCGCCATGAATCGGGCAGGGCTCCCCCGCCCGATTGGGCGTCAGCTCGATGCGCCGGCCGTTAAAAGTGAAGCCGCCGTTGCCGATCCGGTTCGACCAGGGCACCAGCGGAAAACACGCCAGTTGCGAGGGTGTGGGATCTGGAGCGCCAGCGGGTAGCGCACATCCGCGCAAGAGCGCGCGCGGCGCACCACCGCCCAGTGCATCCAGGCGCGCCAGTCCACCGCCGATGGCAGGCAGCACCTGCGCGTGCAGGTGCGCGTTTTTCAGCGTGACGATTTGCACGCCGGGCCTAGCGGTATTGCGGCCCGTCGAGCAGGAACTTGCCGCCCTGGTAGGTCGCGGTGATGTCGTCGGCGGCCGGGAACTCGGACGTGTCGGCGAACTTGCCGGCAAATTTGGTCGAACTGTCGCGCGCGCGGAAACCGAGGAAGGCTGCATGCTTGTTGTCCCACCACTTGCTGTCGTTGTCCGACACGCCAAAAGCGATGGTGTGCCCCACGCGCGGCGCGAACAGGCAGCAGCGCAGGCATTCGACCAGATCGTCGTAGCTGAAATAGGTGGTCATCATGCGCTTGTTGACCGGCTCTGGAAAGGTCGAGCCAATGCGCAGGCAAACGGTCTCGATGCCGAAGCGGTCATAGTAGTAGCGCGAGAGCGACTCGCCAAAGCATTTGCTCACGCCGTACATGCTGTCCGGCCGGGTGGGCATGCTGGCGTCGATCATGTCGGTGGTGCGGTAGTAGCCAACTGCGTGGTTGGAACTGGCAAACACCACGCGCTTGACGCCGGCCTTGTGAATGGCCTCATACAGATTGGCCACGCCCAGGATATTGGCCTGCATGATCGCCTCGAACGGGGCTTCGGTCGAAATACCGCCAAAGTGCAGCACGGCGTCCACGCCTTCCATCAGCGCCAGCACAGCGGCCTTGTCGGCCAGGTCGCAGCGCACGATTTCTTCGCCGTCGGCGGCTTCGCCCAGATCGGCCAGATCGCTCAGGCGGACAACTTGCGCCCACGGTTTGATCCGCTCGCGCAGCACCTTGCCAAGGCCGCCAGCGGCTCCAGTCAGCAGGATGCGTTTAAAAGGGGTTGATTGGGTCATCTTGCTTCCTTCATTCAAATTACATGTCTTGTTCGGTTCAGGTCACCGGGGCCGGGTTGAACAGCGTCAGCGCATTATGCAGCTTGTGGTGTTCGGCCCACGTCTTGCGACCGCTCGCAACTTCGAGCATCAGTTTAAACATTTCCCAGCCCACGTCTTCGATCGTGGCGCTGCCGCTGGCAATGCGCCCGGCGTTCACGTCCATCAGGTCATGCCAGCGGCGCGCCAGGTCGTCGCGCGTGGCCACTTTGATGACCGGCACGGCGGCCAGTCCGTAGGGCGTGCCGCGTCCAGTGGTGAATACATGCAGGTTCATGCCCGCCGCTACCTGCAGCGTACCGCATATGAAATCGCTGGCCGGCGTGGCGGCGTAGATCAAACCCTTGCGGGTCAATTTTTCGCCGGGCGAGAGCACGCCGACGATCGGCGAGGAGCCCGACTTGACGATCGACCCCATGGCTTTTTCGACGATATTCGACAGGCCGCCGGCCTTGTTGCCGGGCGTGGTGTTGGCGCTGCGGTCAACCCCGCCGCGCAGCAGGTAGTCGTCATACCATTTCATCTCGCGCACCATTGCCTGGGCCACGTCAGCGTCGGCTGCGCGCGCGGTCAGTTGGTCGATACCGTCGCGCACTTCGGTCACTTCGGAGAACATCACGGTCGCGCCAGCGCGCACCAGCAGGTCGGTCACGAAGCCGACCGCCGGATTGGCGGTAACGCCGGAGAAGGCATCGCTGCCGCCGCACTGCACGCCCACCACCAGTTCGGACGCCGGGCAGGTCTCGCGGCGCCGCGTGTCGAGCTGCTGCAAGTGGCGCTCGGCGGTGACCATGATGGACGTGATCATGCTATCAAAGCCGACGTGCTGCTGGTCCTGCAGGCATACCACTGACGGCTCGGCCGCGGCACCGCTTCCGGCCAGGCCAATCGGGATCGAGCCGGCCGGGAACAGGCGCGTTGGCGGCAGCTTTTCGCAACCAAGGCTGACGACCATCACGGCGCCGCCAAAATTCGGGTTCTTGCTGATATTACGCAGAGTGCGGATTGGCACTTCGGCGCCGGGGGCGTCAATCGCCACGCCGCAGCCATAGCTGTGTTCCAGGCCGATCACATCATCCACATTCGGATAGCGCGGCAGCAGTTCGTCCTTGATGCGGCGTACAGCAAAATCGACCACGCCCGAAACGCACTGCACGGTGGTGGTAATGGCCAGGATATTGCGCGTGCCCACGCTGCCATCGGCATTGCGGTAACCTTCGAAAGTATAGCCTTCGAGTGGAACGGTGGCAGGACCGGGACGGGTGGCAATCGGGAGGTCCGACAGCGTGCGCGCCGGGGGCATGCGCAGCACCTTTTCAGACACCCAGGAACCGCGCGCAATGGCGCAGCTGGCGTAACCGATCGTGACGTTGTAACGAATCACCGGGTCGCCCTCGGCAAGGTCGCACAGTGCCACCTTGTGCCCCTGCGGGACCGCCGCGACCAGCGTCAATCCGTCGGCGAACACCGCGCCGGCAGTCAGGCCGCCATCATTGGCGACAATGGCGACATTGTCGTTGTCATGCATGCGAATGTAGCGCGCATGGTCATTTGTCATCATCATCTGCTGTCCTCTTCATGCCGTTCCGACGGCCGGTGCGCCTGGGCTTGCGACCATACATTCAGTATGCCACACATCATTTACGATTGGCTAGTCCACATTGCTATTTTGGTCCAACCAAATTAAAATGGACC
>JAZKGU010000043.1:0-10420 GCA_040385745.1 Pseudomonadota bacterium
TATAACCTCATCAGACAAGGGCGGCCACCATGAAAGTCTCGGAAATTCTCCAAGTCAAAGGCAACATCCTTTACACAGTCACGCCGGACATGATGCTGGTCGACGCCGTCAACGTCATGGCGGACAAGGACATCGGCTCGCTCGTCGTCATGGAATACGGCGACCTGGTCGGCATGCTCACGTTCCGCGAAGTGATCAAGGTACTGCCTAAAAATAATGGCTCGGTGGGCACAGGCACCGTGCGCAAGCACATGGACGATCACCCGATCACGGTCACGCCCGATACCGAGGTCAACGAGGTGCGCCGCATCATGATCGAAAAGCACGCGCGCTACCTGCCGGTCATGAACGCCAAGACGCTGCTGGGCGTGATCTCCTTCTACGACGTGGCGCGCGCCATGCTCGAAGCCCAAAACTTCGAAAACCGCATGCTCAAGGCCTATATCCGCGACTGGCCGGCCGAGACTCTGCAGGAAGATTAAGAATCGCATGCCGGGCCAGCGCCGTTTCAAGCAGGTCGACGTCTTCACCCGCGTTCCGTTCAAGGGCAATCCGCTGGCCGTGGTGCTGGGCGCCGACGGCATGGATGAGGCGCAGATGCATGCCATCGCGCGCTGGACCAATCTGTCCGAAACCACTTTTGCACTGGCGCCGACGACGCCGCAGGCCGATTACCGGGTGCGGATTTTTTCGCCCGGCGCCGAATTCCCCTTTGCCGGCCACCCCACGCTGGGCACGGCCCATGCCTTGCTCGAAGCCGGTCTGCAGCCCAAAACGCCGGGCCGGCTGGTGCAGGAATGCGGCATCGGCCTGGTTCCGATTTTGATCGGTGACGACGGCGCGCTGGCGTTTCGCGCGCCCGAGGCTAGCCTGGCCGAACTCCACCCGGCGCTGTTCCCGGCGGTGCGTGCAGCGCTGGGCGGCGCAGGTTTCGGGCCAGGCGCACCGGTGATCGTCAGCATGGGCATTACCTGGCTGGTGGTGCGCATGGATGATGCGGCAGCCTGTCTGGCCGTGGTTCCCGACGCTGGCGGGCTGGCCCAGTTGAGCGCCCATGGCATTCTTGGTATCGCCATGTTCGGACCCCATCCCGAAGGCGGACCTGCCGATTACGAAGTGCGGGTGATTTTTCCAAAGGGTGGGGTGTTGACCGAGGACCCGGTGACGGGCAGCGCCAACGCCTGCATTGCCCGCGTGCTGCAAGCACAGGGTTTTCCAGATGGTCCCGCCAGCGCCGCCGGCTACAGCGCGCGCCAGGGCGTGTCGCTGCAGTGCGACGGGCGCATCGCGGTGCGCTTCATGGAAGGCGCGCCATGGATTGGCGGCCACTCGGTCACCGTGATCGACGGCCAGATTTCTCTTTGAGCTGTTCGGCGCGCACGTGGCGCATCAGAGTTACGAAGGGCGCGGTCCAGTAGCGCGCGCGGTTGGCCGCCAGGAACGTCAGCAGTTCATCATGGGCCGCCTTCGACACCGACAGGTAGTCGCCGCCCACGCCATGGAAGGTGAAGTTGACCATGGTGCCTCTGGTGCCTGCCAGCTTCACCAGTTCGATCAATTCCTTGCCGCTGGCGCCTACCGGGGCGTGTACCTGCACCGCGTGCGGGTCCAGCCCTTCCATCGATTCGGCCACGCCGCTGCCGCTGCTGGCCTTGATGGCGACAAACTCCGACTTGACGGCCGCCAGATAATCGCCGTCCGCCGCCTGCGCATCGCCGCAGGGAGTGGTGAAGGTGCGCTCGGTCTTGCCATCGAGGGCGTGGAGCATGGTGTTTGCCAGGATCAGCTGGTCTTTCATCTGCGCGATGCTGGTGGTGTCGACATTGCGGTGCGGCTGGACCCAGGCGCGGTCAGGCAGGGCGCCCGAGCATTGATGGAACAGGGAGTGATTGCCCAGTTCATGACCGTGCGCCGCGGCAGCGCGCCATTCGGGCATGCGGCGCGCCACTGCTGGATTGGACAGCTGCAGGTAGAAGCTCGCCAGCAGCCGA
Organism: Pseudomonadota bacterium; assembly: GCA_040385745.1. Classification (GTDB taxonomy): domain Bacteria; phylum Pseudomonadota; class Gammaproteobacteria; order Burkholderiales; family Burkholderiaceae_D; genus Telluria_A. Next base: position 1,992 of record JAZKGU010000043.1, read on the forward strand.
TGGCGACGCAGTGCCGGGATGGCGGTATCGAGCTGGGAGTCGAGCGCATCGTCGTAGGCCAGGCTCACGGCGGCGCGCTGGCCCTGCGGCCAGCGGAAGGGGTCGGCGCTATGGGCCGGCAAGCCGGTGCCCGCAAGCGTACACGCCAGCGCCACGCGAGCCAGGGTGCGTGCAAACGGCTGGTGCAGGATCCCGTTCACGCGGCCTTGGCGCGACCCTCGCGCATGAAGCGCTCGATATGGGCGATCATGACTTCGTCGGGGTAGGGCTTGCACAGCAGGACATCGACGCCGGCTTCGGCCGCTTTCGGACCATAGCTTTCCTCGGCGCTGATCATGATCACCGGGATGTGCGCCGTCAGCGGGCTGTTGCGCACATGGCGCGTCAATTCAAAGCCGTTCAGGCCAGGCATCTCGACGTCGGTAATGAGGATGTCGGGCATGCGCTCGGCGATCTGCCTGACCGCATCGGCCCCGTCCTCGGCCTGCTGCACCTGGTACTGGTTGTTCATCAGCAGGCGGTTGGTCTTGACCCGCACCACCTTGGAATCGTCGGCGATCATGACCAGCGTATTGTTGGCCACCTTGGCAACGGCAATGTGCGCGGGCGCCGCGGCCTCGGGCGCTGCAGGTGATTCGACCAGAGCCGCCACCGGGGCGGGGACTGGCGCGGGCGCCGGCACAGGTGCAGGCGCCGCCACCGGCGCGGCGGCAGGAGCCGGAGCAGGAGCGGCATCCTTCTTGGCGCGCGCAGCTTCGATCCAGGCAGCCTCCTTGGCATGCAGGCGCTGGGACTCGGCCAGGCGGATTTCCTCGTTGCGGGCTGCTTCCTCGGCTGCCACGCGCTCAAATTCGATACGGACTTTCTCCGCTGCGGCAAAGCGGATCGCCTCCAGCCGCGCGGCTTCCTCTGCTTCACGGCGCTCGGTCTCGCGCCGGGCCGCGTCTTCGCGCGCAATGCGTTCGGCCTCGATAGCGGCAACGCGTTCGGCTTCAACACGGATGGCTTCCAGGCGAGCGGCTTCTTCGGCAGCCACGCGCGCAGCTTCAATTGCCAGCAGGCGCTCAGTTTCCAGTCGCACCGCTTCAAGCGATGCCAGGCGCTGGGCTTCTGCCTGCACCCGCGCTTCTTCGGCCAGGCGCTCCGCTTCCAGACGCGCGGCCTTTTCGGCGGCCAGGCGTTCGGCTTGCTTGCGTGCCGCCTCAGCAGCTGCCGTTTGTTCGGCCAGCACGCGCGCCGCGATTTCAGCGGCAATGCGTTCCGATTCCTCGCGCGCGGCCTGTTCGGCGGCGGCCAGGTCGGCTTCCATCTTTGCAGCTTCCAGGCGCTCGGCTTCGATGCGGGCCGCTTCAGCGGCGGCCTGCTGTTCGGCGGCCAGGCGGGCCTGCTCCTCGGCTTCGATGCGCTCGGCTTCGAGTCGCGCAGCCGTTTCTGCGGCCTCGCGGGCAGCGTCCAGGCGTGCCTGTTCGGCCGCCGCAGCGCGCTCGGCTTCGCGGCGCTCGTCTTCCAGGCGCTTGCGCTGTTCAGCTTCAATCCGCTCGGCTTCGATGCGGGCCGCCTTGCGCGCCGCGTGTTCGGCCTGCAGGCGCGCAGCTTCTTCGCGCAGGGACTGATTCAGCGATTTGGCGGCTGGCAGTGCCTCGGCATCGAACAAGGGTGGCTCGATTTCTGCGCCGTCCAGGTCTTGCTGGGCCGGGGCGGGAATGCCGCGTGCCTCCACAACTCGGCTCGGTTCGGCCTTATCGGCGCTCACCGGATCGGGCTTGGGCGGCTCGACGCGCGGGCGGAATTCAAGCGGCGCGGCTTCTTCGGCGGCCTGCACTTCGGCAGCCACGCGGGCCTGTTCCAAGCGCGCGGCTTCGGCCGCTGCTTCCGCTTCCAGACGCGTAGCTTCCGCCACGGCTTCTTCGAGTTTCTGGCGTTCCTGCGCGTCCTGGGCAAACTGGGTGTCCTGCCAAACCGGGGCGAAGTCTTCTTCAACTTCGGGTTCATCGGCGACTGGGGCGATTGTCTCGGGCGCTACCGTGGTGGGCGCGTCGGTAATGGTAATGGGTTCGGGCTCGGTGACATAGCGCCCTGCGTCGTGCGCTTCGGCAGCACCGGCGCGCATGCGCCGCACGACCACGAAGGCAATAATGACAGCGACGATCAGGAGGCCTGCCGTAATGAGAGTACTGGAATTAAACACGCGAACGGCTCCGTCTGGGCGCTGGAAAAAAGGTCAAGATGCGAATATTACACTAGAGCAACGACATAACGGTTGCTATAGGGCAATTGTAGCCGATTTATGCACGCTGCGTGTGCCTTGCACGTCACAAACCCTCGGCAATATGTGCGTTGGCAGCCTGTTCAGGATCGTCCGCTGCAGGTTGATCGCGCGAGCTCAGAATGGTCACGCGGCCAGTGTCGATCATGATCTGTGCGCCCAGGTGTAATTTCTCGATCAGGCCGGCGAAATCGACGTCCGGATTCGGGCGCAGGGCGCTCCAGCCGTTGCGTCCGTTCTCCTTGACCCAGTACAGCGCGGCGTCGGCAAGTTCCACCAATTGCTCCCAGTTGACCGATTGTGCGCCAGTCAGATACAGCCCGCTTTCGGCCAGGCCCACCGAACAGGTCAGCGAGACGTGCACGCCGTCGCCCAGGTCGAAGGAATGGCCAGCCACGGCGCGCCGGATACGCTCGCCCAGCACGGTGACGAACTGGCGCGTGCTTGGCCGGCACACCAGCAGGAATTCTTCGCCGCCCCAGCGCACCAGGTAGTCACCCACCCGTACCTGGTGGCGCAGCACCTCCGATACCTGCTGCAGCACCCGGTCGCCGGCTTTGTGGCCGTAAGTGTCGTTGATGCGCTTGAAGTGGTCGATATCGACCAGCGCGAACAGCAGCGTATTTTCCTGGCCGCCGTTACGGCGGTTTTCGCGCTCGTAGAATGCCAGGTCGGCTGGAATCTGGTTGCTCAGATAGCGCCGGTTGTGCAGCCCGGTGAGCGGGTCGGTCTGGCTGGCCAGTTCCAGGGCCAGATTGGCCACGTGCAACTGCTGGGTGCGTTCGTTGACCTGCTCTTCAAGCGCGGCGCGCTGCTTTTCGTGGGAGCGCCGCAGCAGCCGGTAACCGCCGTACACGGCGCCGCCCAGCAGCGCAGCGAGCAGGCAGTAGAACCAGACAGTCTCGTGGAACAGCGGCGCTATCGAAAAATCGAGTCTGGCGGGTGCCTTGTTCCAGACATCGGCGTTATTGCTGGCCCTGATCTCGAAGGCGTAGGCGCCGGCCGGCAGGTTGGTGTAGTTGACCGAACGGGCAGCGCCAGCCGCCAGCTCGCGCCAGTCCTTGTCGTAGCCATGCAGGCGATAGCGCAGCACGACGCTGTTGGGATCCTGGAAGGAGAGGGCGGTAAATTCGAAGGCCACATCGCGCGAGGCGCTATCGAGCTTGTACGTTTCACCGGGCCGCACATCGCGCCAGACATCCTTGGACTGGATGCGCTCGATGACCACGCTGGGCGCCGTCAGGTTCTTGGCCACGCCCAGCGTATCGAGAGTGACGACGCCGTCGCGGCTGGGCAGCCACAAGACCCCCGCGCCGTCCATGAAGCCCTTGGCGTTGCCGGCGCCGTTACAGCAAAAACCCTGCTCGCCGCTGCGCCGGTCGCCACGCTCGTTGAGGATCATTTCTGCGAACGCGGTCTTGGCCTTGCCTGCAATGACCATGCGCATTTCCGACAGCGGAGCGCGAGTGATGCCGCGGATGCCGGCCGCCCACAAGAAGCCGGCGTTATCTTCCGTGAGGAAGAATGGGGTGTTGGGCGGAAAGCCTTCGGCGCGCCCGAAGCGCGTCCACTTGCTGCCATTGAAGTGGTAGATTTCCTCGGACAAGGTGCCGATCACGAGGCTTGCGTCCTTGAGCTGAGTGATGGCGGTCACGTCCAGCCCGGGGCGCAGGCCGCTGCTCAGACCCAGCTGAACCAGTGTTTCGCCGCGCAGTTCGTACAGGCCGTCCTGGGTGCCCACCAACAGGCGCCCGTCCTTGAGTTCGCGGATCTGGCGAATGCGGATGTCGTTGAGTCCCTCGGCCTTGCCATATTTGCGCAGTCTCTCGCCGTCCACGCGGTACAAGCCATCGCTGCTGGGGATCCACAGCACGCCGGCCTGGTCGCGTACTATACCGTTGATCTGGGCCGCCGCCAGTGGCGCAAACTGGGCCGGCGTTTCGAGCTTGCCGTCGCGGTAGACGACCAGGCCGCGGCGGGTGCCGATCCAGATGCGGTCAGCTTCGGCCAGCAGATTGTAGGCGTGGGGGTGGGGCAGCTGGTCGCCGCGCAGGACCTGCTTGAAGCGCCCGCTTTCATAAATATTGAGCCCGTCGTTGGTGCCGACCCAGGTGCGCCCGTCCGGACCGCGTGCGATCGACCAGACGATCGGCTCGTCCAGTCCTTCAGCGCCCGACAAGCGCCGGGTCGAACCGTTCCAGAAGCGCGACAGTCCGGCCCACTGGCTGCCGAGCCAGAGATTGCGTTCGCGGTCTTCGAACGCGCTGATCACGCCCTTGATGGCGGCTGGATGCTTTTCGGGGACCACTTCGGCCAGCACCCCGTCACGAATGCGCGCCAGCCCGGCATTGCTGCCTACCCACAGGCTGCGGTCGCTATCCTGATACAGCATGGTGGTGGGTGAATTCTGCAGCACCGGATTGTCGGTAGCGTTGATCCACGCATCGCCCTGGCGCCTGAGCACGCCGAGCGACGTGCCCGCCCAGATGCTGCCCTGGGCTTCGACCAGCCGGGTCACCACGCCCAGCTTCATCGATTCCGGGAACGCCAGCATTTGCGCTTGCTGGCCCTGCAAGCGCCAGGCCCCGCCGGCGCTGCCCACCCAGAGCGCGTCGCCGCTCTTGATCAGGGCCGTGGCCGGGGCCGGGCTGGCGGTGCGATGCACCAGCTTGCCAGCAATGACATCGAACACGCCGTTGGTGGTCGCCACCACCGTGCGTCCTTCGTCGTCGAGGATGGCATTGATGTCGAGCGCCGGATACTGGGCCGGATCGGCGATGGGAATGGTCTTGAACACGCCGTTCTCGTAGACGGCCAGTCCCTTGTAGGTGCCGATCCAGACGCGCCCGGCGCGATCGACCATGAGCGAACGGGTCCATAGTCCGGGCAGGGCTGGCTCTGTTTCGGGCGAATAGTTGGTGAAGCGTACGCCGTCGAAGCGCGCCACGCCGGCTTGAGTGGCCACCCAGATATAGCCCTGATGATCCTGCGCCACTGCCAGCACACTGATCTGGGGCAGCCCGTTCTGGATCGACCAGGTGTTGCGGACGTAATGGTGGAAGGCTTTGCCCGGATCGAGCGCGTGGGCCGGCGGCGCGAGCAAAAGGAACACGGCGAGCAGGGCAGCGATGGCGGCCACAGCCCCTGGTGCGCGCGCCAGCACGCTCAGGGCGCGGGGCCGCGCAGGCGGCTTTGCCGCGGCCGCGCCTTGCATCGAACTAATATGAGCGGATCCCATGCCGTTCCTTCATTGGCAAAATCTGTTGCGCTGCCATGAAACAATTCTACGTGATCACCTGTGGCGTACCCAACACTTCCATCCAGTGCTCACTGTCGCGTTGCCAACGTGCAACAAGGCGTGGCCTAGCTGTCAAGCTTGCGCCTCCGCCGCGCTGGCTGCACTGTCGGCGTCGAGCCATTCGTAGAGTGCGGGGGCGCTCATGGGCCGGGCGAACAGGAAGCCTTGCGCCAGTGGACAGCCGAGCGCCTGCAGGATCTGGACCTGGCGCTCGTCCTCCACCCCTTCGGCGATGACGGACAGGCCGAGGTTGCGGCCCAGCTGGATCACCATCTCGGCAATGCTGCTGCCGCGCGCGGAACCGGTGATCTCGGTGACGAAAGCGCGGTCGATCTTGAGCCGGTCCACCTGCAGCCTTTGCAGATAGGACAGCGATGAGAAACCGGTGCCAAAATCGTCGATGGCGATCGAGACGCCGGTGTGCTTGACCTGGGCCAGCATCTTGATGAGCAGGTCTGGTTCTTCCATGGCCATCGACTCGGTGATTTCAAGCTCGATGAATTCGGGTGGGGCTTTGGTATCGGCCAAGGCGGAGCGCAGCATGTCGAGAAAATACGGGTGGCGGAACTGCACCTGCGAGACATTGATCGACATGGTGAAGTCGAGATAGCCGGCGGCGCGGATGCGCACCAGCTCCTGGCAGGCGCTGCGCAGCACCCATTCGCCGACATCGATAATCAGCCCGGAATACTCGGCAATGGGAATGAACTGGTCGGGCGAGACCAGCTCGCCGTCCTCGCAGCGCCAGCGCAGCAGCGCCTCGGCCCCCACCGGGCGGCGTGTGCCAAGATCCACCTGCGGCTGGTACACCACGTACAGCTCGCCTTTGGAAAAGCCGGTGCGCAGGGCGTGCATCATGCGTACCCGGGCCCGGATTTCCACCCCCATCGAGCGCGAAAAATAGAAGTGGCCGGCGCGCTGCTGGGTCTTGGCGCGTTTGAGCGCGATGTCGGCATCCTTGAGTGCATCGGCGCCGCCGCCGTCATGGTCGGCCAGGCGCACCAGCCCGAGCGTGGCCGACAGCCGCACATCCTGGCCGTCGATCGAAAACGGGGTCTCGAACAGACCCAGGATGCGCACTGGATTGACAGCTTCGCCATCGCCCAGCACACAGAATATATCGCCGCCGATGCGCGCCACCGTGAGCTGCTGGCCAAGACGGGTCTGCAGGCGGTTGGCCACCGCCACCAGCAGCAGGTCGCCGAACTGGTGGCCCAGGGCGTCATTGGTCTCGGCGAAGTGGTCAAGGTCGACCAGCGAGAGCGTAGCGTCCTGGCGCGCGGGACCGGCCAGGGTGGCGTCGAGGATTTCCACCAGGCGGGTGCGGTTGGGCAGCTTGGAGAGCTGGTCGTAAAAGGCCGCGTTGTGCAGGTGGCTGACCAGTTCCACATTATCCAGGCCGACGGCCACGTTGCTGCAGAAGACCTCGAGCAGGCGCTGGTCGATGTCGGAGGTCGGATGCCCCACGTGAATAAAGGCGGCGAAGGTGCGGCTGGCCTTGCCCGCGAAATAAAGGGTCACGTATTCACCCGCGTAGATATTGCGGCGCTGCTCGAGCGTGCGCTCGATGGCGCCGCAGGCCTGCGGGTCGTCCTGGCTGTTCAGGCGCGCGTTGCCCGGGCGGCGGTAGGCGCCGGCCGAGGCCATCACGTACAGTTCGAGGGACTGGCTGTCGGGACTCTCCTGGACGCACAGCAGGCCGTTGGGCGCCACCCCGAGCAGATCGGCCACCTGGGCCAGCACGCCGCCGGCGAAGTTATGCACGCCATGCAGCGACATCAATTCGGTACTGGCGCGCACCACCAGGTCCAGGCCGCGCCGACTGGTGCTGATGGCGCGGATCTGTTCGTAGGAGCGGATTGCGGCGGTCACGGTGGTAAACAGCTTGATACGGGTCAGTTCCGACTTGGTCTTGTAGTCATTGATATCGAAATCGCGGATGGCGTCGATCTCGGGAGCGTAGCCGGGCTGGCCGGTGCGCAGGATAATGCGCACGTCGGCCAGGCGCAGCGATTCGCGAATGTAGCGCACCAGGTGCAGGCCGGCATCGTCCTGCTCCATCACCACGTCGAGCAAAATGACGGCGATGTCGGTCTCGGTCTTGAGCATTTCGCGCGCCTGGCCGGCCGAATAGGCATGCACGAATTCGAGCGGACGCTGCTGCATGTCCAGATTGCCCAGCGCGAAAGTTGTCGTCGAGTGCACATCCTCGTCATCGTCGATGATCATCACGCGCCAGACCAGTTGCGGATTGAGGCTGGCGGCCAGCGCTGGCTGCTCGTCCAGGAAAACCAGATCGTCGTGTTCGTCCTGGCGTTGTTCCAAGGGCGGGCTCGATGGGGGCATGTGTGGCTTCTCCAGTGTTCGCGTGTCTGCATGCGTGCCCGCGCAGGGAGCAGCAAGTTTTCCTCTAGAATGCCACGAAAATGATGGACTGCGCGCATTAGCGTTAAGAAAAACAAATTTCACTATTGCAGCGTTGTTGGCATGCCGTCGAGCGTAAATGGGCCCGGCCCGGGCACGGAAGCGGCGCTGGTTGTAAAATGGACTTTTCTCCTACTCACTACTCCCCATGTCCGGCAATACTTTTGGCAAGCTGTTTACCGTTACCACCTTCGGCGAGTCGCACGGCCCGGCCATTGGCTGCATCATCGACGGCTGCCCGCCGGGACTGGCGCTGTCGGAAGCCGATATCCAGCCCGAGCTGGACCGCCGCAAGCCGGGCACCTCGCGCCACGTGACGCAGCGCCAGGAAGCCGATCTGGTCGAGATCCTTTCGGGCGTGTACGAGGGCCAGACCACCGGCACCCCGATCATGCTGATCATTCGCAACCAGGACCAGCGCAGCAAGGATTACGGCAATAT
>JAZKGU010000044.1:0-11418 GCA_040385745.1 Pseudomonadota bacterium
GTAGCATTTCCAGACCTGACCCCGGGAGTTGTCGCGCTGGTTATCGCACGGGCGCCGTTTGCCTCAAGTGGAGGCGCGCGCGACGGCCTCGTCGAACACGCTGCGGTCCGAGTAGATCTGGATCAGGTTGCCGGTCTGTGAGAGGTGCTGGGCGATTGCCACGGTCAGGTTGATCAGCTTGGAGCCGGTCAGCACGCTGACCCGCTTGAGCCGCTCGCGGTTGTGCGAGAAAAAGTGGGTCCAGTCGCGGCTTACTTCCATCGAGACCAGCACCGCCTGCTCGGCATCGATCAACAATTCGAGCGCGCCGCAGCGCATGGCCTCCATTCGGATCTCGTCGAGCACCGCGGGGCCGAACTGGCCGGTATCCTGGCCGCTGATGGTCACCAACAGCGCCCCCGGACGCAGACGTTTGAACAGGAATTCGCCCGCGCCGGCTGCAAAACGCGTCTGCCCGTCCGCGAGCACCTGTTTGATCAACTCCATACCACCCCTTGTCATCGTAAAGTCAAAGCGGAACTTCACTCATCAGCGCCAGCTGGTTGCCATCCGGGTCGCTGAACTGGGCCAGCCACAGTTCCGATTGCGGCGTGCTGTGCACCAGATGCGGCACCTGCTGGAAGGGCACGCCCTGCCCTGCCAGATGCGCGTGCACCGCCCCAATGTCGGCCACTTTGAAATAGACCGCCGAACCGCGCTGGGCGCTCTGCCCGGGCCCCGGCACCCCCACCAGCAGGCGCACCGATCCACACATGAAAAACGCCATCTGGGGTGGCGCGGCGAACAAGAACGGCAAACCCAGCACGTCGCGATAAAACGCCACGCCAGCTTCAAAGTCGGTCACCGGGATCATCAACTGCCCAATGCTTGCGCTTGCTAGATTCATGCAGCCTCCTTAGCGTTTAACAATGATGGGCTTGACGCCCAGCGCGGCCGGCACTTCGCGCAGGGCGCCAAGGGCCAGATCGCGGCTGGCGAAAGGCCCCGAGAGAACCCGGTGCAGCGCCCCGGCCACTACCATGATGGCAGGCCCCTGCGACCACTCGCCGGCAAGCCGCGCACGCACTTCGGCCGCCTTGGAGGGCGCGCCGAACGCGCCGAACTGCAGATAATACCCGGGCGGCGGATCGACCGGATCGGCATCGGCGTCTGGCGTGAGCGCGGCCAGCGCGAAGGTCTCGGCCTTGGCCAGACCCTGGTCGAGCGAGCCCGAGGCGTAGGGATCGGCGCTCACCGGTTCGGGCGCGTTGCGGCGAATGGTGCCAAGCCGCTCGACCGAGTCGGGCAGCAGGCGTTCCAGTTCCACCATGTGGCTGCCGCGTTCGAGCAGGCCCAGTTTGAGCGCTGCAGTGTACGAGACGTCGACGATGCGCCCCGCGTGAAATGGGCCGCGGTCGTTCACCCTCACCACCACCTGCTTGCCGTTGGACAGATTGCGGATGCGCGCGAACGAGGGAATCGGCAGCGTCGGGTGGGCCGCCGTCATCTTGTACATGTCGTAGATTTCGCCCGACGAGGTGCGCTGGCCATGGAATTTTTTGCCGTACCAGCTGCTCATCCCGCGCTGCACGAAGGGCTGCTCATCCGTCATGGGGGTGTAGGTTTTGCCGAACACGGAATAGGTGCGGTTGCCCGAGCGCGACAGCGGTTCGGCGCGCACCACGGCATCGGGAATATCGCGCAGGTTGGCGGGCGCATTCTCGCCCGGGCCGTCGTCCTGGTAGTACCCGCCCTTGCCCGATTTGGCGGGCGGCAGAAGCGGCAGGTCCAGCGGGGGATGGGCCGGCTTGCGCACCAGTGCATCGGCCGGTGTCGACACCTTCCAGCCGTCCGGCAGCGGGGTGCTGGCGCAGCCGCCGAGCAGGATGACGATCAAGGTGGACGCGATGCACGCTGGGAGGTGTCTCAAAACGGCCATCGCGGCTCCTCGGTGGTTAGGTTTGTATGAGCTTCCGGTGTCGCTGGATGCTCATCAGTATACCCGTACCGAGCCCGAGTGTAACAAAAGCGGTGCCGCCATAGCTCATGAATGGCAGCGGCACCCCCACCACCGGCAGCATGCCGCTGACCATGGCGATGTTGACGAACGCATAGGTGAAAAAGCTCATGGTGATCGAGCCGGCCAGCAAACGCGTAAACAAATTGGGCGCATTAGCGGCGATCATCAGGCCGCGCCCGATCAGCAGCAAATAGATCAGGCACAGGCCCAGCACGCCGACCAGTCCCAGTTCTTCGGCATAGGCGGCAAAAATGAAGTCGGTGGTATGCTCGGGCACAAATTCGAGGTGGGCCTGGGTACCCTTGAGCAGGCCCTTGCCCCACACCCCGCCCGAGCCGATCGCGATGATGGACTGGATGATGTGAAAGCCCTTGCCCAGCGGGTCGGCAGTGGGATCGATCAAGGTCATGACGCGTTCGCGTTGGTAGTCGTGCATGAGCGACCATGCCACCGGCAGGCTGGCCAGGCCGGCCACGAACAGGCCGGCCAGCGCTTTCCACGACAGGCCGGCCAGAAAAATCACCCACATCCCGGCCGACAGCACCAGCAGCGAGGTGCCCAGGTCGGGCTGGAGCTGGATGAAGCCGACCGGGATGGCCAGCAGGACTGCGGCCACCACGAAGGAATGCCAGCGCAGCACCCCGGCCCGCGTCTGGAAGTACCAGGCCAGCATCAATGGCACCGCCAGCTTGAGCAGCTCGGAGGGCTGGATGTCGATGCCGACGTAAAGCCAGCGGCGCGCGCCCTTCTTGATGACGCCGAACATGAACACCGCGATCAGCAGCGCCACCCCCACTGTGTAAATCGGCACTGCCAGGCGCAGAAGCGTTTGCGGCGGCACCAGCGCCGCCAGCCACATGACCAAAAAGGCCACCACGATATTGCGCAGCTGGCCCTCCAGCCGGCCCGGAAATTCGATCCCGGCCGACCACATGGTGACCATGCTCAGCGACAGCAGCAGAAACAGCACCAGCGTGAGCGGCACATCGAATACCAGAATGTAGGGCTTCAGGCGCCGCCACAGCGAACGCCGTTCGTTGATGCGCATGGCTTCAGTCCTTTGGCGCGGGCGTTTCGGCGCCCGGTTTGAACGGCTGCTCGAGCGCCGCGTCGGTTTTGAGTTCTTCGAGCGGCAGCAGCTCGGCGTCTTCCTTGGGCACCTTGGTGGCATCCTTGCTCACCGGGCGCTTTTTCAGCAGATAGTAGTCGAGCGCCTTGCGCGCGATCGGCGCTGCCACCGCGGCGCCGAAGCCGGCATTCTCCACAATCAGCGCCAGCGCAATCTTGGGCTTGTCGGCCGGGGCGAAGGTCACATACAGCGAATTGTCGCGCAGGCGCTCGTTGATGTTCTTGGCATTGTATTTTTCGCCGCGCTTCAGGCCCACCGCCTGCGAAGTGCCGGTCTTGCCGCCCGAAGTGTAGCCGGCGTTGGCAAACGCCAGGCGTCCCGTGCCCTGTTCGGCCACCCCCACCATGGCGCGCTTGATGATGTCGATGTTCTCCTGCTTGAGCGCGATGCGCGCGCTCTCCTTGGCCACCGTCAGCGTGCGCGCCTTGGTGGTGCCGTCCTCGACGATCTTGACCAGGTGCGGCTTCATCACCACGCCATTGTTGGCCAGGGTCGAGACCGAGTGCGCCAGCTGCAAGATGGTGTAGCTGTTGAAACCCTGGCCGATCGAGACGTTGACGGTGTCACCGCCCTGCCAGGCCTGCATCAGCTTGTTGCGCTTGAAGCGTTCGCGCTTCCATTGCTTGGACGGGACCACGCCGATCTTCTCGTTATCGAGGTCGATCCCGGTGAGTCGTCCGAAGCCGAACGGCTGCATGAAGTCGTGGATGGCGTCGATGCCGAGTTCATGGCCCAGCTGATAATAATAGGTGTTGCAGGAGATGACGATCGAGGTGTGCATGTCGACGTAGCCATGGCCACCTACCTTGTCGTCGTTCCAGCGGTGGCCGCCCAGGTTGAAGTAGCCGATATCGTTGATGCCCTGGTTGGGGGTACGCTTGCCCAGTTCGAGCGCGGCCAGCGCCATGAAGGGCTTGAAGGTCGAGCCGGGCGGATAGGTGCCCTGCAGCGGACGGTTCATGAGCGGCTTGTCGAGCGAGGTATTAAGTTCGTTCCAGCTCTGGGTGTCAATGCCGTCGACGAACAGGTTGGGGTCGAAACCGGGCCGCGACACATAGGCCAGGATGTCGCCGGTCTCGGGGTCGATCGCCACCAGCGCGCCGCGCCACTCGCCGAAAGCCTCCTCGATAATTTTCTGAAGTTCGATATCGATCGACAGGATCAGGTTATTGCCCGGGATCGCCTCGGTGCGCGAAAGCGTGCTCACGGCGCGCCCGCCGGCGGTCTTGATCACCTTTTCGTAGCCGGTGCGGCCATGCAGCTGGCGCTCGTAGAATTTTTCCAGGCCCTCTTTGCCGATATGGTCGGTGCCCTTGTAGTTGTTGGCGTCCGGGCCTTCGTCAAGCTCCTTGGATTCCTTCTGGTTGATGCGGCCGATGTAGCCGATCACGTGCGAGGCGGTTTCACCCAGCGGATACTGACGGAACAGGCGCGCCTGCACCTCCACGCCGGGAAAGCGGAAGCGCTGGGCGGTGAAGCGCGCCACCTCGTCGTCCGACAGGCGGGTGCGCAGCGGCACCCCCTCGAAGCTCTTCGATTCGGCCAGCAGGGTACGAAAGCGCTTGCGGTCCTTGGGACCGATTTCGACCAGCGTGGACAGTTCTTCGATCACCGACTCGAGCGTGTTGCGCAGCTTGGAGGGAGTGATCTCGAGCGTGTAGGCCGAGTAGTTACGCGCCAGGATCACGCCATTGCGGTCCAGGATCAGGCCGCGATTGGGTACGATCGGCACGATCGCGATGCGGTTGTCCTCGGCCAGCGCGCGGTAGTCGTCATAGCGGACTACCTGCAGCCAGAACATGCGCCCGATCAGGATCGCAAAGCACAGGAACACCAGGCCGAACAGCGCGCCGGCGCGCAGGCGGAAGAGATAGATCTCCCGGTCGTTGTCTTTGAATTCAGTCATTGCCGGTGTACGTCAGATCGGCCGGGTATGGTCGCGGTCGACGGCGCGGCGCTGGGGCGCCAGCAGCATCCAGGTCACCAGCGGCCACAGCGCGATGGCGACCGCGCTTTCGATAAAGTGCAGCCAGCCCGGGAATTTGCCCGACACGATGAAGCGGATCAGCACCTGGATGGCCTGGGTCATGAGCAGCAGCGGGAATACGTGCACCGCCTGGGTGACGATCGGGAACCACAGCACGCGGCGGTGGATCATGATGGCCAGGTAGGACAGCAGGGTGTAAGCCAGTGCATTTTCGCCCAGCAGGGTGGCCTCGTGCACGTCCATCAGCAGGCCCATAAAAAAGGCCATCCCGATGCCGACCTTGCGCGGCTGGTGAATACCCCAGAATACCAGCACCAGCGCCACGAAATCGGGGGCGCCAACGAAATGCCCCCAGGGCAGCAGGTTGAGCAGAAAAGCCCCGGCCAGGCTGATGGCAATGAACAGCGGGCTGACCGGCAGCAGGATGTAGTGCGGGCGATTCATCGGCCGGTTTCCTTCGCGGTGGCTGGCGCAGCTGGCGAATTCACAGGCGCTATCGCTGGCGCAGGCGCCACTTTCACGGGCGCAGTGGCGGCTGGCACTGGCGCCGTACCGGCCGGAGCGGGCGGCGGCGCAATCGGCAGCGCGCCCTCCCTGATTGGAGCCATCTTGGGCATCTCGCTTCGCTTGATCGGCTTGGTCGATTCGACCGGCGGGCGCGGTTCAAGCTTGGGCAGTTCCATCAGGATCAGGAGCTGGCGATGGCGGTCCACGCCGGCCAGCGGCTGGCACACCACCCCGCCGAACACGCCGCCGCCGGCCTGCTCGACCTTGGTGACCTTGGCCACGGCCAGTCCGGCCGGATACACGCCGTCCATGCCGGACGTGATGAGCACATCGCCGACCTGGATGTCGGCATTGGGCGCGACGAACTTGAGGTCCAGCGTGCCGGTCTGGCCGCGGCCGTAAGCCACGCTGCGCAGGCCGTTGCGCAGTACCTGCACGGGAATGGCCTGCTCCTTGTCGGTCAGAAGCGTCACTTCGGAAGTGAACGGAAACACGCGCGTGACCTGCCCGACCACGCCGGCACTGTCGATCACGGGCAGGCCGAGCACCACATTGTGCTTGCTGCCGCGGTCCATCACGATCTTGCGGGTCGAGGAGTCGCGCGCGTCGTACAGGATTTCACTCATCATCGACGGCACCGGCAGGTGTTCGCGCGCGCCCATCAGCTTGCGCAGCTGGGCGTTTTCGGACATCTGGAGCTGGGCCTGCTGCATGGTTTGGGCCGACGCCACCTGGGCCAGTTTAAGATCGTGCACTTCCTTCTGCAGGGCGCTCAGGGAAGAAAAATAGCTGCCCATGCCGGCCAGGGCATCGCGCGGCATCAGGGCCGCCATTTGCAATGGATACAGGATGGTGCCGGTGACCTTGCGGACCGTGTCAAGCGTATGCAGGCGCGAATCGATCATCAGCAAGGCGATCGAAATACATGCGAAAACAGTCACCTTTACACGCGCGGGTGCACCTTGTTTGAAAAGCGGCGGCGGACTGTATTCCATGACTTCCAATAATGACGGCGCGAGGCGCCAAGGTCACCGTCGCGCAGCCCCAGGCTGCGCGTCAAGCACGCGCGATTACTCGTACGAGAAGATGGAGCCGAGCTTGTCCATGCGCTCGAGAGCCATGCCCGAGCCGCGCACCACGCAGGTCAGCGGATCTTCGGCCACCAGCACCGGCAGGCCGGTTTCTTCCATCAGCAGGCGATCGAGGTCGCGCAGCAGGGCGCCGCCGCCGGTCAGCATCATGCCCTTCTCGGCGATGTCGGCGCCCAGTTCCGGCGGGGTCTGCTCGAGCGCGTTCTTGACGGCCGAGACGATGTTGTTGAGCGGGTCGGTCAGCGCTTCGAGAATCTCGTTGGAGGAAATCGTAAACGAGCGGGGAATGCCTTCGGACAGATTGCGGCCCTTGACTTCCATCTCCTTCACTTCCGAACCAGGGAAGGCCGAACCGATGGCCTTCTTGATGGCTTCAGCGGTCTGTTCGCCGATCAGCATGCCGTAATTGCGACGGATGTAGTTGACGATAGCTTCGTCGAACTTGTCGCCGCCCACGCGTACCGAACCCTTGTAGACCATGCCGCCAAGCGAGATGATGCCCACCTCGGTGGTGCCACCGCCGATGTCAACCACCATCGAGCCGGTCGCGTCCGACACCGGCAGGCCGGCGCCGATGGCCGCGGCCATTGGCTCTTCGATCAGGTACACCTGCGAGGCGCCGGCGCCCAGGGCCGACTCGCGAATCGCGCGGCGCTCGACCTGGGTCGATCCGCAGGGTACGCAGATGATGATGCGCGGCGATGGACGGAAAAATTTGGAGTCGTGCACCATCCGGATGAACTGCTTGAGCATTTGCTCGGTGACGGTGAAGTCGGCGATCACGCCATCCTTCATCGGGCGAATCGCCTCGATATTGCCCGGCACTTTGCCGAGCATCTGTTTGGCCTCCTTGCCCACGGCCTGGATGGTTTTTTTACCGTTGGGGCCACCCTCCTGGCGAATCGCCACTACCGACGGTTCGTCGAGCACGATGCCCAGTCCGCGTACATAAATCAGGGTATTCGCCGTGCCCAGGTCAATCGCCAGATCATTCGAAAAATAGCTACGTAAAAAACCAAACATGTGTGTCCTGATGCGCAAGCGCTGCGCGTGATCATTAATCGAAAATAGAACCGCGACAGGCCGAAGGAATACGCACTCCGGCAGGGCGGTTGGCATGCTGCGGCAGCCTCTATTAGGCGCCGACAACGCATTAGCCCGCCATTCTACCTTATAATTTACCGCTTAATTGCTGAAAAACCGGTGTTTTGCATGCCAATCGTCACTCCAAGATCGGCGGGATTAATAAGCTTTTATCAGCTTTAGCGCACTGTTATCCACAACACCATACTTTTTACATAATATTATGAACGCGGTCCGCGCCGCGCAATTTGCCATGTCATTGACCCTTACAGACGTAAAACGCATCGCCAATCTGGCCCAACTGCATATGGATGACGCCCAGGCCGAAACCGCGCTGCATGAATTAAATGGCATTTTTGCTCTGGCCGAGCAGATGCAGGCAGTCGACACCAGCGGTGTCGCGCCCTTGTCACAACCGCTGGCCGCGGTGCTTGGCAATCTGCCGCTGCGCCTGCGCGAAGACGTGGTGACCGAGGAAAATCAGCGCGACGCCTATCAGGCCCCGGCGCCGAAAACCCAGGACGGTCTGTACCTGGTTCCCAAAGTTATCGAGTAATCACCGCCCTTTCGAGCCATGCATACAAATACACTGAAACAGCTGTCCGCCCTGCTGCAATCGAAGCAGGTCTCCAGCACCGAGCTGACCACGCATTTCCTGCAGCGCGCCAAGGCGAGCGACCTCAATGCCTTCCTGCAGATCGACGAATCGCTCACGCTGGCGCAGGCCGCCGCGGCCGACGCGCGCATCGCCGGCGGCAGCGCCGGTCCCCTGACGGGCATACCGGTCGCGCACAAGGACATTTTTGTCACGCGCGGCTGGCGCTCAACGGCGGGCTCTAAAATGCTGGGCAATTACGTCAGCCCCTTCGACGCCACTGTTGTCACGCGCCTGGCGCAGGCCGGCATGGTCACACTGGGTAAGGTCAACTGCGACGAATTCGCCATGGGCTCGTCCAACGAAAACTCGGCCTTTGGCTCCGTCAAGAATCCCTGGGACACGCTGGCCGTGCCGGGCGGCTCCTCGGGCGGCTCGGCCGCCGCGATTGCTGCGCGCCTGGCACCTGCCGCCACCGCCACCGACACGGGCGGCTCGATCCGCCAGCCTGCCGCGTTTTGCGGCGTTACCGGCATCAAGCCGACCTACGGGCGCGTGTCGCGCTTCGGCATGATCGCCTTTGCCTCCTCGCTCGACCAGGGTGGCCCGATGGCGCAAACGGCCGAAGACTGCGCCCTGCTCCTGAACGATATGATCGGCTTCGACGAGCGCGACTCCACCAGCCTGACGGCCGAACAGGGCAATGTACGCGAAGACTTCACGCGCGACCTGAACACGCCGCTCAAGGGCCTGCGCATCGGCCTGCCGAAAGAATATTTCGGCGAAGGCCTGGCGGCCGACGTCGAGCAGGCAGTGCGCGCGGCGCTGGACGAATTCGTCAAGCTCGGTGCAACCCTGGTCGATATTTCGCTGCCCAAGACCTCGCTCTCGATCCCGGTGTATTACATCATCGCGCCGGCCGAAGCCTCGTCCAACCTGTCGCGCTTTGACGGGGTGCGCTACGGCCACCGCGCGGCCGACTACGGCAACCTGACCGACATGTACAAGAAGTCGCGCGCCGAAGGCTTCGGGCCCGAAGTGCAGCGCCGCATCATGGTAGGCACCTACGTGCTGTGCCACGGCTACTACGATGCCTACTACGTGAAGGCGCAGAAAATCCGGCGCCTGATCGCCGACGATTTCAAGGCAGCGCTGGGCGAGAAGTGCGACGTCATCATGGGGCCTGTGGCGCCGACCGTGGCCTGGGACCTGGGCGACAAATCGAACGACCCTGTGGCCAACTACCTGGCCGACATCTTCACGCTATCGACCAGCCTGGCCGGCCTGCCCGGCATGTCGATCCCGTGCGGCTTCGGCCAGGGCGACAAGAACAGCAAGCGCCCGGTCGGCCTGCAAATCATCGGTAACTACTTCGCTGAAGCCAAACTGCTGGGCATCGCCCACCAGTACCAGCAAGTGACCGACTGGCACACCCGCGCGCCAGCGGGCGTTTAAGCACATTCAAGAAAAGAGAACATCCTATGCAATGGGAAGTCGTCATCGGTATCGAGAACCACGTTCAACTTACCACCAACTCCAAGATCTTCAGCGGTAGCTCGATCCAGTTCGGCGCCGAGCCAAATACCCAGGCCAGCCCGGTCGACCTGGCGCTGCCTGGCGTGCTGCCGGTCATGAACAAGGGCGCGGTTGAACGCGCGATCCGCTTTGGCCTGGCGGTGGGCGCCAAGATCGCGCCGCAGTCCGTTTTCGCGCGCAAGAACTACTTCTATCCCGACCTGCCCAAGGGGTACCAGATCAGCCAGTTCGAAGACCCCGTGGTCATCGGCGGCCAGGTCACCTTCGGCTACGAAAAAGATGGCAAGTTCGAGACCAAGACGGTCAATCTGACCCGCGCCCACCTGGAAGAAGACGCCGGCAAATCACTGCACGAAGACTATGCCGGCATGTCGGGCATCGACCTCAATCGCGCCGGTACGCCGCTGCTCGAAATCGTCTCGGAACCGGAGATGCGCAGCGCCGCCGAGGCCGTGGCCTACTGCAAGGCGCTGCACGGCCTGGTGATGTGGCTGGGTGTTTGCGATGGCAATATGCAGGAAGGCTCGTTCCGCTGCGATATCAACGTCTCCGTGCGCCCCGTGGGCCAGAAAGAATTCGGGACCCGCTGCGAGATCAAGAACCTCAATTCGTTCCGTTTCATCGAAGAGGCGATCGGAGTGGAAGTGCGGCGCCAGATCGAACTGATCGAAGACGGCGGCACCGTGCAGCAGGCCACGCGCCTGTACGACCCCGACAAAAAGCAGACGCGCGCCATGCGCAGCAAGGAAGACGCGCAGGATTACCGCTACTTCCCCGACCCTGACCTGCCGCCCCTGATGATTTCGGAAGACTGGATCGGCCGCGTCAAGGCGGAGATGCCGGAGCTGCCCGCCGCCATACGCGTGCGTTTAGTGAGCGAGTATGCGCTGCCCGAATACGACAGCCTGGTGCTCACCGCGTCCAAGCAGATGGCTTCCTACTTTGAAGCCGTGGTCACCAAGGCCGGCAAGGAAAACGCCAAGGCCGCGGCCAACTGGCTGATGGGCGACGTGGCGTCGACCCTGAATCGCGAAAACGTCGACATCGCCGATTCGCCAGTCGAGGCGTCGCAACTGGCGCTGCTGCTCAAGCGCATCGCCGACGGCACCATCTCGAACAAGATCGCCAAGGAAGTGTTTGCTGCGATGTGGGAAGCCAAATCGGGCGACGAGAACCTGGCCGATGCCATCATCGATCAAAAAGGCCTGCGTCAGATTTCGGACAGCGGCGCGCTCGAGAAGATTGTGGACGACGTGCTGGCGGCGAACGAGAAATCGGTGGAGCAGTACCGCGCGGGCAAGGAAGCTGCAATCAACGCGCTGATCGGCCAGGCCATGAAGGCCTCGCGCGGCAAGGCCAATCCGGCGCAATTGACCGAGCTGCTCAAGAAAAAGCTGGCCAGCTAGGCAAGCCAAGCGCGGGGGTCAGGTCCTCCATTTACACACAAGCCCAACCGTAGCGAATGCTACGGTTGGGCTTGTGTGTAAATGG
>JAZKGU010000045.1:0-92580 GCA_040385745.1 Pseudomonadota bacterium
ATTTGATGAGGCCATACACGTCGGCCAGCTGGCGCAGCTCTTCGATCGGCATGCTTGGCTCGACCGGCTTTTGCGCCAGGGCCGAAAACTGCATCGAGAGGGCGATGCCGGCGATGGCGCCCACACTGATTAGGCCGGAATTTTTGAGAGCGGAGCCCATGGTTCACCTGAAGGAAGCTGGAATAGTGCGGTCGTGACTGGCGCGCACGCGAATCGAGTATAAACCCGATTCCGGCGCGCGCGCTTGGGGCAAGCGCAAATTTGCCCAAGCATATGCATACTGTCAGTGTGCGTTTTTTGCCTCGCTTTGTGTATCGTAAAGTAAAAAAGCGCCGACTCGATCGGTCGCCGTCAGCTCAGCGGCTAGAATGCCTTGAGCGTGAGCGGGGTACCTGTACCACTAGAGCATCCGGCTCGAGACCAAGCTGTAATACCGCGGCCACAAGCCACTTTTGACCCGCCCCATAAAGGACGAATCGTGAAACGCTATCTACTGAGCACCCTGACCCTGAGCATGCTGGCAGCTTTTGCCGGCGCCGCCGACGCGCCCAAGCCGATTTCCGGCATCGACATCCAGTACATCGATCCGAGCGTGCGGCCCCAGGACGATATCTTCCAGCACCTGAACGGCAAATGGCTGGCCACCACCGCGATCCCGAGCGACAAGACCAGCTGGGGCACTTTCGCCAAGCTGCGCGACGACGTGCAGCCACAGGTCAAGGCGATGATCGAGGCCGCCCAGGCCGACAAGAACAAGAAGGCCGGGTCGGAAGCGCAGAAAATCGGCGACCTGTACGCCAGCTACATGGACGAGCAGCGCATCGAGCAGCTCGGCTACAAGCCGCTCGCGGGAGAGTTGGCAAAGATTCGCGCGCTCCAGGACAAGAAGGCCATTCCGGCCCTGATCGCAAACCTGGCCAAAATGGGCGTGTCGGGCCCCTACGGCATGGGCGTGGGCCAGGACGGCAAAGAGTCGACTCGCTATGCGGTGCAGATCGGCCAGGGCGGCCTGAGTCTGCCCGACCGTGACTACTATCTCAACAAAAAAGACAAGAAGATGGCCGATGCGCTGGCCGCCTACGAACTGCACGTAGCCCAGATGCTGAGCATGGTGGGACGCACGGATGCGACGGCGGCGGCGCGCAATATCGTCGCGCTCGAAACCGAGCTGGCCAAGGTGCAGTGGGACCGTGTCCAGAACCGCGACCGCGTCAAGCGCTACAACAAGATCGAGATCGCCAAGCTGGGCGAGCTGACCCCTGGCTATGATTGGGCCAGCGCCATGTCCGCAGCGGGCGTGGCCGGCAAGACCGACTACGTGATCGTGAGCCAGCCAAGCTACCTGACCGGTTTTAACAAGGTACTGGAAGCGACCGAACTGGCAAGCTGGAAGGATTATTTTGAATGGAAGCTGGTGAGTCGCTATGCGCCATTTTTGTCCAAGCCTTTCGCCGATGCCAGCTTTGCTTTCTTCGGCACCACCCTCACAGGTGTGAAAGAACAGCCACCGCGCTGGAAGCGCGGCGTGAGCGCGGTCGAAGGCGTGCTGGGTGAAGCTGTAGGCAAGCTCTATGTGCAGCAGCATTTCCCGGCCGAGCGCAAGGCGCGCATGGAAGTGCTGGTCAAGAACCTGACCGAAGCCTACCGCCAGAGTATCGACACGCTTGACTGGATGGGACCGGCGACCAAGAAGGAAGCCCAGGCCAAGCTGGCCAAGTTCAATCCAAAAATCGGCTACCCGAACAAGTGGCGCGATTACTCGGCCTTGAGCGTCAAGTCCGATGACCTGGTCGGTAACATGATGCGCGCCAGCGCGTTCGGCTACAACCGCAACGTCACGCGCCTGGGCAAGCCGATCGACCGCGAAGAGTGGGGCATGACGCCGCAAACCGTGAACGCCTATTACAACTCGTCGATGAACGAGATCGTGTTCCCGGCCTCGATTCTGCAGCCGCCGTTCTTCGACATGCGCGCCGACGACGCTGTCAACTACGGCGCCATCGGCGCGGTGATCGGCCACGAAATCAGCCACGGCTTCGACGACCAGGGCAGCCGCTCGGACGGTGACGGCAATCTGCGCGACTGGTGGACTGCGGAAGACCGCGCCAAGTTCAAGGCCAAGGGCGACATGCTGATCAAACAGTACGGCGCGTATTCCCCGCTGCCTGGCTATAACGTGAATGGCGAACTGACCCTGGGCGAAAACATTGGCGACAATTCTGGCGTGGCGATTGCCTACAAGGCCTACAAATTGTCGCTGGGCGGGAAACCAGCCCCGGTGATCGACGGCCTCACCGGCGACCAGCGCTTCTACATGGGCTTTGCCCAGGTGTGGCGCGTGAAGATGCTGCCGGACCAGCAAATCATCCAGGTCAAGACCGATTCGCATTCGCCCGGCCAGTTCCGCGCCAACGGCACCCTGATGAACCAGCCTGGCTTCTATGAGGCGTTCGGGGTCAAGGAAGGCGACAAGATGTACCTGCCGCCAAAAGACCGGGTCTCGATCTGGTAAGTCGGCGCCTCGCCTGAGGTCGCGCCCAGACCGCCCCTCGCGCCCCGTGCGCGAGGGGCGGTTTGGCGTTTACGGGGCTGTTTGCGGCCATGCCACAGCGGCGCGTCAACCGGGCGCGTCTCTAAACTTGCCTCGCGTACAATTACTGCAACTTTGACAAGGATTTGGAACATGGAAACAATTTTGTGGGCACTGGACTTGTGCGCCGTCGTGGCGGCCTGCTTCTGGGCGCTCCGGCAGGACCGCCTTGAGCAGCCCGAGCAGCCGGGGAAGTAGCCATTCATGCGTGATATCGTCTTCCTGGCTCTGCTGCCGCTCATGCTCTACGCCATGTTCAAGCGCCCCTTCATCGCGCTGGGTATGTGGATTTGGACCGCAATGTTTTTCCCCAATGCCTGGGTATATGGTCCTGCCCAGAGCTTGCGCTACAACCTCATGTTTACCGGCATCACCATCCTTGGCTACATCGTGCTCAAGGAAAAGCCCAAAGTCAGCTGGGGCAAGATCGGCGGGCTGGTGTTCCTGTTCTTTCTCTGGACCGCCATCTCGTCGGTCACCACCATCGGCGCTTTGGGGACGACCGGCGACATTCTGTTCCGTTTCTTTAAAGTCGTGATGCTGTTCGTGTTTGTCGTTCTCATTGTCGACAAGAAACTCCACATTGATTTCTTCCTGTGGTGCGTGGTGCTGTCGATCGGCTTTTACGGCAGCCTCGAGGCGCTCAAGTTCGTCGCCAGCGGCGGCGGCCACAAGATCGAGGGTTTCGCCGGCCACGTGCTGGGCGACCGCAACGAGCTGGCGCTGTCCTTCGTCATGATCCTGCCGATCTGCGCCTACCTGCTGGGCGAGTATGGACGCGAATCGAAATGGGTTCGCTTCGGCCTGCTCGGGCTGATGGGCTTGCTGGTCACGGCGGTGGTGGGCACGCAGTCGCGCGGGGGCTTGATTTCAATCCTGGGCTTGGCGGCTTACATGTTCATGAAGAGTAACCGCAAAGGCTTGCTGGGCACGCTGGCCGTGATTCTGGTGGTGGCGCTGTCGGCGTTGGTGTCGGAAGAATGGCTCAGCCGCATGGATACCATCGGCGAGGCCAAGCAGGATGCTTCCTTCATGGGGCGCGTGGTGGCCTGGAAGATGAGCTTTATCATGGCGGCGCAAAATCCGTTTTTTGGCGGCGGATTCAAGGCCCTGGAGACGCCCGTCGTGTGGCTGGCCCTGAGCCAGGACTTCAATTCCTACCCGTTTTTCTACACCGCCGACGCCTTCCCCGACCCGTATTTTGCGCGCGCCGCGCACAGTGTGTATTTCCAGGTGCTGGGCGAGCATGGCTTCGTGGGGCTGGCGATTTACCTGATGATGGTGGGGACTGCTTTCATGAAAGTGCGCAGGGTGGCTGCCAAGGTCAAGCGCTACAAGGGGCCGGAATGGATTGCCACGCTGGCGACCATGCTGCAGCTGGTGATCTTCGCATTCTGCCTGGGAGGAGCGGCGCTCAGCTTCGCCTATTTCGAGCTCGTCTACGCAGTGTTCGGACTGATCCTGGTGCTCGAGACACGCATTCTGCCGCGCTTCATTGACGACAAACCGGTGGCGCCGCCCAAGAAGTACGACGGCATTCCAGTGCCGGGACGGCCAAGCTTGCACCGGATCTGACCCTGCTGGCCGGTTGGCCGCGCACATAAAAAAACGGCCGGGGGTGACCCGGCCGTTTTTGCATGGAGCGCTTGCTATCAGCGCGGCACGATCGCAAATTGCGGGCCCAGCGAATAGTCGGGCTTGACCGTGCGCAGCATGAACTTGGACCAGGCCGTGGCGCCGGCCGCGCCGCTGACCTTGGAAGCGTAGGCCAGGGCCGGCTGCATATTCGACGGGTAGCCGATGCCGACGGCCGAGTAGCCCGTCATCTCGCCCACTTTCAGGCCCAGCGCGGTGGCCATTTCAGCGCTGCCGCAAGCGAGCAGGTTGAATTCGGCGGTATGGCTGGCGGCGTAGGCCTGCTGCATGCTGGTGTACATCGGCGAAGTGGCGCTGTCGCGAACTTTCAGGCTGTAGATGGCGCCATCGATCCAGCAGGCTGCCGGGTCGGTCATGCGCATGACCGGGAACTTCGATTTCCATGCCAGCAGTGGTGCTGCCTGATCGAAACCGAGGTCGGTGGCGTAGCCAACTGCCGAGGTGAAGAAATCATCCATCCACGGGGCGATGCCGGTGCTGCCGCTGTAGACAATGGCGTAGCCGTGGGACAGAACGCCCAGGGCATTGGCGCTGGCGTTGTTGGTGTAATTGGCGTTGTACCACTCCAGGTTGTTCGACATCAGGGTCGACAGCTGGGCCTTGAGCGGATCGGTATCGGGCGTAATGTAGGCTGCCTGGGCCAGAGTACGCAGGCTCCATGCCTGGCCGCGCACCTGGTCTGGCTTGAACAGGCCCTTGACGTTGTCGCGGTAGCCAGGGTTGTCGGCGAAGGTGTTATACATGGCCCAGAATTGCAGCTCTTCCAGGTAGTAGTGGTCGCCCGTGACCAGGTAAGGCAGGTAAGCAAAGCCTGGCTGGTGCGAGGTGTCGTGCACATTGCTGGTGGCGCAAGCGCCAGCCACTGCGCATTTCGGGAACGATTCGTACTGGCCGGTGGCGGGATTGTAGGTATCGCCAGGGTTGCCCAATTCGGTCATGTAGGGATAGTCGAACAGGCTGACAGGACGGTCGTTGGCCTTGTTGCGATAGTGGATGGACCAGCTGCCTGCCAGATCGGCGGTACCGAGGGTGACGTCCTTGGCCCGCTTGTCCATGCTCAGCAGGTAGGTGGCAGCCCAGCCTGGCAGCAGGCCGATGTCTTCGCGACCGCCGGTGGACGGCATGTAAGCGTTGGCAAAGCCGACGCCCATCGGTTCGGTCTTCACGCCCGACCAGTTGGTTTTCATGGCAGCCAGGGTCGATTCGGCAAACACCACCGAACGGTCATAGTTAGGCAATGCTTTCGAGGCGGTCAGATAAGCTGTATTGTGCTTGACGTGCACGAGCGGCTCGGCGCCCGACCAGAACACCTTGCGCCAGCGCGCATGGTGGCGGTGGGTCATGCCGGCCTTGCTGTAGACGGTCGCGCCGCCAACCTGGAGGTCTGCGTCGTAGACGAAATTTTGCGGCGCCGCTTCGAAGGCCCAGGCGTTCTCGATGGTCATGTCGACCCGGGTCTTGCCGGTACCGGCATAAGCGCGGATGGCAAAGCGGGCGGTCAGGTGGGGGTGGGCCGCGCCTTCAGCGGTGGTCAGCGGCGCCGACACCAGCCACTCGGTCACGATCGGACCGGACAGCCAGGTGGTGTAGCGGCCGCTGCGCAGCAGCTGGTCGGCCGAAGCGCTGTAGCGCAGGCCGTTGAGGGTCACGTGGGCGGCCGCGCTGAAACCTTCGCTGAGCAGGGTGGCAGGGGTGATGGCGGCGACCGGTGCGGAACTTGGGGTGGTAGCGATCACCATTGTCTGGCTGGAGGTGGCTGCCATGCGCGGCAGCACGGCCGAGATCGCGCCGTGGCGTACCGAACCGTCCGGGTGACGCGCCTTGACGTCGAACTGCAGCGGTACGGTGCTGCCATCGGCGAGCCTGCCGATGACGGTTTGCCCGGCGACCATGTGACCGGCGGCGAACACTTGACCGAAGGTCAGCGGAAGTTGGGACTGCTCGGTAGCGGCCAGGCTCTCGACCTGCACATCGGTGACAGCCGTTGCAGTGATGATACGCTTGCCATTGGCATCGACGCTGATCACGTTGACGGTCGCCTTGCGGCTGTCGCCGCCGCCGCCCACCGTGGTGGTGACAACCGCAGGATCGCTCGACGGCACCATCATGCTGGCCAGGGCTGCTTGCTCGGCCGCTGGAATGGTCTGCTGCGGCGAAGGCATTTGGGTTCCTGCCAGCTCGACCGGCGTCATTCCCGCGCCGCAGGCGGAGAGGAGCAGGGAGGTTGTCAGGAGGGAAAGAAGCACTGCTGGACGGACTGGCTGGGGCTGGCGCATGATCGGAAACCGGACAAGATGTTGTGGGGAGATGCTGAACATCAATATTACCCCTCATCAATTATATCCTGCTAGAAAAATTTCCATCCAACCATAGATTCTCCGCTCAAAACCACACTATATTGTGCTTTTGGCAGGCAAATTAGCGGTAAGATCAGCTAATTCCGGTGATCTTTTCGCAACTTTCAACGATTGTTGATAAAGTGGAATTATATTGTGTTGCGCTAGTGAAATTGTTTAACAGTCACTTGATTGCTATAACGACAAATAGAAACGTGGGGATATGCGTGGAGTGCTGCTGACCTCACAGTCGGTGGCCGTGGTCAGCGAACACGCGTGGCAGGCGCTCAGCCCAACTGCCTGCGTTGTAAATTGATGGACTAAGGGGCGCGGCGGAACGAAAAAAAACCGCTCCGAGGAGCGGTTTTCGTCTGCGCGCAGGCGCTTATTTGGCGGCGGCCACCATGTAATCGACGGCAGCTTTGACTTCGTCGTCGGAAGCTGAGGAGCCACCCTTGGCTGGCATCATGCCTGCCTTGCCCTGGAAGCCCTTGATGGCGTGGTCGTACAGAACCGCGTTGCCTTGCTTGATGCGCGGCGCCCAGTTGGCTTTGTCAGCCAGCTTGGGGGCCCCGGCGATACCGGCGGTGTGGCAAGCTGCGCAAGCAGTGCCGTAGACTTTTTGGCCATCTACGGCGACCTTGACCGGAGCTGCTGCGGCTGGTGCGGCAACTGGTGCGGCAGCAGGTGCTGGCGCTGCGGCGGCATCGGCGGCGGGGGCAGCGGCTTCAGCTGGCTTGGCTTCCTGGGCGATCACCATGGCCGGGACCGATGGCTCGGCGAATTTAGCGCCCGACTGGTTGGCCATGTAGACCACCGCGCGTGCTACTTCGACATTGTCCAGCTCAGGATTACCGCCCTTGGCTGGCATGGCGCGGATACCTTCGACTGCGTGCTTGACCAGAATATCGTAGCCTTGGCCGATGCGCGCTGCCCAGCCGGCGTTGTCGCCCAGCTTAGGGGCGCCCGCAGCGCCGCTCGCGTGGCAGGCTGCGCAGTTGGCGGTGTAGACGGCTTCGGCGGCCAGCAGCACCTTCGGTGCGTTGACATCCTTCAGAGTAAAGCCTTCGTCAGCGATTGGACGCACGCGGGCGGCAACCGCCTCGGCGGTCTGGGCTTCGGTACCGGCGCCTTCCAGCGGCGTGGTCGTCACAAATTTCACCAGCAAGATAATGCCGAGAACAGTGACCAGGAAGAAGGCGGCGATAGCGGCCACCAGCTGCTTCGGGGTCCGGATGGCCGATTCGTGTTCGTTGTGTGCGTCGCTCATGATGTCCTTAGTACAATTTTCAGAAAGCTGCCGGCCGATCGCATTCGCACTAAATTTTTGCAAATACTCGCCAAACCCGCGATTATAGACCCAAAGCACCTGTTTTGGAACGCAAATTGCCCTTTAGCCGACACTTTCCATGGACGGGTAGCGTGAAAAACGGTATCCTTCGCATCTCTTCAGATTTTCCCCCTACGCGGCTGTAGCTCAGTGGATAGAGTATTGGCCTCCGAAGCCAAGGGTCGTGGGTTCGATCCCCGCCAGCCGCACCAGATTTTCGCTATAAATTCAAGCACTTATACTCAGCAGTATTTCGCACTGTTGAGCTATGTTCCGCGTCTTTTGGCACACTGACTGTGGCAAAACTGTGGCAAAGGTTGTGCTCGCTTCTTTGACATCACAATAGTGTGTGGCATTTTCATCCTCAAGATGAATGCAAAGGGCTGGCCGTACCGAGGACCGCTCACGCAAAAGTCGTGCGCAATGGGTGAACCGGCCGCCGAATAGAGAACACTTGCCGATATTGCCGGTTCGGTTTCTAAACTTTGCGGGGGCGACCTCTACCTCGGCTGTTCGCGGGCGGGTGTACCGGTTGTGGTGCTATCGCTTGACCCGCAACGTGTTGGGCCAGCCATTGCTGGACATCCTCAGCGCGCCATAACAGGCGCTTGGTGCCAGGCAGGCGGCAGATTGGTGGTAGCGCGTCGGGGTTGCGCGATGCATCGCTGCGGATGCTGGCGACCGACTTGTGCAAACAGGTTGCAAGCTCCTCGACGCAAAGCAGGGGCTCTACGGCACGCACTTTGTGCTCAGACATAAAAGCTCCCTTGGTTAAATCTACTCGGAAATGCACACCTTTAATCGCCGACAGATCGTTATCGAAATTACAATTGATATTCTAGGTTGAGCTCGGTAGGGAGGCATTGAAAAATGGCAAAGTGGTTGCTGGGCCTGGGTCGAATGCTTCCTGCCCCTTGGCCATTATTGTGTCGGCGCGGCCGCTCGGCGCCCGCAGCGGTCATCCGCGCGGCGGCGCGGATCAGACATCCCAATGAGATAAATGTGCTCTTCTTTACCGTCTCCTTGATTCCGGCGCCCAGGTAAGTTCAAACGAGTTGCGTTTATTTCGTTTATTTCATATGATTCGGATAGAGGATAAAACAAGGCGGTTGAAACAAAAGCTGTTGAGAAGGAGAGAAAAATGGCAGAAGCGATCGATCGACTGGAAAATAAGGAAGAAGTCGAGCTGGCAAAAGCCGCGCAACGATGCATTGTCAGCGCGCTGGACAACTCGAACGCCGTCAACATAGCCATCGTTGAGGATGGGGTCGAAAAGCTCGACAACAGCCCGCTGCTGCGCCTTCCTCCCAAGGTCCTGCGTCTCATTGCTGATCTTCTGGGTTCGCTCGCCGACGGCAAGGCTGTCTCCGTCGTTCCGAAGGACCTCGATGTGACGACACAGGAAGCTGCCATGTTCCTGAATGTCTCGCGCCCTTACCTTGTCCGGCTTCTTGAGGAGGGCAAGATCCGCTTCCACAAGGTCGGCTCGCACCGGCGCATCCGTTTTGACGACATCGTGCAGTACAAGGAACAGCGGACTAGAAAGTCCAATGATGCGCTGCAGGCCCTGGCGGACCAGGCCCAAGAGATCGGACTGGATTACTGATGGCCGGCTACTACAGATACACAGCCGTCCTTGACGCCTGCGTTCTGTATCCCGCTTCGCTGCGCGACCTCCTATTGACCCTGTCTGTCGATGGCGTTTACGGGGCGCGCTGGACGGACGACATCCAGAATGAGTGGATCCGAAACCTGCTGATCAACCGCCCCGAGCTGTCAGCCGCAGCGCTTGGCCGGACAGCCGGACTAATGAATGATGCAATCGACGATGCACGCATCACCAATTTCGAATACCTGATCGACTCTTTAACGTTGCCTGACCCGGACGATCGCCACGTGCTGGCGGCGGCCATCGTCGGGCACGCCGATGCCATCGTCACCTTCAACCTTAAGGATTTTCCTGAGCCAGCCATGGCCTTGCATCACCTGGAGGCGCTTCATCCCGATGATTTTCTCGTCGCTCAATACGATCTCGATCCAGTCAGCGTGCTGCGCGCCGTGAAGACCTGCCGACTGCGTATGAGAAAGCCGCCGATAAC
Organism: Pseudomonadota bacterium; assembly: GCA_040385745.1. Classification (GTDB taxonomy): domain Bacteria; phylum Pseudomonadota; class Gammaproteobacteria; order Burkholderiales; family Burkholderiaceae_D; genus Telluria_A. The sequence goes on from JAZKGU010000045.1 coordinate 10,012, forward strand.
AGCAGAAGAACAGATCACCGCGCTTGAGCGTCAGGGGCTGCCGCAAATCAGCAAGATACTGCGATCGGCGATCTCACTGTTGTGACAGCGCCGCCTCGAGCCCGCCACGGTCCTTACCACTAGCCTGCTCAACTCTACATGCGACAGATAGCCAGCGCGCCCCCTTACTTTGCGCGGTCTGGGGCGAAAGCATGCCAAGCATGCCGACGACTTCTAGCCGTCGAGTAAAATCGGCAAAGAACGGCCAGAACCGGTCCCGGGGCAAAATAGAATAGACAATGTTTTATCTGCCGTCCAAATCATTTCTTAGGAGGTACTGTGTCCGAGAGTCAAGAATGCGTTTTGTAAGCTACGCGATCGCCGCCATGTTTATGTCGTTCATCATCGGACTCCTCGCGGATCTTTTACTGCGCAGGATGCGGTTTTATGGATGGATAAGTGCGCGCTACATGTTTGCTAATCCCAAAACGTATGAAAGTCTTGGGGTCGAGCGCTTTCGAAAAATTCTCTTGGCCACCCCGCTGCGGATGTTTAATGACACAATTAAACTTCCGAAGCGCCGCGACCTGGAGATGCTGAAAGATGTTCGAAAACACATTGCGACTGCCGAGGTGTCGCACTGGGTAGGTTTCGCCGTGATGATGGTCATGACGGTCTACGCATGGATCTCCTATGGACCCAAGGTTGGTGTCAGCTTCGTTGTTTTCAATACTCTTGGCAACCTCTATCCATGTTTGCTTCAGCAATACAATAAGAGGCGCTTGTTTGAGTTAATTGCCGTGATGGAACGCCGCGCTAACCGCCCTAAGCTCGAAGCGAAGCGCTGCAGGGCGAAGGGGTGAGTATTCTTCAGTACAAGCCGGCATTTGACGTTTTCACACGCACACGGCGGCAGCTATTGGGTGAGATATCCCGTCGCCTTGCAGTGGCTATGGTGTACTAGATTCGGCTAGTCCTTTGTCCGGTGCCCCGCGAATTCATGAGTGGTCCAGGTCGACAAACTTTGCCGAAAAAATCAAAGCAAAATAGCGAAAGTTCTTGGGGGGCTGACGCGATCCTTCAGCCTCCGCTTCAGGGCTCCAGCCGCCGACCATCGGGTGCTAGTTCGCCGTCGAGTACAATCGACAGCACCCGGCCAGGAGCCGTCATTCGCATCGCCCGAATTTGCCGCTGCTGTAAGTGATACTCACCGCGCGCACGGCCTGGCACCGGCCGGGATTCCTGGAAACAACGCTGCAAATGTCTTACAACTTGCCTGCTAACAAAATATTGTAGATACTTGATTATGCTAATTAAACTTCCTCCCGCTTTCTCAACAACCGTCAGCCTGTTGTCGTACATGCTTTTCGTTGCAATCACCTCTCCCTACGCTACGCTGGCGTGGCAAAAAGGCGGTATTGGCTATGCCTTAGCGCTCTTGATTTGGGCAGTGTCGTTCATCCCTATCTACTTAATAGGTTTCCTCGTGTTCGGGCTGATAACGCAGGCTCTTGGCGCCGAACAGAATCGCTGGGGATTCCTTGCATTATGCTTCGCTGCTGTTTTTGCCTACCATGGGATTCCCGGCCTGTTCGCCATCATGGTGGGCATCGTTTACCACATTGGTTTCCACATGCATGCACTCAATGCAGAGAGCGACACTCGCGCTCTTGAACGGTTCGACACGAATGGCCCGTAGGGAAATACCTCCTGCTGGTTACCTCGACCAATTCAGGAACCCTATCTGGCGCTTAGCCGACCTTTCATTAACGAGCGCTGAGTCCATAGTTTGTGGACGGCGTGGTGGTTTTGAATTCACCGTCCTTGAACTACGTCACCGCATCTTGTCCATGATGGGGGAGGCGGGCTACGAGGTAACTACGGTATTCATCGTCAAACTCGGGCGGCGATCCGACACATGGCAAAACAATTTAGTGGGGCCCGACGGCGCGAAGGTGTGGCTTGACGATGATCTGCTATACCTTGCCCGCATTGCCGTCGAAACCCGTGTGGAGGACTGGGACCGTTTGTTGAATGCTGCACTGGATGCAGCCCGACGTGCCACAGATGCGCCCACCGCGATTCCGCTCCCCACCCCACGGATCAGCACGAAGTCGAATGCAACCGATGTATTCGCATGGATAGTTGTCGGCGGACTTGCGCCGGGATTCGTTTCCCTCTCAGGTCTGAGTTTGATTGCATGGGACACGCTAAGAAAAACTTTTGGATGGTGCTATCCAGCAGCCGGCACGGATGCATGGGCCAGCGACTACAACCAATCGCTTTTCGGCCTCTCGCTTTGTCTACCGTTGCTGGGTCTTTTCTATGGGCTAAAGATAATTTACGACTACTATGGCCACCCAAGGTTCCAGCGGCGTCTGACACTCAACGTTGTTCTTATTGCCGCTTTAACCGCTGGAGGCCTGTTCATCGCTTTCGAACATACCCGGTTAAGTGCTGATGAAATAGCGAAACAAAAACGATGCGTAGAACAGATTTCCCGGTAAGTGGACTTGCCGGATGCGAAGGTGCTTTCTGGACCGATAGTCTTAAAAAGTCGTTCCAAACTCTGTTCTGCAGTGGTATTTTATGTACGGCCAGCGAGGTTGTTGAGCGCGGTGCATCATCAAGAAGGAGCAGTTGCTGAGATACGCCCCTTACCTAATTACTCTGCTACGCAGTAAGGACCCGTTGACTCTTTTGAGAGGAATTAATGTTCTGTTTTTTACCAAGTACCATGGGACTTTTTCAAGCCCTGCAGTTTGAATGGCCCGAACCAGAGAGCCAGGACCAGGCTTGCGATCTCTACCCAATCCAGGCATCGCTGACGGATTGGCATAACACACTTTATAATCAATTGCCGAGCGCGCAGTATGATCGCGGTATCTGGCCATCGAGTCCTGAACTACTAGAGGCAATGCGCGCCGCGCTCGCCGATCAGCGCGGTAACTATGCGGGTGATGCGCTAGCCTATAGTTTAGTGCGGTGTGGATGCCGGCGGTCAGAAACGGTTGCCGCCCTCTCGGCATGGGACGCGCAGCTGTTCCGTTGGAGCGCGGCTGGATTTAGCGCCCGTGATTTACTGACAAAATTCGAGAAGATTGGTGTCGCTGGAAATCCGTCCGACGAGGACCTTGCTCGTCTGGACGGTTGGTTAGCGGACCCGACTGCAGCTCTGGCAAACTATGGATGCGGTAACATCACTGGGACGATCTTGAAAGGTAAAGCTTTTTCGGCCTCGCTATATTCGAGTGGTGATGATTTGGAATATGACAGTCTGTTTCGCGACATGGCATCTCACGCGGGACTTTCGGCCCTTATTACAAATGTAGAACAGGTTGCAATGCACGATGCCACAGAGGACTTCACAGCCTTGGCCAAAGCGCAACTGAACCAGCTCGTTCCGGTCGAATTAACAAGTAGGCCCCTATTTGCCGAACCGGAAACTTTTTGGAAAATTCAATTTGATGTTGATGGACGCTCAGAAAATATTTTCGTTCCGGGGAACTATTCGTCGATGAACGACGTTGGTCTAGCGTTGCATTTCGACGCACTGATGGCCAGACTTAATCGTCCCGAACGCGTGATGAGGTTTGCTGACGGTCGCAACGATAGCGGCTCATTCTGGGGACGCTACATTATAGGGCCTCCGCAGGAGCTTACAGCGCTGTGCGGCGAATTGGGAATTCCACTGATGCCTTTTACCGGGACAGAAGCTTGCTGAATTATCCCTCGATGACAGGCATCGCCGTCAAAAATTCACGCTATGCTTCTGCGATGATAGTTTGCGAAGGGCCGCAATGGGGCGCCTGCCGCCTTAACGGCAACGCAGCAGGAATGGTCGAGTACAATCGGCAGAAACCGGCCAACAGCGGACATTTGGATCACGTATGAGGCCGTTACACCACCTAACTTCCCACCCTGGAAAACGATGAGCACCGACCCGCAACTTGACGACTTAGTGCATGCAAAAATTAAATCTCACTGTGCCCGCGGCAACGGTCTGGCAAACGCGGCCAAGTTCATGGGAGCTATGCTTGATGATGATATCCGCTATGCATCGAACGCTAGCGGTTGTTTTATCAAGGGTACATTGGTCCATACCCAGGATGGGCTGAGGCCTATCGACGAAATCAAGGTCGGCCATTACGTGCTGTCCAGCCCAGAGGATGGCACAGGATCAGCTGCTTACAAGCGAGTGAACAACGTTTTCGTCCACGAAAACGAGACGATCAGGCACATTTCCATATTTGGGCCGACGCCCGAGTGTCAATTTGTCGTGGGTGCGACCGGAAACCATCCGTTCTGGGTGGAGGGCCTTGGTTGGACCCGGGCGGATAAGCTTGACAAGAACGACATTTTACGAAGGGGCGATGCCAGTTTGGCGAAAATCGACCGTTCGTTCCCGGTCTACCGTACTAGTCGCGATGGAGTCGGCTGGGTCCAAATGTTCGATAGGCTGGAGGAAAGCTACGGATCGGTTTTCAATTATGCGAAGTGCGAAAGTGTCGAGCTTGAGCAAGATGAGTATTTGTCGGACGAGGTTTGCAACAGTGATGATCCGTTCCTGAGGGTCAGGGTTTATAACCTTGGGGTCGAAGATTTCCATACCTATTACGTCGGTAGCGAAGGCTATTGGGTGCGTAGCTGATCAACTACAGATGTCCGCTTCGGGGCGGAAGCCGCCGGTTACCGGACGCCCGTTGTCAGGTCAAATCTGACCTATAAGCCCATCGAACTCCGACCGATCTGACAGCCCGTGTCAGATAAAGTCTGAGTTAGTACAAGTGAGTCCGGATTGGATCGGCCCGATCAACATCAACGGCTCATCCCCCCGCGCTCGTTCTCATGATCCCGCTCCACCTTTCGTTCGACTTTCCGTTCAACTAATAGCCATCTCTCCCGATGGATTGCCAGGTTCGGTAGTTGCCTGTCGCCGGCAGGCCCGAAGGCATGAGCCGTCGTCCGCTTCGCGTAATGATCCCAATCGCGCGCCGGTTCCTGCTGGTGAACGACAGGCGCCACCGTTCGTAAAGTGCTCTCGATCTCATCTGGCGAATGTCCCGTGATACGCATCCGCAGCGCCACCATCGCGTCCAGCCGCCACAAGTCCAACTTCTGCTCCTTGTAGTGCACGGCAATATCCCTGAAATGACTCGCGTATGCATGCACGTTTGCGTCCGTACCAGCCGGTATCGGAGGTATTGCGTCCACGCGTTGACGACCGCCTTGGATGCGATCAGGCCCATGTAGCCTGCCTTGCTGCGTCGTGCGCGAGCGGCGCAATGCAGCGCGCGCTCTGGCTTGTTGAAGGCTTTCTTGCAGCTCAGGATTCGCAATCTTGAAATTGTGCTCGGCTGCGACCTCGACGCACAGCGCAATGAAACGTGCGTTGCCTCGAATGACAGATGCCTCCTCCCACTTCTCATCAGCTAGCTGAAATGCCGCCACCACACCTGCGCGCTCACGCCACGCGTTCACCTCGATCAAATCGCCCTTGTCTACAAACGCTGGCGACAAGACCGCGACGGTGCCTCCGCTGGGCAGGTAGTGGACGACATCATCCTTTTTAACGGGCTTAAAGTCCCGTATATCGCGCGGCCGTGGCGGATCGACTCGGTCCCCCACGATCTCCTGCGCGCTCGCAGCCCGGTAGCGCCAACGCTCTGCCAGGTCTGGCCTGGACTGCTCCCGCAGCCAGCGCTCGAAGTCTGGAAACGCTGGGTACATCGCCCGCAGCTCTCCGCGCTCCACCCTCTGCCTGTCACGCAAGTCCAACTTCGCGCTTGCGCGCTGCGCAGCCAGTACGCTTTCGAAAGCGCTGCGCAGCGCGCCCCTGCCTTTCCACCGTCCTTGCAGCACATCGTCACGCGCTTGTTTGTGCTGGCGTGCCATCGCCTCGCGCTCGCGCTCCTGCCGCTCGCGCATCGCGCGCCACACTGTGTCCTTGGCTTGGTAGTGTGCGTGCCGGAGCGCGATATATGACTCCCAACCGTCTACACGTGGCGCCAGGGGCTCGCGGGGATGTGGCGCGACCTTTTCCACACGCGCGGACTCAAAAGGCCCCAGGCGCTTTTCCATCTTGCCCAAGCTGGCGTTGCGGTCTGCACGACTCGCCTTCACGCCGACATCGTTCACAAATACCACTGCACCGCTGCCAACCTTCTCATAGCGCATCCCTTTGGCAGCAAGCGCATGGTGCAACTGCGTCCAGTTCGTCGCTGCGAGCATGAGAGGTGCGCCTGTCTCGATCGAGATACGTTCGGCCGACTTCTCGCCCGTGCGCATTTCCATGTCACGCTTGGGCTGCTGTGGCTCGCGACTCTGTTGCCGTGCCACGTCCCTGATCACGCCACTATCCTTTTGCACCTTGTAACGGCCGTGCCCCTCGCGTCGCCATCCTTGTTTGTCTTCGATGCGCGCGACAGCGCGATGCGCCGCCTCGATATCGAAGCCGCGATTGGGCTTGACGACCTTCAGCGTCATCGGATGCACACGGTTGACCGCGATATGCAGATGCACATTGGCCGTGTCCACGTGCAGTCCGTACATCGCCTGGTGCTCGTCAAGCCCAAGCTCGTGCAGAAAAATATCGACAGCTTCCTCGACCTGGCGCGCGTTGGGCTCCTCGCCTTCCTGCCAGCTCAGGACATAGTGATTGATGGTGTCGCGGCTGCGCACCGCTTCCTGCGACAACGCCAGCATTTCTGCGCGCTGCGCATGGTAATCGCTGGATAGGAAGCCGCGGGCGCCGGCATACAGGCATTTTTCAAACGCGTTGTCCTTCTCCGGCGCATGGATGTAGTCCACTAGGCGACCCACACGCGCCGCCTTTGACGCCGACTTCTTCGGGTTCTTAACCTTTTTGACGATCATGGCTCAAGCGATCCAGATAAGCCTTCAAGGCGATCAGCGCACTTGCAGTCTCGCGGCTGTAACGGCCCTCGCTGGCGTTATGGACATGCTTGATCAGGCCACCGAGGCGCCGCAGCTCTTTGATCATCACCATGTCAGCGTTCGCAATGATCGGGCGGCCGAAGAAGCGGCGTCGGATAAGCTCGGACATGCTGAGCGCTGCCAGGTCAGCATCCTCGGCCAGCCTGGCCTTTTCGGCCTGCGTCAGCCGTATGTTCACGACGGCGTCGAGCGGGTCGTCTCCACGAACAGCGAAGGGCATGGTGTTCTCCGGTTTCAATCAAACCAACGAAGGGGACGCGCAGCGTGTCGGGGTCAAGGGGCACGCCCCTTGCAGGATGAGCCGGCCGTGAGAAGCGAAGCGCCGAATGGCTGGCGTCCCTTGGCAGGAGCATGCGCAGCATGCGTATGACAAGGGCCATCCTGTATCCCTATCAAGCACCTGCTTAGCCTATCGCGCTGCGGCCTCGGCGAACTGATCTGTAACAAAACTGACAACGCCGGGAGTGCTACCGTTGAGGGCAGTCAGCAAGGAGCCACATGATGAAATACACGACCGAACAGCTGGAGGCGATAGCGGCGAAACTGCGCGACCTGCCGCCTGCAGCGAAGCGCATCCAGGAACACAGCAAGAAAGAAGCGGTTGCTCTGCTGGCACGCGAAATCACAGCATTGCAAAAGCGCGGCTACACGCTGGGACAGATCGCGGAGAGCCTGCGCGGTGAAGGACTGGACATCGCCACGCCCACACTCAAAGCCTACATCCTCAGCACGAAGCCAAAGCGCAAGGTTTCGCCTCCAGCAGTAAAGCCGGCACGCGCCAAAGACAGCGAAGTCAGCAAGCCAGCAGCTGCCGGCTTTGCTGTTTCAACCGATACCGACGACATCTAGGAGACCAGCATGGCGAAGCAGATCTATCTTATCGGTGGCAGCAAGGGCGGCGTCGGCAAGTCGCTGGTGTCGATGGCGACCATCGACTACTTATCGCGCCAGGATGAAGCGGTGCTGCTGATCGATGCCGATACCAGCAATCCCGACGTATGGAAGACCTACAAGGAATCCATCGGCGCGCACCTTATTGATCTCGACGAGGCGGACGGCTGGATCGAGCTCGTGAATTTGTGCGATGCCAATCCGGATAGCGTGGTGGTGATCAACAGCGCCGCGCGCAACAACGCCGGCGTCAGTGCATATGGCAAAACGCTCAACGATACATTGCCTGAACTGAAGCGCAAACTGATCACGCTGTGGGTGATCAACCGCCAGCGCGACAGTCTCGAACTCCTCAAGGAATACATGGACGCCATCGCGGATACAGTTGTCCACGTCGTGCGTAACAGCTACTTCGGCGAAGAGAAGAAGTTCGAGCTATACAATAGCTCAAAGCTGAAAACACTGGTCGAGGGTCGCGGAGGACTGTCTCTGACCTTCCCCGACCTGGCAGACCGCGTCAGTGACGACCTGTACAGCAAACGCATGAACATAGCTAAGGCTTCAGTCGAGCTACCTTTGGGCAATCGCGCAGAACTGGCGCGCTGGCGCCATGAAGTGAGCAAGGTGATGGAGCGACTTGGCCATGAGTGACGCCGCCGACTCGTTTGCACGACTCCTAGGGCGACAGGCCTCAGATCGGGAGCGCCAGCAACTCTACCGCATCCGCGATGAGCTTGGTATAAAGAACAACGACGCACTCTGGATGGTGCTCGTTGCGCTCCAATATCACCAGACGCTGTTTGACAAGCACCCAGAAATAATCAGGAGCTACGCGGGCGACATTCTCAAGGATATTCGCGCCACAGCCGATAAGGCGATGGCAGCATCAGCGGCCGAAGCCAAAGCAGCGCTTGCAGATGCCGTCGCCGCAACTGCGAAGGATGTCGCGCGCATGACCACGCTAAGAATGACGGTGACACAGATCGGATTGCTTGCGATCGCCTGCTGTGCGGCTGTCGGCGCGTACACGATACTGCTGCATAGCAAAGCCTTTGATGCCGGATACAGGAGTGGATACGGCTCGGCATATATTCAAGCGAAAGACGAGAAGGCAGCCGCTGCGTGGGCCAACACGCCGCAAGGCAAAGCTGCCTACCGGTTCGCACAGGCAGGCGATCTCGATGCGCTCGTACAGTGCAACCGGCCTGGCTGGTATGAAGAGAAGGGTGTGTGCTTCGTGCGACCAGCGCCAGACAGAAATATTTATGGATGGCGGATGAAATAACAGCCTGGAAGTAGAATCCGTGCGCCCCGAGCCGGACGCTCTGGAGGAGCGCCGTGATGGGCAGGGGTGCGCCCTGCGGGCGACCTCGCCTTCGCTCGGCTCAAATCGCCCCTGCCAATAAGGACATACCACAACGGACTTTCAATGTCATAAAATTTGCGCGCATCGATAGAGCGCGAATCGAGGCCACTTTAGACAAGCTCAATGCCTACTTAGCGTCCCTGGCATGATCAGGGCTCCCCGCTTTACAGTTCATGCGACGTTAATTACCGAGCAGCCCTCACGCTGGAGTACTCACGCCAAACGCGCCGCCGATCCGCCTCCCCCTTTTGTTTAACATGGCTGGTCTCAAAGGCCAGGTTGGTCTGGCTCATCCAACGGCAGTTCGAGTGTACTTCCTTTTTTGGGCAGTACCTGATCAACCATTTTAACAAAGCGGTTCCACCCATATCCATTCGCTATGGCCAAACGCTGGAACATCACAAGCGAGTGCATATGCTGGGCTAGCATTGGATTGCCAATTTCGTCACTCAACCACTGATGGAGTTTGTGTGATCGATTACCCTTTTCATTTTTTGGGCTTTTGCTTTCAAGTTCAGGTAGGAGCCCAGGAGCCAGGCGTTCAAAGACCAGATCTCTGGTATAGGTTCCCACCACGCTATAACGATTTTTCCCCATTCCCGGCCAAGTCCAGCCTCGCAGCTTGTAAATGTTCTCGTAGAATTCGTCAGGAAATTTCTTTACCCATGCCGCAAGTTCCTTGCTAATAATTTTTTCTAGATAAGCCTGCAATGCATCCTGAGGACGTATCGCTTGGTAACCCGTCGCTTCATCTACAAGTGCAACGATACCGGTACTCGCCAGCCCGATTAGCAATACTCTAGCCTGAACAGCAATGTGCTTTTGGCTCGCCAAAAGTGCACCTGCCGACTCAGCTTTTAGAAAGACTTCACAGACCTTTGGTAAAAGCTCAGCCGCATAACCGAAGGCCTTCGTTCCTCGAGCAGTCTTAAACTCCACCTGGCTAGACGTCACTGCTAAGTCGTTGGAGATAAAAGGTTTAAGATTCTTAGCGGTCAGGAAAGCCGGCATATTGACGTCACCATCGTAGTGCTGCCGACCTTTTGCCTGACGCGCCCGACCGAGAGCTACCATGAATCCGCTCTGAGTGAGAAGACGTCGACCGTCATCGAGCACAGCGCACGGAATTAACGCCGCGCCAATTTTGAGGTCGCCCTCATGCGTCGCTACAGGTATCGGCGCTTCGGCATTCCATCTTGCAGCCGCAGCTTTCTTTGCAATCTCAACTCTTTCTTGTGGCGCTAAAGCATCCTTCCTCGCCCTCCCTCCGACTGCCTTACTCTCATCTTTTGCGTGGCTCATGCAAGCATCCTTTAAGTTATGCTTGCATTTTAACGCGCACTTCGCGAAATGCAAGCATTTCATGAAAATATGCTTGCAGATGGTAGCAAACCTATTTTACGGGCGGCACATAAAACGCACTGTGTTCAACTTAAGCTAACAGAAGGCACCGGAGAGCCTCAGAGCATTGTGATTGTTTGGATGTTGATTCATCCATCGACGCAGTTCGATGCGCTCCAGGCTCTCCAGCCTCTAGCCTCCAGAAGTGTCCTGATCTTCACCGTTCCCCTTAGTGACCCTGGTCAACCCGCTCGGATCATCGAAAATAGCTGAGCCGCCTGCGCAAAACCGAGTGATTTTCGTGAACCCGAGGTTTCGGATGCGTCAGGCGTCGCTCACGGGAGGTAATTTCGGAATGGCATTGCTGGTCATGTCGATGATCCCATCGCTCCGCCTATGGGCCTCGTTCCATTCATTCTTGCACCGCTCGTTCACTGCTAGTAGGACGTTCATGTCTAGCATAGCCAACGCGTTTTGGAGGCGCGCAATATGCCGTTCCTTCCTGGCGTCCTCTTTACGAGCTGCGGCGATCATCGAGTTGGTGACTTTCGCTTCCTTCCAGCTAGCGTAGACAAACCAGACCAAAGCGATGATCACTATCCATTTGAGATCCATAAACGTATCCTTTCCTTAGCAGGGGGCTTTGGCGTCGACGGTTCCCTAATTTCCTGGGTCGCCGCTACTGTCTGTCAATGAATCGGAAGGATCTTTTGCCATGTAGCCTTTGTAGATCTCATAAAGGACTTCGGCACGGGTCTTCAACTCTTCAGTAACTCTAAAGCCAGAAGCTGGAGCCATATTAATGAGCAGGGCAAGACTATTGACGTTTTTGAGGCCATCCAATATGTAGCGGTCGAACTCGCGAAGCATAGCCCCATGCGACACGCTGTTGATGAGCCCAGTGCGAGGTGGGCTCATACCGTGCTTAGCTATAAACTCGGAGAGAGTTGAGCTGTTTTCAGAGGTGCTGTATGTTTGGGTGCTTGGTCTCATCTGCTGCTTGATACCGCGCACAGTCTCAAGCACTTCGGAAATCATCTCGTTGGCCGAGCGCTCGTGGAACGCAGGCACTACCGAGTCTACAACGGTCACGACACGCTTACTCGTTTCCATAATCTCGTTGTATTTGGTCTCGAACTGCGGCCAGTACGTCTCAAAGACTCCTTGCAACCGCTGAACCGGGAGCGCAGCTTCGCCCAAACGCGCGTTTAACGATGTTACCAACTCAAGCATGTCCGACTTTGAAGCCGTGGTGTGATTGAACTGCGCGAGCGGGTCAGTAACGTCAGTGTTTTTAAGATCGATAAGAAATGTCATCACCCGCGCATCCGCCGAGCCTTTAAGCAGTGCTCCTGCCTCGAACATAATCCAAGGATTTTCCTTGTTCTCAGGGGTGAGGCAGACGATGCCGACGTTGATCTCCGAGAGCTTGTCACCTATTTTGCGGAACCATTGCTCACCACGGTCGATCCCCGAACTGGATATCCAAGGCTTAACCGCTTGAATTACATCGCCCAGCCAATCGCCCAGAAGCTTCGCAACTCTGTGGCTACGTTCGCCAGACCAACTCATGAACACCCTCATTTGGCACCCTAGTTTTAATTGTTGATTTGCAAAGTGTACAACAATTTTCAACCTAAATTCGACTTCCCGAAAGTGCCCATAAAGCACTAGACCTACAACCCTTTCCCCTAAATGAAAGTATGGAAAGCACAGAGGCTTCCTACAACTAAAATGAAGTCCAAAAATGGTAGTGGTTCGGTAAGCAGTCCCTTGAAGAGGCCTACCTTTCATTTGTGCAGTTCGCGGAATTTGCGGCAAGAAGTTATGGCGCAGGTCCGGACTAGAAGGAGCTTATTTATCACAGTGCAGCAGTCTATGATCAGCGCCTTATTTAGTGGGTGCGGATTCAACTGACGTAGTTCTTCTCCTTTCCTTGGCCTCCTCGTCGTCCTTCCTTCAGCGGCAACGGTCTTCGCTATCGGTCTCAAACGATTGCAATCAACCCAGTTTTTTGACGAGATCCTCCGCTCTCAAGTGAGTGTAGCGTTTGAGCATCTCTAACGTTTTATGGCCTGTTATAGCCGCAACCTCCATGACACTTAGTCCTCGTTCGAACAACCTGCTGGTTGCTTCGTGTCGGAGGTCATGAAAGCGCAAATTCGCTACGTTCGCCCGGTGCGGCTCGCAGCTCCGTTCGAACGCCTGGCTCATCGATTCGCCTCGCAACGCGAATACGGGGCCTTCCGAGCGCACGTCGAGTGACTGTAGCGCAGCGATTGCTTTACTGGAGAGCGGTACATGGCGCGGAGTGTCTGTCTTGGTCTTTGGAAGGTACGCAATTCTCCGCTGCAGGTCCACGTGCTCCCACGCTAGGGATGCGATCTCATTCCGACGCATGGCGGTTTCGACTGCGAGCGTGACGACCGCACGTAGCTCCGCCGACTCTGAAGCAGCCAATATTCGTTGAAGCTCGTCCTCGGTGACCCTCCGATCTCGACCGGGTGGCTTTTTCGGCTTTCGGACGAGCGAGGTGGGCAGCGCGTTGGGAAGTGCGATCCCCCAATCCATCGTGGCAGTCTTGAGCACTCGATTCAGCAAATTGAGCTCATGGACGACCGTCTGCGGACTTACGACCCGGAGGCGCTGGTCGCGAAACCGGGCGATCTGGGCCGAGGTTAGGCTCGCCAGGCGGTAACTGCCGAAAACGTGGTCAAGCGTCTTTAGCCGCGATCGGTCCGCCGCACGGCCGCGTTTGCTCGGTAGAACCTCGTTTTCGTAGCGCTCAAGCAGATCACGAATCAGTGTTGCTTCTGACTCACTTCGGGAGACGAAGACGCTGCGAATCATCTCGGCCTCGATCACGGTAGCCCAGTCAAGCGCATCTTTCTCAGAGGCAAAAGTTTTCGTCTGGGTCGGATAGCCGGGTTTTCGTACCTGAGCTTGCCACTGGCCTGGGCCGCGTTTTCTGATATTTGCCATGGTACGAAAAAACATTTAAAGTCTTAATCGCAACTGTGGCAAAACTGTGGCAAAACGCTCTGATTTGTCTCAATCTCCTAGGGGAACTCGCGTTTTTTATTGGGCCTCCGAAGCCAAGGGTCGTGGGTTCGATCCCCGCCAGCCGCACCACATCATTCCACCCAGAACTTACTTGCCTGGCGCCGCGCTGCGCTGTTGCGACAGCTTCCACAGGGGCGTGCGCATCCATCCCGGCAAACCGGTAATAGTGCGCTTGAGGATGAAGTTGGCGTCGGTCGGCTTGTGCTCGAGCAGGCCGAGCATTTCTTCCGCTACATCGAATTGTCCATGAGAAAACGCGACGTGGAACACGCTCAGCCGGCGCTCTTCGATGCCGCGCCTGATATGGTCGCGGTATTGCTGCGCCTTTGGGTGAGCTTGCAGCGCATATTCCAGAATTTGCGCGGTGCCGCGCACCATGCGGATGGGGTCGGCCGAATCATTGCTGCCGTGCTTGCGAATACGCGCCAGCGGTCGTTGTGCGACCGTCACATTGCCCAAGGCCAGACAACGTAGGGTAAATTCCCAATCCTCTCCGCCAACATTGTTGAATTGGGTGTCGAAGCCGCCCAGCTCCTCGTAAAAGGCCTTGCGTATCAAGCAGCCGCTCATGAACAGTGGCTGGAACGTAACTGTTCGCGCGTAGATATCCGGCACGTCCCAGACGATGTCACCGTCGCGCTGGGCGCCGTCGAACCAGTCGGCGGGGCCCTGTGAGAACTTGTCGTTGTGGATCTCGTCGCCGGTAAAGGTGCGGAAATTGCAGTAGAACGCATCGGTCTCGGGCCGCAGGCGCAGGGCTCCCAGCGCCATCGCCACGTAATCTTTTTCCAGCAGGTCATCCGAATCGCACAGCACAATGTACTGGCCGCGAGCATGCGCGACCCCCACGTTGCGGGCCCTTTGTACGCCCCCGTTTGCTTGTTCAATGACCTTGATTCGGTCGCCAAACTCGGCCAGCACGCTCAGCGTATTGTCGGTCGATCCATCATCGACAACGATAATTTCCACAAAAGGGACCGTCTGTGTCAGTGCGCTGAGAATGGTTTCGCCGATCAGGTCGCCCCGGTTGTACGAGGGAATGATGAGACTAAGGCAAGCGTTCGGGATAAATGAGTTCGACAAGTGTGCTCCGTGCCTGGGACTGCAAGGCTGTCAGTATGTTAATGCCTTGAATTATCGCATCCTGGAAATTTTCGAGCGTGCACTGTTGAACATTTGGAACTTTTTATCAAAACTTCAATTTTAATTGAGCATCACCATTTTTTGATTTCGTATACGCTTTTGGCAAGGCAAGAGTTATCGCCTGACCGTTTGGATTCCCGTACCGACGTGTCGAAGTGTCACTTATTTTGATCGCGTACGCCTGGAATACCATCTTGAATTCGCCTGCCACCGCCATTCCCGATCCGCACAGCGGCCACCAGCACCAGCTCGACGGTTGGCGCGGCGCCGCCGTCGCTCTGCTTCTGCTGGGCCATTTTTACCCCTTGCCGGGTATCAATATCGGTGCCGTTGGGGTCAATTTGTTCTTCGTGCTCTCCGGGCTGCTGATGGGCAGGTTGTTGTTCGTCAAGCAGGTAGCGCTGCCCTTGTTCTACCGGCGCCGCATCGCCCGCATCTTTCCCGCCGCGTTTGCATTCATTGTGTTCTGGACCTTGCTGGCGCTGCTGCGCGGGCAAACCATTGCCTGGAGCGAGGTTGCTGCCGCAGCCAGTTTTACTAACAATTATTTCCTGGCCACTGGCGACGCCCTTACGCTACCGTTCCAACATTTCTGGTCGCTAAGCGTGGAGGAACACAGTTATATAGTCCTGTCGCTGCTGGCGCTGGGCGTTCGGGCCGCGTATTTTTCCGCCCGCGCTGCGCTGACGGTCCTGGTCCTGGCAATTTCGGGCATCCTGGTTTTCTACGCCACCAATTTTACCCATCCGCACTTGTTCGAACTGTGGCGGCACACCGAGGTAGCAGCCTACGGCATCGCGGTCTCGGCGCTCATCATGCTCGTGCTGGAAAAGCGCCAGCTGGCCTTGCCAGCCTGGGTGGCTCCGCTGCTGCTGTGTGTTGGCGTGGCCTTGCACTGGTGGATAGTCCCGATTGCGCTCAAGAGCCTGGCCGGCATCACGGCGCTGGCGGTCTCGGTCAATCTGCTGGCCCGCGCCGATGGATGGGTACGCGCAGTGTTTTCCTTCTATCCCCTGCGCCTGCTCGGCCTGTGGTCATTTAGCGTCTATATATGGCAGCAGCCATTTCACGTCATGGTGGAATACGGTCAGATGGCGCCGTCTGTCGGCCTGCTGCTGGGCTTGCTCTGCGGAATTGTTTCTTACTATGCGATCGAGCAACCTGCGCGGACCTGGCTCAACCGCCATTGGCGAGGGGAAGCTGCATCGCACGCACCTGTCGTCCAGGCTGCAAGCTGAGTCGTCTGTCCTGCCCGTGTTTATTTAGACAATCTTTCCAAAATTACAGCAATATGTATTGTGCGCAGTGTTTTTAGGCAAAATGTTAAAATTTTATTTACTTTACAAGTTTGCAACAAATGAGCGCTTTGCCCGGGGAATATCCGGTAGCTGAGAAGTTGGCAGTGCGAACGGGCAATAGAACACTAGCTGTATGGCAATGTTTCTGCTCTCTGGGGCGGTCCGGTGCCGGACTTTCAATAATGATTAAATGACTAATACTGGAATGGATATGAACGGAAATGGCGTTGTTGCTGTAGTAGGCCTTGGATACGTTGGACTGCCGCTGGCCGTTGCGTTTGGCAAGAAGCGCCCGACGGTCGGCTTCGACTTGTCGGTGAGCAAGGTTGAAAGCTACCGCAATTTTATTGACCCGACGGGCGAGCTCGACACGGCCGAGCTGCGTCAGGCCACGCAGCTGAGCGTGAGTGCCGATCCCACCATTCTGGCCAGCGCCGACTACATTATCGTCGCCGTGCCTACCCCGGTCGATATCGCGCACAACCCCGATTTCACACCGTTGGCCGGCGCCAGCAAGACCGTCGGCATGCACATGAAGAAGGGCGCCATTGTGGTGTTCGAGTCGACCGTGTATCCCGGCGCGACTGAAGAAGTCTGCATTCCCATCCTTGAGCAGCACTCGGGCCTGAAGTGGAAGCAGGACTTCCACGTCGGCTTTTCCCCCGAGCGCATCAACCCGGGCGACAAGGAACACACCCTGACCACCATCCTCAAGGTAGTGTCGGGCGACGATGCAGCAACGCTTGAGTCGGTGGCCCAGATGTACGAATCGGTGATTACCGCTGGCGTGTACCGTGCCTCGAGCATCAAGGTGGCCGAAGCGGCCAAGGTCATCGAAAATACCCAGCGCGACCTCAATATCGCGCTGATGAACGAGCTGGCCATCATCTTCGACAAAATCGGCATCGATACGCTCGAAGTGCTCAAGGCGGCCGGCACCAAGTGGAACTTCCTGCCGTTTCGTCCGGGCCTGGTCGGCGGCCACTGCATCGGCGTCGATCCTTACTACCTGACCCACAAGGCCGAGATGATTGGCTACCATCCCCAGGTGATTCTGGCCGGACGCCGCATCAACGACGGCATGGCCAAGTTCGTGGCGGAAAAAACCGTCAAGTCGATCATCGCCAATGGTGCCCACGTCAAGGGCGCCAAGATCAACGTGCTGGGCCTGACGTTCAAGGAAAACTGCCCTGACCTGCGCAACTCCAAGGTCGCCGATGTTATCGCCGAGTTGAAGTCCTACGGCTGCGACGTGCATGTCTATGATCCTGTGGCCAGCCCCGAAGAGGCGATGCACGAATACGGCATCCGGCTCGACAAGTGGGAAGATTTGCCACAGGCCGAAGCCATCGTCGCGGCGGTCTCGCACAAGCAGTTGCTGGCCTGCTCGCTGAGCGACTTCCAGTCCAAGCTGGTCGACAATGGCTGCTTCATCGACGTCAAGTCACTGTTCGACAAGGCGGCGCTGCAGGAAGCCGGCTACACCGTCTGGCGCCTGTAAGCGGCGCAAACGGCGCTGGCGTTCGCGCTGGCGCCAACAGTATGCATCTAGCATTAAAAGAGAGAACCATTGTGAACAAGTACACCGACATCCAGTCCCATTTGCGCGAACATGCCTACCACTGGCTGGTCACCGGTGCTGCCGGTTTCATCGGTTCGAACCTGGTGGAGGCGCTGCTCGCGCTCAACCAGCGCGTCACCGGTCTGGATAATTTCGCCACCGGCCATCAGCACAATCTCGACCAGGTGCGTGAACTGGTCGGTTCTGCCGCGTGGAGCCGCTTCAATTTCATCAAGGGCGACATCCGCACCCTGGCCGACTGCAAGGCCGCCTGCGAAGGCGTGGACTACGTGCTGCATGAAGCGGCGCTTGGGTCGGTGTCGCGTTCGATCGAAGATCCGATCACCACCAACGACACCAACATCAGCGGCTTTTTGAACATGATCACGGCCGCGCGCGACGCGAAAGTGAAGCGTTTCGTGTACGCAGCCTCCAGTTCGACCTATGGCGACCATCCGGCGCTGCCGAAGATCGAGTCGCAGATCGGCAATCCGCTCTCGCCCTATGCGGTGACCAAATACGTCAACGAACTGTTCGCCGACGTCTTCGGGCGCTGCTATGGCACCGAGGCGATCGGTCTGCGCTACTTCAATGTGTTCGGCCCGCGTCAAGACCCGCATGGCGCCTACGCTGCGGTGATTCCGCAATGGGTGGCGGCGCTCATCGAAAACCGCGACCTGTACATCAACGGTGACGGCGAAACCAGCCGCGATTTCTGCTTTATCGACAACGTCGTGCAGGCCAATATCCTGGCCGCCCTGGCGCCGGCCGCGTCGGCCAACCAGGTCTACAACGTCGCGCTCAATGAGCGCACCAGTCTCAATCAGCTACACAGCATGATGCGCAATCTGCTGCGCGACCAGTTCCCGCACGTGGCTGACCATGAGCCCAAATTCAAGGATTTCCGCGCCGGCGACGTGCGTCACTCGCAAGCCGATATTTCCAAGGCCGAGACGCTGCTCGGTTTCGCGCCCACCCACCGCATTGGCGAGGGCCTGAAGCAGTCCATGGAGTGGTATGTGCACAACCTGGATCGGACCAGGTAAGTAACAAGAAGAATTCTGGAGAATTAAAAGTGTTAAGAATCTCAAATCACTACGTGTCGAAACTAGTGTTCTTCCTGCTGTTCGTCGAGGTTCTGATCCTGGTGGGTGCGACCTACGCCGGCACGTCCCTGCGTTTTACCGGCAGCCCGTCGCCGGAACTGATGCCGCCCCTCGAGCAGCTGTTCCTCACCGCGCTGGCGGTAGCTTGCGCCATCGTGTTTTCCATGAGCGCGATGGGCATGTACCAGCTCAATTTTGATGAAGGCCTGCGCAATCCCTTCTTCCTCAAGCTGCTGCCGTCCTTCCTGATGGGTTTCGTGATTCTGACGCTGCTGTTTTACGTGGCGCCGGAACTGCAGATCGGTCGCGGCGCGCTGCTGATCGTGTTCATGATTGCCGCCAGCGGCATCTTCGTGTTGCGCACCATCTTCTTCAAGACATCCGAGTTGCGCTACCTCGAATCGCGCATCATGTTCCTGGGCGGCGGTTCGCTGGCCAAGGAGTGCAGCGACCTGGCCGCCAAAAACACCAGCTATCACCGCTACGATGTAGCCGGCTTCATCCCGATCGCGTCCGAAGAATTGTGCGTGGCGCCTTCGCGCCTGATCCAGATGCGCGAGGGCGACAGCCTGGCCGCGCTGGCCGCGCAGCACAAGGTCGAGGAGATCGTTGTATCGGTCACCAACCGGCGCGCCGGCTTCCCCATCAAGGAACTACTCGAGTGCAAACTGCAGGGCATCAAGGTCACCGATGCGGCGACCTTTTTCGAGCGCGAAAGCTGCCAGATCCGGGTCGACTCGCTGCAGCCAAGCTGGCTGGTATTTGGCGGCGGCTTTGACCAGAGCTTCGTGCGCACCTTCATGAAGCGCGGCTTCGACCTCATTTGCAGCGGCACCATCCTGGCAGCGACCTTTCCGGTCATGCTGCTCACCGGTGTGCTGATCTGGATCGAGGACCGCTCGCCGATTTTCTACCAGCAGGAGCGTGTGGGCCTGGATGGGCGCAGCTTCAATGTGCTCAAGTTCCGCAGCATGCGCAACGACGCCGAAAAGGCCGGCAAGCCGCAGTGGGCCTCCCAGAACGATCCGCGCGTAACCCGTATTGGCGGCATCATTCGCAAGTGCCGGATCGACGAGCTGCCGCAGGTACTCAATGTATTCAAGGGCGAGATGTCGTTCGTGGGTCCGCGTCCCGAGCGTCCATACTTTGTCGAACAGCTGATCGAGGTGGTCCCGTACTACAACGTCCGCCACAGCATCAAGCCTGGCATCACCGGCTGGGCCCAGGTGCGCTACGGGTACGGCTCCTCGGCAGACGACTCATTGCAAAAACTTCAATATGACCTGTACTATGTGAAGAACAACAGTTTGTTCCTCGATATCCTGATCCTGATCGACACACTCAAGGTCGTCCTGTTCCGCAACGGCCATTGACCTGGAAGCGGGTGATTCGATGTTCAAGCCGCACGCATTGATGGCCATTGAGATGGATAGTGCACAGTGACCGGAATCGCTACCCTCAGCTATTCGATAGCTGCGCTCAGTTTCCTGATCCTGAGCGTGCTGCTGCTGACCGGCTGGCGCGGGCGCAAGCATGCGCCGCTGCTGGCCGTGGCCACGGTGACCACCTGCGCCTGGAGCGCGCTGCTGGCCTGGCACGCGCAGCGCGGCCTGCCACTGTCGATATGGAGCGAAGCGCTGGGTGTGCTGCGCTGCGCCGCCTGGACCGCCTTCCTCGTCATCCTCAACAATAACTACCGCAGCAAGCGCGCTACGCCCTTTGGCCTGCGCCCCTCGGTGCTGTGCATCATCGGCTTTTATTCGCTGTTCCTGGCCGCCACGTTGAGTAATGCCTGGCGCCTGCCGCTGCTGGCCAGCCTGGGGCCAATGCCGCAAAGCGCGGCCTGGGTCGGCATGGCGGTATTGGGCATGCTGCTGGTCGAGCAGCTCTATCGCGACAAGCCGGTCAACGACCGCTGGGCCATCAAATTCGCCTGTCTCGGCATCGGCGCCATGTTCGCCTACGACTTCTATATGGTCAGCGACACCATGCTGTTCCAGAAGGTCAATCCGGATATCTGGGCCGCGCGCGGGGTCGTCAACGCGCTGACGGTGCCGCTGATCGGCGTGGCCATGGCGCGCAGCGCCACGTGGGCGTCCGAGCTGGCGCTGTCGCGTCGCGTGGTGTTCCACTCGGCCGCCCTGTTTGGCTCGGCCATCTATTTGCTTGCCATGGGGTCGGCCGGCTACTACCTGCGCTTTGTCGGCGGCAGCTGGGGCACGGTGATGCAGGTGTCCTTCCTGGTCGGAGCGCTCATTTTATTGGTGGTGATCCTGTTCTCGGGCACCTTCCGCTCCTGGCTCAAGGTGTTCATCAGCAAGCACTTCTACAGCTACAACTACGACTACCGCGAGGAATGGCTGCGCTTCACGCGCATCCTGTCCGAGCATGGCGAAGGTTTGGGCGAGCGCTCGATCCAGGCCGTGGCCGGGCTGGTGGAAAGCCCGGGCGGCGCCTTGTGGGTGCGCCGCGATACTGGCGTGTTCGCGCCCCATTCGCAGTGGCACGTGCCGCCCTCGAGCGCCTCCGAGCCGGCCGATTCGCCCTTTTGCACCTATCTCGAAACCAATCACTGGGTGGTCGACCTGCACGAATATCGGCAGCAGCCCGACGTCTACGAGGACGTGGCCATTCCCGCCTGGCTGCTGGAGTTCCCGCGTGGCTGGCTGGTGGTGCCGCTCATCATGCAAGGCAAGCTGTTCGGCTTCATGCTGCTGACCCAGCCGCGCAGCGCAGTGGCCCTGAACTGGGAGGTGATCGACCTGCTCAAGATCGCCGGCAGCCAGGCTGCCAGCTATCTGGCGCAGCAGGATGCGGCCACTGAACTGATGGTGGCGCGCCAGTTCGAATCGTTCAACCGCATGTCCACTTTCGTGGTGCACGACCTGAAAAACCTGGTCTCCCAGCTCTCGCTCCTGAACGCCAACGCCGAAAAGCACCGCGACAATCCGGAGTTCCAGCGCGACATGCTCGACACCGTCAACCATTCGGTGCAAAAGATGAAGCTGCTGCTGCAAAAGCTCTCGCGCAGCGCCTCGCCCGAGCGCCCGGCGGCGCTGGCCATCGATGCCGTACTGCGCCAGGCCGTGGCGCTCAAGGCTGCCTTCGAGCCGCATCCGGTGCTGCACATCGCCAGCGAAGGCCTGCAGGTGCAGGCCGACCGCGAACGGCTGGAACGGGTGCTCGGCCACCTGGTGCAAAACGCCATCGAAGCCACGCCCAAGGATGGCCAGGTCACGGTGGACTTGTCGCGTCAGGGCGAGTCGGTCGTGATACGCATCAGCGATACCGGCGAAGGCATGAGCGAAGAATTTATACGTGAACGCCTGTTCAAGCCTTTCGAGTCGACCAAGTCGGCGGGCATGGGCATCGGCGTTTTCGAAAGCCGGGAGTACATCGGCGAGTTGGGCGGACAGCTCGACGTCGCCAGCACGCCCGGGATTGGCACCACCTTCAGCGTTGTGCTGCCGCTGATCCGGCAGGACGCACAATCGCTTGACATTGCCGCATGACGGCCAGAGGAATGTTGTGACGCAAAGCAAACAGAAATTACTGATAATCGAGGACGATCCGGGCCTGCAAAAGCAGCTGCGCTGGAGTTTCGACGCCTATGACGTGGTGGTGGCGGGCGACCGCGAAGCGGCGCTGGCGCAAATTCGCCGCCACGAGCCGGCCGTGGTGACGATGGACCTGGGCCTGCCGCCCGATCCCGACGGCGCCTCCGAAGGCCTGGCCACCTTGCAGCAAATCCTGGCGCTGGCGCCATCGACCCGGGTCATCGTTTTGACCGGCAACCAGGATCACGCCAATGCGGTCAAGGCGATTGCCCTAGGCGCCTACGACTTTCACCAGAAGCCCTGCGACAGCGAAGTGCTGGGACTGGTCATCCAGCGCGCCTTCTTTCTGCACGCCCTGCAGCAGGAGAATCAGCGCATGGCGCAGCTGCAGGCCGATTCGCCCATGGCCGGCCTGATCACGCGCGACGCCGGCATGCTCAAGGTCTGCCGCATGATGGAAAAGGTGGCTCCCACCACCGCCTCGGTGATGGTGCTGGGCGAGAGCGGCACCGGCAAGGAGGTGCTGGCGCGCGCGCTGCACCAGCTCAGCCCACGCGCGGGCAACCGTTTCATGGCGATCAATTGCGCCGCCATTCCCGAAAACCTGCTCGAGAGCGAATTGTTCGGCTACGAAAAAGGCGCCTACACCGGCGCCGCCAAACAGACCAAGGGCAAGGTCGAACTGGCTAACGGCGGTACCTTCTTTCTGGACGAAGTGGGCGACTTGCCGATGGCGCTGCAGGCCAAGCTGCTGCGTTTCTTGCAGGAGCGCGTGATCGAACGCGTGGGCGGACATGAGGAAATCGCGGTCGACGTGCGCATAGTCTGCGCGACCCACCAGAACCTGAAGGACCTGACCGCCGCTGGACGCTTCCGCGAAGACTTGTACTACCGCCTGTCCGAAATCGTGGTCACCATTCCGCCGCTGCGCCTGCGCCTTGGCGACCCGGCGCTGCTGGCGCATCACTTCAAGAACAAGTTTTCGGCCCAGGAGTCGCGCAGCGGCCTGCATTTTTCCAGCGAAGCCATGGCCGCCATCGAAGCCTACGGCTGGCCGGGCAATGTGCGCGAGATGGAGAACTGCATCAAGCGCGCGGTCATCATGGCCGACGGTTCCCACATCACCGCCGACGACCTGGGCCTGGCCGCCACCGGCGGGCCGGAGGAGCCGCTCAACCTGCGCCAGGTGCGCGACGAAGCGGAACTCAAAGCCATCGTCAAGGCGCTGGCGCGGGTGGACGGCAATATCGTCAAGGCTTCCGAGCTGCTGGGCGTTTCGCGTCCGACCATGTACGACCTGATGGCGCGCCATGCAATCAAGAGCGGCTCCTGAGCGCAGTCCGCGCAGGCCGCGGCGGCGCACCGGGCCGGTGATTGCGCTTGCCGCGCTGGCGCTGCTCGCCGGCGCTATGGTGCTCGGCGCGGTGCTGTACCTGCAGGCGCAAGGCGTGGCGCCGCGCGTTTTGGGCCCTTATATCGAGCAGCGTGCTGCCGGCCACAATGCGGCTATCGTCGGCACCGGACGCTGGCTGTCCGCGCTGCTGATGCGCCAGGACCGGCCGGCCATCGGCTTGCCCGCGCAGTTGCCCGCAGCCTTCGGTGCCCAGCAGGCCGCCGTATCTTCAGTACCCAGGGGTGCGCAGGAGATCATGGTGCGCAGTCCCAATGAAGTGCGCGCCGCCATTGCCGCTGCCAGCGCCGGCCAGGTCATCACGCTGGCGCCGGGCACCTATCGCTTCGACAGCACGCCGCTGGTGCTGCAACGGGGCGGTGCCCCAAGCGCCCCGGTGGTGCTGCGGGCTGCGCTGCCCGGTTCAGTCATCCTCGAGCTGGACCTGGTAGAGGGCTTTCAGGTTGCAGCGCCATATTGGACCTTCGAAAACCTGACCATTCGCGGCGCGTGCCAGCCGGCGGCGAGTTGCGAGCATGCGTTTCATGTGGTTGGACGCGGCAAGCACTTCGCGTCGCTCAACAACACGATCACCGACTTCAATGCGCATTTCAAGATCAATGGCGCGGACGGACAGTTTCCCGATCGCGGGCGCATCATTGGCAATACGCTGGCCAACAGCGCGGTGCGCAGTACCGCCAGTCCGGTGACGCCGATCGACATGGTGGGGGCCAGCGAGTGGCTGGTGGCGCACAACCTGATCACCGATTTCATCAAGGGCGGTGGCGACCGGATCAGCTACGGCGCTTTTGCCAAGGGCGCGGGCAGCGACAATCGTTTCAGCCGCAATGCACTGGTCTGCGAACACCGCCTGCAGGGCGAGCCGGGCCAGCGCGTCGGGCTCTCGCTCGGCGGCGGCGGCACCGGCAAGGCCTATTGCCGCGACCAGCGCTGCGTCGTCGAGCAGGAACGCGGTGTTATCGAGAGTAATCTGATCAGCGCCTGCTCGGACGCCGGGATCTATCTGAACAACGCGGCGGGCAGCCAGGTGCTGCACAACAGCGTGATTGATACGGCCGGCGTGCAGCTGCGCTTTCCCGCCACGAGCGCCATCGTCGAAGGTAATCTGGTCGACGGCGCCATTGTGGTGCGCAATGATGCCGTGCTGCGGCGTGGTGACAATCTCGACATGGCGATCGCGCAGGCCTACGCGGGCCGTCACCCGGTGCGCGATCACTATCGCGCCCCACAGGCGCTCGATCTGGCGTGGAGCGGGGCGCCGCCGCGCCGTACCGGCAGCGTTACGGCCGGGCGCGACCTGTGCGCCAGCGAGCGTCCGGCCGCGCGCCCGGCTTACGGCGCGATTGAAGATTTCAGTGCTTGTCTGAACCCGCGCCGGACTGACTAACCAGTGCCGGCCTCCGATGCGACCGCATCGAGTAGCTGCGCCAGCTGCACAGCCCGCGCAGCGCGCGAATGCGCTGCGATGGTTGCAGCAGTTGGCACGGGCGCCTGATCGCTGCGCACCCGCGCCAAAAAACCGCTCAGCGCCTGGGCGATGCCGCTTTCATTGTCGAGTGGACCTATGGTGTCCAGCCCCGCCGCGCGCATGGCGGCTGCAGTGTCGCCGCCAGCATCGGTGAGGGCAAGGATCGGGCGCCCGGCCCGAAAATATTCGTAGAGCTTGGCTGGGATCTGATGATTGCAATTGGCCGCCTGCAGCACCAGCAGGCCATCGGCCGCCAGCATCTCGGCGAGCGCCTCGCGGTACGGCAGGTGCGGCGCCACTTGCACCATGTCTCCCAATCCATGCTGCGCCGCCAGGGATCGCAGCAAGTCTTCGTGCACCGGCGCGCGCAACACCAGGCGTAGCGTCGACGCATTTACCAGCCCCTGCTCGCGCAGCGTGGCCAGCGCCGCGAACAAGGCACGCGGATCGCGTTCGGACGGGTAGATGATGCCGCTATGGAGTAACACCAACGGCGCGCCGGGCACGCGCGGGGCGGTCCGCATATTGTCCGCTTCGACGAAATTTTCTTCATCGTAGCCATTTTCGATCAGCACGAAGCGCTCCGCCGGCACTTCGGGAAAGCGTGTGCGGTAGGCCTGCAGCGCACCTGGCGTGGTGCACACCAGGCGGCTGCAGCGCTCCACGGTGCGCGCCTCGATCCATGCGGCCACGCGGCGCGGCCAACGCCCGCGCGGGTATTCGTCGTCGATCATCGGATCGCGCATGTCGGCCACCCATGGCAATCCGGTGAGCCGCTGCAATGCGAGCCCGATCAGGTGTGCAGTGGCGATCGGGTAGGTCGACCACAGCACGGCAGGGCGCGCACGGCGCACCATGCGCAGCCCGGCCGGTAGTGCTCCCAGCCACCAGCTCACCCAGCGGTCGGGCAGTGCCATGGCGCCGGCGTAGCGGCCCTTGAACGACAGGTGGCGTGCAGTATCGAGGGCAAAGGCACGGATGACCGGCAGATCGTGCGGGATCTGGCCCAGCTGGTCTGCAGCGGTTTCCTGGTGGGCGCGAGGATGCGCCGTCAGTACCTGAGGCTGCCAGCCGGATGCGGGCAACTGGCGTGCGAATTGCAGCGTGCGTTGCAGTCCGCTGCTGCCGCGCTGCGGTGGAAAGTGAAACGCGAACATCAATACGCGCTTCACCATGAGGCCACCCATTGAACGGTCCACTGCGCCACCTGGTCCTGCCATTCCGCGCGCGAGCAGGTATGGTCGGCTTTGGGCAGCGCCTTGCGAGTCATGCGCGGCGCCGCCATCAGGCTGCGCCACACTGGCGAAGTGCCTGTCAGGTCGCCAAACTCCTGCGCCGTCAGGTCGGCGCCGCTGAGGATCACCAGCACCTTGCCGCCGAAGCCGTGCAAGCCGGCAGCCATGCGCTCCGGCAGCGATCCCGTTGGGGCGAGGGGGGCGGCGCGCGCGCGTGCCACTACCTGGGTGAGCGATCGTGCCGCCGCGAGAAAATCGAAGCGCCCGCTGGCGATTTTTTTCCATAGGCCGGCGCCCAGCAAGCGCTCGCGGTAGTAATGCTTGAGCGTCGCCTTGGCTTCGCCACTCTCGGTGCGTACCCACGGGTTGAGCAGCACCAGGCCCGCCACCCGCGCATCTGTAGCCGCATACATCAGAGCTGCGGACGCCGCGTCGCACAAGCCCCACAGCACCACTTCTTCCAGCCCGGGCGCTGCGCGAAAGAAGGTGTCGATCGCTGCGCGCAGGTCGGCGTCGATCGATTCGAAGCTGCGGCCGGCGCCTTCGCTGTCCCCCATGCCACGGTAGTCGAAGCGCATGGCGGCGATTCCCTGATCGGCCAGCGTACGCGCGAGCAGGGTGAACTGGCGATGGCTGCCGGCCCGATATTGCGGCCCGCCCACGACCACCAGCACGCCGCGCTTGTGCGCCTGAGCCGGCAGATCGAGCACCCCATACAGGCGTTCACCTTCGCAGGTAAAAGCCAGAGCGTGGCGCTGTACGACACTCATGGCAGGGCCGCGCACGTGGCGGCAATCAGGGCCGGCGCTTCGGCGATTTCCTGGGTCGACCAGAACTGCGGCCCGGCGATGACGTGCGTGCTGCATTCGGGCCAGGCCGCGCTGATGCGCGCCGCCGCCGGCGGCATGGCACGTCCTTCTGCGGCTACCAGCTCGAACCAATGCACAGGGCAGGACGGGGTCATGGCGGCGGCGTCGAGCGCGTCGATTGCCTGCGCCAGTGCAGGCGAGAGTGCATAGCCAGCGATTTCAAGCGCCACGCCGCTTTCCAGGGTCGCGCGCAGGGCCTTGGTGCCGCCGCCGTCACTGCTGTGCGCGCCCAGCATGTCGCTGGCCAGGCGCAGGCGCAGGAACTGGGTCAGGAAGCTCGAACCGCTGCTCACTGGCTGCCATAACAGCAGGCGCTCAATCGGATGCCCGGCAGTGCGCGCGTAGTCGAGCGCCAGCAGTGCGCCCAGGCGCAGGCCCCACAGGCCGACCGTGTGGCCGGTCGTTTGCTGCAGCCATGTGCAGCCTGCCGCGATATCGTGCTTCCAGCCTTCCCAGCGCGCGTCGCCGAAGTCGCCGTCGCTGTCGCCGCAGCCGTGCAGATCGAGCAATAGCACACCATAGCCCTGGTCCGCCAGCGCGCGCGCCTGCAGCGCAACCATGCGCCGGGACTTGTTCATTTCTTCGGCAAACGGATGCACGTACAGCAGCGCACTGCGGCATTCGCCCTGCGGCGCGTGGTACAGGCAGTAGCGCAGGCCCGTTGCGGTGGGCAGGAAGAAGGGCGCGGCCGGCGGCGTCATGTCAGGCCAGCTTGGCGGCCACGAAAGCTGCAAGGGCGCCCAGCGTCTCGAAGGTGTCGGCACTGATTTCGTCGTCGTCGACGGTGATGCCAAAATGCGCTTCAAGGGCGGTGATCAGGTTGACCACGGCCATGGAATCGAGCTCCGGAATTGCGCCCAGCAGCGGAGATCCGGCCGTCAAAGCCGCGCCTGCGGGACCCAGATTGAGCACATCGATCAGGATTTGTTTGACGTCTTCAAGGTACATGCAAGTTCTTTCAAGTGACGGTGCAGGTGCGCCAATTGCGGCCAGCGGTAGTGGTTGACGTGGTAGAGGGTGCGGATCTCGTCGGTCCAGCGGGTATGCCATTCCATCACCTTGCCATAAAATTCAAGGCGTTCAAAGCGGCGTTGCGCGAACAGCGCGCGGCATGCTTCTTCGCGCATGAGCAGGGCGGGTGACAGGCCGGGCGCCACGCTTTCGTCGTACGTGGTCTTGAGCACGATGATCTGGTGTGCATCTTCGATGCACAGATCCATTGCCACCAGGGTGCTGTCGAACCAGTAGCGGTAGATGGCGCCAGCGCCGCGTGCACAAAAATCCTCTAGCATGGCGCGGTAATAACGGCCCTGGGCATTATCGGCGCCCACTGCGGTGCCGCCACCGGCCTTCCAGCCAGCACTCTCCAGGCGGCCATAGTCGCGCAGCGCAGCTTCCACCCCGACGGCGTCACGGGTGATTTCCAGGCGCGTGGCCACGCCATCTTTTTCCAGCCGGGCCCGCTGTTTTTTGAGGTTGGCGCGCAGGTTCTTGCCGCGCCCCTGCCAATAGTTCTCGAAGGAGCCATCAAGTGTAATACGTGCAGTGTCGATGTAATCGAGCGTGCGGGTGGAGGCGGTATCGGCCGGGCGGATCATCAAGGCCGGATCGCACTGCGTCAGGCCCAGTATCAGCGGCATGCCGGGGAGGGCGCCGAGCAGCGTGGCCAGCAAGGCCTCGGTGTCGGCGTCCGGTTCCTGCAGCCACAGTCCAATGGGCGCCTGCGGCGGCTGAAAGCTGGCCCAGGACCCGCGCCCCTGCGGCGCGACGATGGCCAGCGCCACATAGCGGCCTTGGTGCTCGCAGGACGCCAGCCATTCGCGGCCAGTGCCGAATTGGGCGAGCAGGGGTGCCACAAACCCGGATGCGAGCAGCGGCGAAGCCTTCAGGCGGACATGCAGGGCATCCCAGCGTGCGCTGCTGGCGCCGAAGTCGCGCGCCGGAACCAGTGACCACTTCATGCCAGCGCCGCCGCGCGGATGGTCGCCGTCATCCATGCCAGTTCGTCTGCCTCGAGCTCCTGGTGGCAGGGAAAGGCCAGTACGTGGCGCGAGAGGTAAGCGCTGTTCGCGCATACGCGTTCGTCGACACCCGGCCACAGGGTCTGTGCAAAGCGCGTCATCGGCACCCCGGCCTGGTGCAGTTTTCCGAACAGGATGTCGGCATCTTCCACCACCAGCGGAAACAGCCACGGGCATGCATGCTCCGGCAGACTGGCGAATAGTGGACGGCAACCCGGCAAAGCGCTTAACGCGGCGGAGAGATGCTGGTAGTGTGCGCGCCTGCGCGCCACGATGCGCTGGTGGGAGGCGCGCCGCATCACCATGCGCGAGAACCACGACGAACGCAGGTCGACCCAGTGCGGATCGAAGTCGACGCTGCTGTCGGACGATGATGGCGCAAGGGCGGCTACCGGCGCACGGCGCTTGAGCGCGCCCCATAGCAAGGACTTGAGCTGCATGGGTAGCCAGAGCAGCGCGCGGATCAGCGGCAGGCGGCGATACGCAAAAGCGTGTTCCAGTGCGTTCAGGCCGGCCTTGACTTCAAAGCCCTTGCCGGCGCCCCGTAGCGCAGGAGCTTTGAGCGCATGGTGCGCCGATACCAGACACCCGCCTTCGTAGATCGGGAAAAATTTCATGCTGCTGGCGATGGCGTAGTCGCCCCAGGAGCCGACCGGCTGTCCCTGGTGCTGCCCAAAAAAACAGTGTGCGCAGTCTTCGAGCATAAGGATGCGATGCTGGTCGCACCAGGTGCGGATGCGCGCCAGTTCCTGCGGCATGCCGAAATAACTGGTGACCATGATGGCCTTGACCCGGGCTCCGAGCCTGGATTGGGCATCGGCCAGGTCGACCTGGGCGTTCGCTCCCACCTTGTAGAACACCGGCTCGGCCCCGCAGGCCAGCAGCGGGGGAATCATCGACAGGCTGTGGTAAGCCGGCACCAGCACCAGGTCGCCCGAACCCACGTTCATTTCGCGCAGCGCCATGGCGATGGCAATGCGCCCGCTGGTCACCAGCCGCGCCGGTCCGGCATCCAGCACCGAAGCCGGGCGCATGCCGGCCGCGCGCATGAAGGATTTATGCGACAGGACCGGCGCCAGGGGGACTCTGGGACGGCCGCTCGCTGTCATATCAATCGGCTTGAGCATAAATCAGTATAAACGCTGTGCGTGCCATAGGTCGAGGGTAAGAACTGTTAAGATTGCTGCCATCCTGCGCCGCCGTGCGCGGCGCCAAATTCGGCTTGAACGACACGACTAGCATGAGCGAACTGGTTCACGATTTCATCTTCCACGCGGCCCGCCTTACACCGGCTGCCGAGGCCCTGGTGCATGGCGCGCGGCGTCTCGATTACGCCGCGCTGGCCGGTGCCGTCACGGCCGCCGCGCAGGTCCTGCTGGGCTGCCGCATTGCGCGTGGCGAACGAGTCGCAGTCTACATGGAAAAGCGTGTGGAGCACGTCACTGCATGCTACGGTGCGGCCCTCGCCGGGGCCGTGTTCGTGCCGGTTAACCCCCTGCTCAAACCCGGCCAGGTTGCGCACATTCTGGGCGATTGCGAAGTCCGCATCCTGGTGACCACGCCCGAGCGCCTGCGCCTGCTCGAGCCGGTGCTGGCCAATCTCCCCGCGCTGCGCACGGTGTTGGTGGCCGGGGCCGCTGAACTGCCCCGGCTAGCGGGGCTGTCGGTCGAACCCTGGGAGCAGCCGCCGGGCGAGCTTGCCCCGCACCGCGTGATCGATACCGACATGGCGGCCATCCTGTACACCTCCGGCAGCACCGGCAAGCCCAAGGGCGTGGTGCTGTCGCACCGTAACCTGGTGGCCGGCGCAGTCAGCGTCGCATCCTACCTTGCCCTCGACTCCGCCGACCGTGTACTGGCGGCGCTGCCCTTGAGTTTCGACTATGGCCTGAACCAGCTCACCAGCGCCTTTCATGCCGGCGCCTGCGTGGTGCTGATCAACCACCTGTTCGCGCGCGATATCGCCAGGGCGGTAGCCGAGGAATCGATTACCGGGCTGGCCGCCGTGCCGCCGCTGTGGATGCAGCTGGCGCAACTGGATTGGCCGGCCGACTGCAGCCTGCGCTACCTGACCAATTCGGGCGGCGCCATGCCGCGCCCGACGGTGCAGGCCCTGCGTGCGGCGCTGCCGCAGGCCGAACTGTTTCTCATGTACGGGCTCACCGAAGCATTCCGCTCGACCTACCTGGCGCCGGCCGAGCTGGCCCGCCGTCCCGATTCGATGGGGCGCGCCATCCCGAACGCCGAAGTGCTGGTGGTGCGTCCCGACGGCTCGCTGTGCGACCCTGATGAACCGGGCGAGCTGGTACACCGTGGCGCGCTGGTGGCAATGGGCTACTGGAACGACCCGCTCAAGACGGCCGAGCGCTTTCGCCCGGCCCCGGGCCAGGATCCGGCACTGCCGCTGCCCGAGATGGCGGTGTGGTCGGGCGACACGGTGCGCCGGGACCCTGAAGGCTTCCTGTATTTTGTCGGGCGCGCCGACGACATGATCAAGGTCTCCGGCTATCGGGTCAGCCCCACTGAAATCGAGGAAGCTGCGTACGCCAGCGGCCTGGCGACGGAGGTTGCGGCCTTCGGTGTGGCGCATCCGGCCCTGGGCCAGGCCGTGGTACTGGTGGCGCTGGCGCCGCCAGGCAGCGAAGGTGCGCTCCTCAAGCACTGCCAGCAGCACCTGCCGACCTACATGGCGCCTGCCCATATTGCGCTGCGCACCGATGCGCTGCCGCGCAACCCCAACGGCAAGATCGACCGCAAACTGCTTCAGCAATCTTTTTCCACGCTGTTTGAAAGTGTTTCCCCACCATGAGCGCCAGCAAACCGGCACACGCGCCGCAGACCCAGTTCCCCATCGTCGACGATTGCCTGCAAGTGGGCGGCATGGCGCTGACACGGCTGGCACAGCGCGTGGGCAGCACCCCGTTCTACGCCTACGACCGCAGCGCACTCAGTGCGCGGGTGGCGCAGCTGCGCAGTGCGCTGCCCGCCGCACTGGGCTTGCATTATTCGATCAAGGCCAATCCCATGCCGGCTTTGGTGCAGCACATGGCCGGGCTGGTCGACGGTCTGGACGTGGCTTCTGGCGGCGAAATGAAGGTGGCCCTCGACACCGGCATGGACCCGCAACGCATCAGTTTTGCGGGACCTTGCAAGTCCGATGCCGAGCTGGCGCAGGCGTTGGCCGCCGGGGTCTGCGTGAACCTCGAATCGGAACGCGAGCTGCGCGTGCTGGCGCGCTTGTCGCGCGAGCAGGGCATCGCCGCGCGCGCGGTCTTGCGCGTCAATCCCGAATTCGAACTGCGTTCGTCCGGAATGAAGATGGGCGGCGGCGCCAGGCAGTTCGGCATCGACGCCGAGCAGGCGCCGGCCATGCTGCAGCTGGCCGCCGACTGCGCGCTGCCGGTGCGCGGCCTGCAGATCTTCAGCGGGTCGCAGAGCCTGAAGGCCGACGCCATCATCGAAGCCCAGGCGCGCGCCGTGGAGCTGGCCCTGCGCCTGGCCGCCGGCGCGCCGCACGCTCTGCGTGAGATCAATATCGGCGGAGGCTTCGGGATTCCGTACTTTCCGGGCGAGCAGCCGCTCGCGCTGGCGCCAATCGGCGCGCACCTGGCGCAGCTGCTGCCGCAGGTGCAGGCGGCGCTGCCGGGCGCGCGCGTGGCGATCGAACTGGGGCGCTACCTGGTGGGCGAGGCCGGCGTGTACGTGGCCCGGGTGATCGACCGCAAGGTGTCGCGCGGCGAGGTCTTTCTCGTTACCGACGGCGGTCTGCACCATCACCTTGCCGCGTCGGGCAATTTCGGTCAGGTGATCCGCAAGAATTATCCCGTCGCGATCGGCAATCGCATGACGTCCGATGGGGCCGGCCCGGCCTCGGTGGTGGGACCCCTGTGCACGCCGCTCGACCTGTTGGCCGACAAGATGGAGTTGGGCCATGCCCAGGTGGGTGACCTGGTGGTGGTGTTCCAGTCGGGCGCCTACGGTCTCACGGCCAGCCCCGCAGGGTTTTTGAGCCACCCGGCAGCGGCCGAAGTGCTGGTCTAGTCGCCCCGGTGCGCCGCGCCGACATGGCGCAACACCTCGGTAATCATTTGGGCATGGTGTTCGATCGAAAACGCGCGCGCCTTGATGGCCGCTTTTTCGCCCAGCGCGGCAGCAAATTCACGATCGCCCAGCAGGCGCTTGACCGCATCTGCCAAGGTAGCCGGTTCGCGTGGCGCGATCAGCAGCCCGTCGACGCCGTGCTCGATGACGTCGAGGGGACCACCTTCGTTCGACGCGATCACTGCTTTGCCCAGCGCCATACCTTCGAGGAAGGTGCGGCCGAAAGGTTCCGGCTTGGTCGAGGTGTGCAGCACCACATCGCTGATCGACAGGATGTCGGGGATATCCTGGCGCATGCCGAGCAGGCGCACACGCCCTCCCAGGGCCGGGTCGTGCACCGCGCTTTCGATCTGGGCGGCGAAGGTATTTTCCTTGCCGTAGGCGCCGCCCACCAGCAGAATGTGAGCCTTCGGGAAGGCCGCCAGGATCGCGGGCGCTGCGGCCAGCAGCACATCCTGGCCCTTCCAGTCCACCATGCCGGCTACCAACGTGATGACCGCTTCGCCGTCGCCTATGCCTAGCTCCGTGCGTACCGCCTGAGCCGGTGCGCGCGGACGGTAGATCGTCAGGTCCAGCCCTTCAGGTACCACCGTGCAGCGTTCGGCCGGCAGCCCGAGTGCAAGCAGTTCGGTTTTCACCGCGTGCGACACCGCGATGCAGTGGTCCAGGCGCGACAGCACCCAGCGGTTGCCGCGGGTATCGCCGTTGAAGCCGCGCGCGTGCAACACCAGCGGCAGCCCGGCCAGGCGCGCGCCCATGGCTGCTGCCATATTGCAGCTGGTGTCGTTGTTCAGGTAGACCAGGTCGATTTTCTGGGTGCGGAACTGGCGGTGGTAGCGCAGTGCATACGGCACCACATTGCACAGGTTGTCGAGGGTCGAGGCGAACGGCAGGCCCTTGTCCTTCAAGTCCTGCGGCTCGAACACCACGTTGGGCGGCATATGGGTCCAGGGTCCGAACACCGACAGTTTGCGGTACTGTTCCGTGCCGATACTGGTCAGCAGGTGCGGGCGGAACTCGGCGGGCAGCTTTTCCAGGCATGCCGCGAGCGAAATCACAGCGCCTCCGTAACCGGCGCCGTTTTCGCAAAACCCGACATGCATCTCGTCTGTCTTCATCCTAGCTTTCAGTGGTCACTTGGCCCAGGGGGCGTTCGGCCAATACTGGGCCTGGGCTTGTTGCAGGTGAATCTTGATGGGGTGCCCGGTCCAGACAATGGCGATCAGCCAGCCGGCCAGGGCTCCGGCGCCGCCGGCCACCAGTTCGACCGCCGGGTACATTCCGCGTGGCCAGGCCAGCATCACGGCCAGCGGCACCAGCGAACTGGCCACCGTCACCAGCGCGCTTTTGCCGGTGGCGCGCACCACACCGCGGAAGGTGACGCCGTTGGTGGCATATAAAAAGCGCGACGTGACCACCAGCGCGATCACTTCGGCCAGCACCAGCGCCGACGCCACCGCCACCAGACCGAACGGGCAGGCCAGCAGAATCGCCACCACCCTGACCGGCTGGGTGATCAGCTGCAGCTGGGTGACCGTCTTGATGTGACCGTAGGCAGTCATTACCTCGCCGGCGAAGGTGGCCAGGGTGGCGATGGCCGAGGCCACGCACAGCACCTGCACCACCGGCACCGAGGCGTCCCAGTCGGGGCCATACAGGGTGCGCACCAGCGGCAGCGCCAGCAGCGCCATGACCGCGAAAAATGGCCAGGCAAATCCGGTGAGGTGCGAAGTGGCCAGCCAGTAGGGCGCGATCATGTCGCCTTTTTCACGCCGTACCTGCGAGAAATAGGGCAGCACCAGCGGCACCACGGCGCCGGCCACCAGGGTGCGAAACATATTGATCAAGCCGTTGGCGCGGCTGAAGTAACCGGTCGCCGCCAGGCTGATGGCCTTGCCGATGATGACGTCGGAGGCATTGTTGCCGCCTACGGTGGCGAGGCTACCCAGGCTGGCCACGCTGCCGAACGAGAGGATCTCGCGCAGGTTGCGAAAGCTCGGCATGAGCGGTGTCGACGCCGGGCGCAGCGCCACGGCCACCACGCCGAACGAGACGATGCTGGCGAAATTGGCCCAGGCGAGGCTCATGGCGCCGTAGCCCATGGCGGCTAGCGCAATCGACACCACCACGTGGCACACGGTGGCGGTGATGCGCACCGCGGCCACCTTCTTCATTTCCATATTGCGCCTGAAGACAGCATTGAGCACGGAGCCCAGCGGCGTCATGGCAAAGCTGGCCGACATCACGATCAAGATATCGCGGATGCGCGGCTCTTCGTAGAAGGCGGCAAGGGCGCCGCTCGAGGCCAGCAGCAAGAGGCCCATCAGCCAACCCAGCAGATAGGCCACGCCGATGGCGGAGCGGATTTTTTCAGGTGTGAGCGTGTCGACCTGAATGATGTATTTGCCGACCCCGAAGTCGCGGAACACATGCAGCAGCGCCATCAGGAACGCTGCTACGGAATAGATGCCCACTTCTTCGGACGATATCAGGCGCGCCAGGATCATCACGCCGACGAACTGGATGACCAGTTCGGCGTACTGGGTCAGGAATGCGATCCCCAGTGAGTGCTTGATGCTGCTCATGGCGCGCCTCGGCTCATTCGGTTCTCCCCGCCAGCCACTTGAGCAGGCGCGCTGCGAACATCAGGCGGCTCGCGTCCCAGGGACGGCTGCGCGGAATCTTGAACAGGTCGTCGCGCCGGGTGGCCGAGCCGATCGCAGTGGTAAACGCGGCCTGGTAGCCAGCCTGCCCGGCCATTTGCACATGGCGCTGGTCGAAATCGATGCCGTATTTTCCGTTGGGGTAGGCGAACAACGTGACAGGTTGCCCGGTGATGGCCTCGAGCTGGCGCTTGTTCTCGACAATTTCGTAACGCGCGGCCTCGTCGTCGATGCGGGTAAGAATCGGATGGCTGACCGTGTGCCCGCCGATTTCGACCTGGGTTTGCGCCAGTGTGCGGATCATGGCCGGGGTGAGCATGAGCTCCTGCTGCAGGTCGTCGCGCGTCATGCTCTGCAGGCGGTTGGTCAATACCTGGCGCTCTTCTGGCGCCAGGTATTTGCACTTCTCGGTGAGTGCGTCGGCGGTGTTCTTGCGATCTTCAGCGCTGTGCATCGGGTACTCGCCCAGGCCCAGGTCATGCAGGTCGATCACGCTGTGCGGAAGACGTCGCACGGCTTCCAGGATGATGTCGTT
Organism: Pseudomonadota bacterium; assembly: GCA_040385745.1. GTDB lineage: Bacteria > Pseudomonadota > Gammaproteobacteria > Burkholderiales > Burkholderiaceae_D > Telluria_A. Next base: position 46,577 of record JAZKGU010000045.1, read on the forward strand.
CCACATGCTGCTATCGTTTTCGATATGGCCGGTGGTGACGAACACGGTGGCCGGCAGCGCAAATTCTTGCAGGATGGGCAGCGCCAGGTCGTGGGTCGAGCGGTAGCCGTCATCGAAGGTGATGGCCACCGCGCGCGGCGGCAACGTTCCGGCGGCCAGCGCGCGCACAGCCTCGCCCAGCGGCAGCACATTGAAGCAGTCGGCCAACAGGCCTACCTGCCAGCGGAAGGTCTCGAGGTCCGGCTCGGAATCGAGCAGCGGATCGGGCCGGTCCAGGATACGGTGGTAGTTCACGATACACAAACGGCCCTCACCGGCGCGGCGTGCGATGGCGTCGCCGGCGGCGCGGATCAGCTTTGCCGTCACGCGGGGTAGTTTGCGGTATCTCGTCATGGTGCGCCTGCTCCGCGCGCCACGCGCTGCGGGGAAAAGCATCCTTCTTCAGTTTTTATCGTGGACCTGGCGCAGTCGCAGGGCGCGGCCACTGTTATTGTAGAGCATCATCGAGCAAAGGCCGGCACGATTCAGGCCAGTGCCGTTGCGGTGTCGCGCGCCAGGATCTGGCGGAACAGCTGCAGCTGGCCACGGGTAGTATCGTCCCAGCTGAACCGCTCGGCGTAGCGGCGCGTGGCGGCGCGCTCGGGATAGGCCGCGCGCAGGGCGTTGACCGTATCGGCCACGCCCTGGGCGCTGCGTTCGGCCATCAGCAGGCCCGCTTCGGGCGCGGCCACCACTTCGGGGGTGCCCCACACGCGGCTGGCGATGACGGGTGTACCGCAGGCCATTGCTTCAAGCAGCACATTGGCCCAGCCTTCGCGTTCGGACGGTAGCACCAGCGCATCGACCGCGCCGTAGTAGTCGCGCAGCCCGGCCTGCGGAACCGCGCCCAGCATGGTCAGGCGCTCAGCCACGCCGAGATCGCGCGCCAGCTGCTCGAGCATGCCCCGATTCGGGCCGTCGCCGGCGATCAGCAAGCGCACGTCGGGCAGCTTGGCCAGCGCGGCCACCGCCAGCTCCTGGGCCTTGACCGGCACCAGGTGGCCGACTGCCAGCAGGGTGAAGTTGTCGAGTCCGAGGCGGGCGCGCACTTCGTCGCGTTCGACGGGGCGAAACAGCTGCAGGTCGACGCCGTTGCGCAGCGAAACCACGCGCGCCGCATCCACCCCCAGGTTCACGACTTCATCGCGTAGCGCATTGCACACCGTGATGACGCCATCGGCGCGCCGCGCCGCCCACTGGATCATCTTGCGCGGCAGCCGGTAGGAGGGCAGCTGGGTAATGTCCGAGCCGCGCGCCGTGATCACCAGCGGCTTGTTGAAGTACTTCGACAGCATGGCCGCGGCCACGCCGTCGGGATAAAAATAATGGGCGTCGATCAGATCGAAGTCGAAGCCTTCGTCGATCAGGCGCGCCACGGCGGGACGGGCAGCCGCCGCCAGCAAGGCCGGCGCCACATTCATGCCGAATTTGGGCACAACAGGATAGCGTGGATGGCGCACCTCGATGCCGGAGCGTACTTCGCCGCGCGGCACCTTGGCATAGGCGGCGTATTTGCCGAAGCGCGGATCGGTCAGCGGAAACCAGGGCACCGGCGCGATCACGCGCGACTCCACCTGGCCGCTGGCGAGCAGATGGCGCAGGCGGGTTTCGACGAAGATCCCGTGGCCCGGCTTCTGGCTGTTGGGGAACAGGGTCGTGAAAGTCAGGATTTTCATGCCAGCGTGGTGCCGGTCAGGCCGCCGTAGATTTTCTTGTAGCGCGCCACGCTGATCGGCCAGTTGCGTTCGGTCTCAACGTAGTGGCGACCGGCCGCGCGCAGGGCGGGCCACAGCTGCTGGCCGGCCAGCAGCTCGCCGACATTCTTGGCCAGCGAGGCCGGATCGTCGGCCTTGAACAGCACCCCTGTCTTACCATGCTCGATCAGTTCAAGGTGTCCGCCCACATCGGAGGCGGCCAGGACCCGGCCCTGGGCCATGGCTTCGAGCGGCTTGAGGGGCGTCACCAGGTCGGTCAGGCGCATCGACAGGCGTGGATAGACCAGTACATCGAGCAGGTCGTAGTACAGCGCCACCTGTTCATGCGGCACGCGGCCGGTAAATACCACCTTGTCTTCGATATGCAGGTCTTTGGCCAGCTGCTTGAGCTGGGCATCCTGGGGGCCGCCGCCAACCAGCAGCACGCGCAGGTCGGGCTGGGCCGCCACCATGGCGGGCACCGCGCGCAGCAGCACGTCCAGCCCTTCGTAGGCGTAGAACGAACCGATGAAGCCGATCAGGCGCATGTCCTGCAGGCCCAGCTTGCGCTTGAGGTCCTGGTCGGCCACGCCGCCCACGGCGAACTTGTCGATGTCGACAGCATTGGGAATCACGGTTACCTTGTCGGCCGAAATGCCGCGCGCGACGATGTCGCGGCGCAGGCCTTCGCAAATGGTCGTGACGGCGCTGGCCCGTTTGAGGGCGTAGGTTTCGAGCGCGCGGGTGAGCTTGTAGCGCAGGCCGTTCTCGCTGCTGGTGCCATGGTCGACAGCCGCGTCTTCCCAGAAGGCGCGCACTTCGTACACCACCGGGATGCCGAACTGCTTGCCGGCGCGCAGGGCCGCGATCGCGTTCAGGCTGGGCGAATGCGCGTGCAGCACGTCGGGCTTGATTGTGGGGATGATCTCGGCCAGGCGCCGCGTGAGGCCGTCGATGACTTCCTTTTGATTGAGCACCGGAAGCTTGTCGAGCATGCCGGCGCGGCGCGGGGTGCGGTAGAAATGCAGGCCGTCGACGTCTTCCTCGAGCGCGCTGGTCTCGCCCTGCTTGGATCCGGTCACGTGAAACGTCTCCCAGCCCAGCGCCTGCTGCTCACGCAGGATGGAGCGGGTGCGGAAGGTATAGCCGCTGTGCAGTGGGATCGAATGGTCAAGTACGTGCAGGATACGCATCAGTGGCTCCGGGCGTCTGTGGCGCCGTTTTTGCGCAGGAAGGCTTCGAACATCAACACCGACCACAAGGACACGGTGTGGTCCTTGGCGCCGGATTGATGCTGGTCGATCATCTGCTTGAGGTAAGTTTCGTTAAAAATGCCGGTGTCGAGCAGGGCCGGGTTGAGCACCGCCTTGCGCATCGATTCGCGCAGCGGGCCGCGCAGCCAGTCGCCCAGCGGGATCGAGAAGCCCATTTTTTTGCGGTACAGGATATCGTCCGACAGGTATGGCTTGAGCGCCTTTTTGAAAATGTGCTTGCCTTCGCCGTTGCGCAGCTTGGACGAGGAGGGCAGGCCGGAGACCCACTCGACGAACTGGTGATCGAGCAGCGGCACCCGCACTTCGAGCGCGTGGGCCATGCTGGCGCGGTCGACCTTGGTCAGGATGTCGCCCGGCAGGTAGGTCTTCATGTCGATATACTGGATCAGTGAGAGCGGATCGTCGGTCGGTGCATTCTTGGCGTGGCCGCGCATGACTTCAATGGCGCGGTAGCCTTGCAGCCGGCTGCGAAAACCGTCGGAGAACAGCTGGTCGCGCACGCGGTCGGCCTGGATCGAGACGCCGTGAAAGTAGCCCGCCACCAGATCGCGCGCCAGCGCCTCGAAGGTGGTCTTGGCGCGGAACATGCGCGGCGCCCAGTCGGCCTTGGGATAGGCGGCGCCCAGGAAGCCGAACAGCGGCTTGCGCAGGGCCAGCGGCAGCATCGAGCGCAGCTTCTGTTCGCCCATGGCGAAGCGATGGCGGCGGTAGCCGGCAAAATTCTCGTCGCCGCCGTCGCCCGACAGCGCCACGGTGACCCGTTTGCGGGCCAGCTCGCACACGCGGTAGGTCGGGATGGCCGAACTGTCGGCATAGGGCTCGTCGTACAGGCCGGCCAGGGTGTCGATCAGACCATAGTCGTCGGTGTCGACGGTTTCCTTCTGGTGGCGCGTCTTGTACTGGGCCGCGACCTGGCTGGCGTACTCGGACTCGTCGAACTTGGGATCGTCGAAGGCAATCGAGCAGGTGTTGACGGGCTCCTTGGTGAGCCCGGCCATCATGGCCACGATGGCGCTCGAGTCAACCCCGCCGGACAGGAAGGCGCCCAGCGGCACGTCGGCGATCATGTGACTCTCGACAGCTTCGCGCAGGCGCACGATCAGTTCCTGCTCCATTTCTTCCTCGCGCATCGGCGCGTGCGGGGTGAACGGCACGTCCCAGTAGCGTTTGGGCTGGGGCGCGGGCTGGCCGACCTTGAGCGTCAAGGTGTAGCCGGGCGACAGCTTGAAGGCATGCTTGAAAATGGTGCGTGGCTCGGGCACGTAGCCATAGGCGAAATAGTCTTCGACCGCGCACGGATCGATCTCGCGCGACAGGTTCGGGAAGCACAGCACGGTCTTGAGTTCGGAGCCGAACACCAGCATGCCGTCGGGCAGGAAGGCGTAGTGCATCGGCTTGATGCCAAGGCGGTCGCGCGCCATGAACAGGGTCTGGGCATTGCGGTCCCAGATGGTAAAGGCGAACATGCCGCGCAGGCGCTTGACGCAGTCTTCGCCCCACTGTTCCCAGGCGTGCACGATGACTTCGGTATCGCTGTGGGTGCGGAATGTGTGCCCGAGTGCGCCCAGTTCGACCATCAGGGCCTGGAAGTTGTAGATCTCGCCATTGAATACCAGAACCACGCTGTGGTCCTCGTTGAACATCGGCTGCTGGCCCGATTCAAGGTCGATAATCGACAGGCGGCGGTGGCCGAAGCCCACGCCAGGTTCGAGGTGCAGGCCGCCTTCCACCGGGCCGCGGTGGAACTGGGTCTCATTCATCCGGTGCAGCATCGCGCGGTCGATCTCGCGCGCGCCGCGGGTGTCAAACATGCCAACTATTCCGCACATGGTGTGATCTTTTCTTTCAAGTTCGTTTTAGATTTCAGCAGCCCATCGTACAGGTCCAGGTAGGCCTGCAGCATGGCGTCCACACTGTAATGCGTTTCGATGCGCGCGCGCGCGGCCGTCGCGTGGCGTGCGCACAGGGCTGGGTCGCCAGCATAGCGCCCCAGCGCCTCGGCAAGCGCCTGCGGATCGCCCGCCGGCACCAGGGTGCCGGTCACGCCATCCTGGACCAGGTCGGGGATGCCGCCCACGGCGCTGGCCACGACCGGCAAGCCGCATGCCATTGCCTCGAGCAGGGTAACCGGCGTGCCTTCGGCAATCGAGGGCAGGGCGAACACGGAAAACCTGCGCATCTGCTCGGCCACGTCGCTGCGCGAGCCGGCCAGCGAGACCGCGCTGCCGAGCGCCGCGTCGGCTACCTTCGCGGCCAGCTTCTCGCGCAGCGGACCGTCGCCGACGATCACCAGGCGCAGCTCGTCGCGCATGGCCGGCAGCAGCGTGCGCAGGCGCGCGAAGGCGTCCACCAGGCCGGCCTGGTTCTTGACGTCCTGCAGGCGGCCAACAGTGCCCACCACGAATTCTGATGGAGCTTGCTGCGCGGGCGCGAAACGCGCCGTGTCCACGCCGTTGTTGATCAAGAGGGTCTTGTTTCGGGCAATGCCCACCACCGTGATGAGCCAGTCCTGCAGGTCGCGCGAGACCGGAATGAAGCGGTCGATAAAGGGCGCCATCAGGCGGCGCAGCAGATTGTGCTTGCGGTTCAGGCCCTGCGGGTCGCCGGCGTCGCGGCCATGCTCGGCGTGAATCCGCACCGGCACCCCGGCCAGCGCGGCGGTCACGCTGTACTCGATGGCAGACAGGTTGTAAGTATGCAGGATGGCCGGCTTGAGGCGGCGCAGCAGCTGGTAGAAATCGGCGTGGGTGCCCAGGCCCAGGCCGGGGGCCTTGTTGAGCGCGTGCAGGGTCACGTCCTTGCGCGTGATGCGCTCGGCAAAATCGGTGTAGCCCGTCAGGCACACGATGGCGTGCCGGTACTTATGCGCCGGCATGCGGTTGACCGCGTCCACCAGCAGCGTCTCGAGCCCGCCCACGTCGAGCCGGTAGATCAGGTGCACCACCAGTGGCTGCGTCATCACTCGCCCCTCGCCGATGCCAGCGAAGCTTCGATGCTGGCCAGGTTCGCTTCGAGGAAGGTGCGCATGGCGGCGCGCGCGTCGTCCGGGCGCTCGCCATAGGGCGCCGACACCATCACGGCCGCCCCGTCGTCGCCGCGGAACAGCAGCTTGGCGCGCGCCTGGTACAGCTTGCCAACGTAGTTGTTGCTGACGGGCGTGCCATCGATCCAGTTCCAGTGCCATACCAGGAAGTCGCCGCCCGGGCCATCCATGCGCGTCTCGCGCAGTTTCAATGTGCGGGTGCCGAGCTGCTCGCTGCGCACGGCGCCGCCATTATCGTGGTACTCGTCCTTTTCGCCGGCCATGCGGTTGACGGAACTGATCAAGGCCTTGTCGCGCGTCTGGTTGCGGTAGTACAGGATAGTTAGGGCGACCGGACCGCTTCTGCCCTGGTAGACGCCATTGAAGCTGGCGTCGGCGGCCATGTAGCGCGGAGTCCAGCTGCTGAAGGCCGCAGCCGGGGTCCAGCTCACGCCGGCGCTGCCAAGTTCCACCGGCGCCTTGTTGAAGGTAGCGTGGTCGCTGTAGCGGGCGTAGGCAGGCCACACGGCAGCCACGGCGATCACGGCCAGCGCCATGTTGCGGATGCGCGTGGGTGACTGCGCATCGCTGATGATGGCGGCCGGTTGCGGCGCCGGGGCGGGCGGCTCGTCGTCGCGCCAGTAGCTGCCGACCCAGAACATGGCAAACATCACGATGCCGAAAAACAGCCAGCCATAGACCAGGTGATCGACGCCGGTGGCCAGCGCCATGTCGCTGGTGTGGCCGATCATGACGATCATGTAGGCGCGCAGACCGTTGGCGATGATCGGAACCAGCACCGACATGGCCACGAACACGGCGCGCTTGGTGGTCGAGCGGTAGGTCAGGTAGGCATACAGGCAGCCGATGGTGACCGATGAAATGAGGTAGCGCACGCCGCTGCAGGCTTCCACCACGTTCCAGTTCCCGGTCGGCAGTTCGAAGCGGGTGCCGTTGCGCAGCACCGGAATGCCGGTGGCCTGGACCGCCCACACGGTGAAGTCGGCGGTAAATTCAATCAGCGGGTTGACGAAAATTTCACCGAAAGGCACCGCGAAAAGCAGGAATAGCAGCGGGAACGCGAGCGACCAGGCAAGGCGCCGCCCCAGCATGGCCAGCGCGATCAAAGGGAGCATGGCCACAAAAGCGTACTGCATCACTACCTGCACTTCACCCATGCGCGCCAGCAGCCAGGCCGCGCCAGCCATGGCCACCAGCAGCAGGGCCGGCGCCCACGGTTCGGGTGGAAAAGCGGCGAAATTGGCGCGCCGGCGCCAGATCAGCCATAGGCTGATCGGCAGGATGATGTAACCATGGGCGAAGGTGTCGGAGCTGTTCCAGACCTCGACGATCGAACGGGCGGTGCCGAAATAGATCGCAAAGGGCGCCAGCAAGGCCAGCGCGATCAGCAGCATGCTGGTGCGCGGCAGGATGGCGCCGGGATGGCCGGAGAGCACGACACTGTCGTTCATTCGCATTCCAGCCTCGTGCCGATCCTCGCCAGTTTGCTAGGCCAGCTGTATTTGCGTTCCACGCAGTCGCGCGCGGCGCGTCCGAGTTCGCTGCGATCGCGCGCCAGCAGGTCGCCGATGGCGTCGATCTGGGCCTGGGCGCCATCGGCCAGCACCAGCTCGGCGCCAGGCGCGGCTTCGATGCCTTCGAGCGCCTGGGGCGACACCACCACCGGGCGGCCCATGGCCATCGCTTCGAGCACCTTGTTCTGGATGCCGCGCGCAATGCGCAGCGGCGCCACCGAGATGTCGGCGAAGTGGATGTAAGGACGCACGTCGGGCACCGTGCCCGTCACGTGCACGCCGCTCTGGCTGGCCAGCGCCTGCACCGCCGCGGTGGGACGCGAACCGACAATATAGAACTGCAGCGACGGGTCGGCCGCGCGCAGTTGCGGGAAGATGTCGGCGGCGAACCACTGCACCGCGTCGATATTGGGCCAGTAGTCCATGGCCCCGGTGAACACCAGCACCTTGTGGCCGGCTGCATACGGGTTGTCGTAGGCGCGCTCCGGCGAGAAAAATTCAGTATCGACACCGTTGTTGAAGTAGTCGATTTTGGCGCGGCTCTCAGGCGCCAGGGTACGAAACAGCTCCGCTTCGGGTTCGGACACGAACAGCGAGGCGTCGCACGACGCCGCCACATGGCGCTCGTAGGCCAGCAGGGCGTTCGCCTCGTGGCGGTACAGCCAGCTCATGGGCCAGGGCTTCTTGTCGGCGTACTGGCGCCATTTGTCGGAGTCGACATCGCAAAAGTCGACCACCCGGCGCGCCTGCGGCCAGGCTTCGGCGTATTGCGCCATGGGCGATGAAAATACCAGGATGCGCTTGACGTCGTGGGTGCGCATGGTCTGGTCAACCCAGGCCTGCACGGCGGCGTCGCGGTAGTAGTCGAACGAGAGCGAGCGTCCGCCCGCCAGCGCGCCCAGGCTGCGGATGCGGCCCTGGATCGGGTTCAGGCGCGCGAAATGGCTGCTGGCGCACATGGCTTCCACGGTCGGCACATGCTGCCAGTCGTCCGGATCGTCGATGAAGGTAGCCAGGTGCACCTTGTAATGCTGCGACAGGTGCTTGAGCATATTGTACGAACGGATCTTGTCGCCCTTGTTGGGCGGGTAGGGCATCCGGTGAATCAGCAGTAGCAGGTTTTCCATGTGCTCACCCCAGGTTGCGGACGATGAAGGGGCCGAGGAAGTTAGCCATGGAGATCGGCATCTTCTTCCACATCTTGATGAACAGCTGATACTTCGGATTGAGCGGATTGTTGTCCGGCAGTTCCGTGGCCGCCACCAGGCGGTATTCGTACTCGAGCGGGGTCGGCTCGAAGCCCCAGTTCTTTTTGAAGTCGAAGGCGCCGGTACCGAGTTTGCTGCGGCCGAAGTCGAACCAGCGCACGCCGCGCGCGGCGGCGGCCTGCATCAGGTTCCAGTACATGAAGTCGTTGCCGGCGCACTCGCGCGCGACCGGCATGCCGCCGCCGTAGTAGGGCAGCACTTCGTCGCGGTAATAGAAGGACATGACCGCGCCCACCAGTTCGCGCTCGCGCACGATGATGCGGATCTCGCAGGCATGGCCGAACACTTCCTTGATGACCTTGAAGTATGACTTGGGGAATACCGGCGTACCCAGGCGATGCACGCTGGTCGCATAGGCGGTGAAGAAGCGCTCCACGTCCTGATCGATTTCAGCCGTCAAACCCAGCTTGATGCCTTTGCGGACCATGGCGCGCTGCTTGCGCGGAATGGCGTTCATATTGGCTTCGTCGTCGGCGCTGATCTCCTTGCGGAAGATGACGTACAGCTCCTTGGTATGCCAGTTGGGATCGCCCTTGTGCTGCGCGACCAGGTTGCGGTACTCGAGGTGGCCCACATTGAGTTCGCGCGCCAGCTTGTCGGCCGCGGCGTCGAGCAGGGGCCGGGCCGCATCGAGGCTGGCGGCAACGCCACCCAGCACGCAAAACGGCAGCGAACCGAGCGAGTGGCCGAACATGCGGCTTTTGATCTCGGCCAGCGGCAGCACGCCGACGATGGCGCCGTCCTGCTCCACGTAATAGAACCAGGTCTTGTGTCCGTACACGCGTTCGATGACGGTTTGCCAGCCGGCCTTGTGGAAGAAGGTCGCCTCGGGACAGGCGTCGACAAAGGCGTCCCAGCGCGCGTAGTTCTGCTTGTCCAGCAGGCGCAATGTCAGCTGGCCCTCGGCCTGCTGCTGCTTGATCGGGTCGGCCATTGAATTCATGCTGCGCGCTCCATGGTCGGTTGGTCGAGGAAGATGCGGTCCATGCGGTCCCAGGCAAAGTCGCGCGTCAGGGCGCGGATGCGGTTCTCCATGCGGCCCATGTTGACGTAATGGCGAAAGCGCGATTTCATGTCGACGCCGGCGGGACGCGGCTGGCCAGGATCGATTTCCCACGGATGGAAGTAAAAGATCGCACTCTGGCGGTCGTCCGTATTGACCTTTTCCATCAGCCAGCGCGAGACCGCGTAGGGCAGCAGGCGGAAGTAGCCGCCGCCGCCGGCGGGCAGGTTGCGCTCCATCAGGCGCACCGTAGTGATGGGTACTTCAAGCAGGCCGTCGGCGCCGTTCGGGTAAAACGCGAAGCGCGGCGCGTCCGGCATGCCGTAGTGGTCGTGCTTGATCGGGTAAATGCTCGAGCTGTAGCGATAGCCGGCGTCCTTGAGGGCATCGAGCGCCCACAGGTTGGCCGTGCCGATCGAAAAACTCGGCGCGCGGTAGCCGGTCACGCGCTGGCCGCCCAGGTCTTCGAGCAGCTTTTTGCTGCTCGTTATGTCGCTGGTGAATTCGGCCAGGTCCTGGTCCGAGGCGCGCAGGTGGCCGTAGCCGTGGCTGGCCAGTTCATGGCCGCCGGCGACGATGCGCTTGACCATGGCCGGATAGCGCTCGGCGATCCAGCCCAGGGTAAAGAAGGTGCCATGCATGTTCGCCTCGTCCATCAGGCCCAGGATGCGGTCGATATTGGCCTCCACCCGGCACTCGCGGCTTGGCCAGCTGGCACGGTCGATATAGGGCGCAAACGCCGAGACCTGAAAATAGTCTTCGACGTCGCAAGTGAAGGCATTGCGAATCCTGGCTGCTGCTGCGGGTGCGGGGGCGGACATCATTATTCGTTACTGTTATGGTTGATGGGCGAGGCGGCGCCGGCGGGCGCTGCGATGACTTTCTTGAGCAGGCCAAGCATGGCCGTCACCGATTCTTCCAGCGCCTGCATGCGCTCGTCGAGGCGGTTGCCATCGGCGCTGGCCGGAGCCTGCGCATGCAAGGGCGCCGGCGCTATTACGGCATCGGCCGGCAGCTCGAATTCTTCGGCGATGTCGTCAATGACTTCCTGCACGTGGCTTTCATCAAAGGCGTGCAGCTCTTCCAGAAAACCCATCAGCAGCAGGCGGTCGCACAGGGTATTGACCTTGCGTGGAATGCCGCCGGTGTAGGCGAAAATGGCGGCGTGGGCCGGGTGGCTGAAGGCTGGATCCCCTTTCCAGCCCACTGTGGCCAGGCGGTGTTCGATATAGGCCTGGGTTTCGCCCGCATCCATTGGGCCCAGGTGGTAGCTGGCAATCACACGCTGGCGCAACTGCTGCATGGTCGGACTATGCAGCGTTGTGCGGAACTCGGGCTGGCCCACCAAAAAGGTCTGCAGCAGGCTGCGGTTGTCGGCGCTCTGGAAGTTCGACAGCATGCGCAGTTCCTCGACCGTCTGCGCGGTGAGGTTCTGGGCTTCGTCGATCACCAGCAGCGCGCGCCGGCCCTGCTGGTCGCTCTCGCGCAGGAATTGCTCGAGGCGGGTCAGCAGGTCGGTCTTGCTCACGTTCTCGTAAGGCAGGCCGAAGGCCGACACCACCGTGCGCAAGGTGTCGTCCGAATCGAGATGGGTGTTGACGATGTGGGCCGCCACGATCTGCTCGGAGGGCAGGTGGTCGAACAGGTTGCGCACCAGCGTGGTCTTGCCGGCGCCAACTTCACCGGTGATGACGATGAAGCCTTCGCCCTGCGACAGGCCGTATTCGAGGTAGGCCAGGGCGCGCTTGTGGCCGCGGCTTCCATAGAAAAAATTAGGGTCGGGACGGAGCCGGAAGGGTTTGGCGCTCAGGCCGTAGAATGATTCGTACATGGCGTTTGATTCCGCTAGAACTTCATGTAAACAGTGGCCGAGAGCGCATTCTCGGTGTAGTCGAAAAAAGTAATGCCGCTGGCGGTGCGGCCGGTCACGTGGCGCAGCTGCAGCGAGCCGGCCAGGCCTTTGCGCCCGACGTAGCGCGCGCCCACAGCGAGAAAATTGTTGCTGGTCTCGAGCAGGGCCGAACGCGATTCCGAACGCGCGCGGTCGATCACCACATTGAAGGTGGTGCGCGGCGTGTAGCGGTAGTTCAGCGTCAGATTGCCGCCCTTCTGGGTCACATTGTCGTTGGCGGTCTGGATGATGCTGCCCACCAGGACGCCGTCGGCGTCGCGCACCGACAACGCATCGCGGCGCACGTTGTACAGGCTGAAGATGGCGCTGGTGCGCGCCAGGCGCATGGCGACACCTGCGCGCAGCTGGCGCTGCAGATAGAAGCGGTTGCTGAAGAAGTTGAGATCGTTGGCCAGTTCCGCCGGCAGTCCGGTGCTGCGGATGTAGGCGTCGACTGCGCGCTGGCGCTCGACCGGATCGCTGTAGGTCGGCAGGAACAGGCTGTCGAGCAGGGATGCCGTGTTCAGGGTCGACTCGAGCAGGTATTCGTTGCGGCTGTTGGTGACCGAATTATTGTAGTTCAGGTTCCATACCGTGTGGCGGCTGCGGTGCAGGATCGCCAGCGAGCGGCTGGGCCCGAAGAAGCGGTGGCCGACATCGGCGGTGACGCTGGTGCGCCGGCTCGGGTTCCAGCTCACGCCGGCCAGCCACGCGCGGCCTTCGGTAGCGCCGCCGAGGCTCTGGTAGTCGTACTTGTCGTAGCCGGCGCCGGCCGACAGCGCCAGGGTCGGTCCGAGGCGCAAGGTCAGGCGCCCGTCGATGTTTTCGATATCCGAATCCTGGGCGCGGCTGTCTTCAAGATGCTGGCGCGAGTAGCTCACATTCCAGCCCAGCGCCTGATAGCGGCTGCCGCTGGCCAGGGTGGCCGACAGGGTTTCGCCGTCGCTGTCGCCAAAGCCGGTATTGTTGTTGCTGCGCACGCCGTCGCGCGTGTAGCGCACTTCGCTGACGGCAAAGTTACCGAGCCTGTTTTTCAGGTGCGGGCTAACGCGGAAGGTGCGCACTTCGGCTTTGTTGACCGCGGAGTAGTTATTTTCATAAACGCGCTGACCGAACGGCGACACGCCAGCCTGGCTGATGTCGCCAAAGGCGTCCAGGTACAGGAAGTCGCCCAGCAGGCGCGCCTGCAGATTGGCGTTGGCCAGGTTGGAGCTGCGGTTCACGCCTTTGGCCGAACTGCCGATCAGGCCGTAGTAATGCAGCTCGTAGCGGCTGCGCAGCTTCACGCGTGGACCGAGGTAATCGAGCAAAAAGCCGGGTGCGATCTCGCTGATGAACTGGCTCTGGGCGTCGGCGTCGCTGGTCAGACCGATATTGTCGGTCCAGGTTTCGCGCAGCTCGAGCGTGGGCGTGAAGCGCCAGCCGGGGCGGGGCTTTTCAGGTTGTTCCGTTTCCGTTCCGGGCAGCGGCTCGAGCTGCGCCCAAGCCTGCGAGGCCATTACGGCCAGCGCCAGTGCAACGGCAAATTTAGCCGTAGTGGTAGTCATAGCTCTCGTCGACGCCCAGGAACTCGCGGGTCTTGTTATAGATCAAATTAACATTAGGCAAGCCTTCCAGCTGGCGCAGCGATTCCTTGACCGCGTGCTGGGTCGTGATTTCGGCTTCCACCACTACTACGATCTGGCCCATATGGCTGGCCAGCACGTGCGCTTCGCTCGTGAGCAGGAGCGGCGGCGAATCGAAAATGACGATACGGTCCGGGTAGCGGTTGGCGATTTCGTGCACGAAGCTGATCATGGTCGAGCTGGCAAGCAGCTCGGTAGCGCGCGGGCTGCTGGTGCCGGCTGGCAAAATCGTCAAGGTATCGACGTTGGTGCGCAGCATGACGTCGGACAGCTCGGTTTTTTCGTCCAGCAAGATGTCCATGAGGCCGCGCTGGCCTGGCAAGCCCAGGGTGCGCAGTACCGAAGGACGGGCCACGTCGGCGTCGACCAGCAGCACCGTGTGGTCGAGTTCCATGGCAATACTCATCGCCAGATTGATGGCGCAATAGGTCTTGCCTTCGCCCGGCAGCGAACTGGTGATCATGATGAGGTTGCCCGGGTTGCCGCTTGGGGCGCGATCGGCGAACGCGCGCTTGAGCAGTGGCCGCTTGATAATGCGGAAGTCTTCCACCAGGTGGGTACGGCCGCCGGCGGCGGTGACCATGCCGGCGTCGCGCATGCGGTTCAGGTCCAGTTCGATCTTGCGACCGCCCTGTTCGCCCCGCACCTGGCGCGCCAGCGGCGCAGCGGCCGGGCTTGCAGGCGCCGCGGTCGCGGCCGCTGCTTCCGGCGCGGCCGGCTTGGCGGTCGACACCGGGGTGCTGGCCGCCGTTACGCTGGCCTCCGGGCTGTCGTACAGCACCGGCTCGACTGGCGCTGGCGCTGCCTGGTCGGCGGCGGGCGGGGTGGTTTTGTCGCCGATGCGGCGTGCTGCTCGTTCAATAATACTCACGTTGTCCTCGCGTTCTAGGCTCACAGAGCCGGTCTGATCATTACGGCCGCCATCACGCCGCCATAGGCGCCGAACAGCATGATGACCGCGGCGCCAAGGGCGTACAGGCGCTTGGTTTGGCGGGCCTTTTGTTCAGCGGTCCAGTTCATGCTGATGCTGCCCAAAATCGGCAAGCCGGTGACGTCACGCAGGCTGGACTGGCTCATGAAGGTGGGGCGGAACTGGCTCATCAGGAGCGCGGCGCCGAGGCCGGCGGCCAGCGCGGCGGCGAATACCATGGAAAACAGCTGGGCGCGGTTAGGCCCGGCAGGCGTCAGGGGTGCGGTGGGCGGATCGATCACGCGGAAGGTCAGCATATCGGTGGCCGAGGAGAGGTCGCCCGACAACTTGGCCGATTCGCGGCGCTCCACCAGCTTTTGGTAATTCTCCTTGTTCACTTCATAGTCGCGGTTAAGCTGGGACAACTGGGCCTCAACTTCCGGGGCGGCAAAGCTCTGCGTCTTGAGGCGCGCCACGCGGCCCGAGAATTCATTGACCCGCGCGGAAAGCGACGCCACCCGTGCTTCAGCTTCCGACAGGGCGACCTTGAGTTGCTGCAGCATCGGGCTGTAGTTGGCGCCCGGATCGCCGCTTGGCTTGCGGGTGCGCGCGTCTTCGCGCTTCTTTTCTTCCAGCTGGGCCAGCAGGCGGCGCCCGCCGACGATGTCCGGATGGGCTTCGGTGTATTGCATGCGGGCAGTGTCGAGCTGCTTTTGCACTGCCTGGATACGTTCGTCGAGCTCGGGATTGGCCACGGCGATGTTGTCGCGGTTGGCCGAGTCGCCGCCGATCTGGCGCCGGATCGCGTTGCGCGCCTGCTCAGCTTCCATCAGTTCGAGGCGGGCGGCGTTGAGCTGGTCGGCGGTTTCGGCCATCTTCGCGCTGTAGTCGCTCGGACCGCGCGGCAGCATGGTCATATTCTTGATCTTGAAGTCCTTGAGGTCATTCTCGGCCTTGGTCAGCTTTTCCTCGTAAGTGCGGATCTGGTCATCGATGAACTGCACCGCCTTGTCGGCGTCCTGCTTCTTGCCGCCGAAGCTGCCCTCGACGAAAATGGTCAGGAGCGACTGCACCACGTCCTTGCCCAGCTTGGGGTTGGGGCTGCTGAAGGAGATCGTATAGATATCGTCGCGCTCGGTGCCGCTGATCTTGATGTTGTCGATCAGCTCGTCGACCTGTTTTTCGTGCTCTTTCGGGCTCTGACTCTTGATATCCAGATCGACCATGCGCATCACGCGCTCCACGTTCGGGCGGCTGATCAGGGTACGGCGCATGAACATGACCTGCTGCTCAAGGTTCGGCAGGGTGGTCATGCCCGACAGCAAGGGCTTGAGCACGCTCTGGGTATCGACGAACACCCGTGCCGACGACTGATAATCGTTGGGAAGGGTGAATACAACGATCCAGCCAACAATGGCCACCACCCAGGATATGAATACCGCATGCCAGCGATACTTGCCGATCGCTTTCAAGAAGGTAAAAATTACGGCTGTGAGCTCTGCCATCGGTCTATCTCGCCATCATGTATGGATAGGAACTTCCCATCCGGATTGTTATAAAAATCGATGTATCGACTATCTTTGCCTGCACTGCTTACACCCTGCGCGGCGCGTCCGCTGCCGGCCGAATTGGCTTGGTGCGGCGCAACATTAGTCTTCGCAGTTGTTTAATTGTCAGCAAGCGTGTCGCATGATACATCGGATTTATTTTCCGCAATAAATTCGGAATTTGAACCGTGCGCCCCCCCTTCGGCGCCAGTTTTCATAGGAGAGAGGCGCCTGAAAGATTGTTTCGCAGACCATATTTACGAAACACAATGATGCAAAATTTACACAATTTCTTGCTTGGTTTTTCGGCAAGAAGGTAGCCGAGCGGCAATTTTGCAAGGTGTCCGGGAGGTGATGCGGTAGAGCTCGATTCGATTGCTTTCTGGTGCGTCGTGCATTTTCGCAATGGTTTAGAATAGGCACAAATTCGTATCGAAAAGACAACGAACTCACGAAGAATAAACCTAACTCACGAGGCAACTCCATGATCACGAGCACCAGTTTTCAACGCATTGCCTGCATCGCTGCTGCTTTGTCCATGCTGGCGCTGAGCGGCTGCAGCGTTTTCCGCAGTAAAGATGCCGGCATGACACCGATGGCCGACAATGGGCCTATGCCCAGCGATTACCTGATCGGGCCTGGCGACAGCGTCAATATCAATGTGTGGCGCAATCCCGAGGTGTCGATGTCCGTGCCTGTGCGTCCGGACGGCAAGATCACCACCCCGCTGGTGGAAGACTTGCCGGCCAGCGGCAAGACCGCAACCCAACTGGCGCGCGATATTGAAAAGGCGCTGTCCAAGTTCATCCAGGAACCAGTGGTGACCGTCATCGTGACGGGATTTGTGGGTACCTACGGCGAACAGATCCGCGTCATCGGTCAGGCAGCGCGGCCGCAGGCACTGGCCTATCGGCGCGACATGTCACTGATGGACGTGCTCATCGCCGTAGGCGGCGTCACTGAGTTTGCCTCAGGTAACCGCGCCCATGTGATCCGCACGGTTGATGGCAAGCCGCAGAAGTTGCGAGTGCGCCTAAATGACTTGATCAAGGACGGCGATATTTCGGCCAATATGCAAATGCGGCCGGGCGACGTGCTGATCATTCCAGAAAGTTTCTTTTGATCATAGCCGGGGATTGTCGGGATACTTTACAGTGAGTCCCAGAGCTTGTTGGAAATGCGTTTCAGAATCACAAAAATGGCTGTTAAGTACTTGATTATTAACCATTAAGTTTTGCTTGAGCCTTCGGGAATGCAAATTGCTTAATAAAGTTAAATGCAAGAAGGCGGTGCGTCCGCCTTCCCCCTCACCGGGCTCAGCTCTCGTTTTTAGGAATAATTATGGCCAACCATGAACAACACCACTTACCGCCGTCCGATCCAGCGGCGTCACCAGCCCCACAGCTAAGCGGCAAGGGCGCCTCGCGCCGTCGTATGGCCGGCCTGGGCGCTTCCGGCGTCCTGATGACCCTGGCAAGCAATAACGCCATGGCGGCGCTGGTATGCAAATCGCCCTCGGGCGCGCTGTCGGGCAGCTTGACCAGCCAGGCCCCCACTACTGAAACCTGCCAGGGCCGCGTGCCTGACTACTGGAAGGCCAACCCGGCATCCTGGCCTGGCGACGTTTCGCCGACCGAAAAGTTCGGCCGCTTTTTCCCGTCCCAGCCGCCCTTGTCGAACCTCACTTTGCTTGAGATCCTGAACCGTCATGCCGCCGACCGCCACAAGGTAGCCGAGCATATTGTAGCGACCTACCTGAACGTGATCACGGGCCGCATCGGCTTTCTGACTGCGGAGATGGTGGTGAGCATGTGGTCGGAGTACGAAACCACGCGCCAGTTCGTGCCGGCCAAGGGCGCGACGCCGTGGAACGGCAGCCAGCTGGTCTACTATCTGAAAAGTACGATGGAGTAATATGCGCGCAACACGTATGGCCCACTGCGAATGTGGCGCCTGACCCCCGGACAAATGCTGCAGTCGCGGCAGTTCGGGGATGAAGTCGTCCTGTTCAACAACCTCTCAGGCGCCACCCATTTGCTGGGACTGGGCGCCTTGCACCTGCTCGGCCTGCTCAAGCGCGGGCCTGCCGCGTTTCCTGAACTGAACATTGCCCTTGCAGCCGAGCTAGGCTGCGAACGCGACCAGGCGTTCGATGACGATGCCGCGGCCCTGCTCGAGCAGCTCGCCGCTTTATGGCTGGTGGAGCCGCTGCCGTGCTGACCCTGGGCGAACTCTCGCCGGACCAGCTGCGCGCGCGCCTGGCGGGACCGGGCATCGACCTTGAGACCGGCCCCTTCGTCTGCCGTGTCAAGTCCGACATCGAGGCCCTGGCCGAAGGGCTGGCCAGCATGTACCCGAACTACCGGGTGCGCGAGCCGGACGGCTTTGCCGACTTTCACCTTGCCATGCGCCACTCGGGCGGCCTGCGGCGCTTCCTTGGGCGCCAGGTCCAATTCGACCACGATGGCCACGCGCCGTTTCGCCCCTTGCCAGTCGACCAGGCTTTTCCGATGTTCGAATGGGCCATGAACTGGTGCGTCTCGAGCCGCGCCCACGCTTACCTGATTATCCATGCCGCCGTCATCGAGCGCGACGGCTGTGCCGTGATCCTGCCGGCCCCGCCCGGCTCGGGCAAGAGCACCCTGTGCGCCGCCCTGGTCAGCCGCGGCTGGCGCCTGCTGTCGGACGAACTGACCCTGGTGCGGCTCAGCGACGGCATGCTGGTGCCGCTGCCGCGTCCCATCAGTCTGAAAAACGCTTCGATCGACGTCATGCAGAGCTACGCGCCGCAAATGACGATGAGCCGCCCCGTCAAGGACACCAACAAGGGCACCGTGGCGCACCTGCGCCCGCCGCCGCAAAGCGTGGCGCGCGGGGGCGAAGCGGTGGCGCCGGCCTGGATCATTTTCCCCAAGTACGCCGCCGGCGCCGCGCTCGAGATGAGCGAACTGGCGCCGGCGCGCGCCTTCATGCAAGTGGCCGACAATGCCTTTAATTACAGCCTGCTCGGCGCGCGCGGTTTCGACGCGCTGGGGCGCCTGATCGCGGCCAGCCGCAGCGCCAGCTTCCGCTACGGGGTGCTGGACGAAGCGATGGCCGCCTTCGATGCGCTGGCGCGGGGCCGCGCTTGAGCCGCGCCGCGCTGTTGATCCGCATGCTGCGCCGTCCGGTGGACATGGGCGCGCTCGACCTGAGTCAATGGGACTTGCTGCTGCGCCAGGCGCTGGCAGCCAATCTGACTGCCAGCCTGTACTGCCTGGCCCACGACGAAGGCGTGCTCGAGCACGTGCCGGAAGCGCCGCGCCGCCACCTCGAGTGGGCCGGCACGCTGCTGCAGCGCCACGCCGACGCGGTGCAGTGGGAAGTTGCACGCATCCGCGCCGCGCTCCAGACCATGCAGGCGCCGCTGATTCTGCTCAAGGGCGCGGCCTATGCTGCAGCCGGCTTGCCGCCTGCGCGCGGGCGTTTGTTTTCCGACGTCGATATCCTGGTGCCGCGCGAGCTGCTGCCGCAGGTGGAGGCCGACCTGATGCTGGGCGGCTGGACTTCCCAAAAACAGGATGAATACGACCAGCGCTACTACCGCCTGTGGATGCATGAAATTCCGCCGATGCAGCATGCCCAGCGCGGCAGCGTCATCGATGTGCACCACGCCATCCTGCCGCTGACCGCGCGCGCCTTTCCCGATCCGGAGCGTCTGCGCGCCAGCGCGCGCGCAGTGCCGGGCATGGCGGGGGTGCAAGTGCTCGCGCCTGCCGACATGGTGCTGCACAGCGCCACCCATCTATTCTGGGACGGCGAATTCGACAAGGGCTTGCGCGACCTGCTCGATTTGCACCGGCTGCTGCTGCATTTTGCCGACCACCCGGGCTTCTGGGACGGCTTGCCGACCCGCGCGCGCGAGCTGCAGCTTGAACGCCCTTTGTTCTACGCGCTGCGCTATTGCGCCATGCTGCTCGGCACCCCGGTGCCTGCCGCCGTCCTGGCCGATGCGGCCATTGGCGGGCCTAACCGGGCCCTGCTGGCGCTGATGGATGGGCTATTCGTGCGCGCGCTGCAACCGCTGCATGCAAGCTGCGCCGATGCCCTGACTGGCGCTGCTCATTTCCTGCTCTACATCCGCGGCAACTGGCTGCGCATGCCTCCCCTGATGCTAGCGCGTCACCTGTTCCACAAAGCATTCATTTCGCCAGCGCCGGTCGAGCGCAGCGTGCGTCCTTAAACGCCAGACCATCGGAAGTAAAAAAAGCCGCCCGGTGTTCACCGGGCAGCTTTCAAAGCCGCGCACTGAAGCATGCGCTGCGCGAGATTGACTTACTTGGCGGCGCTCTTGCGGCGACGCAGGCCGGCCAGACCGAACAGGCCCAGACCCAGCATGGCCAGCGAACCTGGCTCAGGTACCGAGGCGGCGATGATAGGATCGTTGATCAGACCTGGGAAGCAGACATTGTCGATCACTTGCTGCTCGGTGCAGTTCGGATTGAAATCCGGACCGAAGTTAGGACGCAGGGTGAAGTTACCGCTCATGTCGTGGCCGAATGCCTGGCCGTTGGTGTCCCACTGGGTCATGGCGGTGCCGCCGATCACGTCGAGGAAGAACTTGCCGTCACCCGAGGTTGGCAGAGTTTGTGCGTTGGCGTTCTGCACCAGGGTAGCCAGGCGCTCGTCTTGCGGGGTCTCCGGACGGTCGACTTGCTGGATGTCGCTGCCGAAGGTCAGCTGCAGGTAAGGCGAGCCCAGGCCGGCATAGGCAGCATAGCTGTTGTAATCGATACGGTCGGCAGGCGAGGCATTCTTGAACTGGTCAATATTGGCGATTTGCGTGGCCGAATAGTATATGTCGAGGTGGATCTTGCCATCGAACGAGCCGCCGGTCGCGCCAATGTTGTAGATGTCAAAACCTGCGCCGTCCGGAATGATGGACAGATCGGCGATACCGTAGATCATGTAGTACAGATAGCCTTCGCCGGTGCCGGCCAGCCACTGTCCGGTGTTGGTCTGGGCTTTCATCGATTCAATGTAACCGATGCCCCAGGTGGTTTCCGTGGTACCGGCAATGGCGTTGCTTTCATTGGTCAGGCCGCCGAGCTTGATTTCTACTGGCCCCGACAGGCTGGCCAGAGGTATTGCCGAGGCGGTCAAGGAGGCGAGACCGAGGCTGACTGCTGCGATGAGTTTGGTGAGTTTCATGTTAGTTCCCCTGGATGAGTGTTGAGAGACACATTCGCGTCTTGTATGGGAGTAGAGCAAGCGGCGTGCCAGCCCGATCCATTTGCCCGTTTTCAAGGGCTTTACCCTAGGCATGCAATCGAGCGGGACCTCAGCGCCGACGGAAATGTTTCTTCAACGATAAGAGTCTGTAAGACAGTTCGACAGAAATCCGCCGTGCAATACTTTTTTATTTCCGTGCGTCAGCGAACTTAGGCTAGAAATTTTCGAGCGGAAATGAAACTACAAAGCTGCGAGATCCAGTCCTACAAGATTGAATGAAAGAGCTGCTCAACAGTGTAAAAATTGCCGACAAAAACGAATCGGACAGGGTGTTTGTTCAAATTGTTCTAACATTATTTTTATGTAATAAGAGCAGTTCAACAATACGCACGCCCGCGTGCACACCGGGGTTTCGCCATGTCTACCGCATTTAGCTACGATAAATTTGTCACCCGTAATACCGGCTACGTCGAGCCCGCAACTCAATCCACCATCCGCGCGACACGGCTGCTGATCGCCGGCTGCGGCCTGGGCGCGTCAACCGCGATTGCCGCCGCGCGCATGGGTTTCGAACACTTTGTACTGATCGATGGCGACACCGTGGATGCCCATAATTTGAACCGGCAGTTCTACGATTTCGACGATATCGGCCAGCCCAAAGTGACGGCGCTGAAAAAGCATATCCTGCGCATCAATCCGCGCGCGCATGTGGAGGCCATCGAAGCCAATCTCGACCAGCACAACGCGGCCGACCTGGTGGAACAGGCCGACATCGTGTTCGACACCATTGATTTTCTCGATCTGCAGGCCATCCTTGCGCTGCATACCAGCGCGCAGGAACTGGGTCGGCCTGTATTCACCGCGCTGTCGATCGGCTTTGGCGCCGGCGTGCTGTATTTCCCCGCGGGTTCGCCCGCTTCGCTGGCCCAGATCATCGAGAACGATATGGCGGTGGCGGCCGGGGAGGGCGATGCCAGTTACGCGGCGGTGTTCGCGCGCATCATGGCGCGCATCGGCGCCCACCTGGACCGCCAGGTGGTCGAGCAGGTCACGCGCGCTTTGACGGTGATGGAAGACGGCCGCCCCTGCCCGGCTTCGCAGATTTCGGTGGGCAGTTTCACGGTGGCGGCGATGGCGGTGTCGATGATGCATGACATGCTGTCGGGGCGTGAAGTGACTGAAGCGCCGATGATGGTCGTGCATAGTTTCCGCAACCAGGAAACCAAGACCATCGATATCAGCCGCTAGGCGCCAGGCGGGGCTGGCGGGGCGGCAGGGACGGCGTCGCCGTGGTCGGCCTCGCCGTTGACATTGTCGTCGTGGATGCGCACGTGCGATGAGCGCGGCGCTGCAAAAATCAAGGGCTTTTCATTGAACCAGGCCGCCAGGGTCGGATTGTTTTCCGCCAGGCGCGGGGTCAGCTCGCCCAGGTCGAGCATGTAGGGCGTCACGGCGCCGTAATAGTCGGCGACAGGCCCGATCGCGGCGAAGCGAAAGCCCATCCGTTCGAGCGCATAGGCGAGCGAACGTTCCATCGCGGCGAACCAGTAGCGAATGCCATTTTCGCGGCTGTGGCGGTACATCTCGCGATACATTCCCAACAGCAGCATGGGCGAGGCCGAGTGGCGCCGTTCGACCTCGGGCGCCAGGGTCGGCGCGCTTTGCTGGGGCAGGGAAAAGCCGGGGATGCCGGCCACGCTGTCGGCGCGGCGGCGGCGGTGGGTGCGCTTGACCGCAAGGCGCGAAATTTCTCCGCACTGTTCCTGCGGCGGCATGGCGAAGTCGGGGAAGGTGCTGCAATGTAGCTGGAAGGGAAACGAGGTGGGCGCGCGCGGCGTCACCAGGCGCACCGTGCCCATCAGCGACTCTTCCATGGTGTAGGCCGCAAAGTGCATCGCGCTGTCGTCAAAATCGTCGAACTCCATGCCCTCGAAGGAATCGTCTGCCTTCAGAAAGGCGCGCTCGATGCAATAGACGTCATGCCGCAGCTTGAACAATTCCGTAGGTACCTCGCCCAGCCGTCCGCCCTGGTAGGAACGGAATATCTGGCGATTGACGTGATCGACCGTCTCGTGGTGCGAGCCGAATTCGGCCCGCGACAAGAAGGCCTGGTAGTCCAGGGCAGGAAAAACATATTCCATACGATCACTCTCTGTCCACTACGGCGCCCGTCCCTAACCTGGGGAGGCGCGCGCGAGCCGGTTGCCGATCAGGGTCTTGAGCATGATCCAGATCGGTATGCGCTCGTCGTTGAACCACGCGGCCAGGAACTGGTTGTCGCGCCGGAGCCGGTGTTCAAGGTCGTTCAGATCGACCATGTAGGGCGTGACCGGTCCGTAGTACTCCACCTGCGGGCCGATCGGCACAAACTTGAACCCCATCTTCTCCAGCGAGCGCGCCAGCGACCGCTCCATCGCAGCGAACCAGAAACGAATTCCGGCCGCGCGGCTGTGGCGGTACATTTCCCGGTACAAACCCAGCAATAACAGCGGCCCGTTTCCGCGCTGCTCGCGCCGGGATGCTGCTGGTCTGATGCTGGCGGTACTGCCTTTTTCCACGAAGTCTTTGGAGATGCCTTCCATCGAATCGCCACGGCGCCGACGGAAACTTTTCTTCACTACCAAGCGCGAAATTTCAGCGGCTTGCTCGCGCGGCGGTAGTATGAAGTCGCTGAAAACCGGGCAATGCGCTTCGAAGGGATAACCCTGCTCGCGCCCGGCTTGTACCAGGCGCACCGTGCCGATGATCTCGCCTTGGCGCGACCATGCGGCAAAATGGGTTGAACACGCATCGAAGTGATCGGTCTCGAGCCCTTCATCAAAATCTTCCGGCTGCAGAAAGGAACGTTCGAGGCAATACACCTCGTAGCGCAGCTGGTGGATTTCTTTCAGAATGAAAGAGTCCGGATCGCCGGGCAGTACCTTACTGAAGTCGAAGTAAGGGATCAGGATGTCGCGCTTGCGGAGAACCTTGTCGAGAAACAGCATGATCATTTCCTAAGCCTGCGCCGAAGTCAGCCTGCGCGCCTACCCGCGCCGCCTGCGCCCATGCGTGAACGCGGGCGCGGGCGGACAGACACGACGTGCTGCGTCCATCGGCGAAGAGGCTCAGCAAACGACCAAGTCTGCTGAAGATACGTCCGAGCAAACTAGATGCTCGGAAATATTTTTGACCTACAACATTGTTTTCTACATTTGCTTCAAGAGGGCACGCGCTTCATTCATGCTGGCAAATTCCTTGCCGCTTGCCAACGCTGTTTCGAGTTCTTTGCGTGCCTTGGCCTTTTCCCCTGCTTTGTGTAAACCATATGCCAAATGGTAACGAATATCGTTGGCTTCGGGCGCACGGGAGAGCGCTTGTTCCAGCAACGGCAGGCCGCGTTTGGTGTTGCCCTGTTCGATGAGTATCCAGGCCAGAGTGTCGAGCACGCCCGGATTATCGGCCGCCAGCTTGTGGGCCCGCTCGGCCGTGGCCAGTGCGCGCGCGTCCTTGTCCTGTTGGTAAGCCCAGGCCAGGTTATTGAGTGCGAGGACGTTATTGGGCTGGGCCTTGATCAAGGGTTCGAGCAGCGCGACAGCGGCCTTGAACTGCTTGTTGGCCAAATGGGTTTCCGCCATATGCATCGCCATCAAGGGCTCGCCCGGATGCTCTTTCATATACTGCGCCACGCGGGCATCCGCTTCCGCGGCCTTGCCGCTGCTGCGCTGCAGCTGCGCCATCTTGATCACCACCTGGGGCGACTTGCCGAGGCGATAGGCTTGTTCCCATGCCCGCAGCGCGAGCTCGGGCTTTTTCTGCATGGCCAGCAAGTCGCCTTCAAGCGAGTAGGTGTAGGCAGCGTTGGTATTTTGCTGCTGCAACTTGCGCAGCAATACCAGGGCCTGGTCGAGCTGACCCTTGCGCGCGGCAATGTCGATGCGGGCCAGCTGCGCCTGCACATTGGACGGGTCGATCGCGATGGCGCGCTGGATGTCTTCGGCCATGGCCGGCTCGTTTTTCAGCACTGCATGCACCTGTGCCATGCGCAAGTGCGGCGCGGCCGATTTGGGCACCACATTGGCCAGTTTGCTGTACGTGTCGAGCGCGCCGGCCGCGTCGTTGTTGGCCAGCTGGGCCTGGCCGAGCTGGTCGAGCAGCTCCGGGTTGGCGGGGTGCGCGGTCTGGAATTTACGCGCCGTGGTCAGGGCCTTGGCTTTCTCGCCGGTGCGCAGGTATTGCGCGATCAGGCGGATGGCGGGCGCGGCCACGTCGGTGTTTTCGCTGCTGGCTTTTTCCAGCCAGGCGGTGGCCTCGGCCTTGCGTCCCTGGCTGTTGGCCAGTTCGGCCAGCGCAGTCAGGGCGCCAATGTGCTTCTTGTCCTTTTCCACGAATGCTTCGAGACGCTTCTTGGTCTCGGCCGGTTTTTTCTCGGTCAGGTCAAGCTGGGCCAGGTTGGCCACGGCCGGGAAATAGGCAGGCTGCAGCTGGACTGCCTTGTTAAAGGCGCTGCGCGCGTTGGCGGCGTCGCCCTTGGCCAGGTACACCCCGCCCTTGAGGTTCTGGACGATGGCATTGTCGGGTTGCTGTTGCTCCAGTTTCTGCACCGCCGCCAGGGCCTTGTCGAACTGCTTCAGACCGAGCGCGGTGCGCACCAGGGCAATGCCGGCCTGCTGCGACTTGGGATCGAGCGCGATGGCTTTTTCCATTTCGACGATGGCCTGTTCTTCGTCGCCCTGGCCCAGCTTGGACAGGCCAAGCGAGGTACGCAGCGATGCAGCCTGGGGCGCCAGCACGCTGGCTTTTTCAAAGAACTCGGCGGCCTTGTTGAAGTCGCGCGCCTGCATATACGATTCGCCCGCCAGCGCCAGCAATTGCGGATCGGGATTGGCCTGCTGCAGCGCCGGCGCCAGCGTGGCGGTGGCATCGCCGGGATGCGAGGCACGCAACTGGGCCGAGGCCAGCAGCTTGCGCGCGTACAAAGTATTGGGGTAGGTGCCCAGATATTTCTTGAGGTTTTGCTCGGCCTGTTCGAGCTGGCCCAGGCTCAGTTGAATCGCGCCGGCCAGCAGGATGCTCGGCATGTGCTCGGGTACCGAACGCAGCACTTTTTGCACCGACTCGAGCGCCACTTCGTGCTTGCCCTGGGTGTGATCGAGCAGGGCCTGGGTATAGGAAATGAGCAGGTTGCCGGCGGCATTTTTTTTCGCCGCATCCAGGCTGGCCTTGGCCGCGTCGAACTTGCCCAGGCTGATCTGCGAGTGGGCTTTTTCGATATGGGCGGTGCGGTGCGCTGGATCGAGCATGAGGACCTGGTCGTAGGCGACGATGGCGGCATCGGGCTTGCCGCTGCGTCCGGCCAGCATGGCCTTGTACATCCACACATCCGGGTTTTTCGGGTCCTTGGCGGCCGCGCTTTCAGCCAGCTGGTTGCCGCCTGCAGTATCGTTCTGGCTAAAGGCGTAGCTGGCCAGGCCAAGCAGGGCGCCACCGTGGTTGGGCCTGGACGCGAGCGCAGCGTCGAAGGCTGCCTTGGCGGCCGGGGCCTGTCCCGTTGCCAGCAGGCTGTTGCCGCGCGTGACCAGCAAGCCAGCATCGGCGCCCGCTGCCGCTGCTGCCTGTTCAGTTTCCGTGATGACCTTTTGATGCTGGCCGCTGGCCTGAAGGGCCATGGCCAGTCCCGGCAGCACCTGGGCCGACGTGGCGCCCAGGCTGGCGGCCTTGCGAAATTCTTTTTCTGCCGAGACCGGATCGCCGCTGTCGTTGTACAGCTTGGCGAGATGCAGACGCACGGCAGCGTCTTCGGGGCTCTGGTTGACTGCATTCTTCATCTGGATCAGTGCCGCTTTCAGGTCGCCCTTGGCCTGATAAGCCTGGGCGTCGCTGACCAGCGAGGCAGCCGATTCGGTGCGGCCGCAGCCACTGATGCCGGCGCCCAATAACAGGGCGCCCGAGACGACGGCGACCTGCATGGTCAGCCTGGATGCTTTGCGCGACATGAAAATCCTCTTGTTGGCGTTACTAAATTCTGTATGGAAACACGTGGGTGCGCCTTGGCAACCCGGAACCGCATAGTGACATGTTTGCTGCTAGAAATACAACGCGTGTTCCAACCGTGCGCGGGTCGGAAGGCCCGGCTTTGTTGAAGGGAATTGAAATAGGAGGGAATCTCAAGACCGTCCGGAGCGGACGGCCCAAGGTGCGGGATTCGCCGTCAGGGCGCCTGGCCGGGCTTGCGCAGGCGGCTGAGCAGTTCCTCGACACCATCGCTCACAGGCAGGCCGTGCTGGCGCAGCAACTGCAAGTGCAGCACCAGATTTTCCAGCACCAGTTTGGCCGACACCGCGAGCAGGGTCATGAGACGGTCTTCGGTGCTGAAGTTTTCCATGGCCGCCGCCATTTCGCACAAGTGCGAGGCCACCAGTTCTCGCAACTCGTGTTCGCCGAAGGGCAGGTCGGCAAAGTCGATGGGATCCTCGGTTTCCACTTCCAGCATCAGGGCGGCAAGTTCTTCGGGCTTGATCGGCATCCTTGGCTCCGCTAGTTGTCCTGACCCCATTCTAGGGCCGGAGGGCGACAGGCGGCGCGATCCACGCTAAAATCGGTGCGCTTGTCCGGGTTTTTCCATCCTTGATCGGAATCCATGGCGCGACTCATCTTCACCCAGCAGCTGGCCCGATTTACCGAGGTCCCCGAAGTCGACACCACGGCTGTCAGCCTGCGCGCCGGACTCGACAGCGCGTTTGCGCGCAATCCCCTGCTGCGCGGCTATGTGCTCGACGAACAGGGCCACCTGCGCGAGAACGTGGTGGTATTCATCGACGGGCGCCGTTGCCACGAGCGGGTGGTCCTCGACGATCCATTGCAAGCCCAATCCACCGTCTACATTCTGCAGGCACTGTCCGGAGGCTGACCCATGCAAACACGCGCTTATCTCTCCACCCGCAAGGGTTTGTTCGAAATCAACCGCGAGCAGGAGCGCTGGGCGCTTGGTGCGGTTCACTTCCTTGGCGAGCCGGTGTCGATCAGCCTGGCCGATCGGCGCGACGGCGCCCTGTACGCGGCGCTCAACCTGGGTCACTTCGGGGTCAAGCTGCACCGCAAGGACGCCGGCAGCGACAGCTGGACCGAAATCGCAGCGCCCGCCTATCCGCTCAAGCCGGAAGGCAGCACCGACACGGTCGAGTGGAAAAACAAGCTGATCTGGTCGCTCGAGGCCGGTGGTCCCGACGAGCCGGGGGTGCTGTGGGCCGGCACCCTGCCTGGCGGCCTGTTCAAGTCAAGCGACCGCGGCGCCAGCTGGTCGCTGGTGGAGTCGCTCTGGAACGTGCCCCAGCGCGCCGAATGGTTCGGTGGCGGTTATGACGTGCCCGGCATTCACAGCATCAACGTCGATCCGCGCAACAGCCGCCACCTGCTGGTGGGCGTGTCCTGCGGCGGCGTCTGGCGCAGCGAGGACGGCGGCGACAGCTGGTCCATCAGCGCCACCGGCATGCGCGCCGATTACATGCCGCCCGAACTGAACGAGAATGAAGCCGTGCAGGATCCGCACCGCGTGGTGCGCAGCGCAGGCAGCCCCGACACGCTGTGGTGCCAGCACCATAACGGCATGTGGCGCTCGACCAGCAACGGGCGCCGCTGGGACGAAATCACGGGAGTGCCGGTATCGAACTTCGGCTTTGCCGTAGCGGCCCATCCGCGCGACCCCGAGACCGCCTGGTTTGCCCCGGCCGAGGCCGATCAGCGGCGCCTGCCGGTGGGCGCCGCGCTGGCCGTGACCCGCACCCGCGACGGCGGCAAAACCTTCGAGGTGCTGCGCGATGGCTTGCCGCAGGAGCATTGCTACGACCTGGTGTACCGCCATGGTCTGGCAGTCTCGGATGACGGCGCCAGCGTGCTCATGGCCAGCACCAGCGGCGGGGTGTGGGTATCGGACGATGCCGGCGAGCGCTGGCAGACCATCTCGACCACGATGCCACCGGTTTACGCTGTCTGTTTCGGCTGAGCGAAATAGCCGAGGAACATGCTGACGGCAGCCTCGATCAAGTCGGCCTGCAGCGCCGGTGCAACCGGCGGAGCGCCCATCGACACCTGGGGCCAGAAAGCTACCGCCTTGACCTGTCCTTGCAGCAGGGCCGCAGCAAACAGGGGATCGCAGGGGGCCAGCCGGCCATCGGCCAGTGCCGCCCTGATCCAGGCAGTGACGCCGTGCTCCTGCTCGCCCAGGCGGGCAAGGATGGGGGCGGTGCGCTCGGGCGCATGGATGGCCTCGGCCACCGCCACCCGCGCCAGAGACAGAAAGGCAGGATCGGCCATGGTGCGGACTTTGCGCTGCAACAGTTCGGTCAACTGGGGCGCCAGCGCGACGTCGCCGCGATAGGGCACTTCTTCATCCTCGGCGTAGCGCTGAAACAGCTGCAATAGCGTTTCCGCAAACAGCTCTTCCTTGCTGGGAAAATGGTTGTAGACCGTGCGCTTGGATACGCCTGCGGCTGCCGCGATCTTGTCCATGCTGCTGGCATCGAAACCGAAGCTACGGAACTGGTCGGCGGCCGCCGTCAGGATGGCCAGGCGTTTGCGGTCGGTAAGGCGTTGGGGAGCAGTCATGGGATTATTTTACACCGCACGGTTTACTTTTCCCAAAATTGAAACTACACTGTGTAGTGTACTTTTACTGAAAGACATCATGACCCGCCTGCTGCTCTCAGCCATCCTGTTAGGGACTTTGCTTACTATGACTTATTGCACACTGGCCGCCGACGCGGTCCCCGCCCGCACTTCTCCCCAATACGCCGACGGCAAGTTCCGCAATCCGGTCGCCATGCGCGAGCACAGCTTTGGTGAGCAGCTCGGCCTGTTCTGGACCTTCATGTTCAACAAGCCGGCGGGCACCACGCCCAAGCAAGCCGTGCCGGTCCAGACCTTGAGCCGGGCCCAGCTGCTTGCGGCGCCGGATAACACCATGTTCCGGCTCGGGCATTCAACCTTGCTGTTCAAGTTCGGTGGCGCGTTTTACATGACCGACCCGGTGTTTTCCGAGCGCGCCTCGCCGGTGCAGTGGGCCGGCCCGGCGCGCTTTCACAAGTCGCCCATCAGCATCGCCGATCTGCCACCGATCAAGGCTGTCATCTTGTCGCACGACCACTACGACCATCTCGACCATGCGGCCGTGGTGGAACTGGCGGCCAAGACCGAACAGTTCCTCGCGCCGCTGGGCGTGGGCGACCGCCTGGTGGGCTGGGGCGTGCCTGCGGCCAAGGTGCAGCAGCTGGACTGGTGGGGCAAGACCGAAGTGGGCGGCGTGCAATTTGTAGCCACCCCGGCCCAGCATTTTTCGGGCCGAACGCTGAGCGACCGCAACAGCACGCTGTGGGCTTCGTGGGTCATCCAGCACGGCGACGTGAAGGTCTTTTTCAGCGGCGACACCGGCTACTTCAAGGGCTTCAAGGAAATCGGCGACAAGTATGGTCCGTTCGACGTGGCATTCCTGGAAACCGGCGCCTACGACAAGCTGTGGCCAGATGTGCACATGCAGCCGGAGGAAACCATGCAAGCCTTCATCGACCTCAAGGGCAAGTGGCTGATGCCGGTCCACAACGGCACCTTTGACCTGGGGCTGCACGCCTGGAAGGAGCCGTTCGAACGCATCGCCGCGCTGGCGCTGGCCAAAGGCACGCCAATGACGACACCGCAGATGGGTGAAGCGCTCGATCTCAAGGCGCCCAAGCCAGGCACTGCGTGGTGGAGCGCGCTCGAATAAGCGCCCGAGTAAAAAAATGTGCTGACTGTCGCCTTGTCGCAACGCGCCAGCACGGGGCGGACTATCCGCCAAGTGCACAGCCATCGTGCCTGCATAGGAGTTGGTGGAGGTTTGTGCACCGCAGCAGTGATTGCATGACAGTCATTCAAAAAGCATATGCCAA
Organism: Pseudomonadota bacterium; assembly: GCA_040385745.1. Taxonomy (GTDB): domain Bacteria; phylum Pseudomonadota; class Gammaproteobacteria; order Burkholderiales; family Burkholderiaceae_D; genus Telluria_A. The sequence continues at coordinate 77,495 of JAZKGU010000045.1, forward strand.
TCGCTGGTGCGCCGACCGCTGTCATAGGTATGGCGAATATCTCACATTGCCACAAAAAATTTAGAATTAATGCTGCATCGCAGTATATTGAATCGTCAGCTGGCTTTTCCAGCGGTGATTCAAGGGGCGAGGCTCCGCGAATCTGATCGAGATTCTTCGGAGGATATATGTTCATGACCAAGCCTGTTAGTACCGTTCTCGCCACCTTGTTGTTGTCGCTGGCAGCAGGCGGCGCCTGCGCCGCCGATCAGCCAGCAAAAATCGACGCGTCCAATTGCGCCAAGCCGGAATTCCCGGCGCGCTGGCTCAGTGATGGCACGGTGGGCCAGGTTACGCTGGCATTCCTGGTCGGGGCCGACGGCAAGGTTGCCGAATCCAAGGTCGTGGAGTCTAGCGGTCACAGCCGCATCGACCGCGCCTCGGAGCGCGCCGCCAAGAGCTGCAGCTTCAAGGCCGGCGCCCGCAACGGCCAGGCAGCCGCAGGCTGGGCCAAGGTCCGCTACAGCTGGGTCGCCGAATAAGCCCCGGCCTCCTGGTTTCAGACTCAGGGTGGGGCGACAGTGAAGGTCGCGCGCTGCGGGCCGACGCCACGCAGCTCGAGCGAGGTCCAGCCGACCGGCAGGATGGCCTTGCGCTGCACGATGCCGCGCGCGCCAATGTCGAGCCCGCCAAATCCGAACAGCAGGGCCTGCAGGCTGCCGCCAGCGCCGGTGACAAAGTAGGGATTGCTGCCGCCTGCCGTCTCGGCCAGCACGCCAAAGGGCGGCAGTTGATTGGGCCGGTAGCTCTGCAGGTACAGGGCGTGCGCCTGGCGCGCCTTGCCGGCGCGCGCGTACAGCGTGGCCAGGATCGAGAATGACATGGCCGGCCCTTCGGGCGCCATGCGCGCTTCGTAATAGGCCAGGTCGCGGGCTATCTGCGCCGGGTCGTTCACGATAGCCAGCGGATAGGCCAGCAGGTTGGCATCGGCCTGCTTGATCTGCTCGCCATCATAGCTGCGGTTCTCGCGCGTGACACCGTCCTCAAAGCGCAGCAAGGGAATATTGTCGGCCACTAGCTCCCAGTCGGGATCCGGCGCGATGCCCAGTAACCTGGCCGCCATCGCAGCCTGGCTGCAGTACCGTAATCGCCATGCCGTTGGTAAAGGCGTTGTTGTCGATGTTTTCCTGCCATTCGTTAGCGCCGATGACATTGTCGATATCGTAGCGCCCCGGGCCCTTGCGCTCGACCCGGCTGGCCCAGAAGTCGGCCACTTCCTTGAGCACCGGGTAGCCGCGTTCGCGCAGCCAGGTTTTGTCTTGCGTTACTTCATAATATTTCCAGAAGGCCCAGCCGACGCAGCCGGTAATGTGCTGCTGGAACGGACCCGTCAGGGCCCACACGGGCGTGGCCTCCTGGCCTTCGCTGGCCGACTCCCACGGAAACATGGCGCCCTTGTAACCGTGGCTGAAGGCATTTTGGCGCGCCGCCGCCAGGCGCTGGTAGCGGTATTCGAGCATGGAGCGCGCGATCTCGGGCTGCAGCGCCAGCATCGGTGGATACATCCACAACTCGGCATCCCAGAATACATGGCCGTTGTAGCCCAGGCCCGACAGCCCCATCGGAGAGAGGCTGTAGGCGGTGCCTTCGCGTACGAAGGAGTACAGGTGGTACAGCTGCAGGCGCGCATCGAGCTGGGCCTGCGCATCGCCGCCGATGACGATGTCGCCACGCCATAGCCGCTCCCAGGCGCGCTGGTGTCCTGCTAGCAGCCGTTCGCTGCCTTCCAGCGCCGCGTACAGGGCCAGCCGTTCAGCTTCGTTGTGCGGGTCGGCCACATGCGCGCTGGAGATGACCGCGCCCACCACGGAAAAGCTGTAGCGTTGCCCTGCCTGCAGGGTGCGCGTAAATTTGGTGGCGTGCTGATGGTAGTCCCAGTCCTCGTGCACCAGCGCTGCAGCCGGCTTGTCGGCAAACACGAAACTGGTCGTGGCCGCGATCACGTGCTTGCCCGACGGGCTTTTGCCTACCGAGCTGGTCAGTCCAATGCTGGCATGCGGGCGGTCCACCAGAGCAAACAGGTTTTTTACCTCGCGCAAAATGTCGGGCGCTTCGATCACGCTGGCCGGCGTAACCTGTACGTTCGCCAGCGCTTCCAGTTCCACCGTGGCCAGCGCGGTGAAGGGCAGGTGGCGCAGCGCCGCTACTTGGTGCCGTACGCGCAGCTTGCCCGGCACGGTAAATTCCGTGATCAGCAGGGCGCGCCGCATGTCGAGCCGCTGGGTCAGATCGGTGACACTCTTGGCCTCGATGCGGCGTCCGTCCACATCGAGCGTCATGTTCATGAAGTTGAAGCCCTTGAGGATGTTGTCGACCCGGCCGCGTCCGTAAGTGTCGAAGGCACCGTTGAGGACTACCTCCTTGACCTTCATGGGCTCGGGGGAGGATACCAGTCCGATCATGCCGTTGGCCAGCGTGACGCCGTGATAGGTGGTCGGGTCGATGCGGGGGGCCCTGACAATCCAGCCGTCGGCGCCAGTGGCGGCCTGGGCCAGGCCAAGCAGGCACAGGGCGAACAAAGTTTTCATGGGTCTGAATGTAAAAAAACCGTCGGGCGAACCCGACGGAAATAAGGGACAAGGTTGACGCGCGCTGGGGGACAGCCCCCTGTGCCGTCCTGAGTATTAGAAGCGGTACATGACCGATGCTTCGAACGAGCGTCCGAACAGGGGCCGCCCAAACACCACGCCGCCGCTCTGACCGACGATGCGCGCATTGCCTTCGGTCAGGCCGAATTCATTGCTCAGATTGTTGCCGGTGAGGCGGAATTCGAGCTTGTCGCCGACCGTCGCGAGCAGGCCCGCGTCGATCGTGTTGTATCCCGGCAGCAGCTGCTGGTTCTGAACGTCGGACCAGCGGTCGCCGATGGTGGTGTAGGTCGCGTGCAGGCGGACGTCACCCCATGGCATCGGGATGCGGTAGCTCGGGGTCAGGCGCGCCTGGAATTTCGGCTGGCGCTGGACCTGCTTGCCATTGTTGCTCGCTTCGCTACCGGCGAAATCCTTGTAGCTCGAGTCCTGGTAGTTGCCGGTCAGCGCAATCTGCAAGTTCGGGAGGGGGCGCACTGCCACTTCAAACTCGAGGCCGTTGCCGCTGGAGCCGCCGAGCTGATTGATGCGTTGTCCATTGTCCAGAATCTGACTGAAGGGCAAACCGCTGAACTCGGTATGGAAGGCGGTCAGGTAGGCGCTGTACAGCGAGCCGACGGTCTTCAGACCCACTTCATACTGCTTGATCTTGACCAGCGGAGCACGGTCGCCAAAGTCGCGGATGGTGTCGAACTGTGGGAAGGAAACGCCCGAGTTGATGCGCGCGAACACGCTGAAGTTCCGGTCCAGCTTGTACAAGCCGCCGACCGTGTAGGTGGTCGCATCGTCCTTGCGGTTGACGGCGGTGTTGTTGCCGCTGGCAACTGAGGCATTGTTGTTATAGATTGTCAGCGGGTTGCCGTCGATGTCGGACGCGACCGGATTGTTGATGGTGCCTTCGATGCGCTGCTTTTCGTAACGGACGCCCGCGTCCACGCTCAGCTTGGCGCTGAGCTTCCATTCGTCGGCCAGATAGAAGGCCGTGTTGTGGCCGTTCAGGCGCTCGTTCAGGGTGTAGAAGGAAGCGCCGTCGTGGCCGTTGCCGCTGACGATCACGCCGTTGTCGAGGCGGACATTGATCGGGCGGGCATTGTTGCTTGCGGTCATCAGCGTGCTGTTGCCAAGGTACCACTGATCGTCCGTTGAAAAATCCGCGATGTAGGCGCCGGCCGTGACGGTATGTCCAGGAAAGAGTTCTTTGCTGACGCGGAATTCGTCAGTAAACGCTTTCAGCTTTTTTTCCACCGACCAGATTCCTGCCGAGAGCACTTGCTGCGAGCCGGGCACCACCGCGCCGCCATTGGTGTAGGTGGCTATGCCGCTGACAGCCGGGCGTCCGGCGGCGGTCACCACATTGGCCATGGCGTTGGCGCTGGTCACCGCGTTGGCGATGTAACTGCTCATGGTGAGCGGGTTGGAGCCGCCGGCAAAAATGGCCAGGGTGGGGGCATCGCCGCTCATATAGCTCATCTTGTTGCTGACGTTCCAGCCAGCGACGTTCTGGTTGAAGTCGGCGCCGAACACACTGGCCTTCAGGCCGCGTCCATCGGCCAGATCCCGCTCGAGAACCTGATTGGGGCCGATTTCGAGGCGCACATTGCGCAATTCGTTCGAGGCCAAAGTGCTGGTGAGCGGATCGAAACCGGGGAAGGCGCTGGGCTGGCCATCGGCGCTGGCGGCGCCGATCAGAGGCACCCCGGTGTGGAAGGCGTTCTTGTCGCTGGTGACGCGAGCGTACAGGGTCAGCTCGCCCTGGTCCAGCTTGCGGGTCAGGCTGGCATTGATCTGGCCGCCGTCGTCGGCCGGAAACTGGGCGTCGCGCACGCTTTGGGTGCTGCGGTGGAAGCCGCCGATGGTGCCGTACCAGTTGTCGGCAATCTTGCCGCCATAGAACAGGTCGAAGCGGCGCAGGCTGCCCGTGCCGGTGCTGAAGCGAATCGTGCCTTCCGCCGTGTCGGTGCCCTTCTTGGTGATGAAGTTGACGGTGGCGCCGGGCTGGCCATTGGAAAACACGGTCGCCGGGCCGCCGCGCAGCACTTCGACGCGCTCGATGCTGTCGTCGATCCGGAACAGCGATGAGTTTTCCAGGAACGACAGCGATGGCGCCGGGTACAGCGGCGAACCATTGAGCTGGATGGTGACGTAAGGGGCATCGCCGCCGGACGGGAAGCCGCGCACCGCGATATTGGCGCCGGCTACCCCGCCGGTGGCTTCGGCGAATACACCCGGGACGATTTTGAGCAGGTCGGCGGTCGAGGTGGGCGCCGCCGATTTGAGCTGCTCTTCGCTGGCGGTGGTGATCGAATAGGCGGCGTCGATCTTGCGCACTCCGCCGGCGGCCGCATTGCCGGTGACCACCACGGTCTGAATTTCCGCAGCGACGCTATCGCTTGGCTTGGGCGCTTCCGGTTGCGGCTGGGTCTGGGCGAGGGCCTGCGTCTGGCTCATCAGGGTCAGTACGGCGAGCGTGACTGAGGAAAGGTGCATCTTGTGCTGGTTTTTCATGTGTGTGCTCTCTGTTTTTATCGTGATCAATCCGTCTCCTGGACCTGCATTCCAGTCGCGCTGTGCCGCCGGCAATGGCTTGGGCCGGCCTATTTCCCCTCTGCCGAGCACTCGTCAGTGCTTGCATTGTGGAAAAGCAGAGCCATTGAACCAAGAAATGTTATCGATGTCAATGAAAATGTTATCGATGTCATTACGAGGGTGCACTAGCCTAAATCTGTCATAATGCTGCCGATGCCTTATAGTCTTCAATATTGAAGCGGGTATGGCGAACAGGACCGGGATGAAAAAAAGTGCAGTGGGCGTGACCATGGAAGACCTTGCCAATCTGGCGGGTGTGTCCACCATCACTGTCTCGCGCGCCCTGCGCGACAGCCCGCTGGTCACCGAACAGACCCGCGAGAAAATCCGCCGCCTGGCCGAACAGCAGGGCTATCGGCTCAACATCAGCGCGCGCAATCTGCGCATGCGGCGCAGCTATTCGGTGGCGGTGGTGGTCGAAATGACCCCGGTCAAGGGCCGTCCCATGTCCGACCCCTATCCGCTCGAATTGCTCGGCGGCATTACCCAGGAACTGACCACGGCCGGCTATAGCGTGGTGCTCACCTCCAAGCAACTGCTCGACACCGCGCCGGTACAGGGCGCCGACGGCCTGATCTTGCTGGGGCAAGGCTCGCATGGCGAGGCAGTGCGGGTGCTGCAAAAAGCTGGCCTGCCGCTGGTGGTGTGGGGTGCGCCTGAACAGGGCAGCTCGTACATCGTGGTCGGCAGCGACAACCGCAAGGGCGGCGCCAGCGTGGCCGAACGCTTCATCGAGCAGGGCCGCGGCAAGCTGGTTTTCCTGGGCGATGTCGACCACGCCGAAGTCCAGGAACGCTGCGCCGGCTTCATCGATGCCATGCACGGCAAGGGCAAGGTCCACATCATTCGCCCCAAGGCGTTTACCTTCGAATCGGGCTTCGACAGCATGAGTGCGGCGCTGAAAAAGTCGGGCGCCGGCATCGACGGCGTGTTTGCCGCCAGCGACCTGCTGGCCATGGGCGCCATCCGCGCCCTGACCGAACATCGCCTGCGGGTGCCGGAAGATGTGTCGGTCATCGGTTATGACGATACCCCGGGCGCTGCCAGCTTCGTGCCGCCGTTGACCAGTGTGCACCAGTACCTGCGCGACGGCGGCGTGCTGCTTGCCAAAAAAATGCTGGGGCTCATACAGGGCGAGAGCGTCAGCTCCGAAATGCTGCCCACCACTCTGATCTCGCGCCAGACCTGAGCGGCCTGTTTTCGCTCCAGTATCAAATGAATTGACTTTCCAAACCGCTTTGAACTAGACTAATTGCAAATCCAAACCGGTTTGGATGTTATTTTGCTGAAGGATGTTCCGTGCCTACCCTTGCTCCAACACTTCCCGTCGACCCCTGGCGGATTCGTGAAACCAGCTTCGACCCCGCCACCAATTTCCTGCACGAGACCCTGTTTGCGCTCGGTAACGGTTACATCGGCCTGCGCGGCTGTGCGGAAGAAGGCTATTCCGGCCCGGCCGACAGCTCGCTCGACGGGAGCTACCTGAACGGCTTTTACGATTCCGAACCGATCGTCTATCCCGAAAACGCGTTCGGTCTGGCGCGCACCAATCAATTCATGCTCAATGTGCCAAACGCCAAGGGCATCGAACTGTGGCTGGATGAGGAGCGCTTCGATCCGCTGCTGGGCACGGTGGGCGCTTATGAGCGCGCACTGGACTTTCGCACTGGGGTGCTCGAGCGCGCGCTCGAATGGACTTCGCCGCAGGGCCGCCGGGTTTCGCTGCGCAGCCGGCGCCTGGTCGCGTTCGAGCACAAGCACTTGTTCGCGCTGGAATTCACGGTAGAGCCGCTCAATTTTTCCGGTACGGTGCGCCTGCTCTCGCTGCTCGATGGCGAGGTGCGCAATCAGCAGGCGGGCGACGATCCGCGCGTCGGGTCCGCGCAATCGGGCGCGGCGCTGCGCTTGGTCGGGCTGGAGCAGGGCGCCTCGCATACCGCGCTGACCCAGCAAACCAGGCATAGCGGCTTTACGCTTGTTAGCGCGATCGACAGCGTGTGCCAGGCCGCGGTGCCGCCAAGCTGCGCGTCGTGGCGTGACGGTCAGCGCGCCGGCCAGGAGTTTGTGTACCCGGCCCAGCCCGGGCAAGCGCTCACGCTGACCAAGTTCGGCGTGTATTTTTCTTCGCGCGATTACCCGGCCGCCGAACTGCGCGCACTGGCCCTGGCCGCCCTGGCGCAGGCGCGCGATGCCGGCTTTTCGACGCTGTGCGCACAGCAGCAGCGCTACCTGGCAGATTTCTGGGCCCAGGCCGATGTCGAGATCGCGGGCGACGACGCGCTACAGCAAGGCATGCGCTTCAACCAGTTTCACCTGCTGCAGTCGGTCGGGCGCGACGGCCGGACCAATATCGCCGCCAAGGGCGTCACCGGCGAAGGCTACGAGGGGCACTATTTCTGGGACACGGAGATCTACATCTTCCCGTTTTTCTTGTTCAGCAAACCGGAAATCGCCGCCAGACTGCTGGAGTACCGCTATGCCGGCTTGTCCAAGGCGCGTGCGCGGGCGCGCGAAATGGGCCATGCCAAGGGCGCCCTCTACCCGTGGCGCACCATCGCGGGCGAGGAATGCTCGGCCTATTTTCCAGCCGGGACGGCGCAGTACCACATCAATGCCGATATCGCCTATTCGATCAAACTCTATTACGAGGTCACGGGCGACCTCGATTACATGGCCGTCGCTGGCGCGGAAATCGTTATTGAAACCGCGCGTATCTGGATCGGGATCGGCAATTACGACCGGGCCGGGCGCTTCTGCATGAACGACGTGACCGGCCCCGATGAATATACGGCGCTGGTCAATAACAACTACTACACCAACGCCATGGCGCAGATGCACCTGCGCTTTGCCGCCGCGATGCTCGAGACGCTGCAACGCTGCCGCCCGGCCGACTTGGCGCGCGTGCTGCAGGCAACCGCGCTCGAGCCCGACGAAGCCGGCGAATGGCTGCGCGCAGCCAACAGCATGGCCTTGCCCTATGACGCGGCGCTTGGCATCCACGAGCAGGACGACAGCTTCTTGACCAAGAAGCCCTGGGACTTCGCCGCCACGCCGCCCGACAAATATCCGCTGCTGCTGAACTACCATCCGCTGGTGATCTACCGTCACCAGGTATGCAAGCAGGCCGACGTGGTGCTGGCGCTGCTGCTGCTGTCGGAGCAGTTCACACTGGAGGACAAGCGGCGCGACTTCGATTACTACGAAGCCGTCACCACCCACGACTCCTCGCTCTCGTCGTGCATTTTCAGTATCATCGCCGCCGAAGTAGGCTATGCCGACAAGGCCTATGACTATTTCATGGAGACCGCGCGCCTGGACCTGGACGACACCCATGGGAACACCCATTACGGCGTGCACACCGCGGCCATGGCCGGCACCTGGATGGGGGTGGCGTTCGGCTTTGGCGGCATGCGCGTCAGCGAGGGCGCCCTGCGCTTCGCGCCCACGCTGCCGGCACGCTGGAGCCACTACCAGTTCCGCATCCACGTGCGCGGGATGCTGCTGCAGGTCCGGGTCGAACGCCAACAGGTGCACTACACCCTGCTCAAGGGCGCCGCGCTGGAACTGCGCCACGGCGCCGAGCATGTGGTGCTGGACGCGGCCGCACCGAGCGTGAGCAAGCAGCGGGTGGCGCCATGAACCGCTTCAACGCAGTCATTTTCGATCTCGATGGTGTGATCACCGATACCGCACACTATCATCACCTGGCCTGGAAGCGGCTGGCCGAAGCGGAAGGCGTGGCCTTCGACGCCGCCTTCAACGAACGCCTCAAGGGTATCGACCGCATGGGTTCACTCGAGTTGATCCTGGCCGCTGCGCCACGCCACTACAGCCTCGAACGCAAGCTGGAACTGGCCGAACTGAAGAACCTCCACTACCAGGACCTGATTGCCGACATGTCGCCTGCCGACCTCCTGCCCGGCGCCCTGGAGGCACTCGAGCAGGTGCGCGGCGCTGGTCTGTCGATCGGCCTGGCGTCGGTCAGCCGCAACGCCTTCACAGTGCTCGACCGGCTCGGCATCGGCGCGCGCTTCGATTACGTGGTGGACGCGGCCACCGTCGCGCGCGGAAAGCCCGATCCGGAAATCTTTTTGAAAGCGGCGCGCGAACTGGGCGTGCTGCCGCGTGCCTGCCTCGGGGTCGAAGACGCGGTGGCTGGCGTGGCCTCGATCAAGGCTGCGGGCATGGTGGCGCTGGGCGTCGGCGACCCGGCCATCCTGGCGCAGGCCGACCGGGTGATTGCCGGTCTGGCCCAGTTCCGCCTGGATGACTACCAGTCGATGTAGCGCAATAAAAACACAAAAACCGGAGACGGCGTGAAAAACCAACGCATATTGCTAGCCCTTTTTCTCATCTATTTCGTATTTGCGATCCTGCTTAACAGTGTAGGCACGGTGATTCTGCAGGTGATAGGCAATTACGGTGTCAGCAAGGCCGGCGCCAGCATCCTAGAAGCGTTCAAGGACTTGCCGATCGCCGTGGTGTCGTTTCTGGTCGCCTCCTTCCTACCGCGCATCGGCTACAAGAACGCCATCCTGGCGGCGCTGGCGCTGGTGGGCTTGGCCAGCGTGGCGATGCCGCTGCTGCCTTCGTTCTGGACCACCAAGCTGCTGTTTCTATGCGTGGGCGTGGCCTTTGCTCTGGTGAAGGTATCGGTCTATTCGACGCTGGGCCTGATCGCCACCGACCGCCGCCACCACGCCGGCCTGATGAATACGCTCGAAGGGGTGTTTATGGTGGGCGTGCTGAGCGCCTACTGGCTGTTTGGCTACTTCATCGATTCAGCCAATCCAGCCTCGCAAAGCTGGCTCCAGGTGTACTGGGTGCTTGCGCTGCTGTGCGCGCTCACTTTCGTTCTGGTGCTGAGCACGCCATTCGACGAGCGCGGTGCGGCGCTGCCGCCGGAGCGCAGCCGCTGGGACGACTTCACTGCCATGCTGCGCCTGTTCCTCAAACCGCTGGTGTGCGTGTTCGTGCTCACTGCCTTCCTGTATGTGCTGATCGAGCAGAGCATCGGCACCTGGCTGCCCACTTTTAACAACGAGATTCTCAAGCTGCCGGCAGCCATGAGCGTGGAGGTGACCAGCATTTTCGCCGCCTGCCTGGCCATCGGGCGCCTGTCGGCGGGCGTCATCATGCGCCGTGTGCACTGGTACCCGGTCATGAATGCCTGCGTGATCGGCATGGCTGCCATGGTGCTGCTGACACTGCCGCTGGCGCGTGACATCGTGGCCGATCCCAACGTGACCTGGTCCAGCGCGCCACTGGCCGCGTATCTGTTCCCCTTGATCGGTCTGTTCATGGCGCCCATCTACCCGGGCATCAATTCGGTCATGCTCAGCTCACTGCCGCAGAACCAGCATTCGGCCATGACCGGACTGCTGGTGATCTTCTCGGCACTGGGCGGCACCACCGGTTCATTCGTGACCGGCTACGTGTTCGGCAACGCCAGCGGACACCTGGCGTTCTACCTGACGCTGGTGCCGATTTCGCTGGTACTGGTGACGCTGTACTTTTTCAAGCGCCAGGTCGAGCGGGTCGCCTGATGCGAGTTGCTATAATCGCACCCTGAAGTCATCTTGCCTTGTTAAGTGAACCCATGAACCTCAAGAGCCTTGCGCGCACCCTCGGAATATCGAAGACCACGGTCAGCCGGGCCTTGAACGGGTATCCCGAAGTGAGCACTGCCACCCGCGAGCGGGTGCTGGCGGCGGCCAAGGAACTGGGCTACGAAGCCAATCCGATGGCGCGCAGCCTGGCGGTGGGACGCACCAATGTTTTCGGCATCATCTATCCGCTGCTGCCCACCGACCTGGGCGACACGATGTTCCTCAAGGTGGTCGGCGGCATGTCGGCCATGCTCGAAAAGAGCAAGATGAACCTGACCATCGCCCCGGTATCCGCTGCCAACGAATTGCCATCTTACGAGCAGATGGTGCGTGGCAAACGAGTCGACGGCCTGATAGTCGGACGCACGCTGGTGCACGACCAACGCATCGCCTACCTGGTAAAAATGGGCTTTCCCTTCGTGGCGCACGGGCGCACCGAACTGCAGCAGCCATATGCCTGGTTCGACTACGATAACGTGGGCGGCGTGCGCATCGCCTGTGAACACCTGTTCGCGCTGGGCCACCAGCGCATCGCCCTGATCAGCGCTCCCCTCGATCTCAATTTTGCGGCCCAGCGCCATGCCAGTTTCCAGGTCTGCATGCGCGGCGCCGGCCTGGCGCTCGATCCGCGCCACCTGGTGGCCAACAGCATGGATCGGCGCACCGGCTACCAGGCCATGCAGCAGTTGCTGGCTACTACACCGCGGCCCACCGCCGTGATCGTCGACAACCACCTCTCCGGGGTGGGTGCTGTGCGCGCGCTGCTCGACGCGGGCGTGGCCATCGGCGCCGAGATGTCGGTCATCGTGTGGGGCAGTGTCGAAGACACCCTGGTGGATCTGAACGTCACTACCATCGACCAGCCCGACCTCGAAGGCGCCGGCGCGAAAATGGCCGACATGCTGCAAGCGCTGGTGGGCGGCGCGGATCCGGCCTCGCTGCAGGTATTGTGGAACACCACCCTGATCGAAGGCGCCACCGTCGGACCCTGCCCGGCGTGATGCTCGTCATGCTCCTGCTGCCGCTGATCCTGCTGGCGGCGGCGGGCTGCCTGCTGGCGCGAATCAACTGGCTCAAGGAAGGCTGGCACCACGGCCTGGCCGAGATCACGTCCAAATTCCTGCTGCCGGCTTTTCTGTTCACCGGCGCCTACAAGAATGGCTTGCCGGCCTCGGTGTCGTGGCAGATCATGGCGGCGTTCTACGTGCCGATGGTGGCACTGTTCGCCGTAGCGGCGTGGGGCCTGCGGCGCCAGCCCGGCAGCGCGCTGGCCGCAAGCTATTCCAACAATGTGTTCGTCGGCATTCCAGTGCTGGTGGCGGCCTTCGGCGAAACCAGCCTGCAGTTCGCCTATCCCATCATTGCCTTTCATACGCTGCTCAACTTCCTGCTGTACTTCCTGGCGCAAGGCGGCGCCCACATCGGGCGCGCGCTGCTGTCGGCGCTGACCCATCCTATCGTGGTGAGCCTGATGGCCGGGCTGGCGATGAACCTGCTGAACCGCGCCGTGCCAACCCCGATCGCCAAGGCGCTGGGCATGCTCGCCGCGACGGCCCTGCCGTGCGCGCTGCTGGCGCTGGGCGCTTCCCTCGCCAAACTCAAGCTGCAAAGCGCTGCCGCTGGCGCCGGCGTGGCGGCGGTCAAGCTGCTGGTGCTGCCCGCGGCGGTGCTGGCGTGCGCGAGCGCGCTTGCCATTCCGGCGGCAGCGCTGCCGGTACTCGTGCTGATGTCAGCCTGCCCGGTCGGCGTGAATGCGGGCACGCTGGTGCAGGCTGAAGGCAAGGACCCCGGCGTGGTCAACTCGGCGATTTTGCTGTCGAGCGTAGCCTGCATCGTGACCATTCCGATGTGGTTGTGGATCGTCGGCGCCGCATAAAAAAGGCCCGCGCAAGGCGGGCCGGAGTCGGGCTTGAAAGCGATTACATATTGCGGCGATACTGCCCGCCCACCTCGAACAGCGCGGTGGTGATCTGGCCCAGCGAGCAGACCCGCACGGCATCCATCAGTTTTTCGAATACATTGGCGTTGTCGATGGCGGCCTGCTGCAGCTCCGCCAGCGCCTGCGCCGATTTGCCGGCATGACGCTGATGGAAGTCGTCAAGGCGGGTGAGCTGCGACTGCTTCTCGTCGTCGGTGGAGCGCGCCAGTTCGATCTTTTGCGGCGTGTCGCTGGCCTTCGGGTTGCGGAAGGTGTTCACGCCGATGATCGGCAAGGTGCCGTCGTGCTTCTGGTGCTCGTAGAGCATCGACTCTTCCTGGATCTTGCCGCGCTGGTAGCCAGTCTCCATGGCGCCCAGCACGCCGCCGCGCTCGGCAATGCGTTCGAACTCCTGCAGCACCGCTTCTTCGACCAGGTCGGTCAGTTCGTCGATGATGAAGGAACCCTGGTTCGGGTTCTCGTTCTTGGCCAGGCCCCATTCGCGGTTGATGATCAGCTGGATGGCCAGGGCGCGGCGCACCGATTCATCGGTCGGCGTCGTGATCGCCTCGTCGTAGGCATTGGTGTGCAGGCTGTTGCAGTTGTCGTAGATGGCGATCAGCGCCTGCAGCGTGGTGCGGATATCGTTGAAGTCGATTTCCTGGGCGTGCAGCGAACGGCCCGAGGTCTGGATGTGGTACTTGAGCTTCTGGCTGCGGTCGTTGGCGCCGTACTTGTCGCGCATGGCCACCGCCCACAGGCGGCGCGCCACGCGGCCTAGCACCGTGTACTCGGGGTCCATGCCGTTACTGAAGAAGAAGGACAGGTTGGCGGCGAAGTCGTCGATGTGCATGCCGCGCGCCAGGTAGGCTTCCACGAAGGTGAAGCCGTTCGAGAGCGTAAAGGCCAGCTGCGAGATCGGGTTCGCGCCAGCTTCGGCGATATGGTAGCCCGAGATCGACACCGAGTAGAAATTGCGCACCTGATGGTGCACGAAATACTCCTGGATGTCGCCCATGACCTTGAGCGAAAACTCGGTCGAGAAGATGCAGGTGTTCTGGCCCTGGTCTTCCTTCAGGATGTCGGCCTGCACGGTGCCGCGCACGTTCTGCAGCACCCAGGCGCGAATCTTGGCGGTTTCGTCGGCGGTCGGCTGGCGCTTGTTCTCTTCCACGAACCTGTCGATCTGCTGGTCGATGGCAGTGTTCATGAACATTGCCAGGATCGTCGGGGCCGGGCCGTTGATCGTCATCGAGACCGAGGTGCTCGGGCTGCACAGGTTGAAGCCGTCGTACAGCACCTTCATGTCGTCGAGCGTGGCGATCGACACGCCCGAGTTGCCGACCTTGCCGTAAATGTCGGGGCGCAGCGCCGGGTCGGCGCCGTACAGCGTGACCGAGTCGAACGCGGTCGACAGGCGCTTGGCGTCCATGCCGGTCGAGACCAGCTTGAAGCGGCGGTTGGTGCGGAAGGCGTCGCCTTCGCCGGCGAACATGCGGGTCGGGTCTTCGCCTTCGCGCTTGAAGGCGAACACGCCGGCCGTGAACGGGAACGAGCCCGGCACGTTTTCCAGCATCAGGAATTTGAGGATTTCGCCGTGGTCTTCGTAGCGCGGCAGCGCCACCTTGCGGATCTTGGTGCCCGACAGGGTGTGCGCAATCAGGCGGGTGCGGATTTCCTTGTCGCGGATCTTGACCACGTAGTCGTCACCAGCATAGGCGGCCTGCATGTCGGGCCACATGGTGAGCAGCTTTTTGGAGTTGGCGTCGAGCGCGTTGTCGCGTTCGGTGATCAGTTCGTCGAAATCGGCCGCTTTGGAGGCGGCGGCCAGCATGCGCTTGGCCTCGGTGAGTTGCTGGCGTTCGCGCGCCAGCTTGACCTGTTTTGCCGTCATCTTGTGGTAGCCGCGCACGGTGTCGGCAATCTCGGCAAGATAGCGCGCGCGGGCCGGCGGCACAATCACGTGCTTGCCGCTGGAGTGGCGAATCTCGAGCGCCGGCAGCTTGCCCGGCTTGACCGGAAGGCCGAACTCGCCCAGCTTGGGCAGCAGGCCTTGATACAGCGCGGTGACGCCATCGTCGTTGAAGCGCGAGGCCTGGGTGCCGAACACCGGCATTTCTTCGGGACGCTTGCTCCACATTTCGCGGTTGCGCTGGTACTGCTTGGCGACGTCGCGCAGCGCATCCTGCGAACCCTTGCGGTCGAATTTATTAATCGCGATGAAGTCGGCGAAATCGAGCATGTCGATTTTTTCAAGCTGCGAGGCGGCGCCGAATTCCGGCGTCATCACGTACATCGACACGTCCACGTGCGGCACGATGGCGGCGTCGCCCTGGCCGATGCCGG
>JAZKGU010000046.1:0-24898 GCA_040385745.1 Pseudomonadota bacterium
TGGGCGACATGTCGGGCGACGTGTTCGGCAACGGCGTGCTGCTGTCGCGCCAGCTCAAAGTGCTGGCCGCGTTCGACCATCGCCATATCTTCCTGGACCCGGCACCGGACGTGGTGACCTCGTTCGCCGAGCGCCAGCGCATGTTTGCGTTGCCGCGCTCGTCTTGGGAAGACTATGACAAGAACCTGATCTCGGCAGGCGGCGGCGTGTACCCGCGCAGCGCCCGCACGATCGAGCTGTCGCCGCAGATCCGCGCCGCGCTCGACATCGAAGAGACCGTGCTCACGCCGGAAGAACTGATGCACCGCATCGTGCTGGCCCCGGTCGACCTGTTCTATAACGGCGGTATCGGCACCTACATCAAGGCCTCGACCGAAACCCATGCCCAGGTCAAGGACCGCGCCAACGACAATATCCGCGTCGACGGCAATGCGCTGCGCTGCAAGGTGGTGTCCGAAGGCGGCAACCTGGGCGCGACCCAGAACGGCCGTATCGAATTCGCCCTGGCCGGTGGCCGCATCTTCACCGACGCTATCGACAACTCGGCCGGCGTGGACTGCTCCGACCACGAAGTCAACATCAAGATCTGGCTCGATACCGAAGTCAATGCCGGTGAACTGCCGGAAGCTGACCGCAACCGCATCCTCAACGAGATGACGCTCGAAGTCGAAGACCTGGTCCTGCGCGACAACAAGCAGCAGACCCACCTGCTCACACGCGAAGTACAGGCCCAGGCCGATGCTTCCGTGGTGGATGGCTACGCCGCCCTGATCACCAGCCTGGAAGCTGAAGGCGCGGTCAACCGCGAGCTGGAGCAGTTGCCGAGCGATGCCGAGCTGGCGCGCCGCAAGGCTGCCGGCATCGGCCTGACCGGCCCTGAGCTGGCGGTGGTCATCGCCAACGTCAAGAACCGCTTCAAGCGCATCATGTCGACCCTGCCGCTGACCGAGCTGCCATGGGCCGAGTCGGTTCTCAAGCCTTACTTCCCGGCGCAACTGGTGGCAACCCGCCAGGCGCTCAAGCACCCGCTGGCCAACACCATCCTGGCCACCGTGCTTGCCAACGAAGCTGTCAACCGCTGCGGCCCGCTGATGATCCGCGACCTGGCGACCGAGCACCAGGTTGACGAGTCCGAAGTGGTCAAGGCTTGGGGCCAGGCCTGGTCGGCCCTGCACCTGGCGCCGATCTTCGACGCCCTCGACGCTGACGCCCTGAACGTGCCGCGCGCCGTGTCGATCAAGGTCGATGCGCGCACCCGCGTGCTGTTCAAGGCGGTGGTGGAAGGCGCGCTGTCGGTGCGCGGCGCCGGTGGCATGGAAGAGCTGACCCGCCTGTTCGCCCAGCCTGACATGCTCAAGCAGCTGATGCCGTCGACTTCCGACGCCGATGCCTGCGCTTCGCTGCCGGCCTCGTTCGCCCAGGCCTGGCGCGCGGTGGACGCTATCGAAGCTGTCGCGACCTTCCTGTTCGCAGCGGTGGCGGTGCAGCGCCCGGCCGGCATGACGCTGGCCCAGTTCCTGCAGGTTGGTATGGCGCTGCGTGGCCAGGCCGGCATCGACACGCTCGAGCGCGGGCTCAAGATCGCCCCGCACAGCAAGTCGCAGGAACAGTTGCGCAACTACGCCATGCAAGCCCTGCGCCGTACCCAGCAGCGTTTGCTGATGCAGGTCCTGGCGCGCACCAAGGCCGGCGGCGACACCATCGCGGCGGTGGAAGTGGTGACCAACTCGATGGGCCTGTCCGGTTACGCTCCTGCTGCCGACCTGGAACAGGCAATGCTCGATGTTTGGGCGCTGTCGGAAGCCAGCAACACGGCGGCGGCGTAAGCGGCCATGCCGGTACCCGTCCTTCCGGAGGCAGTGCGCGCGCTGGCCGAAGCTGATTTCGGCGCCGTCGCGCAGCGCTTTCGCAACGCCGGTCTGAGCGTTCAGTTGCCGGCGCCAGGCATCATCACGGTCAAATCCGGCGCCGCGCGGGCGCGCGCCAGCGTGCTGGTGTCGGTCGGCGTGCACGGCGACGAGACCGGGCCGATCGAAGTGGTGGCCTGGGTGATCGAGGCGCTGTCGCGCGAACCGGCGGCGCTGGCGGTCGATCTGATGCTCTGCGTTGGCAATATCGACGCCATCGCGGCGGGCAAGCGCTTCATCGACGCCGACTTGAATCGCATGTTCCGGGCCGAACGCGGTGCCCTCGCCAGCGCTGCCGAGGCCACCCGGGCCGACGCCATGATCGCGGCCACCACGGAGTTTTTCGACGGGGCGGGGCCGGACCGCTGGCACCTGGACCTGCACACCGCAATCCGGCCGTCGGTCTACCCTACCTTTGCCATCGTGCCGGATCTGATTGCCGAGGAAGGCAAATGCGCCCTGATCAACTGGCTGGGCCAGGCCGCGATTGGGGCCATTGTCATGAATCCGCAGTCGGCTGGCACCTACAGCTACTATTCGGCCGAATTCCATGGCGCTGCCGCCAGCACCGTGGAGCTGGGGCGGGTGGGCACGCTGGGGCAGAACGATTTGTCGCTGTTTGCCGACGTGAGCGAAGCGCTCGACGACCTGCTGCGCGGGGCCGCGCCGCGCGGGCCCAAGGCCGAGCCGCATGTGTTCAAGGTGGCCCAGCAGATCATCAAGTTGTCAGACAACTTCACGATGAGTTTTGACCGCAGCACCCAGAACTTCACGGCCCTGGCGCAAGGCCAGGTCATCGCCACCGACGGCGACACCGTCTACACGGTGCAGCACCCCGAGGAGCTGGTGGTGTTCCCCAATCCGGACGTGCGGGTTGGCCTGCGCGCCGGCCTGATGGTGGTTCGGGCCTAGTTAATTCCCGCGCCACGCTTTCCACGGCTCACCCCCTGTTTTCTGCATTTCGTCGCACGACAGGGGGCGTGGCGATCTCTTTTTGTTAAGGTTTGAGGATGGGCGCAGCGTCGCCTGCATTCACTTATAACGATAAAGGTCCCTGCCATGCGCACTCTGCTCTCCCTCGCCTGCCTCGCCGCCCTGACCGGCTGCGCCATCATCATCGCGCCGGGCGAGGACGTACGCCTGGCCACGGCCTTCAGCAAGGAAGTCGTGATCGGCAACGGCCAGATCACCACCGAGCGGCGCCCGGTCAGCGCGCTGGCCAGCCTGGAGGTGAACGGTTCGGTGCAGATGGATGTGCGGGTCGGCGACCAGCCTTCGCTGCAGGTCGAGACCGACAGCAATCTGCTACCGCTGGTGCGCACTGAAATCCGCGGCAGCACGCTCAAGGTGTGGATCGAGGGCAGCTACAACAGCAGGCACGGGGTGCGCGTGACTTACACCACCCCACAGCTCAATCAGATAGTGTCGTCTGGTTCGGGGCGCCTGGTGGTCAACAACCTCAATGGCGGCGCGCTCACCTTCAGCAAGGACGGTTCGGGCGAAAGCCGCCTGTCGGGCCGGGTCAGCGCCCTGAACCTGCAGCTGAACGGCTCGGGCGACATCAATGCCGAGGCCCTGCAAAGCAGCGGCAACGCCAATCTCAACCTGACAGGCTCGGGACGCGTCAATGTCGGCAACCTGAGCGCCGACGCAGTCAATGTCAATGTGCGCGGCTCGGGCGAACTGCTGGCCAGCGGCGCTGCCAATCACCTCAACGCCAACCTGGTCGGCTCCGGCGGCGCCAACCTGGGGCGCCTGGCCAGCCAGCGCGCTGACCTCAAGAGCAATGGCTCGGGCGATATGTCGGCGCGCGTGGCCAGCTCGCTGGTGGCCTCGACCACCGGTTCGGGACGCATCACGGTGTACGGCAATCCTGCCGAGCGCACCATCACCGGCAAGAATGTCGACGTCAGGAACTAGCACCGCGCGGGACGGCGCTCCGTCCCTTCAGCCCCTGCTGTCTACAGCAGGTGGTCGAGCGCCTCGGGCCCGAATACTTCGCGCCGCAGGCGCGCCACCGGCACCCCGGCGGCGAGCAACGCCTTCCACTGCTCCTGCATGAACGGCAGCGGCCCGCACAGATAAACTTCGGTTTCGGTGCGCGGCCAAGCCGGCATGCGGCTCACTTCCATCCTGCCTTCCAGCGCCGCCTCGGCGCCTTCGATGTTTTCATAAAAATTCACCACCTGCAGATTGGGCATGCGTGCGCGCGCGCGCTCAATGTCATCCTGGTGCGCATAGTGGGCGAGGTCGCGCGCCGCGTGAGCGAACAGGACGTGGCGTTGCGGCTGGCGCAGCGCGATAGCATTGAGCGCGGCGATCATGGGCGTGATGCCCACGCCGGCCGACAGCAGCACCAGCGGCTCAAGCGTGTCGGTGTCGATGGTGAAGTCACCGCACGGTGGCGATACCTGCATGACGCTTCCGACTACTACATTGTCGTGGATCCAGTTCGAGACCTGGCCCTCAGGGCTGGCGCCGCCGCCATCGCGCTTGACCGAGATGCGCAGGCTATTGTCGCGCGGCGCGTCGGACAGGCTGTACTGGCGAATCTGGTGGCGTCCGTCGGCAAAGCTGACGCTGCAGCTGAGATACTGGCCGGCGCGGAACCCAGCTACCGGCAGGCTATCCACCGGGGTCATGCGGATCGATATCACGTCGGCGCTCTGGCGCGTCACCTCGGTCACGCGCATGGCGCGGGTCTGCCCCGGTTCGATACCGGCTTCGGCATAGAGCTGCTTTTCGGCGTTGATGAACAGGGTAGCGAGCGAGCCGTAGGCTTCAGCCCACGCGGCCAGCAGGGCAGGGGTGGCAGCTTCGCCCAGGGTTTCGGCAATCGCCCCCAGCAAATGGCGCCCGACGATCGGATAGTGTTCGGCGCGAATGCCCACTGATACGTGCTTGTGCACGATGCGGTTCACCACCGGTCCCAGCATTTCGGGGCTGCCGATATTGGCAGCGTAGGCAAAGACCGCCGATGCAAGCGACTGCTGCTGCGCGCCATTGGCCTGGTTGCCCATGTTGAAGAGGCGTGTCAGTTCGGGAAGTTCGGCAAACACGTTCTTGTAGAAGGTGGTGGTGATGGCCACGCCATGCTGGCGCAGTACCGGCACACTGGCGTCGATGTAGGGGCGTGCTTCGGACGAAATCATTTTTGCTTCCTCTTCTATATGGTGCATAAAATATGCATATTTAAGTTTCAAAAAAAGCGCCGCAGACAAGCCGGCGCGGGTGGCGCTGTACTTCTCAGGCGGCGCTGGCCCCCTGCTGCAGAAAATTGCGGTGCATGCGCACTATCTGTTCGCCCGTGCTGCCCTGGGTGATCTGGGCCAGGGTGTAGCCGTCCATGGCCTGGTAAAACGCGCGCATGCCCGCCTTGAGCGCGCCGCGCAGGTGGCAGTCCATGCTCAGGCGGCAGCCGCTGCCCTCGCAGTCCACCAGTTCGCTGTCGCCTTCGAGCTCGCGCAGCACCACCCCGATGGTCAGGCTGGCCGGGTCGGCGGCAAGGCGCAAACCGCCGTTGCGCCCGCGCGTGGCGCTGACCCAGCCGGCCCGGGCCAATTGACCGACCACCTTGACCAGATGGTTGACCGGGATGTCGAACTGGGCGCCGATCTCGGCCACCGTGGCCGGCGACGCGCGTTCACCCGCCTTGGCCAGGTAGATCAGCACGCGCAAACCTATATCGGAAAATCGAGTGAGCCGCATATGTTGACCTGGGGAAAAACCGCATTGTAGCAAAGATGCATGAAAAATGCATCAATTGATGAGCTAGCTTTAGAAATATGCAGTGCGGACGCGCGCCTGGCGGGCCGTGAGATCGAACACCAGGCTGTAGCGCTTGCCATCTTGCTCGAAAGGAATGCGCAGGCGCAGCGTGTTGCCGACGCCATCTTCGAGCAGGGCAGCCTGCTTGTCGGCAAAGCGGATTCCAAACAGGCGCCGGCTGGGATACAAGCCGGCATAGCTGGGCGACAAGCTGACATGAGCGCGCTCGCCAGGCTGCAGCGTCATCGGCAAGGCCTTGACGAGCGCGTGTTTGCTTGGCTGAACTACCAGCGCGCCCTTGACCACGCCGCCCCAGCTCAGCAAGGCCAGTTCCTGCGGCTGCTGGGTGCTGCTCATGGTGGCCTGGTCGAAACGCAGCTGCAGGGCAGCGCCCGAGCGGTTGGTGAATTGCGCCTCGAGGGCTACAGTATCGATCACCATCTCGGCCGCGAGCATTTGCCCTTCGTAGCCCAGGTCGTGGAAGGGAGATGCGCGCCGCGGGGGAGTTTTCAGCTGGATCAGCGGCACCGTCTCGGCGCGGCTGGCCATGCCCGCCTCTTCGAGCCGGGCCGTGCCCTCGATGTCGAAATCGGCCATGACGGTGCCCAGGGCTGCACAGGCGCACAGCGAGGAGAGGATCAAGGTGCCGCCGGTGCGGCGAAGCAGAGTCATCATGGGCGTCGTTCAGATAAAACCCGACAATGCCATGGGGCGCCGATGTTGTAAATATGAGAATCATTTTACCAATGGCGGCGTGGCGGGCCCCGGCATGGTCGGGGCGGCCCAAAATTATGTATTCCTGCTGCGTTAGACCCTATAATCGCTGCTGCCAATCAATAGCAGACATTACAAGGGACTATCAGTGAAGCAGACATTGGGCCAGAAGCTGTTCCGCATCAAGGCGGCGAACAAGAATGAAGACGCCGGGCAGGGCGGTGGCCTGGCGCGCACCATGGGCCTGTTCTCGCTGACCATGATCGGCGTTGGCGCCACCATCGGCACCGGGATTTTCCTGACCATGACCGAGGCGGTGCCCAAGGCCGGCCCTGCGGTCATCCTGTCGTTCCTGATTGCCGCGCTCACCGCCGGCCTGACCGCGCTGTGCTATGCCGAACTGTCGTTCCGCATTCCCGCCTCCGGTTCCTCGTATTCCTTCGCCTACGCCACCGTGGGCGAGTTTGCCGCCTTCATTATGGCGGCCTGCCTGCTGCTCGAATACGGCCTGGCGGCCAGCGCCACCGCGATTGGCTGGTCGTCCTACCTGAACAACTTTTTGCAGAATGTGTTCGACTGGCAGATCCCCGAGATGCTGCGAACGCCGATGATTACCAAGGACGCCGATGGCGCCACGGTATTTAACGCCGGCCAGTTCAACCTGCCCCCGGTGCTACTGGTGATCATGTGCGGCATCCTGCTCATTCGCGGCACCAAGGAATCGGCCACCACCAATGCAGTGATGGTGCTGATCAAGCTGGCGATCCTGGTGTTTTTCGTTGCTGTCGCGCTGACCGGCTTTAGCGCCGCCAACTTTACCCCGTTCTTTGCCGCCGTCGATGGCGAAGGCGTTGGCGGCATGGGCGGCGTGGCCGCCGCGGCCGGCATCGTGTTCTTCTCGTTTATCGGCCTCGATACAGTCGCCACCGCTGGCGAAGAGGTCAAGGATCCTACCCGCACGGTTCCGAAGGGTATCCTGCTGGCGCTGGCGATCGTGACCTTGTTCTATATGCTAGTGGCGGTGGCAGCCGTCGGTGCGCAGCCGGCCGCCAGTTTCGCCGGCCAGGAAGCCGGCTTGTCGGTGATCCTGCAGAACGTTACCGGCCAGGCCTGGCCGGCCATCGTACTCTCGGCCGGCGCCATCATTTCAGTGTTCAGCGTCACCCTGGTTACCATCTACGGCCAGACCCGCATCCTGTATGCCATCAGCCGCGATGGCTTGATTCCAAAGGTGTTCCAGCGGGTGAATCCGCGCACCCAGGCGCCGGTCACCAATACCGTCATCGTGTGCGTGGCGGTGGCGCTGGTGGCGGCCATGGTCGACTCGGGCTTCTTGTGGGACATGGTCAGCATGGGTACTCTGACCGCATTCATCGTCGTATCGCTGGCCGTGCCGGTGCTGCGCCACCGCTTCGGCGAAGTCGAGGGCAAGGGCTTCAAGGTGCCGTTCGGACCTTACCTGGTGCCGGCGCTCAGTATCGCCGCCTGCCTGTACCTGGTGTGGGGCCTGTCGATGACGACCTACAAGGTATTCGGCGTCGTCATGCTGCTGGCCCTGGCGACCTATTTCTTCTATGGCATGCGTCATTCGCGCCTGAACCGAGACTAAAGTTGCGGGACATGAAAAAAGCCACGCGGCCTTTCGGCGGCGTGGCTTTTTTTACGAGCGCCGGATTTACTCGACGTTCATTTCTTTCAGCAGGTTGTCGGCCTTGTCGACGTGCTTCATATTCCACAGCATGTAGCGCACATCGACCTGGATCGAGCGGGTATTGGCTTTGTTGAAGTCCCAGTCCGAGATGATCGAATCGAGCGTGCCGTCAAAGGCCAGGCCGATGAACTCACCCTTGGCATTGAGCGCCGCCGAACCCGAATTGCCGCCGGTGATGTCCAGCGTGGCCAGGTAGTTCACTGGCACGGTCTTCAACTTCGGATCGACATACTTGCCGAAGTCCTTGGCCTTGATCGTTGCCAGCTGGGCTGCCGGTGCGTTGAACTCGCCTTCGCCGGTGGCCTTGGCCACCACGCCCTTGAGGGTGGTGAACGCGGTCCAGGCGCCGGTGCCGTCGGCGCCGTAGTTGCGGCCCATGATGTTGCCATAGGTGACGCGCAGGGTGCCGTTGGCATCGGGATAGACCGCGCGGCCCTTGCTCTGCATGTAGGCGATTTTGGCGCGCATGTAGTTGGCGTAGGCTTGCTGGATCTTGCCGCCGATTTCTTCCTGGGCAGCCTCGGTTTTCATGTCCTGTTCGTACATGGCCACGGCGGCCTTGACGAAGCTGTCGTTGGTGGCCATGAAGGTTTCCGGCCGGGCGCCAACCAGTGCTGCGCGCTCGGTGGCGTTGCCCAGCTTGGAACCGGCGTACAGCGTGTCGAGCATGGCCTTGAGATCGGCCTGCGACATGCCGTCGCGAATACCCATGACATTGTCGAAGTTGGCATTGCGCTGGGCTTTAGGCTGGGCCGCGTACTTGACCAGGCTGTTCATCACCAAGGCTTTGTCGATTTTCTCGTCGTAGGTCTTGTCGATGCCGGCGGCGGCGGCCTTGATGCGGGCCACGTCACGTTCCTGGTAGCCTGCCTTGCGCTCGGCGTTCGGCTTGGTGCTCTCTTGTGCCAGGCGATACAGGGTGCGCGCGGAAGTGAGCAGGCGCGGCGAGGAGCTGGCCAGGTAAGCATCGCGCTTGGCTTCGGCGTCGCGCTGGGCGATCAGCTGCTCGACCTGTTCGATGTCGGCGGCGAACTGCTTCTTGCGCTCAGGATTGGCATTGACCCAGGCTTTCAGGTCCGCGTGTTCGCGCGTCTTGCGTGCCAGGAAATCGCTACCTTCGTAGCTGGTCAGCATGCCCTTGCGGTTCTTGTAGTAGTTGTTGACGCTGGCGACCTGGCCGGCATACTTCAGGCGCGCGGCGTCGTTGCTCTTGGTCTCGCGGTCGATGATGGCCAGCGTTTCGGCCGAGGACTTGATAAAGGCCGGATAGCTCCAGTCGAAGGTGGAGGCCACTTCCGACGGCAGGCGGTGGCGGTTGGTACGGCCCGGATAGCCCAGCGCCATGACGAAGTCGCCTTCCTTGACGCCTTCCTTGGCGATCTTCAGGAAAGAGGCCGGCTGGTAGGGCACGTTATCCTTGGAGAAGTCAGCGGCTTTGCCGTCGCGGCTCACGTAAGCGCGGTAGAAGCCGTAGTCGCCGGTGTGGCGTGGCCACATCCAGTTGTCGGTGTCGCCGCCGAATTTGCCCACGCCCGCTGGCGGCGCGTGCACCAGGCGCACGTCGCGAATTTCCAGTTGCTTGATCAGGTAAAACTCGAGGCCGCCGTAGTAGCTGGCCACGTTGCAGCGGTGACCTGCGTCTTTTTCGCACTCGGCCACCATGGTCTTGGAATTCTTTTCAATCGCGTCGGTGCGCGCCTTGCCCGTCAGACTGGCCACAGCGGTGCTGATGATCTTGTCGCTGACGTTGGTCACTTCCTTGGTCACGTACACGCGGCTGTTGGGCGCGGCAGGCAGCTCCTCGGCGAAGGTCTTGGCCAGAAAACCGTTGGCCAGCAGGTCGCGCTCGGGGGTCGAGTTGACGGCGATGCTGTTGTAGACGCAGTGGTGGTTGGTCGCCACCAGACCCATGGGCGAAACGAAGGAGGCCGAACAGCCACCCAGGCTCACGATGGCATTCATCGGGAATTCGGTCAGCTTGGTCAGGGTGGCCGGATCGAGCTTGAGGCCGGCGGCCTTGAGCTGCTTGGCTACTTGCGGCAACTGTTGCGGCATCCACATGCCTTCGTCGGCGTGGGCGCTGGCGCTGGCAAGTACTGCCAGCGTGAGGAGGGTCTTTTTCATGGGTGTTTCGGTCTCTTTATGGTCGGTCGGAACGCACGGTTGTCTGCTTTTTGAGCAGCCAAGAGTATCGGTACAGCCTCACCATTAGTCAACCGAATTTTCAATGTCAATACACGGCTATTGCATATTGGAAAGTTGGTGAAAACGTACTTACAGTTGGTCACCTATAAGCGAAGCCAGCCAACCGCCAAATTTCTCCTTGAGCGGACGGTCTTCCCACTGCGCGTAGGTGATGACCTTGGCTTTTTTCCAGTCATCTTCGAAGATGGCCACTTGCTGTTTGGCGAAAGTGGGGTCGAGTACGTTGAGATTGGCCTCGTCATTCAGGCTGAAGGAGCGGTTGTCGAAGTTGGTCGAGCCGACCGACACCATCAGGGAATCGACCACCAGCGCCTTGACGTGAAACATGGTCGGCTGGTATTCCGCGATCTGGATACCGGCGCGCAGCAGGTCGCCCCAGCGCTCGCGCGAGGCGGCGCGCACCACGTCAGAGTCGATCTCGTGCCCGGGCGTAATGATGCGCACTTTGACGCCGCGCTTGGCCGCGGCCACCAGTGCTTTGATGGTGAGTTCCTCGGGCACAAAATAGCTGCTCGACAAGTGGATGGTGTCCTTGGCCGCCGTGATCGACATCAGGTACATCAGCAGCATGCTTTCGCTGCCGCCGCTGGGAGAACTGCTGAACATCTGGGCCGGATGGTCGCCCTTGGCAGTGAGCGCCGGGAAATAGGTTTCGCCGTCCAGCACCACGCCCGTAGCCTTGGTCCAGTTATCGTTGAATACTGCCTGCATCTGGCCGACCACCGGGCCTTCGACACGGAAATGGGTGTCGCGCCAGTGCTTCTTGTCCTGCGCGCTGCCGCGCCACTGGTCGGCGATGCCGACGCCGCCGGTAAAGCCGACCTTGCCGTCAATGATGAGCACCTTGCGGTGGGTGCGGTTGTTCAGTTTGGTGAACTTCCACCACACCGGCTTGTGGAAGCGTTCGAGCTGGACGCCGGCCGCCTTCATGGCGTCCATGACGGGCTCGTCCATTTTCATGCTGCCGATAAAGTCGAGCATGACGTGCACCTTGACCCCGGCGCGCGCGCGCTCGATCAGGGCCTCCGAAAATTCTTTGCCTATGCTTTCGGACCAATAGATATAGGTCTCGAGCGTGATGGTCTTTTCAGCGCCGCGGATGGCTTGCAGCATGGAGGGGAAAATCTGATTGCCGTTGAGCAGTACCTCGACCTTGTTGCCTTCTACGATAGGCGGGCCCAGTAGTACCCCCATCGAGCGCCGAAACTGCGGATCGTCCGAGTCATACAAACGTTGCAGCTGGCGCTCGATTTTAGTTTCGCTCGGCATAAAGTTGAACACCAGGAAGACACTCAAGAGCGTCAACGCGAAGGTGATCAATGCCACCGGAAAAGCTTTCATTCTCATAATTTTCACCGGGCGAAAAAAAACCAACGCATCAGCGTTGGTTAGTGGGGTGGAACATCTTAACGGGCTTTTCCGCGACGCAGCAGATTGACGATTGCGAGCAGGATGACTGCGCCCAGGAACGACACGAGCAGCGAGGTGATGCTGAAGTCATCGGAGTTGATGGTGCCGGTGCCGAACAGTGGCGAGAGCAGCCAGCCGCCCAGGAACGCGCCGACGATACCAACGATGACGTTGAGGATCATTCCTTGTTCTGCGTCCGTCTTCATGACCATGCTTGCCAGCCAACCGAGAATACCGCCGACGATAATCCAAATGATGAATAACATAATGATTCCTCCTAATAGTTAAAAAACATACCCCAAGGCCGATTGCAATTGCTGGGCCGTGTAAAAAGAATAAGG
Source organism: Pseudomonadota bacterium (assembly GCA_040385745.1). Lineage (GTDB taxonomy): Bacteria > Pseudomonadota > Gammaproteobacteria > Burkholderiales > Burkholderiaceae_D > Telluria_A. Next base: position 12,057 of record JAZKGU010000046.1, read on the forward strand.
TCTGGCTCAACGCATGGTCGGTGCGGCAACGAACGTAGTGGGCGATTGCGTTTACGCGAATTGAGAACAGCCTTCATTGACGAGGTACAAGAAAACGCTGCGTTTCGATTCGCTCTAAATAGAGGGCGGCGGAATCAGCACTGCTCGATTTATTTTTCTCTCCAAAAATCTTTTACTGTTGGCTTAACTCATCTGTATCCCTACGGATTTAGTGACGTAGGGAAAGTAGAAGCGAAGGTGCGTCAACGTACGGAAGCAAGTTTCTCATCAACCTATTGTTACGCAACTGGCAATGATTTCCAGGTTTGTAAATGCGAGCCCCGCACATAATAAATTCGAAAGGAAATTAACATGAGCAACTACGATACCTCCACCCAAAACAATTCCCGTATGGTCACCGGTCTGTTCCGTGACCGCGACAGTGCCGAGCGCGCCTATAACTCGATCGCAACCCGTGGCTACACCAAGGATGACGTCAACCTGGTGATGACCGACGAAGCGCGCAAGCGTCACTTCAATGACACCGAAACTGAACTGGGCAGCAAAGCTGCCGAAGGCGCGGGCGTTGGCGCAGGCATTGGCGGCACCATCGGCGCGGTTCTGGCCGGTATCGCTGCAGTCGGCACCACCCTGGTCCTGCCAGGCATCGGTCTGGTCGTTGCCGGTCCTATCGCTGCAGCACTGGCCGGTGCTGGCGCTGGCGGTCTGGCCGGTGGCCTGGTCGGCGCACTGATCGGCGCAGGTATTCCGGAAGAGCGCGTCGTGCACTATGAAGAAGGCCTGAAAAACGGCGGCATCGTGATGGGTATTTCCCCACGCAGCGATGAAGACGCAGCCCACATCGAGCGCAGCTTCACCGACAATGCTGGTGAGCACATCATCGGCACGGGTCTCGGCGCAACTGGTGGCGCACTGGCTGGCGCAGGTATCGGCGCTGTTGCCGGTCCTATCGGCATGGCAGCTGGCGCGGCAATCGGCGGTATCGCCGGTGGCCTGGCCGGCAAGGGCGCAGCTGAAGTCGTCAATCCAAAAGCTGGCGACGATCTGCCAGAGCACCACTTTGCCAAAGGCATGGGTGCCGGTAGCGGCGCGGCAATGGGCGCGGCAGCAGGCGCTGTCGGTGGTCCGATCGGCATGGCTGCTGGCGCAGCAATCGGCGGTATCGCCGGTGGCCTGGCTGGTAAAGGTGCTGGCGAAGTCGTCAACCCAACCCCTGGCGACGAACTGAGCGATCACCACCTGGCCGGCGGTGTTGGTGCTGGCGGCGGTGCTGCAATGGGTGCTGCTGCCGGTGCAGTCGGCGGCCCGATCGGCATGGCTGCAGGTGCGGCAATTGGCGCGCTGGCAGGCGGCATGGCTGGCAAGGCAGCCGGTTCGCTGGTCAACCCTGAAGAAGAGTCGGCTTACTGGCGTTCGTCGTACCAGACCGCTCCGTACTATTCGCCAGGCTACACCTATGACGACTACGGACCAGCATACGAACTCGGCTATAACAGCCGCGGTCGTTACACCGGCCAGCATTTCGATACTGTCGAGACCGACCTGTCGAGCGAGTGGGAGCGCACCAAGGGCAAATCGCGTCTGAACTGGCAGCAGGCCAAGTCGGCCACCCGCGCTGCCTGGGACAAGGTTGAGCGCGCCATGCCAGGCGACTTCGATGGCGATGGCCGTTAATTGTCAAACGATGCGGCATGCGTGCCGCTGAGTTAAAAAAAGCCCCGTTGCGCAAGCAGCGGGGCTTTTTGCTTTCGATGCGCCGGCAATTGCCGGCGTCATGCTCAGGCGTTCTTCATCGCCTCGACCTGGATCTGCAGCTTTACTTCCGGCAGGAAGCGCGGCAAGCCCTTGGTGATGCCGAAATCGGCGCGATTGAAGGTGGCCGAGGCATCGGCGCCGCACACTTCGCGCTTGGTCATCGGATGCTCGATGCATTTAAATTTGTTGATGAGCAAAGTGACAGGCTTGGTGACGCCGTGCAGGGTCAGCTCGCCCTCGATCGAGGCCGGCATGTCGCCCTTGAAGGTGATCGACTTGGACTTGTAGGTCACGGTCGGATACTTGGCCACGTCGAAAATGTCTTCCTTTTTAGCGTGGGCCGTCATGCCGTCGTGGCCGAAATCGATGGAATCTGCATCGATCAGGATATCGACAGCGCCCGACTTGGCGGCGCGGTCCAGCGTGATGGTGCCGCTGGTCTTCTTGTATTTCCCGCGCCATACCGAAATTCCCATGTGGTCGGCTTCGAAACTTGGGTAAGTGTGGTTCGGATCGATGGTGTAGACCTCGGGGGCGGCGAAGGCGGTCACCGCGCTACCGGCCAGCAGGACAGCCAAAATGCTTTTCAATTTCATGGGATTCCTTGATGTGAGAGTAATTATTGCGCCGCAGTGACGCGGAATTTGATGACGACGTCATCGGCCACCATGCTGGTGTCTTTCCATTCGCCTTCGCCAATGTTGTAGGCCAGACGTTTGATCGGCAAGGCGCCTTCGAACACTTGCTTGCCCGCTTCGGTCTTGATCGTCAGTGGAAAGCTGACATCGGCCGCCTTGCCCTTGATCGAGAGTTTGCCGCTCACGCGCAAAATGCCTGGCGCCGCCTGTTTGATGGCGCTCGACACGAAAGTGGCCTTGGGAAATTGGGCTGAATTGAACCAGTCCTTCTTGGCCACTTCCTTGTTCATATCAGCTTCGCCCAGGTCCAGGCTGGCGGTATCGATTTCCACACTGGCCCTGGCCTGGTCGGGCTTGGCCTGGTCGAAGTCGATCTGCGCGCTGAAAGTCTTGAATTTCGCTTCGACAGGCACCCCCATCTGCTTGAAGACGGCCGAAACCGTGCTCTTGGAAGGATCGGTCTTGAGGGGAGCGGCGCTGGCAGCGAGCGCCACGCCGAGCATTGCGGCCAGAAAAGTGGCCTTGGTATTGTTCATGGTGTCTCCGGTAAGAACTAGGCGAACGGGAGCATGCGCTTGAGCACGCCGTCGCGTTCGATAAAGTGATGCTTGAGCGCGGCCGCAACGTGGATAGCAACGCCGGCGGCCAAAGTCATATTGAGCCAGTAATGCACGGATTTGAGCACGGGCTTGAGTTCAGGGTTGGCGTCTATGATCACTGGCAACTGGAACAGGCCAAAGTACACGACTGGAATACCTGCCGACAAGGTGTACAGATAACCTGACAGCGGCACCGCGAACATCAGCACGTAAAGCAGGCCATGCAAACCGTTGGCGGCGCTTTTTTGCCAGCTTGGCATACTGGCTGGATACGGTGGGGCGGGATGGGCAAGGCGCCAAAGCAGGCGCAGTGTGGCCAGGGCCAAGATAGTGACGCCGGCCCATTTGTGCCAGGAATAATACTTGAGCTTGGTCGGCGTAATGCCCGGGATATCGGTCATCACCAGTCCCATCGTGAAGGAGCCGATGATCATCAACGCGATGAGCCAGTGGAATGCCATGGCGGTCCTGGTATAGCGTTGCATGCCGGCTCCGAAAGTAGTACGTGTTAGGACTAATATACCAAAGAAACAAAATCGTCGCTTGCGGGCTGAGATTACCACGGGCCAGAAAATGCTGTCGTCAGCGCAAGACACAATTTACACACGGTAGCAATTTATAGTTGATAATGTTTTCATTTACACTACGCATTATTTTTGGACGCATTCATGACTGTTCGGCTCCGACGACTGATTCCCTACGCCGCCTTGCTGGTCGCGCTGCCAGCGCTTGCCGAAGTGGCGCTGCCCCAGGAAATTGCCGACCTTTCCATTGAAGAGCTGGCCAATATTCAGGTGACCTCCGTATCCAAGCGGCCACAGCAACTGGCTGCCGCCGCGGCGTCGGTTTTCGTCATCACGGCCGACGACATTCGGCGCGCCGGCGCCGCCAGCCTGACCGACGCCCTGCGCCTGGCGCCCAATCTGCACGTGGCCCAGGGCACCGGCTACGGCTTCAGCATCAGCGCGCGCGGCCTGAACGGCAGCAACAATAGTGTGGGTAACAAGCTGCTGGTCCTGATAGATGGCCGCTCGGTCTACACGCCCCTGTTTTCTGGGGTGTTCTGGGATGTCCAGGATCTGGTAATGGAAGACATCGATCGCATCGAAGTCATCAGCGGACCGGGCGGCACGCTGTGGGGCGTGAACGCCGTCAACGGCGTCATCAACATCACCACGCGCAGCGCGCGCGACACGGCCGGCACGCTGGCCTCGCTGCGCGCGGGGAGCCGCGGAGTCGATACCGCGTTCCGTTATGGCAGCGGCAATCTGCGGGTCTACGGCAAGTACCTTGATCATCGCCCTACCGAGTTGGCCAGCGGCGCGCCAGTGGACGACTCGCGCCACCAGTCGCAGCTCGGGTTTCGCCATGACAGCAGCAGCGGCGAGGACCGTTTCAGCGTGCATGGCAATGCCTACCGCGGCAGGGCCGATCAGCCCGCGCCGGGCTTGCTGTCGGTGACGGGCCTGAACCCGGTGCTCGGTCCCATCGTATCGAGCGGCATCAACCTGACCGGGCTGTGGACGCGTTCGCTCGAAGGCGGCGCCAGCGTCTCGCTGCAAGCCTACGCCGACCGCACCCGCCGCGCTGTGGTGCCCATCTTTTCCGAAGACCTTGATATTATCGACCTGCAGTTCCAGCATGCGCTGGTGCCGACCGGCGCGCACCGGATGGTGTGGGGCGCCAATTACCGCCGCTCCTGGGACGAAGTGAGCAACGGCGCCATCGTCGCCTTCCTGCCCGAGCAGCTCAGCCAGACCTGGTCCAGCCTGTTTGCCCAGGACGAGATCGCGCTGCGCGAAGACCTGCACCTGACGCTCGGCGCCCGCGTCGAACGCAATCCCTACACCGGTGTCGAACTACTCCCGACCACGCGCCTGGCCTGGTCGGCGGCGCCCGGCCATACCGTGTGGGGCGGCCTGTCGCGCACCGTGCGCGCGCCTTCGCGGCTGGACGTCGACGCCTTCATTCCCGGCAGTCCGCCCTTCCTGCTGCGCGGCGGCGCGCAAGTGCGCTCCGAAGTGGCCAAGGTGCTGGAGTTGGGCTATCGGGGCCAGCCGATGGCGGGCACCTCGTTCTCGGTTACCGCTTTTCACAACCGCTATGACCATCTGCGCACCCAGGAAGTCGATCCCAGCCAAACATTTGTTACCTTCGGCAGCTTGATGGAAGGCAAGGCGAGCGGGATCGAGATGTGGGGTAGCGCCCAAGTGGCAAGCAACTGGCGCCTCAGTGCCGGCCTGGTCGCCCTGCACCAGCGATTTCGGCTCAAGGCGGGTAGCAACGACACGGCCGGTCCCGGCACGGCGCGCAAGGATCCGTCCCACACAGCGCTGCTGCGTTCGACGTTCAATCTTGCCAGCGACAAGGAATTGGAAGTGGGCGTGCGCAAGGTGGGCGCGCTGGACAACCCGGCGGTGCCGGCTTACACCGCCATCGACGCCCGCTTCGGCTGGCGACTGCGGCCGGAGCTGGAGTTGTCGATTACAGGACATAATTTGAACGGCGGCCACGCCGAGTTCGGCCAGGCAGCGACCCGCACCCAAGTCGGGCGCGAGCTGGCTGTCAAGCTGGTGTGGCGCACGTTCTAAAACCCGGAGAACCGGGTTCGCTTACGGAACCTAGATGGCGCGCGCGAGCTTTTCGGCGATGCCGACGTAGTTCGACGGCGTCATCGCCAGCAGCAGGTCTTTGGCATCTTGCGGAATCGCCAGCGTGCCGACGAATTCGCGCAGCGCATCTTTTGAAATGCCCTTGCCGCGCGTGAGTTCCTTCAACTGCTCGTACGGATTTTCAATCCCGTAGCGCCGCATCACGGTCTGGACCGGCTCGGCCAGCACTTCCCAGTTCGCATCCAGATCCTGCTCGAGGCGCTGGGCATTGACTTCCAGCTTGTTCAGGCCGCGCAGGCAGCTGTCGTAGGCCAGCAAGGCGTAGCCGAACCCGACCCCGATATTGCGCAGCACGGTCGAATCGGTCAGGTCGCGCTGCATGCGCGACACCGGCAGTTTCTCGGCCATGTGCTTGAGCACTGCATTGGCCAAGCCCAGGTTGCCTTCGGAATTTTCAAAGTCGATCGGGTTGACCTTGTGCGGCATGGTCGAGGAGCCAATTTCGCCAGCCTTGGTGGTCTGCTTGAAGTATCCCAACGAGATATAAGCCCAGATGTCGCGGTTCAGATCCAGCAGGATGGTGTTGGTGCGCGCAATAGCATCGAACAGCTCGGCCATGTAGTCGTGCGGCTCGATCTGGATGGTATAGGGGTTGAAGGTCAGGCCAAGGCGCTGCTCGATCACGTTCTTTGAAAACGCTGCCCAGTCCATCTCGGGATAGGCTGACAGGTGGGCGTTGTAGTTGCCGACCGCGCCGTTCATCTTGCCCAGAATTTCCACCTCGGCGATGCGCTTGACCGCGCGCTGCAGGCGCGCCACCACGTTGGCCATTTCCTTGCCGAGCGTGGTCGGGCTGGCGGTCTGGCCGTGGGTGCGCGAGAGCATCGGCAGCGCGGCGTTGGCGTGCGCGATGGATGTCAGCTTGTCGATCAGCGCCTGCAGGGCCGGCAGCATCACGCCGTCACGCGCGGCCTTGAGCATCATGCCGTGCGAAGTGTTGTTGATGTCTTCCGAGGTGCAGGCAAAGTGGATGAATTCGGTGGCAGCCAGCAGTTCCGGCACGTCCTTGACCTGTTCCTTGAGCCAGTACTCGACCGCCTTGACGTCGTGATTGGTCACCGCTTCGATGGCCTTGATGCGGGCCGCATCGGCTTCCGAAAAATCGGCGGCCATCTTGTCGAGCAGGGCGCTTGCCTCGGCCGAAAACGGCTTGATTTCCGCCAGGCCTGCCTCCGACAGCGCCTGCAGCCAGGAGATCTCGACTTTGACGCGGTGATGCATGAAGCCCGCTTCGGACAGGATCGGGCGCAGCTTGTCGGTCTTGGCGGCGTAGCGCCCGTCCAGGGGAGACAGGGCCGACAGCGTGGAGTAGGGGGCGGTAGAGGTCATGGGGGGACACTTATGGAGAGGGAAAATAGGGCGTCTGCGTTGCAGCAAAACCGGAATTTTACCACCGGCGGACTTGTCAAGCCGATGTTGTGGCCGCACCCCAGGGCTGTTCCGGCAGGCCAGTGCGTCCATACGCGATGCTATACTGTGGGCCAATCGACCACTGTCAGCCTCTATGAAACTCATCGGTTCCCTGGCCAGTCCGTTCGTCCGCAAGGTACGGGTTGTCCTCGCTGAAAAAAAGCTCGATTACGGCTATGAACTGGAAAATGTCTGGACCGCCGAGACCAGAATCCATCTCTCCAATCCACTGGGCAAAGTGCCTTGCCTGATCATGGAGGACGGCAGCGCGCTGTACGATTCACGCGTGATTGTCGAGTACCTCGATACCCTCACGCCGGTATGCAAGCTGCTGCCGCCGAACGGGCGCGACCGGGCCGATGTCAAGGTGTGGGAAGCGCTGGCCGACGGCGTGCTCGACGCGGCGGTACTGGTCCGGCTTGAGCGAACCTTGCGCCCCGTAGCCGAGCAAAGTGCGGCCTGGATGGAGCGTCAGATGGGCAAGGTGCATGCGGGGCTGGCCGTCATGTCGACCAACCTGGGCGAGTCGCCCTTTTGTAAGGGCAACCATTACACGTTGGCAGATGTCGCCGTAGGATCGTGCCTGGGATGGCTTGCATTCCGCTTCCCCGAGATCGCCTGGCGCGAGGATTACCCCAATCTGGCCAGGCTGTTCGACAAACTGTCGGAGCGGCCCTCGTTCAAGGACACCGCGCCGCAGTAGTGATACTAGTGAAACTCGGTGGCGTTGGCGCCACCTGAGAGCTCTACTCGGAAGCCATCTGCGACTGCAGGTAGTTCTGGATGCCGACCTTGACGATCAGGTCGAGCTGGGTTTCGAGCCAGTCGATATGTTCCTCCGTGTCTTCCAAAATCATCAGCAGCAAGTCGCGCGACACATAATCGGCCGCCACTTCGGCGGCGGCAATGCCTTCCTTGACCGTGACCTGGGCAGCCTGTTCGAGCTGCAGATCGCACTCGAGCATTTCCTGGGTCGATTCACCGATCAGCAGCTTGTGCAGCGCCTGCAGGTTGGGCAGGCCGTCGAGGGTCAGGATGCGGTCGATCAGCTTGTCGGCATGCTTCATCTCGCCGATGGATTCCTCGTACTCCTTCTTGGCCAGCTTTTCCAGGCCCCAGTGACGATACATCCGCGCATGCAGGAAATATTGGTTGATCGCGGACAGCTCATTGGTCAGCTGTGCGTTGAGCAAGCGGATGACATTCTTATCGCCCTTCATGGGAATCTTTCTAAAGTGGGGGTGTAATGGACATGATAGCAAACGAAGGGCGATGGCGATAGGCGCATGCCTTCGATGACACTGCGGCCGCTGCTTGGGCCGCTGCTATCAGCTCAGCTGGAAATTGAGCGGGATGAGGACGTACACGGGCACTGCGCGCCCATCTTCGACGTGGGGCTTGAACAGCGCCCGCATGGCGGCCTGGCGGCCGGCTTCGTCGAGACGCGAAAAGCCCGACGAGGTCTGCACCGTCACCTGGTCGGGCGCGCCTTTTTCATTGACCAGAATGCGCAAAACAACCTTGCCCTGCTCGCCCATGCGCTTGGACATCTGCGGATAGACCGGCTGCGGCTCCTGGATGAAGGTGACGCCGGACGTGATGGTCTTGGGGCCGCTGGCGACCGGCGCGGGCGCGGGGGGCGCGACCGGAGCTGCAAGCACGGGCGCTGCTTTTTCGGGCGGCGGCGGAGCGTGGGTGACGCTGATGACATTGGGCTGCAGCGCCACCTGCACCACGGGCACAGGCACGCTTGGCAGTACCGGCGGGGCCAGCTTGACCATGGGTTCGGTCTTGGGTGGCGGCGGGGTTTTAGGTGGTTCGGGTGCTACAAAGCTGACCATGACCGGCTGCGGCATGGCGACGTCGACCAGGCGCGTGAGCAGGCCTGCGTAGATAAAGTAGAACAGGATGGCATGCGCCAGCAGCACCATGGCCAGCGGGCCTAACGAGGTGCGCAGCTTCTCCAGCGCCGCGCGGGCATCGCCCAGGTCGGGGCCGGTGGAGAAGGCGAGGGCGCTCATGGTGCTTAAGCTGCCTGGGTGCTGGAAGCGCGGAACGATAGTTCGACTGCCTGGATTTTGCTGTCCAGGTGGGCGTTCAGCACCTGCTTGGCGCAGCTGGCGCACTTGCCGCAGCAGGTCGCCACGCCCAGGTCCTGGCGCAGTTCGGCCATGGTGGACAGGCCCAGATCGACTGCCTGACGAATTTCGCGGTCGGAGATGTTATTGCAGACACAGACAATCATTGATGCACCTTCCCGTTTACTTTGTTGAATGTCACTTGCAAGCTTGACTGAATTTCTATAATGAGAATCACTCTCATTACGATTAGTATTCTGTCCCAACTCGACATTGGATGCAAGCGGTTTACGCAATCTAAATACAAATAATTCGCATTTACGTTTATGATGTGGACATTCAACAAGAATCAGAACTTTATTGTCCGAGTACCACCATGACCCTGTCCCCCGCTCTGATTACCCTCGATGCGCTGCCCTCTGGGCATAGCGCAACCGTGGTTCACATCGCCCCAGGCGGGCCCGATGTCGGCATCGACGTGGCGCGCCGGCTGATGGAGCTGGGCTTTGTGCCGGGGGAACCGATTCGCATGCTCAAACGCGGCGTCCCGGGGGGCGAACCGCTGGCCGTGCGCGTAGGGCAGTCCACCTTTGCGCTGCGCCGCTTTGAAGCCGCCCTGATCTCGGTAGCTCCGGAGTAAGGCATGGGCACCGCCGTTTCCGCCGGCCAGGCGCCGCTGATCGCCCTGCTCGGCAATCCCAATTGCGGCAAAACCGCGCTGTTCAACCGACTCACTGGCGCGCGCCAAAAAGTGGCCAACTACGCCGGCGTCACCATCGAACGCAAGGAAGGCAGCTTCACCTCGCCGCGTGGACGTGCATGGCGGGTGCTTGATTTGCCGGGCGCGTACAGCCTGTCGGCCACTACTCCGGACGAAGCGGTCACGCGCGACGTGGTGGCCGGACTGCGAGAAGGCGAGCAGATACCGGATGCGATAGTGTGCGTCGTCAATGCGACCAATTTGCGCCTGAACCTGCGCCTGGTCCTGGAGATCAAGCGCCTCGGCATGCCGATGGTGCTGGCCCTGAACATGGTCGACGTCGCAAAAAAGCGCGGCATCGCCATCGATACCGCCCTGCTCGAGCAGGAGCTCGGCATGCCGGTGGTGGAAACCGTGGCAGTCCAAGCCGGTGGCGAACTTGACCTGCTTGCAGTACTGGACCAGATGCCCGAGGGCGCGCCGGCCAAGGCTTTGCCGCTGTCGGCCATCGACGCCATCAGCGTCGAAGACACCCAGCGCGAAGTACGCCGCATTCTGGCGCGCTGTACCAGCTACGCCAACGACACCGGCACGCTGACCGACCAGATCGACAACGTGGTGCTGCATCCGCTGGTGGGCCCCATGCTGCTGGCCGCGCTGATGTTCCTGGTATTCCAGGCAGTATTCAGCTGGGCCGTCGTGCCGATGGAACTGATCACCGCTGGCGTTGATGCAGTCGGTACCTGGCTGGGGGCGCAGATGAGTGACGGTCTGCTGCGCAGCCTCATGATCGAAGGCATCCTGGGCGGCGTGGGCAGCGTGCTGGTGTTCCTGCCCCAGATTCTGATCCTGTTCTTCTTTATCCTGGTGCTCGAAGACTGCGGCTACCTGCCGCGCGCTGCCTTTTTGCTTGACCGCCTGATGGGCGGGGTGGGATTGTCGGGACGCGCCTTCATCCCGCTGCTGTCCAGTTTTGCCTGCGCCATCCCGGGCGTCATGGCCGCGCGCACCATCCAAAATCCGCGCGACCGCCTGGTGACGATCATGATCGCGCCGCTGATGACCTGTTCGGCGCGGCTGCCGGTGTATGCGCTGATCATCGCCGCCTTCATCCCCAGCCGCGAAGTGGGCGGCATGGTCAACCTGCAAGGGCTGGTGCTGTTCGTGCTGTACCTGGCGGGCATCCTCGGCGCGATGGCGGTAGCATGGATATTCAAGCGCAGCATGGGCAGCAAGACCCAGCAGCCGCTGATGCTCGAGCTGCCCGCCTATCACTGGCCACATCTGCGCAACCTTGCCATCAGCCTGTGGGAACGCGCCAAGATTTTCCTGACCCGTGTAGGCACTATCATCCTCGCGCTCATGGTGCTGCTGTGGGTGCTCTCGACATTCCCGGGCGCGCCCGAAGGCGCGGTTAATCCGCCCATCTATTACAGCGTGGCGGGCATGCTGGGCCGCGCGCTCGCGGTAATATTCGAGCCGATCGGATTCGGCTGGCAGATCTGCATAGCTTTGGTGCCGGGCATGGCGGCGCGTGAAGTGGCGGTCGGCGCGCTCGGCACGGTGTATGCCCTGTCCCAAACGGGCGACGAGCTGGCCACGTCGCTCACGCCGATTATCGCCGGCTCCTGGAGCCTGGCCACCGCCTTGTCGCTGCTGGCGTGGTACGTATTCGCGCCGCAGTGCCTGTCGACTTTGTCCGTGGTGCGGCGCGAGACCAACAGCATTCGCTATCCGCTGTATATGGCCGCCTACATGTTCGCACTGGCGTACGCGGCATCTTTCATCACCTACCGCATCGCGCTGGCGCTGGGAGGCTGACCAAGAATGGACAAGCTGATCGTGGCGCTGATTGTGGCGGCCGCACTATTTTATGTATGGCGCAAATGGGCTCGCCCGGCGAGCAAGGGATGCGGCAGCGGGTGCGACACCTGCAAGGCCTGCCATACGCCGCAAGCTGCTTCCGGCAAGCGCGTGATCATGCTGCGCAAAGCGCACGACTAATCTGTAGGCAGCGTCAGACCCAGCCTGGCGATCAGCTTCCTGGCATCGAATGGGGCCTTGACCTTGATGTCGTTGTCGAAGTAGCAGAACACGTCGCGGCTGGCGCGTTTGGGTGGCGCCGTCGATGAAATCAGTCTGGCATTGGCAGGCTGCCCGCCGGTGCTCCAGGCGCGAATCCGCGCGGCCCAGTCGTCGAGCGCTTCGTCGGAGTATCCGCTTGCGTAGAGCTCTTCGGCGCCGTGCAGGCGCAGGTACATGAAATCGGCCGTCACGTCCTCGAAGTCGGGCCATTTCCCGGCCGTGTCGGCCACCACCATGGCCACCTTGTACTTGCGCAGCAGCGCAATGAAGCGCTTGTCGATGAAACTGTCGTTGCGTACTTCGAGCGCGTGGCGCAGCTTGCGTTTTTTGCCTACATCTAGCGCCACCTTGCCAGCCATGCGCGGTTCATGCTGGCGGGCCCGTTCCAGCCCTTCGTCGGTGTCGTGCGGCAGCAGGCTGAGAAAGTGCTCGACGATCTCAGGATCGAACTTGAAATTGGGCGGCAGCTGCCACAGGAAGGGTCCGAGCTTCTCGCGCAGATTGAACACGCCCGAGGCGAGCACATTGGCTACCGGCCCATCGATATCGCGCAAACGCTTGACGTGGGTGATGAAGCGATTGCCCTTTACGCTGAACATGAAGCCGGGCGGGGTGGCGTCGTACCAGGCGGCGTAGCTATCGGGCTTTTGCAACGCGTAGAACGAGCCATTGAGTTCGATGGAGGGGAGCTGGCGCGAAGCGAATTCCAGTTCGCGGTCCTGAGTCAGGTCGTCCGGATAGAACACCCCGCGCCACGGTTCGTATCGCCAGCCTGAAATTCCGATGTAAATTGCGCCCATCGGTCAACAATACGTCTTCGTTCCCGCGCAATCTGTTCGGCATCCAACCAAAACACGCAACACCAGCCGGGGTCAGCTCCAGAAAAGCTACACGGGCTGAGCACT